>DATCHW010000263.1:0-12679 GCA_036508135.1 Ignavibacteria bacterium
TTCAAGTGTCCGCGCCTTAATCTTCATCTTTATTTAACTGAATAAAAACAAATTCCTTGAATTAATAGAACGAAGTAACGTTTTTGAAAATCGAGGGAGTAGCTTGAAACCTTTAATTAAATACTAGAATTAACAGAACGAGCTAACGTTTCCGGAAATCAAGGGAGTTATTTGAAAGATGTTATTATACATAAATGAGTAATTTAAACGCTCATAATTGTGCACGAATCCCGAGGGTAAACCTCCGAGGGAAACCTCCGAGGGTACACATTTACGCGGTGGGAAAAGCTCTTTACCGCGTGGTGAGTCACCCTCGGGCAATCACCCTCGGGACTATTACTCTCGGAACAATAACTTTCGGGACTATCTATAAAATTTAAAACTCAAAAAAATGACAATCAAAAGTAAAAAAGCCAGATCGAAAAACATATTATATTTTACATCGGACTTCATCCCTGATCAGGACCGAGGCTGCGAGCTCAAATGCCACCTGATAGCTTCACCCAAACCATACGGCATTTCAACCCATTATATATTACACGATCTCCAACTGGACGAAACAGCTGAAGAAGGTCTGTGGATGAACTTAAGGTACAAACACCGCGAAGACAGCACCCAAATTCTTAGCGTATCAATCGTCTTTCCGCCGGTTGGTGACTTTTTCATTGACTATATACTACTCCACTGCGGGCAGTCCGACGCGAAAGACCTTACATTTCGCGATGAAGCCGCTAATTCAGTAAAAGAAATCCTCCAGTTGGTCCTTAATCGTAATAAGGGAATACACTGTGACACATGCGCTTATAAGTATAAACAACGACTGTCCGGTAAATGCGGTGAGTTATATGATTTAAATAGATTTTTATAAAGTCCGAGGTGTGCTGTCAGGTGTTTCCACCTGACAGATGATAAATTTTCATACATAGACATCGGTCTACCCATCTGTAATTTTCTCTATTATATCTTTCACAATAAATCCTTATTTTTTATTAAAAACCGATTATATGCCTTTAAGCTGGAACAAGATAAAAAATCGTGCAATTAAGTTTTCCAAAGAATGGGAGAGAGATTCATCCTGTGCTGATGATGGAAATAGTTAAATGATCAATTGAAATGAAGATTTTTTTAGAAAATATCTATCTTATTGGTGTTAATGTATTGAAATTTGTAGAAGATACATTTGGTTTAACTCACGCAGAAGATTGTGTTTTGGGATTTTTTATTTTGCTTCCAATTATATTGTTTTTGCTAATATTTTATTTATTAAAATATAAACAAAAAATAAATAATTTAGAATTTTTATTAAAACAAAAAATCGAGCGAAGCGATTGAAATGAGTAACTTAATAAAAAGTATCTTTATTTTTTTTGTTAGTATATTGGATTTTATTGCAGATATGTTTGGTCTAACTCACACAGAATTTAATGCTTTGGTATTTTTTATTTGGCTTCCAATAGTGTTATTTGTTTTAGTGTTTTACATAATAAAATATAAACGAAAGATAAAGGAATTAAAACTTTTAATTGAACGAAGTAATCGAAATAAATAACTTAATCTATAATGCAAATAATTTTTAAAATAGTTGCTGTAACATTACATTTTGTAGCTGATATAACAGGATTGAGTTATTTAGAAGTTAATATTCTAGTATATTTTCTTATTATTCCTTTTACATATATGATATTAATTGATGCATTATGGGGCAAGCATTATCTTAAAATCATCTTTATATTATTCTCGATAATATTTTTCATTTTTATCCATAATTTTGAGATATTTTCAGAAAGACTTTTTAATACATCTGTAAATTTTTTAGAATCATTTGAATCCTTAGGATTAAGTTACACAAATTCTTCTGTAGTATTTTGTGTGTTTGTGGTTCTATGGATTTATTTAGTTTTGATTGCTCTTTTAGTTCTTAAAAAGAAGAAATTTTTAATACACAATCGAAAGAATTTAATAATATAATTATGAAAACAATAAATAATTTATTCATTTATTTATCAACTTTTATTGTAATATTTACGTCCACAATTAATTTATATTCTCAAAATAATAATTCTGCTATTAATCCGTCGGTATATTCAGGAATATATGAAGGAATAATTGGTGATTTATTGAGTTGTAGTGATTGCGATGAATATGGTGATTTTAGTGATACATTTGGTGATATTTGCATATATTATGATGGTAATATCACAGAATTTTTATATGATGGGTCTAATTTAGATACTGTTAATTTGAATAATGGAGTTATATATAATAAAGAAAATAAGGAGTTGGGAATGTTTTTAGAAAAAGATAACAAAATTGTATTTTTATTTAAAAAAAACCTTTCGAAATACAATGTATTAATAAAAACAGACTCAGCTGGCGATGCAAAGATAATGATTGATAAATATCGTAAAGATTCCAAAGAATTTTTAGACTTTTGGTCAAAATTTAAACAAATTGTTCAGCTCGGGAACGTAAGTGATTTTCTTGATATAACTCATTATCCAGTGGTTTTTACTGAAACTGGATGGGATAATTTAACATTATTAGATGATGAACAAGAACTTGATTATTTAATAAAAAAAATATTTATTAGAGATGATTGGTCAAAATATATTGAGTTTGAATCTAAATACGGTTTGTATTATTTTCGTTTCCCAAACTCATATTCAATTTTTAGTGGATGTTTTCTTGTCAATTTACCTGAATATCGTTTACTTTTTAAAAAAATCGGAAGTAAATTTTGGTTTATAGGTTGTTTAAATTCAGCTGGTTAATTTAATTCTATACTTATCTTGGTATGGAGGAAAAAAAGATGAAAAATGTTTTATTAAAACGATGTAATTTTTTAGAAGAAAATAAAAAATATCCTTTTAAAATTTGTAAAAAACAAATTTTGGAAATAAAAGATAATTTTCTTTACTTTTATCAATAAATTATGAAAAATTATTTAATATTTTTTTTATTTAGTATTATTTTTATTTCCTGTTCCAAATCTAATACATCAAAAGATAATACATCAAATGATGTTGAGAAATTTGAAGAGAAATTAAAAGAGAAGGAAAAATTATTAGAACAGGAGAAAATCAAATATAGAACAAATTTGATAAATAAAAATGATAGTTTATTAGATACTACGAAAGTTTATGGAATATATCCAGAAGGATCGACAAGGTATCTTAAACATCAAGATTTTAAGAACAAATCAGACAGAGAATTGAAGATTATGAGATATGAGATTTTTGCACGTCACGGATATATTTTTCAGTCTCTTGAATGGAAAAAATATTTTAATGATCAACCCTGGTATAAACCAAGGTATTACGATATAACAAAAATGTTAACAGATATTGAAGAAGCTAATGTTAAGTTGATTATGTCATTAGGTTATGGCTCTCAAGGATCTGAATAACTAAAATTAATATGACCCACGACGCTTCAAAAAATTATTTTGATAAATTCATCCGACCTCATAACGATGATTATCTTTTTGTAGGTGTTTATGGCAGGTTCAAGAATATTCACGAAGATGATATCGTACTTTTAACCAGAGAAAGTGGTATTTGTAAATATAAAGTTCATTGTATCAAATACTTTGCTACACATAAACATCTTGATAAAGCGGTTGACCTCTGCTACCGTCCGCAACCATTCCCGACAGAGCTCTCACGCCTCGAATTCCTCTTCGACCTCTACAAAAAATACACAATCCCCATGTTCGCAGAAGGAAAAAAGAAAAAACATTAAATTGTAAAATTAAAATAAAATTATGGACACAATTAGGTTGTTTTCGTACAAACTAAAACTATCCTGTCTCACGAAGCACTAACGGCATTAAAGCAAGTCAGTGTTATTAGCGGAGATTTTTAGTTTATTAGTCCTAATATCCATTTATCAGTAAATCCTTTCTCATCGAATAGTTTCTTTGTGATTTCTGCTTTTTTGTTTCCTAAAACAATATCAATGTTTGGGTCTTTGTCTAACCATATTTTATGTGAGAACATTTTGTTAATAAAATTTTCAATCAATAACCATTTTTCAGGAGGTATATTTCTAAAGAGTATTTTATCTGCGTCGTTAGGATTGATAATATCAAGTTTATTATAAATTACGTTTCTAAGAATTGGAAACCAAGCCATGATTGACCCTGTTCTAAAAATCCTTTCAGCTTTTCTATGGTCTTCGGAGTTTGCAACAGGATTCCATTTATCAATCAGTATTTTATCTGCCAAAAGATTTAGTAAGAAAACATTATTTTCGATTTCATGATTTCTAAAATCTTCTTTGCTATCAATTTCTATATCAAGCGGTGGACTTGTGATAAAATAACGAAAGTAATACTTATTTAAGGAGTCTCTACTTATTGCATATTGTTTACCTGTTTTATTTTCTGGGGCAACATAGGGAAGAATTTTATTGTCATTATGTTTTAAAATTGATTCCACGATAAAAGCTTCGATTTGCTTGATTGGCTTTTCATCAGTACTCGTTTCTGAATATTTTATAAAGTTGCAAAATCCTTTCTCTGATTTACGTTCAGCGGTTTCAATATATTTTTGCCAATTTATACCATAAATTTGAGAAAGCTTATCTGCAAGTATTGAAGAATAAAATCTTAGTTGCTTCAGTTTGTCATGCGCTACTAAATTTGTTTTCATCAATTTTATAACATCAGGTTCAATGAAAATCTTGGCGTCAATAAATTGTGCGCCAGCCCATATTTTAGCTGCTGCCTTATGCTGTCCATCAAAAACAAAAATCGGATTATCTCCCTCTATTCTGCAAATTGAAGGCTGTAATTGTGTATTGACCCTTAAATGTCTATACAAGTTCCAAAAATGGTCAAGTATTAAAGGTCTTGGTTGTAATTCAATTTCAGATTCTTCTTTACCATCATTAATTATGTTTCGGACTGGTATTTGAGCATAAAAAAAGTGTAATTCGGTTATTGGACAGATAAATACGGGATATTTTTTTACTATTGGTAAATTTGTCTTTTTATTATCAATGAAATATTTTATTTGTATTTTTTCTTCAGCTTTTAAATATTCATATTTTATTAAATAAGCATAATCTACATTATATTTAGCAACAAGAACATCATTCAACTTTAGTTGTTTGCCACAATTTTCTTTTTCTTTGAAAAGTTTTTCGATAGAAAGTTTGTCCCGATATTCTGACAAAGACATATCCTTTTTTGCCAAATTATGATTTTTACATACAGGTGCAATATTATCAAGTGAAGTTTCTTCTGACTTAGCAAATGGATCAATATGGTCAAAATGAATATTCTTTGTATCTTCAATTGGTTCATTGTCTATGAAGCAATAAATTCTGCCATCTTTATTTCTATGGATTACCAGTAATTGCTGTTTTTCGGATTCGTTGATTTGTCTTTTCATATTCTTATTTTATTTTTTTTATTTTGCTTGCTTAAAACGTTTGCAGCTACCCCTAAGGGCGGGAATTTTACCTCTGAACTTCATATGAAGCACAAATGTTCAAGCTTACACTTCAATGTCTGAGAAGCACGAAACCCCGCCTTTTGGGTAGGTGATGTTATGTGCTGTTTTTCTTATAGTCTGGTTACAATTCTGTTTATTGCTGTCACACAATTTGTTAAATATTCATGTTGTATTTGTGTGTATTGTCCAAATATATTATGATTACCTATTGCTAGTCTACTAAATGGTGTTGCTTCTGCAAATGCCACAACACCTGTTGTTTGAAAGTCTCTTACGTCAACTAATCCGTCTGATAAATTTGTGAAAGTAAAATATTGCGG
The DNA here is from genome assembly GCA_036508135.1 of Ignavibacteria bacterium. Classification (GTDB taxonomy): domain Bacteria; phylum Bacteroidota; class Ignavibacteria; order Tepidaquicellales; family Tepidaquicellaceae; genus DATCHW01. The sequence goes on from DATCHW010000263.1 coordinate 5,780, forward strand.
ATGAGTTGCTAAAACTGCATTTAAGTCATTGTCAATTGAGGTAAGAACTGATGCGTAAGCGGATGCAGGTCCCATATATTGAGTCAGTCTGTTTTTTACAACAAGATGTATTTTAGGAAGTGGTCTACCACCATTAGCTAATTTTGTATTAAAAGCATATGTATTGTAAATCGCTGATGGCAAATTAAGTCCATAAACTAACGAAAAAATATTTGTTAATGCTCTTCTTGAACTATCATCTGCCATTACAGGAGCAATAATTCTGTCTGTTGCTGCCAATGCTATTTGGGTATAAATTGCAAAACTTGGGTTCGTATCAATAAAAATCGCATCATAATTATTTGTTTGATTTGAAGCATTAATTAAATCATTACCCCAATCAATTACTTTTAAATACGTGTCAATACCCGGTATTTGTGTTATTGATAAAGCGGAGATTGAATTTGATTGTAACTCTACAATTCTGTCACCAGCAATTAAGTCAATATTAACTGGAATTTTGTTATTCATACTGCTAGGATTACTCGTATATAATGCTGGGTTGATTGTCGGAACATTATACGGAGTTGAAAGTCTGTCTTGAAAATAACCGCCAATTGTACAAGTGCTTGTTGGTGTTGTTAAGGTACCTAGATTAACGCCACCATTTCCCAAAAGTCCACCCATGAAAAGTTCTGATAAATTAGCTTGAGGACATAAGTCAATTGCCAATATTCTTTCCGTTGGGTGCAAAATTGCGTATTCAGTTATTGTCTGAAATGCTAGACTAGATTTACCTGTCCCGCCTTTGTTGTTCCAAAATGTATACCTCATTTATTTGTTTTTAAATTGTTATTATTCGATTGTCTTTTTGTGTATAGTGTGTCCTAAAGTTGCACATAACTTGTTTATATGAATACAAAATGAACCCTAAGCCATTCTAATTCGGTGGATAGGTTTACTTTTTGACCTTTTTTATTCCTTTTATTTTTAAATTTCCTAACAACATTTATTATTAAAGATACTTATTTTAATTAAAATATAGTATTTCTAAATATATTTTTTGCTTTTAAAAATTTCTATTAAATTATTAAACCTGAAAATTAAAATATCTATGAGGATTCATTATTAATATTTTCTATTTACTTAAATCAATTAAATCCTATCGCTTTTTCTTCTTTTAACTGAGTTTTATAAAATCCTTTATAATTTCGCTGTAAATATTCCATTAGATTATCTTTTGAAAACTGCGGGTTCATTTTGGTCATTATTTTTAATTGTTTTATCAGATTTGCAATGAATGCCCCAGCAAACGAATAATCAGATATTATAATTTAGAATTGCTTGTTTTAATTCCTCAATCACGTTCTTTCTTAGTTCGGTTGGTTTCAATACCTTACAATCTTTACCCAGGGCAAGTATCCAAAAAGTTACCTCAGTCAGATTATTAACTTTAAATTCCAATATCATCGAACCATCTTTTCTGTCCGTGATTTTCTGTGACTCGTGCCATTGCTTTTCCTTTACATATCCAACAGAATCACCGGTTATATGCAGTTTAATATCATACATCTCTTTACTCTCATATATTCCAAAACTCCCTTTAAAGTATTCTTTTATATTAAAATCAGGTGGAATTTCATAATATCTGTTTGTCAGTTTGATTTCCTGAATACGGCTAACTGCAAATACCTTAATCTCTTTTGAGAGATGACAATAACCCACCATATACCAGTCTCCCTGGTGATTGATAATATGATATGGGTCAATCTGTCGCTCCTTACTTATTCCGCTGTAGGCAGTGAAATATTTGATTTTAATTCTCCGGTTGTTATTCAGGGCGGTATTTAGATTATCCAGAATTTTTTCATCTACTTTCCGAACAGGTCCTATTTTAAAACTTATAATATTATCTAAATCTTTCGCAGATATAGTTATTTTGCTGTCAAAAAGATAAGAAAGCTTTTCATAAAACTTTTTAAAGTGTTTTGCATAAGGACTGTCTTTATACTGCTCTAAGACTTTCTCTGTTACTGCGATAGCAAGAAAATCGCTCGCATCAACTGACAAGGGATTTAGCCTAAATTTATTATCGGTATAATAATATCCCTTCCTTATATTATCAAATTCAATCGGAGCATCATACTCATATTTCATAAAATCAACATCCCGTTGTATGGTTTTAGATGATACCCCAAGTAATTTTGACAGAATACTTTTATTCGGAAATCTTTTACCTGATATTTCCCTATCAATTGTAGCAAGACGTTTAAGAAGCGCCTTATTAACCGATAATTTCTGATCTTTTCCCATTTTAATATGCTTTCTTAAAAATATCAAAATGGAATGTTATTTGTTACTGAATAATATCCCCAGAATACCGCATGCAAATATCAAAAATATCATTAGAAAAATCAAAAGACACCCCCAACCGATGTTTTGCATCACATAAAACCTTTTAGCGAGTTTTTCTGTATAAGATTCCATAAATTATTTTTTTTAAATATAAGTGATCCGCAGGGACAAAAGATGTCCTTATAATATTATTATCTTTGTTAATAATTAAAGAAAAATAAAATTGGGCAAACCAGACCTTTTATTTCCATTGATTAATCTGAATCATATACTCAAATGCGTTGCCCCGGGAACAGCATACAGCTTTAATTTCATATTAAGTGAATGCAGCAATATTGCGATGAATAAAAAACTATTTGAAATGTTTGGCTTAAATGAAAAAATTATTGAGAAGTATGTAAAAAAAATATATGCAGGAATAATAGAATTGTTCACATTCCAGGACGAAAACATTTTGACAATTAATGTAACCAAAATGGCAGATTCTGCCAGAAAATATTTTAAATCAAAACCTGATCTGAATTTAGAAAGTCTCTATTCCGAAATGGATATATATGATTTCCTCGACTTTCTAAATAATAATCCGGTTTGTGCTGAAATCAATTCTGAAATAACTAAAATTTCAGATAATAATGGAAGTATTTTCGTTTCTCAACTTCAAAAAGAAGATAAAGATATGTTTGATGATTTTATTTTTGCTGATATTCCCGCTAACTATAAAAATATTCACATTGATTTTATTTTAAGCAGTTATTTGTTTGATTCGATATTGCACCGTAAATCCGATTGTATCTCGGAATATCCTTTCCCTTTCAGTATATTTGATAATCCCGGGAAACTTGAAGAATTAAAGCAAAGCAATTACCGGTTAACTAAAAATGCGCTTGTCGAAGTTCACTTAGACCCGCCTGATGAAATGATGAGGAATGGTATATTTATGAATTATTCCTTCTATATTAAATTTGATATACTGACAGGTGAATTAATCCCCTGAATGTTTTACAATTATTATAAATTGATTATGAATAAAAATATAAAATTATTATTGTTGTCAGGAATAATCGCTATTGTTTTTTGTTTCGGTATTTTTATCGAGTCCACTTTTAATATATTGGAAAATAAAGAACCGGAAAAGATAGTATTTAATGATACTATAATTGATCTTACTCAGGATATTGGGGTAATATTAGAATTGCAAAGACAAGGAATATTAGATTCAGCCGGTTATATTAAGTTTGGTAGTTTTGAAATTGAAGACGGAAGATATTTCTTAGAAGTTAAGAAAGTCGAACATTGAATAATTCAATGTTTAAATTCATTGATGATGATGAATTCGAATATGAAACTTCATCTGATTTAACAACTACATTAGAAATGACCGGCAACCGCTTATCTGTCTTCATTTTCTCTTTAATCAGCTCAGCCAGAGTAATGTCTATATCATCGGCACAATAAAATCCTTAACACATATCAACGGCTTATCCATTCTCAACTCGACAACCCCAGTCGCAACATTAATCAGATATTCCGCTTCAAAAAATATCCCGTCCAAATTGAATACAATCGTAAGTTTTATTTCGTCATAATTGCACTCATCTGAATTTTCATATTCCCTTAATCTCCCGTATTCACCGATAGCCAATTCGTTATCTGTTGTTTCGAAAAGTGGTTTGAGATGCTTTGTAGCTATATTGAAATACAAATCATAAGGATTATAGTCTTCATCAAATAGATTACATTTGAATACATTCCAACCGATGAATTTATCTGAATGGGCTTTGAATGAATAATTGTTTTTTTCTAATATTTTCATAATTTAATTCCTTTAATATATTAATAGTATTTTCCGGCGATATTACCAAATCTCATGGCTCCCAATATTACAAGAAAAAAGGAGATTACTCCCCTCTGAATTTATTATACCACCATTTATTTTATCATTTGTTTTATTTCCATAATTGACTAATGTTCAATAAATTATTAATCCCGATTTATAAACATAGGGATTATTACGTTCTTTATATAAGATTTTAGCACGTAACTTGTTACGCGTTCTTCGTTGAAAACACTGGGGTTCTAAAAAAAGTCAAAGGAACGATGTAATGGAGTTGCGTCCTGATATAAACAGGACGCGCTTCATTTTGTCTCTTTGACGGACCCCCCAGGGCCTCAACGAAGGACGGGTGAAGTTAGCGTCCTTTTTTTATTGCATTAATATTATACCCGATAAAAAAATATATTTTTTAAACTTAAAAACTAAAACTATAAAACTTTTTAACAAAGAGTGCAAGATTTGCCTAAAGACTCACAGCGGTGGAGATCCGCCAGATATAATTATTAAATTTGAAGACGGAAAGGTTGTGTTTTTAAGCATAGCTAAAGGTAATGGTACAAATCCCTACCCGGATGGATTATTAGACAAATGCATAGAAGAGATACAAAATAATGGGGGTTCTTTAAATAATGACATTATACAGAATCTTAATAATGATGAAATATATGCTTATGTGTATTCTTTAGAAAATGAAATCCAACGAGAATATCTAAAATTATAAAAAAGTTTTTATAAACTTCAAATTTCAATAATTATGAAATGTAGTAAATGCGGTATTGATTTCCATATCAGCAAAGATTTGAATGGCAAAAGCTATTTGGAAGATGAAAATTATTATGAATGCGCAATATGCCACAAACAATTTTGCCCGAAACATTTGAAACCGGATCTGCTAAGTAATTTCCGGGATGAGTTTGATAATAACAATCTCGATAAAATTTGTTTCGTTAATTTATGCGAGAACTGTAACAAGAAATAAATATTCTTAAACCTTTAAAATAATTGTTATGAAAAAACTTATATACTTTATCGTATTTGTTTATTTGTTTACAAACATCGTTGAGTTAAAGTCCCAAACAGGGTGGAAAACTGTTTTTATCGATACAGAAGAAAGCCATTTTAAAACATTTTTTATAGATATAAATACTGGTTTTGCTTATGGTTACAGATACTTTAATAATACCAACGCAAGAAAAATTATTAAAACTACAAATTCGGGATTGAGTTGGGCAGATTATACAAATTTCAGTAATTCGTCAGGTTATATTGCTTGTTTATATTTCATAAATCAAAATACAGGTTTTGTAAGTGTACAACGTAGCACATCCAACACGAAGGATAGATTTATGAAAACGGTAAACGGAGGAAATAATTGGATATCAATGATTGATTCAACTACTCTTCATGACCACTACATTACTAGTGTTTCGTTTATTAATCAAGTTACTGGCTATGCAGCTACGAATAATTATATACTTTACAAAACAACTAATACAGGTAATAATTGGTCTTTGATACCTTCTAATGATGTTCCTGGAGGGTTCACTAAAATTGTATTTACTTCGGAAAATATTGGTCATACGATAACGACGTCTTCTGCAACTTGGAAAACAAGTAATGGAGGCATTAATTGGAATATTGTTTATTCTTCTCATGCAAGTGACATCTTTTTTCCCGAAATGAGCACAGGATATCAAGTATATGAGGCAACTATAGCCAAAACGACAAATTCAGGTGATAACTGGTTTGGTATTCCGCATACGTTTATAGCTGCTCACTTTTACACCGTATATTTTTGTAATACAAATACTGGTTGGTTCGGAGGGTACGGGTCGACTGTTCCTTATCCACAATATAATTTGATCTACAAATCGACTGACGGTGGTGATAATTTTATGAGACAATCTGTTGATAGTTTAAATGGATATATTTGGTCAATACAAATGATAGATTCAAGTGTGGGTTATTCCTCAGGATCATATAAATCATCATCTGGAACCGAATATGGGATTGTATATAAAACAACAACAGGAGGAGTTCTGTTCGCAAATGGACCTATGTTGCTATCCCCTGTGAATAATTCTTTTAATGTTTCATATGTACCTACCATGATTTGGAATTCACTAAATTATGCTACAAAATATAGAATTCAAATTTCATCGGATTCGAGTTTTAATTCTACTAATTATGATACAATAGTTACAAATACTCAAGCTGTTGTATCATCTGGAACATTGACAGGATTTACTAAATATTTTTGGAGAGTGTATGGTTTTAATATTTTATATTATAATGATTTAGAAATAAGTCCTTGGAGTTCAGTGTGGAATTTTACAACGACAATATCTTCTCCAACATTAGTATCCCCAGCTAACGGATCTTCAGGTGTTACGCTCATGCCATTACTTGATTGGAGTGATGTAACAGGAGCTACTTCGTATAATCTTCAAGTAGCAAACAACGCGGGTTTCTCGTTACCGGTAATTGATTTAAGCAGTCTTCCAAGCTCACAATATCAAGTTCCATCGGGTATTTTACAAGCGAATACAATTTACTATTGGAGAGCAAGTGCATCAAACTCTAACGGAACAAGTAACTGGGCAACTGCTTGGAACTTTACAACACTTGCCTCGCCAAACACTCCTAATTTAATCAGTCCAACTAATGGATCAAACATTTTAACACTTACGCCTACATTAGACTGGAGTGATGTAACAGGGGCAATTTCTTAT
>DATCHW010000264.1:0-15460 GCA_036508135.1 Ignavibacteria bacterium
ACACGTTTGATTGCGTCTTTTCTTTCATTTCCGTTAAAGTTTAATGGATCTTTTTTAATTTCATCCAATAAATCATCTATTCTTTTATTATTATCAGTATCTTTTTGCTCAATTAATTTGTGATATTGATTTAATTTTAATTCCTTGCTCCATTTTTTTAATAATGTATATTCTTCACCGGGGGAATAATTTTTCTTAATATCTAAAAATTGATTGTACAATTTATTTCCAAATGCCTTATATAATATTAAATCATCAAATTGAGGAGTAAAATCATAACCAAATAATTCTGCAATTTGCAAAGCATGAGTAATATTTAGAATATTATTTGCTTCTAATACAAATTTTGGTGTAAACTTTTTAATATCTTTATTTTTAGAGCCTTCAACATAAGTTTTTTGAAATGATTGTAAAGCAAAAAATTGATAAGGCCTATTTTCAGGATATTCATTATATAAATAATCTTCAATGAATAAGTCTATTGGTGCATTAAACATTTGATTCATTAAACCATCGAAAAGAGAATTTATAAATTGAGTAATACCTTGTTCAGGTATTCCACTCCTGCTCATAAGAGATATTTGTTTTTCGGAATTTCTAATAAATAATTCCCTATGAGTATTACCAGTTGCGAAATTTATATTCTTTCCTACTTTTTTTGCTTTATTAGAAAAGTTAATATGAGTTAATTCGTGCATAATTAAATGATGAACCCCGGGTAATTCCGAATTATAACGAACCAAATGATAATCGCGATTATAATTTTCAGCATATTCGGTTTTTGCAGGTGTAGCTATTTCTTTTGAAGATTCAATTTTTATTTTTACATTACCTTCTTTTTCAATCTCTTCTTTATATTGTTGAATTATGTTGTTTATATTTTTATCGGCTTTAATATATTCAAAGGCAGAATTACCGGCTAATCCATACGAATGATTATGTATATCTTTATCCTTCTTTAAAGATAATTTCATTGCTTGAATAGCCGATAAAAAAGATTTAGAATATTCTTTTTTGTGCTCATAAACTAAACCTAATCCGTAATGTGTATTCGGGTAAGAGTCATTAATTTTTACTGCAAGGTCTAAATACCGTTCTGCATCCTCATACTTATCAAGCTTAGCAAGATTTGCACCAATATTATTTAAAGCGATATAATCATTTGGGTCAACCGTTAAACTTTTGTTATAAAATCTATTAGCAGTTTCAACATCATCATAATGCCGAGCGTAAATATTACCCAGCATAACTAAAGCAAATTTATTATCCGGATTCCATTTCAAAGCTTCAGAAATATGGTCTTTTGCTTTTTCGATATCACCTTCAACTTCAAATATTTGACCATAAACACGATGAAATTCCGAAATGGTAGGATTTTTCTTTATTAAATCTTCTAATAGTTCTTTTGCCTCTTTGAATTTTCTATTTTCTGCAAAACTTACCGCTTTTTGAAAATCAGTTTCAAATTTTTCAATTGTTTCTGTGTCAACATTAATAGAGACGATTTCATCATCAATAGTAACTTCAGGTAAAAAAGGACCGAAAGCGTACTCTTTTATAAAATAATCTATTATTGATTGTTTATTAAAACTTATATTATCAACGAATTTTGTTAAATCGGGAAATAAATCGAGAGTTATATCGGATAATTTGAATAGTATTATCATTTTTTAATATTGGGTTTCAAACAAGATGCAGAAAAAAAAAAAAAATATATAAATAATATTCTTATGTAAGAATTATTTTATTGACGTTTTAAATCAAGAGAACAAATGAGTTATTTGAGAAAAAACTTGCTTTTCATTTGCTTTCCTCTCGATACGAAAGCCCACCTTCGTATCATATTCTTTTTCGGTACTTTTCCAGTCTCTTTTTACGAATCTGCATGCCTGTCACAGTCAAGAAAAGTTTCTAATCCGGAGAGCCTGTATGAAAACTGTCATCCTGAGGAACGAAGTGAACAGCCTGTCCCGAATTCATTGGATCACCTCGGGAAAGAATCTCGTTTTTATTCTGTTTTGAGATTTTTTCCCGATAGATCGGGACAGGCAGCTTCGCTCAGAATGTCAAATTGTGGTTTTCAAACAACCGCCGAAGATTGGAAAACCGAAAAAGTGATGTAATAACCCATCGATTATTTTTACAATACTTTGACATTTAATTTACAATACTATGACAATTTTACGGTCTTCTTTTAGCATTTTGTATCAAAAGAAGAAAGGAGTTTAAAAATGATCTACTCAAATATTTTAAAACCAAAATTCCGGAATCTGTTGAGGGCGTTTGTTTTATTATTGCTGGCAATATTCTCACTGAGTTTGTATTCGTGCCAGACTACCTGGGTTGAAAACTATTCACCCGATAAATTAAGAGCCGATGATGATGTAAAGATTTTAAATGTCACAACAAAAAATGATTCAACAATTTATCTTGCCGATTATAATGCAAAATATTATCAACACTTTAGAGAATCTATGGACGTACTCTTATGGGAAAAAACCGATACAATATATATAAAAAGTGAACCTAAAAAGGAATATAAACTACAGAATAAAATTTCGACAATAAATTTGCGGGATATATTGTATGCCCGTGTTGAGAAACAAAAGACTAATGTCCCTTTAACAATATTATTGGTTACCGGAATAATTGCGACTGTTCTGGTTGTTCTTGTTATTGCTCTTTCACCATGGAAAATTGGTCCCTTATTTGGGGATTTTCATTATAAAACACCTTCGTGGTAAGGTGTATCAGAGAGAAAGAAGTTTTCGAATTCCCGACGAGCTCCCGATGCATCGGGACAGGCTGGGATCCTTGATAGGAGATTCGAAAACAAAATAAAAATGAAAAATTAAAAAATAAAACAGGACAATAATGAATAATGAAAGAGCAAAAGAAGCAATAACACGAAGGTTATTTAGAAATTATATTTTTTTCTTCTCTTTTTCTTCGAGGGCTTCGTGAAATTGATTTTATAATTTTTCCCTCTTTTTAGTATTATTAATTAATATTTAATTCTTTATTTTTCAAAAATAAATTTAATCAATATAATATAAAATGAAAATTTCAGCAAAGATACACGAAATATCTCCAACCAAAATGATAAAGGATACATTCAGGAAACGTGAATTTATTGTAATTTATGCGGATAAACCTGAATTTCCTCAATATATTAAGTTTGAACTTATACAGGATAACTGCGATTATCTGGATGAGTTTAAAGCGGGTGATGAAGTTGAAATTAATTTCGACCTGCGGGGCAGGGAATGGGTAAATCCTAAGGGCGAAAAAGTATATTTTAATAGTCTTCTTGCATGGAAAATTGCAAAAGCCGGAGAGACACCGATGACAGATGTTCCCCCTCCTGCAGGTGATGATGATTTTCCATTTTAGATTTTTTCTGACTGGATTTACTGGCAGAGAGGATTAAATATATTTAATAATAATATCCCCGCATTTTTATTTTTCTGTGTTTAATTTGTTGTTAATAGAGTATTTAGAATTAATAAATTTTTGTAATTCAAAATCTCTTTTGAATTAATCTCTCGCTTTTCCTACTCTTTCTTTACGAATCTCCTTGCCTGTCCCGATCTATCGTTGATATATCGGGAATTCGTAAAGTATAATCTCGACTTCAAAACAGATTCCCAATTCCCTATGAAAAGGGATCTTTAACGAAGATTAGGAAACAGGGAATCAATCTCTCTGTTTCTTTTCTGCATAAGGTTTACCTCTATTAATTTTTTTATCAATTATAAAATTTTTCCCTACACAAATTTGTATTTGATTGTTATCTTCAAGTATGCCGGATTTTATTCACTTACATAATCATTCACATTACAGTTTACTCGACGCGATAAGCACTACATACGGACTAGTAGATGAAGCAGTGAAAAATAATATGCCTGCAGTGGCGCTTACAGATCACGGAGTCATGTACGGTGCTATGGAATTTTATAAATATGCGAAGAAGAAAAATATAAAACCAATAATCGGAGTTGAAACTTACGTTGCACAAACCGGCTCGAGACATGATCGCGGAGAGAAATTACAAGGGCGAAGGGATTATGTGTCGGATGATGCATTTGCGGACAATTCAGATACACTTTCTGCACCTATCAATTATGCTCATTTAATACTTCTTGCAAAGGATGAAACAGGTTACAAAAATTTATTGAAACTTGTTTCTATAGGGCATACAGAAGGATTCTATTACAAACCGAGAATAGACCTCGAAGTCCTGAATCAATACAGAGAGGGGCTGGTGGCTCTCTCTGCCTGTGCAGGCGGAGTGATATCCTGTTACATCACAAGGAACAACCAGAAAAAAGCACGGGAGATGACGGGAATCTATAAGGATATATTCGGAGAAGATTTTTATCTGGAATTGCAAAACCATATCACTCTTGATTCCGAAAGACTTGTATTGAAAGATATGCCTAAGATTGCGAAAGAATTCGGACTAAAACTCATCGCCACTAATGACGTCCATTATATAAAAAAAGAACATGCCATAGCCCATAATATTTATCTTCATCTGAGTGCCAAACAAAATAAAAATTATGACCCTGCAGAAGTAACGAGGGTATTGAGATACGGTACTGACCAGATTTATTTTAAATCAGCAAAAGAAATGTGCAATCTTTTTTCGGAATTTCCGGAAGCGATTAAATCGACGCTGGAAGTGACCGAAAAATGCAATCTTGAACTGGATCTTCATCAAAAGCATATGCCTGATTTTCCAATCCCTGCAGAATCTGAGGCGAAGAACCTGAATGAATATCTTGCAATAATTACGAAAGAAGGAATGCATAAACGCATTAAAGATATTACACCTGAAATTGAGAAACGCTCAAAGCATGAACTCGAAATAATAGAACAAATGGATTTTCCGGGATATTTCCTGATAGTAGCGGATTTTATCAAGTCTGCTCGGGAAAGAGGCATTCTTGTCGGACCCGGGAGAGGCAGTGCGGCGGGAAGCCTTGTATGCTATTGCCTCGGTATTACAAATGTAAATCCCCTTGATTACAATTTACTGTTCGAGAGATTCCTGAATCCCCAAAGAATTTCAATGCCGGATATAGATATTGATTTTCAGGACGACAGACGTGATGAAGTGATACAATATGCAAAACAAAAATACGGAGAGAATTCTGTTGCACAGATAGTCACTTTCAATAAACTTGCTCCGAGGGGAGTGCTTAAAGATGTGGGAAGGGTTTTGAACTTTCCATTCAATGAGATCAACGACCTTACAAAAGTCATACCCATTGTTTTCGGGAAAGTGAAGCCTTTGAAAGAATGTATATCTGAAGTTCCGGATTTCAGCAAGTACTTCAATTCCGGAACACCTGCAGAAAAAAATGATAAAAAAAATCTGCTTGAATATGCAAGCGTACTCGAAAACCTCAATAAAAACGCATCCCTTCATGCATCAGGCATAGTGGTTGCACCTTCAGATGTTACGGACTATGTACCGTTGTCTAAAGTAGTGGGAGTGGATAATATTTTCTGCACGCAATATGATATGAATCAGCTTGAAGATGCAGGACTTATAAAGATTGACTTCCTCGGTTTGAAGGAATTGAAAGTGATATCCAAAACTCTTTCACTTATAAATAAAAAACATAATCTGAATCTAACGCCGGAGGATATTCCGCTTGATGATGAGAAAACTTATGAACTTTTTTCAAACGGTGCCACAATCGGTGTATTTCAGTTTTCCAACAGCAAGATGAGAGAGTATCTTTCGAAACTTAAGCCGAAAAACATAAACGACCTTGCAGCAATGAATGCTCTTTACAGACCCGGTCCGATGAATCTGATTCCTGAATTCATCGATAAAAGATTCGGCAGAAAACCTTATGCATACCTCCATCCGAAGATGGAAAATGCACTTAAAGAAACATACGGTATCATAGTTTATCAGGAGCAGGTTATGCAGATAGCACGCGAGGTTGCAGGCTTCTCGATGGAGCAGGCGGATAATATGAGAAAAGCGATGGGCAAGAAGATAAAGGAAAAGATGAAACAAATAAAAGATGAATTTATGAAAGGAGCCGATAAAAATGGTGTTTCCAAAAAAATCGCAAATGAGATTTTCGAGTTAATGTTCAAATTTGCGGATTATGGATTTAACAAATCACACGCGGTAGCATATTCCATTCTCGCATTTTACACTGCATATTTAAAAACACACTATCCGCTCGAGTTCCTTGCCGTATCGATGGAGTCAAGGAAAGACGACGAAACGGAAGTTCAGCTTCTTGCAGAGGAATGCAGAAAGATGAACATCATACTTAAGCAGCCGGATGTAAATTCAAGTTTTCTTGACTTCAAAACTGAATATGTAACACAGGGAGTCGGGGCTGGAAACATTATTTACGGCTTGAGTGCGATAAAAAACGTAGGGGAAAAAGCAGCGGAGTCAATTGTAAAGGAAAGAGAAGAGAACGGGAACTATGATAGTTTTATAGATTTTCTAACGAGAGTCGATTTAAGGATTGTGAACAAGAAATCTCTTGAAAGTCTGATATTTGCAGGTGCCTTCGACAATCTGGAGCCGAACCGCAATAAACTTTATTGCAATCTTGAAAGGGCAACTCTATATGCGCAAAGATATAAAGACACTCCCGAATCTAACGGGCAGGAAGCATTATTTGTAAGCGATTCAGGCTTGCCTAAAAAACATGATTTAATCCTGATTGGTTTTGAGGAATTTCCTGAAACTGAAAAATTCAACCGGGAAAAAAGTGTTCTCGGATTTTATCTCTCTGGTCATCCCCTCGAAAAGTACAGAAGTTTAATTAAGAATTTTGTAAATCTGCATTTTGGTGATGATGTAAGTGAAATTGATTTTTCAAAATTAGGGAATGTGAAGATGTGCGGAGCGATAAGCAATCTTCAGGTGAAGAGTTCGAAGAAAGGAAACCGTTTTGCAGTATTCCACCTGATTGATTTTTACGGAACAGGCGAATGCGTTGCCTTTAGTAAACTTTATGATGCAAAGACAAGACTTTTCGAGAACGATAAACTTGTATTCGTCGAAGGCAAAGCTGAGGAAAACGGTGACAAGATCAAACTTTTAGTGGAAAATATTCACTCTATTGAAACTTTTCAACTACAGTATGCACACAATATAAGTTTGAGCATCGAACATAGTTTGATAAATGATGGATTGATATCTGAACTCAAAGCTTTATTTAAAGCGAACCCCGGTAGCTGCAATCTTTTCATTAACGTTATTAATAATGGTGAATCAAAAGTTTACCGTTCAAAAGAGTTCCGTGTGGAACCCACAAATGAATTAATTATCAAATTAAAAAATCTTTTAGGCGAAAATAACTTGAACATAAATTAATATCTTTATAATTTTTAAACTTAAAACCGAAAGGAAACAATTTAATTATGCATCCTATACAAATTACAGATTCAAATTTTGCGCAGGAAGTAGAACAATCCGACATCCCTGTACTTTTAGACTTCTGGGCAGTATGGTGCGGACCATGCAAGATGATTGCCCCGATAGTGGAAGAATTGGCAGGGGAATTTGAAGGAAAAGCAAAGATCGGTAAAGTTGATGTTGATAACAATCCCTTAATTGCCTCCAAGTTCGGAATTAGAAGTATCCCTACACTTTTGATTTTCAAAGGCGGAAAAAAAGTCGATGAAATTGTCGGTGCAGTACCTAAACCGATGATAGTTTCAAAACTGAAAGCACAACTTTAGTGTTTCAGTATCACTGATATTTGATATATTGCTCCTTTTTGAGTTTCTCTGGTTCCCAATCCCCGATTGGGAACTGATTTATTATTCTCCGATTATTTTTACCAGTACTCTCTTTTTTCTTTTACCGTCAAACTCGCCGTAAAATATCTGTTCTCATGGACCGAAATCGAGTTTGCCTTTTGTAACTGCTACCACGACTTCCCTGCCCATAATGGTTCGCTTGAGGTGTGCATCTGCATTATCTTCATACCCATTATGCTTGTATTGTGAATATGGTTTTTCAGGAGCAAGTCCTTCAAGCCATTTTTCAAAATCATTATGTAATCCGCTTTCATCATCATTTATAAAAACGCTTGCAGTAATATGCATAGCGTTGCAGAGCAGGAGACCTTCATTTATCCCGCTTTCTGTTAAGCATTTGTTCACATCAGGAGTAATATTGATAAACTCCCTTCTTTTTTTAATATCAAACCAGAGTTCTTTTCTGTAGGATTTCATATGGTTTTTGTATTTTATAATTCAAATTTTTATCGACATTATTTTTTCCCTCTGATTACTCTATATCAGAAACGGATTTTCCAGTGCATTGCAAACCCAGCGGAGAAATCTCGTTGCATCAGCACCGTCAATTAATCTATGGTCATATGATAATGACAGAGGCAGTAACAGTCTCGGTTCGAATTTATCATCTATCCAAACTGCTTCAGTGCTTGCTCTAGATACTCCGAGTATTGCAACTTGTGGAGAATATACTATCGGGGAAAATCCTGTTCCGCCTATTCCGCCGAGATTTGAAATTGTAAAATTCCCGCCTTCCATTTCATCGGGCATAATTTTTTTATTTCTTGCTTTCTCTGATAAAACGGTTAGCTCCAATGATAGCTCTATCACATTCTTTTTGTCAACATCCTTCACAACAGGAACTAACAGCCCTCTTTCCGTGTCAACTGCAACTCCGATGTTATAATAATCTTTATAAATGATTTCCTGATTTTTCATATCGATACTTGCATTAAACTGAGGGAATTGCCTTAACGCAGATGATATTATCCTTAAGAGGATTGATGTGACTGTTACTTTTACATCTGATTTGTTTTTTGCTGATTGCTTTTTCCTGAATTCTTCCAGTTCTGTTATATCGGCTTTATCATATTGAGTAACCTGCGGAATTGATAAAGAGTGAGACATACTCTTAGCTGTTATCGCTCTCACCTTGCTCATTGGCTCTTTTCTTACTTCACCCCATCTCGAAAAATCCGGAAGAGGAACATTTGCTTGCCTCAACCCTCCGGTTTCGAAAACGCTTTTTACATAGTTCTTCACTTCTTTCTCCGTAATCCTGCCGTCATTATCAGTTTCGGGAACATCTTTCAATTCAACACCAAGCTCTCTTGCAAATTTTCTTACCACCGGAGAAGCATTTACCAGTGTTGTATCGTTCTGTATTTTTTCTTCAGGTTTTGAAATATTTTCTACCGGTTTTATTTCCGTTTCCTGCATTGCTGAAGGTTTTACTTTTTCAGGAACTGATTCTATATTTTTTTTCTTTTTAATATCTTCTTTTGGTTTTTCTGTTTTTACGGTCTCTGATTTTGCTTCACCCGTTCCATCATCAATTTTAAGAATGACACTGCCAACTTCTATTTTATCGCCTTCTTTAACGAGTATTTCTACGATTTTTCCTTTTTCCGTTGAAGGTACTTCGAACATTGCTTTCTCTGTTTCGAGCTCTATCATCGGTTGGTCTTCTTCCAGCATATCGCCTGTATTCACGAGGACTTTAACAATCGTTCCTACTTGTATGCTCTCCGATACTTCAGGTAATTTTATTTCTTTTATCATATTTGTTACTTTGATTACTTATATAAATGTTATGTAACTGCAGGGTTGGGTTTTTCACTATTTATTCCCAAATCTTTAATCACCTGTTTAACGAACGATGCTTTAACTTTATTATGTTTTCTCATCAAATTTAATCCTGCGAGTGTGATATATTTTGCATCAACTTCAAAGAAGTCCCTCAATGCTGCCCTGCCGTCACTTCTTCCGAATCCATCTGTTCCAAGTGAAATCAAGTCTCCCGGAATCCATTTACTTATTGATTCGGGAAGAATTTTCATATAATCCGATGCGGCAACAAAATATCCTTCTTCATTCTGAAATGCTTGCTTAATATACGGTACTTTAAGTTCTTCATCAGGATGAAGCATATTCCATCTTTCACAATCCTGAGCATCACGGAGCAGTTCTTTATAACTTGTCACGCTCCATACATCAGCGGGTATCCCATATTTTTCAGCTAATATATTCTGCGCTTTTATAACTTCGTTTAAAATTGTTCCGCTTCCCAGCAGGTGCAATTTTTGTTTAGCCGGAATATCAGATTCTTTAAATTTATAAATTCCTTTTAGGATTCCTTCTTCAGAACCTTTGGGCATTGGAGGCATTTTATAGAATTCATTCATCACGGTAATGTAATAAAAAACATCTTCTTTTAATTCATACATTCTGTGAATACCGTCTTTCACAATCACTGCTATTTCATAGGCAAAAGCCGGATCATACGCTTTCAAATTAGGAACTGGCATTGCCAGAACGTGGCTGTGACCATCCTGATGCTGTAGCCCTTCGCCTGCAAGTGTTGTCCTGCCTGATGTACCGCCGATTAAAAATCCTTTTGTCCTCATATCAGCTGCTGCCCATATCAAATCGCCTATTCTCTGAAAACCGAACATAGAGTAAAAAATAAAAAACGGTATCATATTCACTCCGTGTGTTGCATAAGATGTACCTGCCGCAATGAAAGAACTCATTGAACCGGCTTCGTTGATTCCTTCTTCGAGTATTGCACCGTTCTTTGCTTCTTTATAATAGAGGAGACTTTCTTTATCAACGGGTTCATAAAGTTGCCCCGCGTGTGAATAAATCCCAACCTGCCGGAAGAGTGTTTCCATCCCGAAAGTCCGTGCTTCATCCGGCACTATCGGAATTACATATTTACCTATTTCCTTGTCTTTCAAAAGTTTTGAGAGAAGGTGAACAAAGCTCATAGTAGTAGCCACTTCCCGGTCTCCGGAGCCGGCATAGAATTCGTCGAATACCGATTCAGGAGGAGTCCCGAGAGATTCTGCTTTCACTATTCTCTGAGGAATAAATCCCCCGAGTTTTTTTCTGCGTTCTTTTAAATATTTTATTTCAGGAGAGTCTTCCGATGGCTTATAGAAAGGAACTCCGGATACGTCGTCATCCGAAATAGGAATGCCAAATCTGCTTCTGAATTCTTTTAATTCTTCTTCATTCAGTTTTTTCTGCTGGTGCGTGATATTTCTGCCTTCGCCTGCTTCGCCGAGTCCATAACCTTTGATGGTTTGTGCAAGTATCACTGTTGGCGAACCTTTATTTTCTGTTGCCGATTTATATGCGGCGTAAACTTTCTCGGGGTCGTGTCCGCCCCTTCTTAATTTTCTTAACTGTTCGTCGGAAAGATTCTTCACAAGTTCCTCCACTTCCGGATATTTACCGAAGAAGTCTTTCCTGATATAGGAGCCATCTGATACTGTATATTTCTGATATTGACCATCAACTACTTCCTGCATTCTCTGAATCAGCAGACCGCTTTCATCTTTTTCGAGAAGCGGGTCCCAGTCATTTCCCCAGATAACTTTTATTACATTCCATCCAGCGCCTCTGAACGCCGCTTCGAGTTCCTGTATAATTTTTCCGTTACCCCTTACAGGTCCATCGAGTCTTTGCAGGTTGCAATTTATAACAAAAATTAAATTATCAAGCTTTTCGCGTGATGCAAGTGTGATTGCACCGAGAGATTCCGGCTCATCGGTTTCGCCGTCACCAAGGAAAGCCCATATTTTCTGTTTGGATGTATCCTTAATTCCCCTGTCGAGTAAATATTTATTAAACCTTGCCTGATAGATAGCCATTATTGGACCCAAACCCATTGATACAGTCGGGAATTCCCAGAAGTCCGGCATCAGCCATGGGTGAGGATAAGAGGAAAGCCCTTTATGTTCTTTTGATAACTCACGCCTGAAACTCATCAGATCATTTTCAGATAATCTGCCTTCGAGGAAAGCTCGTGCATATATCCCGGGAGATGCATGCCCCTGATAATAAATTATATCGCCTCCGCTTTCATCGTCTTTACCTTTGAAAAAATGATTGAAGCCGACATCATAGAGTGTAGCCGATGATGCAAAAGTGGATATATGTCCGCCTATCCCGCTCAGCTCCCTGTTAGCCCTGACAACTATAGCCATAGCATTCCAGCGAATAATACTTTTAATACGGCGTTCAATTTCCCTGTTGCCGGGGAATACGGGTTGTTCCGAAATATGTATTGTATTTATGTAAGGAGTATTTGCGGTATAATCTGTTTTGATTCCATTTCTTTTTGCCTGTGCTTCGAGGAGCCTTAAGAGTTCTTTTACTCTTTCAGGACCTTCTGTTTGAAATAGAGCCTCTAAAGACTCGAGCCATTCCCGGTTCTCTAAATTTTGTTCCGGATTAATGGTATTAGCATTATTTTCTTCCATTTTCAGATTGTGATTTTCTAACAATATATGCAATTAAGTTATTAAAAAATTATGACTTTCTCAATAATAATATAACAATAAATTGCTCATAATAATTTATTTTTTTCTTCATGTTCATCGGATGAATCAAGCCTGTCTGACACACGGTAGATAGTAATTTTGGTGATTCATCCGATGAGTTACTTTAATTGCTTGTGGTATCTCAGATCTATAGTTTCGATTTAATCGAAAACTTACGTCCAGACACTTGCCGGAAGGAAAGCCAGACACCACAAAAATATTAAACAGAAGTATAAGATATAATTTTAAATTATGTTTTGTTTTTACAGAACTTCTCTTCCCGGGAAAATAGTCGGGTTATAATTGTTTCATTGTAAACCTTTGAACTTATTGAATCAGGATATCAAATTAATAATATATTAATAAATATTTAAGTTTATTATATTAATAAAATTAAATTCAATTTAGATTCTTTTAAATATTTTATAAAATAATTGATAGGGAAAAAAATGAAAAAGTTAATATATTTTTTAATTGTGATTGCATTTGTAATTACTTCTTGCGGGAAAAAAGAAGAAGCAACAAAAGAAAAAACTACGCCTCAGCAGAGTGAACAGTCAACCATTCAGCAGAAAAAAGAAGATTCTTTAAAAGCAGTGAAAGAGCAGATGGACAGGGAAAAGAAAGTAAAAGAAGCATTAGAAGAGGAAAAAATACTGAAAGATCCATTGGGACAGTGGGTTGTGAGTGCTGAAGCAAGTTCTACTTATGCTGACCATACAGGAAAAGATACCTGGACAGCAGACCAGATGATAGGAGCCCCGGATGTAGAAACGTACGGGGATAATGGAAAAGCATGGACTTCGAAAGAGCAGAGTAAAGGTGTAGAATGGGTTATACTTAATTATGAAAAATCTGTAAATGCAACTGAAGTGAGAGTCAGGCAAAGTTTTAATCCGGGTGCAATTATTAAAATTGAATTGATTGATACAAAAGGTAAAAGTCATACCGTATGGGAAGGATTAGACAAAACCAAATATGAAGCAGTTTCGATTCAATATTTCAAAACGAAATTTGATAAGACTGACTACAAAACAAAAACCGTAAAAATAACCCTAGCGACAAATTCAGTCCCGGGATGGAAAGAGATTGATGCAGTCCAATTATTGGGTGAATGAAATAAGCTAATTATATATTCATCGGATGAATCAAGCGGTATCGCTGGTAATTCATCCGATGAGTTTCGCATATTTTTAGGTGAAAACTACCGACATTACAATTTATTATATTTTCCCTCTCGTACCCAAACTCGTGCGCTCTTTCCATCCCGAATCCTCGGTGATTTGGGGATATACTTTTTTTAAAACTTTGTTCGTAAATATTAAAATGGAAACAGAGTTTCCAACATAAGTATGTCCCAAAATTTAATTTTGGAATGAGAGACAAATAAATGGCAAAGAAAATTAAAACTTAGAAAAAAATTAAGTTTGATTATTCTAGAATTATATATTACATTAACCATAAGTATTATTGAGAAAACAAAAAAAGGATGTTACTTAGGTCACAAAATAAATTAAAAAGGGTTTGTCCATTCGATTCTTTTAGCTATTAAAACTTCAATGAACCCTGTGTACAAATCCTGAGCAATAAACTTTTAATTAACTTTAGGCCAAAAGAAAAAATGAAAAATCAATTACAGCTTTTCGTTTGCTCAAACAGGTTTGTTTTCACAAATTTATTAAACTTAAAATAAAGGAGACTTTATGAAAAAATCATTAATTGCTTCTCTTCTCTTTTTTATCGCTTTTCAATTTTCATTAGCACAGGACGGAATCAATACCTGGACTCTCAATTACAGTAACAGCGGAAGAATTTATGGAATGGTTATTGACCCGAATAATCAAAACACCATGTACCATGTTGGATTGGATTCCGGCGTTTACAAAACTACTAACGGCGGCCTTGTCTGGTTTCCGGTCAATAATGGAATAACATATAAAGGTGTTTTCTGCATCTCAATTGCTCCATCAAATTCGAACGTTCTGTATGCAGGTACAGATCAGAACGGAGCGACTAACAGTGGTATGTACGTCAGTACAAATGCCGGTGCGATCTGGACATTGTCTAATTCCGGTATTGTAGAAACGAGCGTAGCAATTCAATCAATTGTTGTACATCCTACAAACCCGGCAATAGCCTATATGTGTGTATTTGATGGTTTAGTTGCATCTACGGTTGGTTTATATAAAACCACAAATACAGGTGCAACCTGGCTTCCTGACACCACCGGTTTAACAAACAAACAAATTCTTTCGTTATTAATAAATCCCAAGAACCCGAATATAATTTATGCAGGTTCTTCCATGTTTTATCCTGGAGCTATTGGACCATCTAGTATATTTAAATCTTATGATGGCGGAGCAACCTGGAATAATATCAGCAACGGTTTGCCTACCAGTACCACCGGAGACCCTGTACGTGCTTTAAGTATAAGTACTGCAGATACTTCCATAGTTCTTGCGGCATTATTTGTAAATGATGTTGACGGAGGTGCATACCTCACTACCAATGGCGGACAACTTTGGGTAAAGATGCACACCGGTTTACCGATAGCTACGGGAACGCTTCTGAGATCTTGTATTATCAGACCCGGTACCACAAATCAGTTTTTCCTTGGAATGGATGGCGGAACAACAACCAAAGGTGTCTGGAGAACTACTGACGGCGGGAATTCCTGGGCTGATTTCAATTCCGGTGATTTGGTAAATACTTATCCTGTAAGATCTCTCGTATTCAGGACAGTAGGGGATACAACGCTTTATGCAGGCGGGGCAAATGCGACAATGCCCGGGAGAGGGGTTTTTGAATACAGCTGGCCCGGGGCTATACCCCCCCCCTGTTCCAATTTTTCATCGCAATGGACAACAGGTTTAGCTGTTCTCCCTGATGGAGCGACAAATGCTTCACGTGTTATACCATCTGGTATAATAATTAATGACACAGGCTATGTTTACCTGATGGGTGGTGGAACACCTGTCAATATTAACAGATGCTATAATACAGTTACCAATACCTGGTCGACAAAAACAGCAATGCCTATAGCACTTGCAACGACAAATGGAACAACCATCAAAGATTCTATTTATATTATCGGAGGATATATAGGAACAGGAACGAGC
>DATCHW010000265.1:0-4365 GCA_036508135.1 Ignavibacteria bacterium
AAGTGTTAAAAAAATTAAATGAAATATATAAATCATTGCTTTAAGAAATGAATAAACGATTCCTGAAAAGACTCAGAGATAAGATGCCTGAATCCCTAAAGTACGTCACAGCTCCTTATATCCGGAATAAGTTACTCACTAACAAAGAATTCCGGAAATATTACGATATCCTTAAAAAGAGGGAAACAATGCCTCCTGATTTAATTAAAGAATATCAATTAAATGAACTGAAAAATATCCTGATCCATTCATATGAGAATGTACCGTACTATACGGATCTTTTTAACAACATCAATTTCAAACCTGAAAAAGTTAATTCTTTTGATGATATTAATAATATACCCTTTTTGACAAAGGATTTAATCCGCAAGAATTTCGATAAACTTATGTCATTTAAGAGAATAAGAGGGGGAAGTTATAGTACAACGACAAGCGGTAGTACGGGTGAACCTTTAAAGGTTTTCCTGGATTATGATTCTTTCTTCAGGGAAACTGCATTTATATATTATTACAGAAGTAAACTCGGATACCGGTTTGAGGACAAAGTAGTTACTTTCAGGGGTATCGGGTTCGGTGATAAACTATATAGTCTTAACCCCGTAAATAACGAAACAATATTTTCGCCATTTAAGCTATCTTCAGAAAATCTCGACCTTTACCGGAAGAAGATTAATGAAATAAAACCAGCATATTTTAATGGATATATTTCGTCAATATATTATTTTGCAAAATTACTTTCCGATAAAGGTCAATCGCTTGATTTTCAGCTAAAAGGTATATTTCTCACCTCGGAAAACATAAATGAATCCGAACGCCTTTTTGTTGAATCCTTTTTTAAAGTAAATACTATTACTTTCTATGGACACACGGAAAGGTGTGTAATAGCCCAGGAGTTTAAACATAAGGAGTATCAGTTCGACCCGTATTACGGATATACCGAGCTTTTAAATCTGTACCCTGATGTTTTTGAAATAGTCGGAACCGGTTTCCTGAATAAAACAATGCCTTTAATCAGGTATAAAACAAATGATACCTGCTGTATAACAAGCGACAATATGATATCCATTTCAGGAAGAAGGGATACCAACGATTTTATGGTTGGGAGTAATGATGAAAAAATAACTCATCCTGCCTTACATATCCTTAGCGATATCCTTGTGAATGTGACTAGTTATCAATTCATTCAGGAGAAAAAAGGTCATGCTATACTGTTAATTGTACCAAATAAGGACTTTCATCAATCTGAAATACCTCTCATCAAAAATGCAATCGAAAGGAACATGAAAGGGGTTATTGAATTTGAGGTACAAATCGGAGATAAGTTGATATTATCACCTGGTGGGAAATACCATATGTTTATCAATAATATAAGAAACCAGCAATCTTAATGGATTGATAAAGACTTTAAACAATGAAAAAGCAGTTCATGAAAAACCTCCGGGATAATATGCCTGAACCTCTGATATATATGGCATCTCCTCTGTTCCGGAATATGCTGATTCAAAATGAGGAGTTCTGTAAATACTACAAGATGCTCGAAGAGAGGAAATCATTAAACAAGGAAACAATAAAAGAATATCAGTTTAATAAATTGAAGGAGATAATAATTTATTCTTATGTCAATGTCCCTTATTATCATGAATTATTCAATAGGATATCATTTGACCCATATAAATTTTCTGATTTTAGGCAGATTGAACAGATACCTTTGCTCACAAGAGAATTAGTTACACAAAATTTCGATATGCTTATTTCAACGAAAAAAGTTAAAAATGGTTACTATATTGGACAGACAGGAGGAAGCACAGGTACACCTCTTAAGTTCTATCTCGATTATGATTCAATTTATAAAGAAAACGCGTTTATATATTATTACCGCAAAAAACTAGGTTACGGTTTCAGAGACAAGTTGGCCACTTTCAGAGTTCTCGGTTATGGTGAAAAACTCTGGAGATATAATCCCATGTACAAGGAAATTCTATTTTCAACCACAAGATTGGCTAAGTCAACGATATCAGAATATGCAAGAAGAATTAATGAGTTCAAACCTCAATACCTGAATGGATATCTCTCAGCAATCTGGTACCTGGCCAAACTGCTAAAGGAGTATCACATAGACATTAAATTCAAACTAAAAGGTATTTTTTTAATTTCTGAAAATATTGATGACAGTCAACGTGAGTTCATTGAAAAATTCTTTAACACAAAGTCATCTACTTTTTATGGTCATAGTGAACGTGCTGTTATTGCTGAAGAGGTTGAACAGAACAAATATGTATTTGATCCCTATTATGGATATACTGAGCAGATTCAGTGTAAGGAGGATGAGTATTCAATTGTAAGCACAGGATTTTTAAACAAGACAATGCCTTTTATCCGTTATCAAACAGATGATATATGTATCCCTGAAGAGCAATATTATAGAATAGAAGGGAAAAGAAGCAGCACAATTTGCCTGCGCGGAAAAAATAATGAGTTTCTTACCTCGACCGGATTTAATATTGGGATGGAAATATTCACAAAGTTTATTAATTATCAATTTATTCAAACGGAGAGAGGGAAAGTAGATTTGTTTATTATCGTAAACAATGAATTTCAACCACAAGAATTAATTGCTCTCCAGAAAAAACTTGATAAACAAACAAATGGGGTTATTGACATTAAAATCAAAATAGTTGACAAACTTGTGTTAACCGAGCGAGGTAAATTTCAAAAGTATATTTCCAATATAGTGAATTAACAATCTTAATATAAGATACATATCATTATTCAAAAACGAATATCCCAAACTTTATATTTGAAGAAAATGGCAAATAATACAGGATCAGAATGAAAAAGCAATTCTTGAAAAGTATCCGGGATAAGATGCCTGAAAGTCTGAAGTATATCTCGGCTCCTTTGTTCAGACATAAACTTGTAGGCAATAAAGAATTCCGAAACTATTATAAGATGCTTGAAAACAGGGAATTATTAAGTCAGGATGCAATTCGGGATTTTCAATTTAATCAATTGAAAGAAGTTTTAATTTATTCGTACAGGAATGTACCTTACTATAATGAATTGTTTAATAAGATTTCTTTTGACCCATTAAAATTTGCTGATTTCAAACAGATTGAGAAAATTCCTTTTCTTACCAGAGAAATAATAACAGAAAAATTCGATAAACTTATTTCAACAAACAGAGTTAATAAAGGTTACTATGTCGGAACCACTGGTGGAAGCTCCGGCATACCTCTTAAGTTTTTTCTCGACTATGATTCGATTTATAAGGAAAACGCATTTATTTATTTCTATCGTAAACGATTGGGCTATAATTTTAATGACAGGGTAGCAACTTTCAGAAATCTTGGAGACGGGAATAAATTCTGGAGCTTCAACCCTATGCAAAATGAATTAATATTTTCAAATACAAAACTGTCAAAAGTTACCTTATCAAAATATGCAAGAAAAATTAACGAAATCAAACCTCAATATCTGAATGGCTATCTTTCATCAATATGGTATTTTGCAAAATTGATAAAAGAGTATAATGTTAATCTTGATCTCAATCTGAAAGGTATTTTTCTGATCTCTGAAAATATAGACACTGAACAACGTGATTTTATTGAACAATTTTTTAATGTAAAAGCAGTAACTTTTTATGGACATAGTGAGCGGGTTGTAATAGCCGAGGAGACAGAACCGTATAAGTACTCTTTTGATCCTTATTATGGATATACAGAAAAAATACGTCAAAAGGACGGGGAATACTCAATTGTCGGGACCGGATTCCTGAACAAAACTATGCCTTTTATCAGATATAAAACAGATGATATCTGTTTCCCTGAAGATCAGTTTTTCAGAATTGAGGGGAAAAGGCGCAGCAATAAAGGATTGTACGGAAAGAATAATGAGTTTCTTACAGGAACCGGGTTTATACTTGGAATTCAGGTATTCAAAAATATTATTACATATCAGTTTGTTCAAAAGGAGAGGGGGAAGGCTGATATGTATATTATTGTAAATAAAGATTTTCATGAGGGAGAGTTGAAAACTATTAAAAAAGAACTTGATTTTCAAACTAATAGCATTATTGATATCGATATAAAAGTAGTCGACAATTTAGTTTTAACGCAGCGGGGTAAATATCAAAAGTATATTTCCTATGTTGGGAACGAATAGTAGAAATATGGTGTTACAGACTTCAAATTCCTTCTGATGGATAACTGGTATATTAACAGGTTAATGACAATGTCTGTAGGTGAAGCCCTCTACAGGGCATTGCAACAAGTCAGAGGGTATTTCGAGGAAAAATTCACCCGGCAAGTCAATTTCAAATCAGAAAAAATTGATTCGAGAAGAGATATACTTGGAATTGAAATCGGT
>DATCHW010000266.1:0-27331 GCA_036508135.1 Ignavibacteria bacterium
ATTATTGCTGTCGCAAGAAAACTTTTAGTATTAATTTACACTCTTTGGAAAAATAATACAACATATGTCCCAAATTACAAAATTAATTAAAACATACGTTGTGTTTTTTCTATTGCTTTTTAACACAGTACCTTCGTGTTATTGTTTCTGATTTTTATTTTTTTAATCTCTTAATCATGGTTCAGATTTGCTTTTGCTCTCCAACTATTCATAACTCATTTTTCATTATTAATTGTTAATCCTGTCCCTTTTTTTGTATATGTTTATTTTTTATAAATTTATATATTAAAATAATCTAAAAGAATAAGATGAAACTTTCCGGATACCGGATTTTAATATGCCTTTTGATCTACCCTTTTCTGTTTTCCGGATGTTCATTTTTCTCTGCGCTATTTGGAAGTAAACCGGAAGTAACAGGGATAAAAAATGTTTCGATTTCCGGCGTGTCTCTCTCCGGCGTGGAATTCCTTGCTACGGTTGAAGTTACAAATGATAATAATTATAATGCAAACGTTCTGAGTTCGTCTTATGAAATATACCTGAACAATTCTTTTATCGGAAAAGGAAGCACTACTAAATCACAGACAATTCACAATAACTCGGTCTCTTATATCGATTTACCTGTCAGGGTAAATTATTTAGACCTGCCTTCTTCTGCGGTTGAAATTGTAAAAGCATTTATAAGCGGACAAAAACTTAATTGCAAAGTAGATGGCGAAGTGAAAATTGAACTTGATGGAGTATCTGTAACTGTGCCGATAGGAGTTGAAAGAGAACTTAAAGCAATGTTATAAAACAAGAATCATTTATTATAAAATAATTTTTTAAAATTATGAAAACAAAATTATTATTTATTGTTCTGTTTTTCACTTCATTTTATTTTTTCAGCTGCTCTGTCAAGTTTAGCGATAACTCTTTTACTGACAAGCGAGATGGACAGATTTACTCTACCGTGAAAATCGGAAATCTTATATGGATGCTTGACAACCTTAATTATGATAATTCAGACAGCTACTGCTTTGATGATAAATCAACTAATTGCAGTATCTATGGCAGACTTTACACCTGGGAATCCGCATTAAAAGCATGCCCGTCCGGTTGGAGACTCCCGACAAAAAATGAACTGATGGACCTTGTAGAGTATTTCGGTGGTGAGAATAGTGCTGCAGATATACTGACAAAAACTTCTCCTCAGGGATTTAATGCTAATTATCCCGGCAGCAGATATTTTAACGGAGAATATGCCGGATTGAATGAATATATCGTTTTATGGAGTTCGACGGAAATCGATAATGAAAAAGGTTATTGCTTTTCTCTTGATAGAGAAGGGACAGAAAGGATTACATATCCTGATTATCTGAAAACTGCGGGTTTTAGCGTCAGGTGTGTAAGAAAAGCATATTAATTTTCAAAGGTAAAATTATAAATAGGATTAACCAAAATGCTTTTACATTGGTCACATTTTGGTTATGGTTAATGTCTGTAAATAATTCTGACATATCTTGATTAAATTTAAAAAATTTCAATTCGTAAAAAGTATAAGAAAATATTTCTTATGCTTCGGTATTTTATCTTTAATTACAGGCTGCGGAAAAAATCCTTCCACAAATATTAATCTGAAAGATACTTCACAAATAATTAATATTACTGCTGATACAATAAAAAAAGACTCGGCTTCCGCAGAAAATATTGATACAAACTCAATTAAAATCCTTATATCCACTTTCCGGGGAAATGAAAAAAGAAATTATTACGGTAATAAAGCTCCCTCGCAATTGAAATTGATCTGGAAATTGTACCTCGGTATTGGTTATACGAATGCTTCTCCCCAGCATGGCGGCAACCGCTGGGGCGGAGCAGGTTGGACTGGGCAGCCGCTGCTTGTATTTGAAAACGGAAAACTGTTTTTGATACAGGGCGCATTTGACCATAACCTCAAAAAAATTGATGCTGAGTCAGGTGAAGTAATCTGGGAATATGGATTTGATGATGTAATAAAAGGAACCGGTACTATTTTTGAGAATAAAAATGAGACCGATCCGGATAATAGATTTGTAATTCTTCAGGGCAGCAGAAGAGGATATAATTTTAATAAAGGCGGAAAATATATCTTCAGTTTCCGTGCAATTTCTTATATGACCGGAAAAGAATTGTTCCGGCTCAACAGCAAACTAACACCAAGTTATAGCAGGGATGTAGACGGTTCGGCACTTGTAATTAATGATACTGCTTACCTCGGACTTGAGAACGGAATCTTTACGATATTTAACCCCGATTACAGATATGGCGAAAAATATGAAAATTTCATTCTGCCTGAAATTATTGGCGAGTATCCGCTGTATGATAAAAAGGATATTTCAAAGCACGGAGGAAATCTTGTGGCGGAATCTTCCCCCGCACTTCTTTCCGGAAAAGTATTCACTGCTGCCGGCTCAGGGCACGTGTATGCTTACAATATTCTGAAAAAAGAAATTGACTGGGATTTTTATATAGGCTCTGACTTAAACGGCTCCACGGTAGTAACCTCCGATAGCTGCATCCTTGTACCTGTTGAAAAACAATATATTGCAGGAGAAGGAGGATTACTGAAATTAAATCCCGGAAAATCAGAAGATGAATCTGCGGAATGGTACTACCCGACAAAGAATGTTCATGTTTCATCATGGGATGGAGGTGTAATAGGAACACCTGCTGTTAATGATTTGACAAAAAAACCTTCTCATCCTTATCTTGCAGCATTCAGTGCAATCGATGGATATCTATATCTGGTAAACTATAAAAGTATCGTCGGGGAAGCCGCAGGATTTGACGGCAGAAAAATTTATTCGCTACCGGAATTAGTTTTTAAGTACCATACCGGTGCATCAATATCTTCTCCGATTATTGTCAGGAATAAAATTATATCTGCAGGGTATGGTGGAATATTTCTTTTTGAGTTTGATGATGAAATGAATTTTTCCCTGCTGGATAGAAGGTCCGGAAGTTTTGAAGCTTCACCAATTGCGTATAATGGAAGAGTTTATATCGCCTGCCGTGATGGCTATCTCTATTGCCTTGGTGATGAAGAATAAAAGTCTTTATACAAATAAACAAACAAAGTATGTCTATTCTGATTAAAAATGTAACAAATCTTGTTACCTGCCGCGACCTGAATGGAATCCCTAAATCGGGCGGCTCGCAGTCCCAGATAGGGCTTCTGAAAAATTCCAATATCTTTCTTGAAGGCAGTAAAATAAAATTTGTCGGAAATGCAAAAAACCTTTCGATTTATTTGAAGTCACGCAAGAAGAAAAATTTCACGGAAATTGACGGGAAAAATAAAACAGTTATGCCGGGATTTGTTGATTCCCACACGCATTTTGTATTTGCAGGCTCAAGGGCAGATGAATATGAAATGCGAATTGCAGGCAGCAATTATCTGGAAATAGCAAAAGCTGGCGGCGGCATTGCTTCAACTGTCGAAGCAGTCCGTAATGCAAGCAAAACTATATTGAAAAATATGGGCGAAAAGCATCTTGAAAATTTTATTAAATACGGTACTACCACTGTCGAAGGTAAATCCGGATACGGACTCGATACCGATAATGAAATTAAAATGCTTGAAGTAATAAACTCGCTCGCCGCGAAAAATAATTATGATATGGATATTGTTCCGACATTTTTAGGCGCTCATTCCATTCCGAAAAATGTTTCTAAAGAAAAATATATAAATACGATTTGCTATGAAATGATCCCTATGATTGCACAAAGTAAACTGGCTAAGTTCATAGATGTATACTGCGAAAAGGGATATTATTCACCTGAAGAGTCGGAGAAAATATTATCTACAGGTTCTAAATTTGGTATAATTCCGAAAATACACACAGACCAGTTTAATTCTATCGGAGGTATCTCCGTTGCTCTTAAAGTGAATGCAATATCGGTTGACCATCTCGAATCCCTTACAACAGGTGATATTAAACGCCTGCAATATAAACCAATTATCGCTACGCTCGTACCGGGTGCGTCATACTTTCTGGATATGCATTATCCGCCTGCCAGGGAGATTATTGAGAACGATATTCCTGTTGCACTTTCCACTGATTTTAATCCCGGAAGTTGTAATACGGAAAATATGCAGATAATTATGTCTCTCGCATCGGTAAAATTAAAAATGACCGCCGAAGAAATTTTAAACGCTGTCACAATTAATGCTGCTTATGCTTTATATATGCAGGAATTAATCGGAAGCTTAGAGGAAAATAAACAAGCAGATATATTGATTTTTGATTTCGCAAATTACCGTGATTTACTTTACCACTTTGGAATCAACCAGATTGAAAAAGTGATAAAAAAAGGTAAAATTGTTGTAGATAATAAATAACTGAAGTTAAGTATCTGTCATGTTGAGCGTAGCGAAACATCTAAAAATAAAATATGGAAAAGAAGAAAAAAACATTACTTGCTATTGCTGCACACCCGGATGACCTCGAGTTCGGATGCTCTATGATTGTACGAAAATTAATAAATGAAGGATATACAGCATACTATCTTATCGCTACTACAGGTGAAAACGGCTGCAAAAAAAATATTAAAACAAGAAAAGAAAGAATAGAAGTCAGAAGAAAAGAACAGTTGAACGCTGCGAAAAAACTGGGTGTGAAAGAAGTGATTTTCTGGAATGAGCGGGATGGCTTTCTTGAATATACAGATAATCTCAGGAAGAAACTCACTCTCATTATTAAAAAAATAAAACCCGAATATGTTTTTACGTTCGACCCCGCAAATCAGCAATTCGATAATCTCAATTTATTTCATAAAGACCACAGGATAATTTCACTTGCAGCATTTGATGCCTGCTTTGCTGCAAAAAATGATTTTATCTATCCTTCTAAATACGGATTGCACAGGGTCAATAAAATTTTCTTCTTTGGCTCGGATAAACCGAATTTTTTTCTGAACATATCAAAGGATATAGATATTAAACTCGATATCCTCTCATCACACACATCTCAGTTCTCGGATTTCGATGAATTCACTGATTATTTTAAAAAATTCATAGCAAGTGACTCAAAAAAATATAAATATTCGGAATCGTTCCGCGTAATTGATGTAATTAAAATAACCTGATAAATTATTTTTATTTTACATGCGGCAGTTCAAGAGATATGTCTAATTTTTCTAAATCTCTCCAGAGGTTCTGGCAGGGAAATTTATTCTCATAGATAGCCCTTAAAACGGTCACGGAATCTATGCTCCAAACCTGAAGGTCAGATAGTGCTTTCAAATCCCTGTAATCACATATTCCTCCCGCAGCAGTGATTTTCAATTTAGTGTGTCGTGCGATCTCCAGCAATCTCGCTATATTTGGACCGCTCAGATTTCCGACACGTGTTACATCCTGATAGATAATTCGTTGAACACCCAGCTTTTCCATTTTTATAGCGAACTCAAGAGGAGTAATATCTGCAGATTCAATCCAGCCGTCTTTTACAACATTGTTCAGTTTTTCATCGATCGCAACTGCTACTTTTGATGCGGAATATTCTTTAATTATTCGTGAAATTAATTCCGGTACAAAAAGTGCGGCTGTACCAATTACTACACGATAAACTCCTAGTTCTTCAATTGCCCGTTTAGCATTTTCAAAATTGTTTATTCCTCCGCCAAGCAATATTGGAATATCAACTGATTTGGATATTTGTTTTATCAGGTCAAAATTTTTCATTTCACCTGATAAAACTCCGTCAAGGTCGGTTATGTGTATAGCTCTGAAATTTTCTTTTCTGAAGAGTTTAGCAATTGTGATAGGGGAATTCACATAATAACTTGTGTAATCTCCCAGGCCGTCTATCGCTCGTACGCATTTTCCGTCCCTTATGTCTATTACAGGAATAATAAACATTGCTTCAAAAATCTATTTTCTGATTACTGCTAATTTTCCTTTTCCTACTTTGGATGCATCTTTATTAAAAGCAACAATCATATATATTCCGCTTGGTATAAGCTCGCCTTTTTTGTTTAAACCGTTCCATGTTGCAATTCTGCCGCCGGGAGAGTCAAATTCCGCTATCACTTCTCCGTTAAGAGTGAATATTTTTATTATCGAACCTTCTACAAGACCGTCTATTTTTAAATCCACTGCCGAAGGAATTAAATATGGATTCGGAGAACAAATAATTTTATCAAAACTTTCTACCGGCTCCACGGCATTCGATTGATATGCAAATAAACCTTTCGTAGTTCCAAAATATGCTTTTCCATTTTTTCTGTTTACTGTTATGGAGCTGATGTTATTTTCAAGAATCGGACTGTTAGATATGTTGAATTGTTCCAGCAATGTCGAACCGTCTTCAGACAAATGAAATACACCGTTGTTCTGAGTCCCAATCCATTTCTCATTCAATATATCTGCGTGCAGGCATCTGCAGTTTTCTGTAAATGGTACCCTTAAATTGCCTGAAATTATTCCGAGTTTCACAGGAGTTGGTTTATTGTTCTGTATTGCAGCCAGGGGATTGTTTATTATAAATATTCCGTTATCACTTGATATCCACACCTCATTATTCTTATCTACTATTACATCAGTAATTTCGTTAACTGCAAAGTCACTGGTGGAATAAAATCCGTAAATATCATCCGTATAATTTGTGTCAGTTCCATTTTCATTGAAATAGTAAAGTCCCGGAGGAGTAACACAGCTTATCCACTTTGTATTATAATTATCAATTGAAATATTTGTGAATTTCGCAAGACCGCCGGTAATAAGCGAAGGATTGTCGTATTTATTGAATATAGCATCACCCTTATACGAATAAAGTGATGCTCCCGATCTTGTCATGTAAAGAATTGTCCAAAATTTCCCTCTGTTGTCAATTGCACCGCTGTTAAGAGCTACAAACGTCGAATCAGCAGGTATTCCGGGCAAATTGCTGTTTGAATAATTATAGTTTATAATATTATTACCCGATATTTTTGTTGCACCGGGCCCATATCCAATCGCCCAGATATTATCACCTTCAGGTACTATTTTTTTAAACCAGTTAATATTTCCTATCTGAGGATATATTGATGTATTGTACGATTCCCAGTTTATTCCGTCATATTTATAAAATCCGCCGTCATAAGTAGAGGCTGCAGACCATATATTTCCCTTGTTATCAAAAGTAACATAGTCAAAAATATTTCTATAGGGGCAATTCGGATATACATAACTATATGCCCCCTGTTTTTTCATATAAACACCGTTTTCATAAGCGCCTGCCAAAAGATTCTGATTATCAGTTCCGAGGGAAAGAAAATTTCCGGGTACTAAATAAGGAGTAATTACAGAAAGATTACTCAGGTCAGCTGAAAAAATCACATTTGAGTTTGAAATAAAATACAATGTGTTTCCTATTGACTTAATCGCTCTGGTATTAACCATATTTACCTGTCCGTTAGGATACGGATTCCAGTTGCTTCCGTCGTAGTAAACAAAACCGGCTTCAGAACCTGCAAATACATTATTGCCCGCTGCTTCTATCGAAATTGAGTTTCCGTTCATCGGAGCAGTATTATATATTGACCATGATGCCGGATTGTTCAGGTTCGTGTTAATAAGGTTTGCGTAAGCAATTCCCGAAGCTGTAACCGCAAATATTTTATTGTTTAATGTGGTAAGTTTGTTAACTTTCGTTTTGCTGGTAAACGTATTGAACTGATAATATGGGGCCTCAACAAAGTTAAAATCAATGGTTGAAATTTTTTGGATTCCATATCCCGTTGCAACGAATATGTAATTGCTGTAAATCGTAAAACCGTTGATTGATTTATTGTTCTCGCTGGAATTCTTAATATCGTAAATATATTTCCATTTATTGTTGTAGAAATCGAATATGCAAATTGAACCATCAGAAGCCCCTATCCACAAGCGTTTCTGGTTATCAACAATTATTGAAATAAGGTCATTGAACAGAAGTCCGTCGATATTAGTATATTTCTTCAGTATCTCACCGCTCGAAAGATCAACAGAAAATAGTCCGCCGGATGTAGCACAAAAAGCATACTTATTATCAATCACCGCTATCTCGTTCACATTTTTCAAATCAGTAAATACTTCCCACTTGTTTATATTTACATCATTCACGGAAGCTATTCCCAAAGCAGAAAAACTTAAGAAAACTAAAACAAATTTTAAGGTCTTAATCAGCATTTTACTAAAATAATAAACTCAAAAATGATTTATTTTTTGATTAAAGTCAATTACAATGTTTTATTAAGACTGCAATTATATTCACATCTGTCATAAATCATACACTTCTGGTGACTACGTTCAGGCATAGTCGCCTGTGAAATAATTAGATTATAATCTATAAAGTAAGTAATTTAAACTATGAGATCATGTCCGAATTGCAGTAATAAGTCATTCGAAAAAATTCTAACGGAAGACCACTTTGAAATTGTAAAGTGCTCCGGTTGTGGTCTTATATATCTGCTCAACCCTCCTGATGAAAGTGAGTTGTACGAAAAATATTACGATATTCTTTTTAAACCTGAGGACTACTCTGCTAATTCTAAATTTGAATTCCTTTCGGAAATTTATTTAATTAACCGGCAAAGACTTGAGTTTTTCAAAAAAAACGGACTTAGTGGAAAAATACTCGACTATGGTTGCGGCTCCGGACTTTTTTTGAAAACAATATCTGAGTTATGTAATGATATTGAGGGAGTTGATTTATCACAGAATGCATTGGATTTTGCAAAGAATGAATTTGGATTGAAAGTATTTAATAAATCTGCCGATGAACTGTTGAAAGAAAATAAGAAATATGATATAATCTCACTTTTTCATGTAGTGGAACATTTTATTAATCCCGTCTCCGAATTGAAAAAAATATATCAGTTGCTTAATGAGGGAGGATTTTGTTTTATCGAAGTACCTAACTTTAACAGCATTAAGTTCAGGTTATCCGGTTGCAAATGGAAAGGCGGAAATCATCCTTTATATCATAGAAGTTTTTTTACCGCAAAAAGTTTACAGGATACGCTACAAAGAAGCGGATTTAAGAAATTTAAAAGAGTCAGATTATCTTATAAAATTCCTTCTAAAGGCACTCCACATAATTTACTTAAAACCATATTTAATTTTTTTGCTCTGGATTCGTTTTTAAACTACATCGCATATAAAAACTAATTTTTGTTTTTTTTAACTTCCTGATTGTGACTTCAACCGGCAAAATGAAAAAATTAGTTCTATATTATTAATGATATTTTTGCTAACTTTATTAAATTTTTAGGAAATATTTTGAATGAAATGAAAAAATTAAACTTAGTAAATGGTGCTAAAATTCACGAATCTGCAGAAATTGATGAAACCTGTGAAATTGGAAAAGGAACTATTATCTGGAAAAACGTTCAGGTAAGAGAAGGTGCTAAAATCGGCGAAAATTGCATAATGGGTAAAGATGTTTATATTGATTTAGAAGTAAGTATCGGTGATAGAGTGAAAGTTCAAAATGGCGTTTCCGTTTATAATGGTGTTACTCTTGAAGATGATGTTTTTCTCGGACCTTATATGGTCTTAACTAATGATTTATATCCAAGAGCATATGATAAAGAATGGAAGGTTGTTCCGACACTAATAAAAAAAGGTGCTTCCGTCGGAGCAAATGCAACAATAGTATGCGGAGTGACTATAGGTAAATATGCAATGATAGGTGCAGGTACTGTTGTAAATAAAAATGTCCCTAATTATGGTTTACTTGTTGGAAATCCTGCAAGGTTAATCGGATTTGTTTGTGAATGCGGCAGAAAAATGGAAGAAAAGGAAGTAGGAAATGAATTTGCAAAAATGTATTGTAGCAAATGTAATAAAGCAACTGATATAAAGATTGATGATTACAACCTGATCGTAAAAAAATAAAATTTAACATAGCTAAAGACTTATTTCCTTTACCTCAAAAACAATTTCCAAAGAAAATAAATAAGTTGAAAACAATTTATCTCTCAAAACCATTTTTCGATGAAAAAGAAATTAAAGCTGTAAAAAGTACATTTGAATCCGGCTGGGTAGCCGGACAGGGACCAAAAGGAAATGAACTTTCCGAGGCAATCAAATCTTTTATCAACGTAAAATATGCTGTTCCGGTAAATAATTGCACGGCAGGATTGCACCTGTCTTTGTTAGCTTTGGGTATAAAAAGCGGTGATGAAATTTTAGTCTCGGATTATACATTTCCCGCAACAGGTCATTCTGTAATGTTTTGCGGAGCTAAACCGGTTTTTATAGATGTTCGACTCGATTCTTATAATATTGATGCTGATAAGATTGAGGAAAATATCACCGCCAAAACAAAAGCAATTATTGTTGTTCATTGTTTTGGACAAATGGCAGAAATGGATAGAATTGTTGAAATCGCAGATAAATATAATTTAAATGTTATTGAAGATGCTGCCTGCTCGCTTGGAGCAAAGTATAAAGAAAGAAATGCAGGAAATTATGGTGTTATAACGGCATTCTCATTTCACGCTCGTAAAAATGCAACATCAGGAGAAGGAGGAATTGTTACTACAAATAATCAGGAATATGCAGACTATATCAGTTCGTTATCTTGTTTTGGTATGGAATCTGCATATCAAAGACAAAAAAATTTTGAAATCCCTTCTTTTATCCGGTTAGGTCATAATTATAAATTATCTGATATCAATGCCGCTATCGCTATTGAGCAATTAAAAAAATTTCCGCGTTTAATTGAGAAAAAAAGAATTTTAGTTAAAAAGTATAATGAGTTATTTCTCAACAACGAATTTATAACAATTCCCAAAGAAGGTGAAAAGCAATTTCATATTTATCAGACTTATGCAGTGGTTCTATCAACTGAAATTAACAGGGATAAGATAATCGTTTCTTTAAGGGAAGAAAATATACAAACAAATATCGGAACTTATGCTTCTCATATTCAACCGGTTTACGAGAGCACAGACGTTTGTCCCAATTCACTTTATCTTTTTCAACATTCGCTTGCCCTTCCGCTATATTACGAACTGGAAATTGAAGATATAGAATACGTTGTTGAAAAACTTAACTTTCACATTAAAAAACAATTGAATAAATGAATTCTCTTGAAAATAAAAATGTATTAGTTACAGGCGGTGCCGGTTTTATCGGCAGTCATCTGTGTGATGCTTTGTTAAAAGAATCTGTAAATAAATTAATTGTCATTGATAATTTATTCACCGGTAAGAAGCGAAATCTCAAAGAAGCGATCGAACACAAAAATTTTCATTTTATAATCGGTGATGTCACCAATTTTAAATCATTAGGTGATGTTGTTACTGAGTATGGAATTGATATTATTTTCAATTTCTCGGTTGTTCCGCTGCCTGTTTCTTTAAATCAACCGGATTTCTGTAATGAGCAAAATGTAATAATGACACAAAATGTCTGTGAAGTTATCAGAAGAAGTAAAAAAATAATCACACTTATTCATTGTTCATCGTCTGAAGTTTACGGCACTGCCCGCTATACTCCGATGGACGAAATGCATCCGATTTTTGCTCACACCCCTTACGCAGCAAGCAAAGCAGCAACGGATTTTTTAGTTTATTCTTATTATAAAACTTTTAATATTGATATGTCTATTATTAGACCGTTTAATAATTTTGGTCCCCGTCAAAATGAGGCAAATTATGCAGGAATAATACCCTTAACAATTAAAAGAATTTTAAAGAATGAAAAGCCTGTGATTTACGGAGACGGAAAACAGACACGGGATTATATTTATGCAAAGGATACAGCAAAATGTGCAATAGATATATATAAAAATCAAAACACAAGGGGTGAAATTATTAACATCGGTTCGGGTAAACAAACTGAAATTTTGGAACTTGTGAAAAATATATGTAAAGCTATGAATTACAAAAATGAGATTGCTTTTCAGGAAGAAAGACCGGGAGATGTGAGAGTCCATCAGGCAGATGTTAAAAAAGCGGAGAAGTTAATTGACTTTAAATCAAAAACATCAATAGAACAGGAAGTAAACGAAACAGTAAAATGGTACATAGAAAATATAATATTAGAATAAAAGATAAAAACATAGTAAACAAAGTTCTTTTTATCGGAAGTAAACACCTCGGATTATCGTGTCTTAAAATAATTTTTTCTATAGAACCAAGATCACTTGCAGCTATCGTTACTTTGAATGATACGATAGATATCCGTTGTAAACTTAAAGAGTTTAAGGCATTTGCAGAACAGAAGAAGAAGAAGTTATACATTCTCGAAAAACAATCCGAACTGAAAAACATTATTGAGAAAGTAAAACCTGATTTATGTATTGTTGTGGGTTGGTATTGGAAAATTAGTCCGGAAATCCTTTCATCAGTTCCGAATGGTTTCATAGGTCTTCATGCATCATTACTTCCAAAATATCGGGGATTTGCTCCTTTAGTTTGGGCAATTATAAACGGAGAGAAACGAACTGGTATTTCACTCTTTTATCTCGAAGATGGAATAGATACGGGGGATATTATAGGGCAGAAACAGTTTACAATTTCTCAAACAGATTCGATTCGTACAGTTTTGGAAAAGAGCGAAATTTGCTGTGATAAATTATTAAAAGAAAATTATTTGAAAATTCTGTCAGGTAATGCTTCTAAAAAATCACAAACAAACAGCTATTCCACATATTGTTCTGAAAGGAAACCTGAAGATGGGCTTATCAATTGGATAGACTCAAACAAAAACATTTATAATTTCATCAGAGCACAATCGGAACCCTATCCCGGAGCATTTACATATATTGATTCGAAAAAAATTCGTATATGGAAAGCAAACATTTTTCCTTATCCGTATCACGGTATTCCCGGTACTATAACCCGAATTAATTCTGATGGAGCTGTTGTAGTCTGCGGACAGGGTGCACTCATATTGAACGAAGTACAGTTTGAAGATCAAAATAAATGTCCCGCTCAAGCAGTATTAAAATATGGAATTAGATTTAAATAAAATTATTTTCAATCTAAAATCCATTATAATAATCAAGAATTTGGACTGACTTTGAATTTGGGAACGCATTTAAATCGGAAAGACAAGTGTATTTAATTTAAAATATTGTATCAAATAACAATGCAGAGAACTGTATAGCATATTTAAGTTATTATGTTATCATCAGAATCAGTTTTTCCTTCCATCATCAAAAAAACAAAATTAATCGCGGTGCTTCTAACCACTGTTTTCAATTGATTTTGCAGTATTTTTCAATTAATTTTCATTAACAGTTTAAATAGTAATTTTATTTTCTTTTATTTAATTAAATATAGAAAAAACACATAATTAAAGAAGGAGTCCGGTAATATAAATATGTCAGATAATGTATCAATAATTGATGAAATTAATGACCTGGTCAGAAAAACTGAAGAATCTGTAAAAAATAGCGATAGTAAAGTCAACGAAAATAACAAAGAAGAAAGACCTTTTAAACACAAGAAATTCAGAAAAAGAATTTACGGTAATCGTCAAAATTTAGACAAAGATTTATTGACTAACGGAAACGGAGACTTTAAAAAAGTTGTTCTGCCCAACCAGATGGTCAGTGTCGTAATTCCGCTTTATAACGAAGAGGAATCGCTGATGGAACTATCCCTTTCCATAAAAAGAGTTTTTGATAACCTTAGATGCAGTTATGAGGTCATACTGATTGATGACGGAAGCACTGATAAGTCGTTTGAAAAAATAAAAGAAATCCATAATAAAAACGGAAGATTCCACTGTATCAAGTTCCGAAGAAATCGGGGTAAGTCAGCCGCACTGTCCGCAGGTTTTAAATTGGCAAAAGGAGATATCGTTATCACAATGGATGCAGACTTACAGGATGACCCAAAAGAAATTCCTGATCTGATAAAAGTTATTAATTCAGGTTATGATTTAGTTTCCGGCTGGAAAAAAGTCCGCTTCGATCCGTTTATAAAAAGACATACATCCAAACTATTCAATTACGTTACTTCCAAAGTGTCGGGTATCCGGCTTCACGATTTCAATTGCGGATTGAAAGCATATAGAAAAGAAGTTATAAAATCATTAAAAATTTACGGCGAACTGCATCGCTTTATCCCCGCCCTTGCTCATCTTGCAGGTTTCAGGGTGACGGAAAAAATTGTTAAACATCAGGCTCGCAAATTCGGCGTAACAAAATTCGGTGCCAATAGGTTTTTTAATGGATTTTTCGATCTTCTTACGGTAGTCTTCACTACGAAATTTATTAAAAAACCACTGCACCTTTTTGGAATGCTCGGCGTTCTCTCTTCGATTCTCGGCTTTCTGATTATATTTGGATTGTTTATTGTAAAAACATTTTTCACTTACATTCCGCTAAGCAGTACACCAATATTCTATGTCGGAATTCTGCTTATTATTGTCGGTGTCCAGTTTTTTGCGACAGGTCTCTTGGCAGAAATGATAACCCGCACTTCTTCACAGGATGAAGAAGATTCTATTATCGAAAAATCTTTGTAAAAATTTTATGAATTCAATCAGTCCAAAAGCCTCAATTGGCAGTAATGTAAAAATCGGTGAATTCACGGTTGTTAAAGACGATGTAATAATTGGAAATAATGTGGAAATCCTTTCAAGTGCTTTAATCGACGACGGTGCAAGAATTTCTGATAATGTAAAAATCTGTCATGGTACTGTTGTTGCCGTCCTTCCACAGGATTTAAAATTCGGAGGGGGAAAAACAACTTTTGAAATCGGAGAAGGAACAGTGATTCGGGAATATTGTACCCTTAACCGCGGCACAAAGCACAGCAATAAATCTGTC
This sequence comes from Ignavibacteria bacterium, assembly GCA_036508135.1. GTDB lineage: Bacteria > Bacteroidota > Ignavibacteria > Tepidaquicellales > Tepidaquicellaceae > DATCHW01. The sequence goes on from DATCHW010000266.1 coordinate 14,778, forward strand.
GTTGGTAAAAATTGTTTCTTGATGTGCTTTTGTCACGTTGCTCACGATTGCAAAGTAGGGAATAATGTCATTATGGCAAACTCGGTAAATATGGGCGGACACGTTGAAATTGGTGACTGGGCTATTATTGGTGGTATGGTCCCAATTCACCAGTTTGTTAAAATCGGTAAACACACTTTGATTGGAGGAGGATTCAGGGTCGTAAAAGATGTACCTCCTTATATCATTGCTGGTAATCTGCCTTTAAGATTTGAGGGCGTTAATATCATTGGACTGCGGCGTCGGGGTTTTACAAATGAACAGATAAAGAAAATCGGATCTGTTTACGATGTAATATATAAATCAATTTATAATATCAGTGATGCAGTTAAAAAAGTGAAAGATGATTTTGAACAGGATGAAAGCGTAAAAACAATTCTTGATTTTATTGAAGCCAGTACCCGCGGACTGATAAGAGGATAATTAAAAAATTATAAAGGAGCCGGCTCCCCTCAAAACTATGCCGCTAAAGAAAAATTACGAAATAAAAACCCCGATTTATAATTATGCGGAATTTAAATCTGCGGTATTAAACCTTTCAGGAAAAAATAAAATCACTACTAAAAAAGAAATTCAGAAAGATATTTATTATAAAATTCCTACCGGTAGACTCAAGCTGAGAATTATCAACAATAAGCGGGGAACCTTGATTTTATACGACAGAAAAGAATCAAAAAAACTCAGGGTTTCAAATTATATTCTCACAAATACAAAGGATTACGAAAATCTGCATCTTATATTATCTAAATTTTTTCCTGTCCTCGTGATAGTTGAGAAAACAAGGGAAATTTTTCTTCTTGAAAATATAAGAATACACCTTGATAAAGTAAAAAATCTTGGCGAATTTCTTGAGTTCGAAGTCTTATTTGATTCATTCGCAAAAGCAAAGAAACAAATGAAATTCATGATTGATTATTTCGGGCTGGATAGAAAAAAATTTATTAAACACTCATACTCTGACTTATTATTAAAATAGTCTAAATTAAGGGGAGAAATAATATGGCAACTGCATCATATACTCAGGATTTACTGAACATCACCACCAAAGTATTATACGCTCTCAAACAAAAAGGCGAAAAAATTGCCATGCTTACTGCTTATGATTTTATCACTGCAAAGTTTTGTGATGAAGCGGGCATTGAAGTAATACTGGTAGGAGATTCTCTCAGTAATGTAATTCAGGGAAATGAAACCACTCTTCCCGTCACTCTTGAGGAAATGATTTATCATACGAAAATGGTAAGACGGGGTGTAAAAAAAGCAATGGTAGTTGCAGATATGACATTTATGAGTTATCAGGCAGGCCTTAATGAGGCAATACAAAATTGCGGACGTGTGATGAAGGAAACAGGATGCGATGCTGTGAAGATGGAAGGCGGAAAATATATTGCGGAAATAGTTTCCAAACTTGTTGAAATCGGAATCCCTGTTATGGGGCATCTTGGTCTCACTCCTCAATCTATCAATAAATTCGGAAGTTATAAAACACGTGGAATAGAAAAAGAAGAAGCAGAACAAATCTTCACTGATGCCATATTACTTGAGCAAGCAGGTTGTTTCTCTATTGTACTCGAAAAAATTCCGGCAGCACTCGGATTACAGGTTTCCAAAGCTTTAAAAATACCGACAATCGGCATCGGAGCAGGACCCGATTGCGATGGACAGGTGCTCGTGATGCACGATATGCTCGGAATGATTGAAGAATTCAAGCCGCGCTTCGTGAGAAGATATATGACACTTGCACAGGATATGAAAGACGCATTCAAAAGATATATCAAAGACATCAAAAGCGGCAGCTTCCCCTCGGAAAACGAAAGCTATTAGAAAAAGTCTTTCATATTTCAATTTTTTATTCCGAACTTTTCTACACCGGGGGGTCTAAGGATTTCAGAATCCCGTTTCCTGTAGTTTTACTCCGTGCTGCTACATAATAAAAGTTTGTTTTTTCAGCAAGCTTTTTAACAAACATATATAGTAATTTTTACATTAGTGCTAAGTTCTTTTGTTCTTATAAATTATAAAATAAGTTTCATTCTGTGCGAAGCATATTCCCGATAACGAAGTGTATCGGGAATATGCGTGACCTTCGTGTTGCAAATTTAAAAGTTCTTTTTGTTTGTAGCTTTGCTATTCCGTGCTCTCGGTATTCAACTTTGTGTACCTTTATGGTATTAATTTAATTCTTAAATTTTAAATTGTTATATTTTTAAAAATCATTTATCTTATTAAATGAAAGGATATTTTACTAAAGTACGTGAAATCATTGAGGAACATAACGATTTTGTGATTACAACTCATCTGCTTCCGGATGGTGATGCAGTCGGCGGCGCGCTCGCACTTGCTGAGTATATAAGAAAAAAAGGAAAAAAAGTTACCATAATTAATTATTCTCCTACACCCGATTACCTTGATTTTCTTGATACGAACCAGGAAATAAGATGTTTTAAATTCGATAAGGAATCCAATATCCCTCTTATAGAAAATGCCGGAGTAATCATACTCCTTGATACAAATGAATTTTCCCGGACAAAAACTATGGAGCCTTATATTAAAAATTCAAAAGCCGTTAAAGTTTGCATTGACCATCATCAGGATTTTAATATGAAAGATTTCAAGGCTTATATTTCCGAAACATCTTATCCTGCTACCTGCCAGATTTTATATGATTTCTTTTATGATGATAACCCTGATTATATTGACGAATTTATAGCAGTTAATCTTTATGCAGGAATAATGACCGATACAGGTTCTTTCCACTATCCCCGCACGGATGAAAATACATTTACTATTGCCGCAGACCTTGTGAGAAGAGGAGCAAATCCCGTTAATATTTTTGACGTAATTTACAGCAATTCTCCCAAAACAAAAATTTTACTTCTTTCCAGATTTATCAACAGTTTTAAATTCTATTACAATGACAGACTTGTAATAGGTTCTGTAACACAAAAAGATTTCGACGAATTCGGACTCGATGTTCAGGATGTTGAAGGCTTTTCTTCTTTTGTAATGACAATTCAAAATGTGGCTATAGGCATAGTTCTCGTGGAACTTCCCGATTGTGTGAAAGTTTCTTTTAGGTCAAAAGGAGATATCCCGATAAACGAACTTGCAAAACGGCTCGCAGGAGGAGGACATAATAATGCCTCCGGAGCCACGGTCTTTAATATGAAATTAAAGGAACTTAATAACTTTATAATACAAAACGTACAGGATTATTTATCTTAATCATTATTATTATTTCATCGGGGAAATTTGTCTGATATGAATATATTTCTTCAAATTCCATTATTCGTAATTATTTTTAGTTTATTCCCGGGTATTCATTCCAAAAATTCAATTTCCTTTCCTTTACAGAATAACGATAATTTCCTGCTTGGTAATCAGGTACTATTGAATGAAAAATTTTACATTATAGAAGGTAAAAATATCGGAGTTGTGACTAATAACAGCGGTGTGCTTTCTGATAAGACACCTTTTATAGATGCACTTTTTAAAAAGAAAAACGTAACTATATTAAAAATTTTCTCGCCTGAGCACGGTTTCCGGGGTGATGACAGAGATGTAGATTATATTGATGAACAAACAGGAATACCGGTCGTTACTCTCTTTGGAGGAAAGAAAAAACCGTCTTCTGCGGATTTAAAAGATATAGATATTATCTTATATGATATTCAGGATGCAGGAGCAAGATTTTATACATTCATAAATACTATGTACTATTGCATCGAGTCTGCACTGGAAAATAATAAAAAAATAATTATCTGTGACAGACCTGTTGTTCCTGGTGCTGATTACGTTGACGGGTTTATGCTTGATAAAAGTGTTAAGTCATTTGTAGGATTGCTCGATATTCCGGTTGCCTATGGAATGACGTGCGGTGAACTTGCATCCTACATTAATGCGGAATATTTTCAAGGGAAATGTGACCTTGAAATCTGTAAAATGATTGATTATAAAAGATCATACAACTATTCCGAATTAAATCTTATGTGGGCTAAACCTTCTCCCAGTATGTATTTCCCCTCTACTGCCGTTATGTACAGCGGAACCTGTTTTCTGGAGGGGACAAACTTTTCCGAAGGGAGAGGAAGTGAAATGCCCTTTGAGTTTATAGGTGCCCCTTACTGCAATTCTACTCTGCTTATTGAAGAATTAAATTCTTATCACTTTAAAGGGGTTGAATTTAATAAGATATCATTTATCCCGGAACAAATAGCAAGCAGTTCAAATCCTCCGAAATTCATTGGAGAGTCCTGTAACGGTGTTTATATTAAAGTAATCGATACAAAAACCGTTCAACCGTTTAAAATCGGTGTTGCTTTATTACTCTCTCTAAAAAAACTTTTTCCAGAATTCAAATGGCGAAAAGATTTTTTTATTGATAAACTAGCCGGTACAAGCAATTTAAGGAAAATGATCGATACCGGAAAATCATATCAGGAAATTATCGATTCATATCAGACTGAGTTAGACAGATTTAAAGAAAAAAGACAGAAATACTTATTATACATTTGATTAAAAATTCAAATAACTAAAACCTAAAAACTATGGAAAACAATAATTACAATTCTCAGGATTACTCCGGTGGATTTCCTACAACACCTGTTCCACCCTATACTCCGCCCCCGCCTCCCCCGCCTTTAAGCTCTCCTGTATTTTCTTCTACAGGAAGTCAGGGAAACGATTTAAACCAGCAATTAGTAACTCAAATGACGGGCAATATGAAATTTGTAGGTATCTTTTTTATTATTGTCGGGGTCATTTATTCGTTGACTTGCATAGGTGCATTAATTGGAGTGCCGGTTATATTTGCAGGTATCAGGATTCGGGAAGCCGCTGAAGCTTTTAAGCAGTTTTCTCAATCGGGAATGCAGGATAAAAACACTCTGATAACAGCTTTCGAAAAACAAAATAAGTATTTCTTCATTCAGAAAGTATTTATAATTATTGCGATTGTAGGGGTAATATTGGAAATATTATTCATTATAGGGATGTTTATTTTTATGCCTTCGAGTAATAGATATTTCAATCTCTAAAACAAATATTTCTTTACCACATCCTTCCTTTTTTCAAAAATGGTAAGGGATATTATAAATCTTTTTCCCCATTTTTTAGGGGGGTTATAAAACTTCTATTGTCCCATTTATCTTGATAATATTTTGCTTTAATAGTATTTTAATGAATGAAAACTAAATCTCTAAATAGAATAATCCTTTTCGTTCTTCTGATGTCTTCTGTAATCATTTTCAGTGGATGCCCTTATTCATCGAAATATCCTATAAGTGAACCCAACAGCTCTGTTGATAAAAATTATTTCGGAAAATGGAAACAGGAAAATTCCGAAAATTTATATTATGAAGTCTCGAAGTTTTCGGATCTTGAGTATAAAATTATTGAAGTATCGATATCTGTAACAGACAGTTCGGTTTCTCAAACGATCTATTCAGGGCATATTACGAGTATAAAGGATATAATATTTCTTAATATAAAGGATTCGGAAAATCCTGATGCGAATTATTTACTTTATAAAATTGATTTTATGAGTGATAAAGAAATTACCCTCACCGGTATTACAGATTATATAAAAAAGGAATTCAACAGTTCAGAGGAATTAAAATCATACATAGAAAAAAACATGTACGTGGATTATTTTTTCCAAAGCGAAAATAAATATTATAAAAAATAAAACTTGAGTAAGTGAAAATTTTTTTATTATTTCCTGCACTATTTGTATTGATGATTGTTGTCTCAGATCTGAATGCACAAACAATCACAACGTACAAAAATGTGAGGTTTAATTACCGCCTTACCATTCCTGATAAATGGGAAAAAGAAGAAAAACCATCTACAAGTAATCCCGAGAATGTGTCTTTTAAAGATCCTGATGGAAGCGTTATTATGATTTATGCAAAAGTGGATAAAACATATACCGGTAAAACAGCAAATGATATGGACCCGGGTTCGATGTATATGGCTTTTCAGAAGAGCTTCAAGGGTGCTAATATGCTCGAATCTGACTATCAGGTTCTGGATGATGTTCCCGCTCTTTTCATGAAATATTCCTATTTCTATGACGATAAAGAGTATTATCATGATGTTTACTATCTAGTGAAAAGTGATATATATTATATGGTTAATGTTATTGCAAAGAAAGAATACTTTGAGGCGTTTGAAACACAAACAAGAAATTATGTTTTCTCCTTTTCGATTGTCAATGTTATATCGACAAATTACTTCAAAAGTGATTTATATGATTTCAGCATAACATTTCCTGACGGCTGGAAGGTGTCGAAAGAAGCAACTACATTCGGAGCGGAAATATCCGACGGAGCGGGAGTATTTGTGGAAGTAGTTAAAAATGACGATTTTGTGGGCTATTCTGGAAATGATTTAAGACCGGAAGATATGCTCGATGTTTTCCGGGCTAAATACAGCGATGCAGCAATTATTGATAAAGCGTATCTGATTTTGGACGGTTCATACGCTATGAAGGTGAAGTATAAATGCTCTGCTACAACTTCCGGAACAAAAGAAAATTTTATAATTATTCACTATTATTTGGTAAAAGGAAATAAACTTTATATCCTTCAGGGAAGGGCTCTGGAAAGTAACTTTGAAACATATAAAAATACAGTGACAAATTCTCTTGAATCTTTTGGATTTCTCTCGAATAAAAATAACGATTAATGCTTTCGCCCCTCTCCTTAAAAGGAAAGGGGGTTGAGGGTTAGGTTTGCCTCTGTTTACAAATCTCGGAGACTGTGTAGAAATTCTTTAATTTCCCTGCCGTTTACGCAGGGTTGCAGATCCGACCTGAAATAGGGCTTTAGCCCAAATACGTTATTCGAAAATCCGGGTTTTCACACAACTTCTCCCGATTCGTTAACAGATAAAATAATTAGCTATTCCTTATTTTTTTATCTTACTATATTTATAGATATGAAAATTTTTTATTAACCACATTATATATATCATATGTCTATCATAATTACCGGTACCACACTCAAAATTGAAAATGTTTATGAAGTTGCAGTTAAGGGAGAAAAAGTAAAACTTCATCCTGATGCAGTTAAAAGAATTCTCGACTGCCGCGCATTTATTGAAAAGAAGATTGAGCAGCATGAAATTATGTATGGTGTAAACACAGGGATAGGGGAGTTTTCCGAAATTGTTTTAAATGATGACCAGGTGAAGGATTTCCAGAAATATTTGATTTATAACCATGCGGCAGGAATAGGGGAACCCGCTCCGATTGAGCACGTCAGGGCTGCAATGCTGTCAAGAATTAATGTACATTCCCGCGGTCACTCCGGCTGCAGGATTGAGATCACACAAACCTATGTAGATATGCTTAATAAAGGTATTACTCCCGTTGTATGCAGCAAGGGAAGTGTTGGTGCTTGCGGTGACCTTTCCCCGATGAGCCAGTGTGCCCTCAGTCTTATGGGAGAAGGTGAATGCTTTTACAAAGGTGAAAGAATGAAAACAAAAATAGCGATGGCGAAAGCAGGTATTCCCATTCCCGGTCTTCAAGCACGTGACGGGCTTGCTGCAATTAACGGAAGCAACCTTATTACAGGTATGGCGTGCCTCCAGATTTATGAAGCAGAACGGTTTTTTAAACAAGCTGAAATTGCTACTGCAATGACACTTGAAGCACTTATGGCAAATCTCAAACCTTATGATGAACGTCTGCATAAATTACGCGGTTTCAAAGGTGCTGTGTCTTCTGCTAAGAATATTAAAATGATGATTGAAGGCTCGGATTTAATGTCAGGAAAAGTGAAAGTTAAAGTTCAGGATGCATACAGTATGCGCTCAACTCCGCAGGTGATTGGTGCAGCCCGTGACCAGCTTAGATGGACCCGCGAACAAGTTGAGATTGAACTGAATGCTGTTGCAGATAATCCTATATTTCTTCCGGAAGACGGGATAGTCCTTACAGGGGCTAACTTTCAGGGCTCTCCAATCAGCGTTCCGCTCGATATGCTGGGCTCCGTTATTACTATGGTATGCGTTATTTCTGAAAGACGCTTGAATCGGCTTCTGAATCCGGCTCTAAGTGTAGGTCTGCCTGCATTTCTTACTAAAGGAGCCGGTATGTTTTCGGGACATATGTTAAGCCAATATACTGCCGATATGTTAATAGTTGAGCAAAGAATTCTTTCCGTTCCTGCTTCAATACAGTCTATTCCTGCTGCAGCAGACCAGGAAGACTTTGTCAGTATGGGGATGAATACTGCATTGAAGACCCGCCAGATATTAGATAATGCATACGGTGTAATCGGAATCGAATTCATAGCCGCCGCACAGGGACTCGATTTTAGAAATTTCAAATTCGGAAAAGGAACTCAGGCAGCCCATAGTGCCGTGAGGAAAGTTGTTGAGCATCTTGAAGTTGATAGACCATTATTTACAGACCATAATAATATGATGGCGGAAGTCCGCTCACGCAGGATTCTTGATGCAGTTGAAAGTGAAATCGGAGAATTAAACACTTATTAACTTTATGTATTTCCCCTCATGACTTTATGAGGGGAAATATATAAAATATAGTCAGCAAATAAAAAAACAAAGTTTTAACCCTTCTTTTTAAAAATCCTATACCCAATTTATTCAAAAAAATGACTCCTTTGGTATTTTTTTGATGGCACGATTTTTGCAATAATATAAAAATGTAATAAGTATTGAAGAGAAGTATTATGAAGTTAATGTCGGGTATTTATATTTAAAAACTTTAAAGGAGTGGGGCTGAAATAAAAAGCCGGAGTATCCAAATGGATCTCCGGTTTTTTATACTAAAAATAGATATACTTAAAAACCGTGGCTCTTCCCTGTATCAAAAATATATCCTATCGAATAAACCGTTTTAATGAAATATTCTTCTTTCTCTGAAATCTTTAGTTTACTGCGCAGTTTCGATACGAGAACATCCACAGACCTTTGATGCGAATGCCCTGAAATTCCTGTCATATGATGTATGATATATTCTCTCGAAAGTACTTTACCGTTGTTCTTTGCAAAAAGCATTAGCAGTCCAAACTCCGCCGAGGTTAGCTTCAGATCTTCACCTTTTATGTATGCAGTCTGCAAAGCAGGCTCTATTAATAGATCAGAGAAACGTAATTGCTTCTCAAATTGTACATCCCCATCCATACTAAAATATAAACAATATTTTTATATTTTTGTACACAAAATTATAGTGAAGAAATTATATCCACCAAAAAATTATTATTGATATTACAATCCCTCCCCATTCAAGGGGAGGGATTAAGGGTGGGGTGGTAAGTAAAAGTAATAAGTAATGCAGAGGATCATTGCCTTATTTGCTGAATGTGTGATTGTGTTTTTGTCTCTTTCCCAATCTCGATTGGGAAAGTACTTATTTTACTTACTGCTCATTATTCATTGCTCTTTCTTAGCTATCAAATTACCATTATCGAAGAGCAGCGGAGATCCCGATGAGCTTGTGAATCGGGACTAATTGAATATGTTGCCTTTTATAATTATTCCATATATATTTAGGGTATGAGTGAACTGAGTTCGGCATATTTTATTCCCCGCGAGGGAACGGATTTTTCAGACCTCTTCAGAAGAGTAAGGATGATGCCGCTGTATTCCTTCCCGCACTATAAGGAACTTGACTATCGTATCACCGAGCACAAGAACAGATTCTTCATACATCTCGATTTTGACGCATTCTATGCACAGGTGGAGCAGCGGGATAACCCAAAACTCCGCGGCAAGCCTGTCTCCGTAGGAGGTACGCCGGACGGCAAGGGCATTGTTATGACCGCCTCCTATGAAGCCCGTGCACTCGGAATTGATACTGCTATGAGCGTGTGGCAGGCAAGAAAAATCTGCCCTGAACTTATATCACTTCCCTGCTACGGACCTAAATATGAAGTGATAACCCAAAACCTTATGGAAATTCTGCGAAACCTTATACCCGAAGACTGCATAGAACAGTACAGCATCGACGAGTGCTTTGCGGAACTTACACCCGTTGCAAAATCTTTCGGAAAAGCGTATGAAACGGCAAAAGAGATTAAAAGAAGAATAAAGGAAGCCGAAAATCTTACCTGCTCAATCGGACTCTCTTATAATAAGAGCTATGCAAAAATGGCAACAAAATTCAATAAACCCGACGGTTTAAGCGTAGTAACGCAAAACGACAAGGAAAAAATATATGCTCTTCCTGTTTCTAAACTCTGGGGTATTGGCAGAAGAGTTGAACGGCGGCTTTCACTTTACAATATATTTACAATAGGTGATTTGGCAGAATCTAACCCGGGAATAGCCAAAAAAGAGTTCGGAATAAACGGTATTGTTTTCAGAAAAATGGCGAGAGGGGAAGATACTTCCGGGATATTCCGCAAAACCGGACACGAAAAAATGCTGAACCATCACCACACGCTCTCAAGAAATATTTATAAAGATACAGACGTGAAAGAAGAAATCAAAAGAGTAGGGGAATATATCTGCAGGAAACTCCGCGCAAAGGAACTTGTTGCAGGATATATGTATCTTTCTATTCGCTATGATGACCTGCGTTACGCCGGCTGGGATACAAAACTAAAATCTTATACAAATGACGACCGCGACATATTCGGGTGCGCCCTGAAACTTTATCATAAACTCCCCAAACCTAAAAAAGAATATCAGGTCAGAGGAATTGGCATTTCCGTTTTCGACCTTCACACAGATATCCGTTCAATGAACTATGAACTCTTTGAAAATAAAATTTTCCTCCCGTACTATGCCATAGATAAACTCAAAATGAAACACGGAGAAAATATAATAAGAGTCGGAATTAATTATTAATAAATCAATTTGTCATTCGCCTCAAGAAAATATTTTAATCTCCCCTTTTTATTAAAGGGGGGTATATAATTATTCTCGTTTCAAAGGTGTCTACCTTCAAAACGCAATTATTTTCTAAAATTTAGAAAATAATTCAATTTATACTTGATTATTTTTAAAATATTCATTAAGATTAAGATATTAACTGTGGGTATTAATATTAAAAAACTAAAAAAATTTCCGATTTATTTTTTTCATAAAATTCTATAAATAACTAAAAGAAAGGAAACAAAATGTTGAACAAAAAGGTACTACTTTCTGTAATTGCAATAGCTATTATAGGCTTATCTCTTGGATTTCTAACATTATCCGGCGATGATCCCACAACAGCTGCTGCATTTTCAACTTTTAAAACAGTAGATCCACCTTCGACAGGAGATTATCTTGGTACCTGGACAGCCGGAACAGCGATTCCTTCGCCCGGTTCCAATGGCGGTGCCGGAGTAGGATATACACGAAACGACACTTGCTGGCTATATGCTCTAAATGGTGATATCGATGGCGCTGATCTTGCACCGGGCACATTTCGAGTATATAACATTACTACAAATACCTGGACGGCTTTGACTTCGTCTCCTTCCGGAAGAGCATGGACCAGTATGTATAAGGCAGGTCCTGTCAGTAATACTATTCTTTATGATTTTGGAGGTTTGCCAACAGGAGCAACCGCATGGTCTCAAATGACAGGTTCTCTCTTTTCTTACAGTATAAATCTTGGCACCTGGTCAACTTTAGCTACAGCACCGACACCTGCCGGTAACGCAGGCGTGTGGAGCTATCAGGATAGTATAATATATGCTGTCGGAGGTGTAGGAACAGCGGGAGCATGCTTAAGTACTGTTCAGATGTACAACATTCCATCTAACACATGGAGAACATGTACCTCGTTGCCCGGAACAAGAGCAAACGGTTGGTGTTTTATAAAGGGAGATTCTATTTATTATGGCAGCGGTTGTATAACTGCCGGCTCAGTATGGACTAATACTATATATGTTGGAGCAATCAGTCAGACTAACAGGGCTACAATAACATGGACGACTTCGGCAGTCACATACCCGGGTGCTAACAATGAATTTATGGATGCCGCACCGTTTGGTGATGGATTTATAATTGGACCAGGAGGCTCATCAATATGGTGGGGCGGTGGTACTGAATGCTATACATGGAATGGTGGAACAAGTGCTTTTGTAAGCGTTGGACCGGTTGCGGTTTTAACATCTGACGCAATGTTAGGTTCAGGAAGTTTCCAACGTGGGAATTATAAAATCTGGAAGTTTGTAATAGCAAGTGGTTGGGCTGCGTCAATACCTTATCACGGTCTGAACACTCAAATTTATACAGACTCTGTCTTAGCTGCGCCTCCTACTCCTTGTTCAAATTTTTCATCGGCATGGACAACAGGTTTAGCCGTTCTACCTGATGGAGCAACAAATGCTTCACGAGTTATACCTTCCGGTATAATAATTAATGACACAGGCTATGTTTACCTAATGGGTGGCGGATCACCGGTTAATATTAACAGATGCTATAATACAGTTACCAATACCTGGTCGACAAAAACAGCAATGCCTATAGCACTTGCAACGACAAATGGAACAACCATCAAAGATTCTATTTATATTATCGGAGGATATATAGGAACAGGAACGAGC
>DATCHW010000267.1:0-1466 GCA_036508135.1 Ignavibacteria bacterium
GCTCCTCCCAAAACTGGTACCTGCGAGTAATGAAGCAATAATAATGTTTAGAAACCGGATAATTGAAGTTGTCATATTTTTAACATTAATTTTTATTGCTTATGTTCACTTATAATCTGGTTAAGGTTATTTCAATTTTAGTAGTTATTTTGCTGTCAGGATACAAAGTGCTCGTTACCATCGTATTCCCATTTATTGACATAGTGGTTTTTGGGGGAACGGCATCTTTTTTTGGATTAAATTTTGAATCCTCCTGTTCCAGAGCCAATTTCAATTCCAATTGATTGCCTGTCAAAGACCATGTCCCGGTTAACGTGAGCACCCCGGAATCACCGGCATATGAAGTTTTCATTACATAAGTATGATCAGACTTAAATTCAAATACAACGGTGCCAATAGATGACATTTGAGTTTCCAAAACCGATTTTCCAAGTTTCTTAGAACCTTCAGCAGTAAGGAACTGTTTAGATGATATCTGGTTCCATTTACCAACAATAGATTGTGCATCACACTTGTTAAAACCGGAAAATACAACTATTATACAAGTAAGAATAAGGATAACTTTTATTGCAAGAGTTTTAAGAGTTTTTGTTTTCATCTTGTTTTAAGAATAGACTAATTTTTAAAATGAGTTTAATAAATCTTAATGACAATTCTCCTTATCAATATTTCATTAATTATTTCAACTTCTGTCTTATGGGCTTATTTGGAACTGCAATTCAATAGAATTCATTGTATTATAACAAAATACACTATTAAATGTTCATCCGGATTTTTTCTTTTATTTTAATAAATACTGAATTTTGTTTCATCTGAAGTCAAGATTATTTCCACAGTATATTCTGCGACTTTGTTTCTGGAAAAATCCAACCTCCGATTACTTTGCAGACTCGATGGAAGAATTATTCTTATAGCTCATTTAATAATGCCACCCGAACACCTGATTACCATGAACAATCACACTAATCAATTGTTAAGTACTTAATAATAAATTCGATAAGAGTATTACTACGTTATTTTGAACTGCCTATTATTACGAAAACTGAGAACTTATATCTTTCTCTATAACTTTTTTACTGTAAATAATTATACTGGCTTTTAGCTTTTAATTCTATTAAATATGAAAACGGTTAATGTAAATGAACAAGAGAATTGGGGTACGATCATTATTGGTGCCGGACAAGCGGGTTTAGCAGCAGGGTATCACCTTTTAAAAGCAAGGGAGGATTTCATAATTATTGACACTGCTGAAAATATTGGTGACTCATGGCGTAAACGATGGGATTCTCTCCGTTTATTTACCCCATCACAATATGATGGTTTGCCCGGATTCCCTTTTCCTGCATTAAAGAATACTATGCCCACAAAAGACGAGGTTGCGGATTATCTTGTTAAATATGTAGAAAAATTTAAATTACCTGTCCGTATAAAGATGGCTAAGAATGTAAATCAAGAGATTTAGTCAA
>DATCHW010000268.1:0-1002 GCA_036508135.1 Ignavibacteria bacterium
ATATTGTTGGTATAGCGAAGTGTATGAATCCCAAATGCATAACCAACTTCGAATCAGTTACCACCAGGTTCAAAGTGGTTTCGAAAAAGAATGTATCGCTTAAATGTCATTATTGTGAAAAAATCACAAACCAGGAGAATATGCAGATAATCTGAGCTGAATTAAGGCCCTCCTTGGGGGGATTGGGGGTAAAATATTGGGAGATTATTTTACCTCAATCGGTCATACGACTTAACAAGATGATCATCTTTCTTTATTCCGCGGTAAACTAAAACTGATAAGATTAACATAACCAGCGGCAAGATCATCTTAAACCCAGGAGTGATAGTTGCCTCGAATTTTGTTATAGTTATGATTGACCTGTGGATTAAGGCAATAACCAGCAGGGTACACAGTATCATTAAGAACATTGCCAGTCTCAATTGAATTTTCCTGTTTTTGAAAATAAATATTGTAATAAGCGATATTATAGGAATAAGAATGATCAAAACCGTAAGTGGTAAAAGCTTCTCGATTATTTCTAATCCCTGGCCTTCAGTACTTTTAATAATACTGTCAAACGTGATTTTAAAAACTGATCCGGATCCATTTATAAAGTTTACAATACTCCCGCTAAAGAACAACAACGAGACCAAAGCAATCAGAAAAAGATATACAGATTGAATTCGCTGAATCATTTTTGGAACATTTTGTGTGTGCAAATTTACTTCCTTTTAATTTAATTCGGAATACTCACCTGCAAATGAGTTGTTTTATGAATTTTTAACATTATTTTAAATTAGCTATCTCTCTTCAAAAATATTATTTACATACATTTGTGCTGTCAAACTGATCAATTTCAAGTTTATGCATCACATAGCACATTAAATCAGCACTATATTGCAGTATGCATCGCTAATTTTATGATATTTTAACTTCCTAGTTACTAATAAAAATGAACAAAAAACTACGTTTTACTGTTATAATTCTCCTGGTAATTTTTCTTGCGCTGATCGTATTTTA
>DATCHW010000269.1:0-1117 GCA_036508135.1 Ignavibacteria bacterium
GACTCCTGTTAAAATGCATCAGCAGGATAAAATCAGGTTGAAAACATGGAATAAAAAAACCTCAAACATTTTGATGGATGTTTGAGGTTTTTAATCAAATTTACTATTCACAAAATAGTCAACCTATTTTAGGACTTTACAGTCGCGGCCCTGGCTGTACCAGATTTATTCGCTGTTATCCGATTATAATCGATTATACTCGGATATAAGCGTTTATTATCCGATTACAAATATTGCATTCTTCTATTTTTGAAATATTAATTTTTTATTTTATTTAATAGCTATGATAATTACTTATTTTCAGCAGTATAGAACAGCACTCCTGCATGGAAGTATAAATGTAAGTGGATTTATATGTCCCTACAAAAAAGGTGATTGTGAGCATATGGATTCATTGTCAATGACCAGAACGGTCAATTGTAATGATTGCGGGATAAATAGAATTGGATATAAACATGATAATCAACTAAATAAATCAGAATGCATATCAAATAAGAATTAAATATACAAACTACCTATAAAACTAAAGCATTATGGAAATTAACCCAAAACTATCGGAAAGTGCACTTCGGGATGTGGAATTGGTGATGTCCGCCAAAGCAGGCAATCAAAAAGCGTTTACCCAACTCCATAATCACTATAAACATTCAATTTTTATTATGATTCTGAAAATGGTGAATAATAAAATGGATGCGGAAGAGCTAACCGTCGAAGCTTTTGAAAAAGCATTCATTAATATTCACCAATATGAGCCCAATTATGCTTTTAGCACCTGGTTGTTCCGCATTTCCTCCAATTGCGCCATCGATCACCTTCGAAAGAAAAGGGTTACGACAGTTCCCATTGAGACCTCTGCACACGCAAATAATGGCGATGTTGTAAAATTTGTTCGCACTGTAAAGACAAACATTGATAACCCGGAGGAGTTTTTAATAAAGTCGCAAAATTCAGTCTTTATACGGAAAACAGTATCCTCATTAAAGCCACGCTATCGCGATTTAATTGAAATGCGATATTTTCAGGAGTATACCTATGCAGAAATTGCCAAGGAACTCCATTTACCACTTGGTACAGTAAAAATACAATTGTTCCGCTCACGCGAAATGCTTCATGACCT
>DATCHW010000270.1:0-22362 GCA_036508135.1 Ignavibacteria bacterium
GTAAAGATTTCGTGAGAGGATTTGACAAATAAATTCCATTCAGTAAATACTAAATTATACTCACATATTAGTTTTATCAAACACATATATGACTCTTTATTTGATTAGTATAATGTAAACATATTCTTTTAAATATATAAAACCCTTTTTTACGGTATAATATGATTGAAAATACCAATCCCTGATAGGAGGTTTTTAATTGTAATTCACCAAAAATATATGAGTAACTGAAGTTACGCATTTGTCATGTTGAGCGATGAGAAACATCTAAAATATGATTAAAAACGAGATTCTGAAACAAGTTCAGAATGACAAAACGGGCTATTTTTAGTGTTTTGCGTAACTTCAGTGAGTAATTAATTTCAAATATTAACATCAAAGCAAAACTATCTAAACCAATTACCCTCGCGGTCAAGGACTTGCTTTGAAAGAAGCTCTGAGATAATACTTTAAGATTTCACTGATGTGTCGAATCTTTATAAAAGAATGAGATTTGATTAATAAATCGAAAATAGATTATTGTTAAAATGTTTAAGCTGCGATTCATTCAGGTTTGCGCTTTTTTGCTTCCCGCGCTTTATCATCCCGGGGATTATCACCTTTGGCGGGTCCGCCCCCGTTATCATCCTTTTTATTTATTCTCGGATTAATATTTTTATCTTCTTCTTTCCTTACTGTTTTGTAATTCTTCGATACATCCATCGTCAATGCCCTGTAACAATCAACCCTTCCCCATCCATAATACTGGTCCCAGCCTTCTATATCTTCGGAGTCTCCAACCTGGTCAAGTGCAGTTTTGCAGATAATATTCTTTACTTCATCCGGAGTTCTTGAAGGATTCTGAGTGAATAACAATGAAGCAATACCGCTCACTAAAGCGGTTGACTGAGAGGTTCCGCTCCAGAAAGTTTCGTAATTATAAATGTCATCGTGATCAAGTCCATAAATTTTATTTCCGGGTGCAACAACTGAGATGTGCTTTCCCCAGCAGCTTCCCCCGCCCCAGGAAAACACTCTGCAGCGTTTATCATCTGTATCTGTTGCACCTACCGCCATAACAGTTTTGTAAGCCGCCGGAAAGTAGTCACTACCATTAGCTTTATTCATCATCGCAGCAACAATCAGAACATTATTTTCATCAGCATACTCACAGGCAACTCTAAGTGTGTTCGACTTTTCCGAGCCGCCTTCGCTCATATTAATAACTTTAGCACCGTTATCAACAGCATATTTTATAGATTCCGCCCACCATTCATATTCTCCATAGTTATCGTTTCCGAGATTCTTACAGTTCATCAATTTGCATTTCTGATTAACCCCGGCAAAACCAATTTGATTATTTGTTTCGGCACCGATTACCGTAGCAATATTGGTTCCGTGTCCAAATCCGTCTTGCGGATTTTTTGTATCATAAGCAAAATCCCAGCCGTTATAATCGTCAATATATCCGTTACCGTCATCATCTTTTCCATTACCGGGAATTTCCTTTTTATTTACCCACATTCTGTTTTTCAAATCAGGATGGTCAAACCGGATCCCTGAATCGCAAATCGCTACAATTAAATCTTCACTGCCGGTTTCAATATCCCAAGCTTCAGGCATACTGATGTCTGCACCTCTCCGTGCCTGTCCGCCACTTGAAGGAGATATATTTCCTTCATTCTTCAATGACCATTGCATACCGAATTTTTCATCATTTGGTATCTGAGAATTTTGGTATAAATAATTTACTCCGTATTCTTTTTCACCTGCCGAGGTTCCGATAAAATCCGGCTCACAAAATTCAATATTCAAATCGGCAGAATAATCATTTATCATATCAGAAATATCTGATTTGTTTTCTGAATCAAGATACAGCAAATAATATCTGGACATCTCCAGATTTCTGTATATCCCGGGATTTCCATTATTAAGTCTAAAGATCTGCTTCACTTTTTTAATTCTATATTTCTGATTTTTTTCATCAATCGATTTTATTCCTGTTATCAGGGAAATATTTCCTGTTGCCTCGGAAACAGAAAAATCAAATTTTGATTTTATAATAAATTTATCATTTGCGAATTGGGACTTCTCTACAAATTCATTCGTAGCAGAATCTGAACTGAAGAAAACCAAAACTGTGAAAAATAAAATGTAAGGAAATATTTTCATAATATTTTTTAAAAATTATAGCTTAAGCCAAGACAGATTTTCAAACCATCAAAATATATCTTTGAATGCATATCCTGTTCAAAAAAATAGTCGTAACCCTGATAAACAAACCTATCTGTAGCATACCTGTTGTGTACATTGAACTGTGCATCCCTGAAATTAAATTGCAAAATTGCCGATATATTTTTTGAGAACTTATATTCCATACCGCACAGCACCTGTAAATTTAACTTCGGAGAAGTGCTTAAAGTTTCAGTTTCGAAATTTATTATTCTCCTCTTTCTATCGCCGAAATATATTCCAAGTCCGCCCCCGAGATATATTTTTAATTCATCTGCAATACTCGGAACGTCAAAAATAAAGGATAATTCCACCGGTACCATCCAGATAGTTTCATATACTCTTACTTTTAAATAATTAGTATCGTTGTTATAAATATACTGTGCATTCTGGTCATCATTAATTTTAATATATTCCGTGCTGAGACTTATATAAAAATTATCCAAAAATATTCTTTTCTTTACCGAAAACCCTACTCCAAAACCTCCGTTGATTTCTTCTGACGAAAATCGATCAATCGAATTACTTGTAAGAGGATTAATTTCTATCTCTGCTGATGTTACATAGTTTCCAAATACAGCCAATTGAAAATTATCCGGTTTTATATCCAAGAAACTCTGGGGATATGATACTTTCCATATCCCGATAATAAAAACAACAAGTATCGTATGACGTGTAAACATATAAGAATATAAAAAAAATCCACCATAATTTAAGTAATATAAAACTATGGTGGATTGATAATTATACTTTTTAGATTACATATACATATCTCTATTATCTTCTATGTTTGCTTTGTTTTGCAGATTTGCCATCCATTCCTGATAAATGCTCTGCTGCTTTGTTGAAAGCAGCTGCTTTCTGATATCATTAGATTTCATTTTGTAATCATTTTCGTCGAATTTTGTTATTTCTTTCATCTTTACAATATAGTATCCTTTCTGCCCTTTAATCGGGGCTGAAACTTCTCCTTGTTTCATATTAAACGCAGCATTCATCAAAGCATAGTCCTGTCCGATAGTGGGATTCGGTTTAGAAATACTTACGCTATCTGCCATTTCGACTTTATACATCGGGAACGAACCGGCTAACGATTTTAGGTCTCCGTTCTGAATTTTGCTCTTCACATCATTTGCGATGACAAGCATTTTTTCAAATTTTTTCTCGTTAATCACTTTAGGTTTTATCATAGTCAGCTTTATAGAATCATAATTCTTGAAACCTTCTTTGATTTTCATAGTAATCAGATATACGGCGAATCCGCCCTGAACTTTAATTGGTCTTTCAACCTTTCCTACTGCATTTTCTAATCCGAATTTAATAATTGACTTATTCTGACCTGCACCGGGAACAAAACCATTTTTTGCAACATCAGGGGTTGCCATCACCTGAAGATTCAATGTTTTTGCGAGTGTATCGATATTATCACCTTTTTCAACATTTTTATAAAACTCATTCGCTTTATCTCTGGCGATTCCCTTTGTAGTTGAACTTGCAACAACTGTCTTTTTCAAATCTGCGAATTTGAATTCTTTTTTGCTTTTCTCTTTTACTTTAATGATATGAAATCCGAAGTTTGTTTTTATAGGTCCGATAATTTCACCTGAATTTGCTCCGAAACAAGCTTCTTCAAATTCTTTCACCATTGCACCTTTTGTAAACCAGCCTAAATCTCCTTTATTTTGTTTTGCAGACGGGTCTTCAGATTTTTCCAAAGCCATATCACCGAAATTTGCACCGCCTTTTACTTTTTTCAAAATATCTTCTGCTTTTTTCTTTGCCGCTGCAGTATCAGTTCCGAAGTTAACCAATATATGCTCTGCATTCACATACAAATCTTCACCTTCTTTTGAATCTAATAATTTGACGACATGGTATGCATCCTGGTCAATAATAACATTAGAAACTTCATCCTGCTTTGCGCTAAAGAGAAAATTTAAAACACCTTTTGGAAGTGAATTTGGTTTTTGGAAATTATCACTGTAAGGTGTTTGAGAATTATCGTTAATTAAAACAATAAGACTCGAATCTGAAGCTACTGCAGTCTTAAAATCAGGAATAAATGCTTCAAGGTCTTTCTGTGTAAAAGTAGAATCTTCCAAAGTTGGTGCATCTGAGAATGTTACATACTTGAACCGTGCTGCTTCTTCCTGTTTAAATTCATCCTTATTTTTATCAAAATATGATTTCAATTCCTGTTCGGAAATATTAAAAAGAGTAGTATCGGTGAGCGTATTTATATCCAGAAGTACATATTCAAAATTTGCTTTGATATTCTCATCTTTATACTTCTGCAATGTTTCGCCTTCAGAAACTCCGGCAGCCCCCGCAATTACCGCATAAAGTTTACTTTGTAAAAGTGTCTGTCTAAGGTATTCTTCTACTGAGACCCAGAATTCTTTTACTTCCGGTCTTGTATCTTTAAGTGCCTGTTCATAGATATCCATTCTGAAAACATTCGTTGAATCCATAAAGTATTTTTTTAATGCATCAGGTAATGTTTCGGGACTTTTATAAACCCAATCTGTAATTTCATCGTCGGTAACTTTTATACCGATTTTCTTGCACTCATCATCAAGAATAATTTTGGTAACATACTCATTCCAGACCTGGTCTCTTATCTGTTGAATAGAATTTTCATCCATTTCGTTTTTCTTGGATTGCTGTTTTTGATTTTCAATCCTTTTATTCACTTCCAAATTAAAATCCTGCGGTTTTATCTCCTGACCATTCACACTGCCAAATATCACATTCCCACCGCCTCTTAATCCAAGATAATTCATACCCCACTCGAAAATAATTGTGCCAAGAAATGCTACTATCAAAAATATAATGATAATCGGCATTTTATCGCGCATTTTATTCATAATTCCTGTGCTTCTCTGTGCCTTAGGTTTTGCCATTATTTTTATAGACTCCTTATAATTATTGTATTTATCAAATTTTATTAACTTTTAAGTTAAATTTTTTAAAATATAAATTCAATGAATAATGTATGAATACTATTCTGATTTTGAAAAATCTACTATTTCTTTAACGAAAGAATAGGGATCGAGCTGCCTTTCATACATTTCTTCTATTGTTTTCTCGAGAATTCCTTTCCTGTTTTCATCCCAGAATTTCGACTGAAGTTTATTGTTAACAAGTTCGAATATCTTGTTTCTCAAATTATTCTTACGCTTCTTTTTAAGAAATCCTGATTCTGTTAAATGATTTTTATGTTTAAAAATTTCCTCCAGTAATTCTTCGACTCCTTTATTAAGCGAACCAACCGTCTTAAGTACATTCACTGTCCATTTATCTTCAGATGGCGGTTTGAGATGGATAATATTTTTTATAGTAGCGGCTACTCCGTCAGCACCTTCCCTGTCACTTTTGTTCAGGACGAAAATATTCGCAATTTCCATAAGTCCTGCTTTCATCGCTTGTACTGCGTCTCCTGATTCAGGAACAAGTACAACTAATGTAGTATCAGCAGTTGTAGCTACATCGAGTTCTGACTGTCCTACACCTACAGTTTCGATAATAATAAAATCTTTACCTGCAGCATCAAGAATATCGCACACTTCTACGACTTTTCTGCTTAGTCCGCCTAAACTCCCGCGTGTAGCCATCGAGCGTATGAAGACACCATTAAGAGAACCAACCTCCTGCATTCTTATTCTGTCCCCAAGAAGAGCACCTCCTGTAAAAGGGCTTGTAGGGTCAACTGCAATGACACCTACTTTAAGGTTCCGCTGAACAAGATGTTTCACAAGACAGTTAGTTAAAGAAGATTTACCTGCTCCCGGAGGACCTGTGATACCTATTCTATATGCTTTACCGGTATGTTTGAATAATTCTTTTAATAATTTATCACTTGCATCATCTTCATTTTCAACAAGAGTTATCGAGCGGGCAATCGATATCTTATCATCCTTTAAAATTCCGGCGATATATTTTTTATAAGTTTCCATTGATTCACATTTACTTTAGTAACCCTTTCATAGCAATATCTCTTCTGAAATACATTTTTTCAAAATTAATATGACCGATGTTCAAATAACACTTATCAGCTGCTTCTTTTAATGATTTTCCTTTTGATATTATTGATAAAACTCTTCCCCCATTGGTAATAATATTTCCATCGACTAATTTTGTACCGGAATGGAATACGAGGCAATCAGTATCAATGTCAGTTAATCCTGTTATGATTTTTCCGGTTTCATATTTGTCAGGATATCCTCCGGATGCAAGAACTACGCAGCAATTAAAATCCTGATATATATCCATAATATAGTTTCTAATATTTCCTTCAACAGAAGAAATCAAAAGGGCAAGGAAATCTGATTTAAGAAGAGGTAATACAGCCTGAGTTTCAGGATCTCCGAATCTGCAGTTAAACTCTATCACGAAAGGACTTTTATTTCCATTAGAATTTTCAACAATCATCAAACCGCAATAAAGACAACCTTTATATTTTCTGTTCTCTTTTTTTAGAGCGAATAATACGGGGCTTATTATCCCGGATTTAATTTTTTCTTTGAGAATATCATCAACAAGAAAATCTGCAGGTGCGTATGCACCCATCCCACCTGTATTTTTCCCTGTATCTCTTTCGCCAATTTTTTTATGATCCTGAGCGAAGGGAAGCAAGACATAATCTTCACCATCAGTAACAGCAAAAATAGAAAGCTCATATCCATTTAGAAACTCTTCCAAAACAAAACTGCATCCGGATTCACCGAATATTTTGTCTTCTGTGAATTCTTTAATCGCATTTTTTAACTCCTCCAAATCATTTACAATCACAACACCTTTACCGGCAGCAAGACCGTCAGCTTTTACAACCAATGGAAATCTGGATTTTTCTGCAAAGTTAAAACACTCTTCATAATTGTCAGAATCAAAGCTTTTATAAGATGCTGTGGGGATATTATATTTTTCCATAAGCTTTTTGGAAAAAACCTTACTGGTTTCAATTTCCGCAGCTTCTTTTACAGGTCCGAATATTTTCAGATTATTTTTTTCAAATTCGTTAACAATTCCTAACGATAAAGGTATTTCGGGACCTACAATAGTATAATCAATTTTATTTTCTATGCAAAATTTTACAAGACCAATCGTATCGGAAGGTTGAATATCAACAGATTCAGCAAACAAAGATATACCGGGAGTGGGATATGTGCAAAATAATTTCGAATGATTTTTCCTGAAGGATTCAGAGTGATAGATTTGATAAGCAATAGCATTTTCACGTCCGCTGTTCCCAACTATCAAAATATTCATTTTATTCTACGTCGAGTAAATAATTAAATACTTTTGATAGTTCCAAAGTCATCACTTTCCTGTCATATTGCAAAACCATTTCTTCGTTAGCAGCCGGCATTTTGTTCGAAGAAAATAATTGATAGTATTCATAAACTTTATTTGCAATTTCGGAAGAATCTTCATTATTGACAAATTTTATTGCCTCGTATTTTTCAAGGATTTTTTTAGTAACTCCTTCCGGGATACAGGCAATGATGTTTTTTCTGCTGCCGATATATTCACCCATTTTACCCGGCATCGCTGCATCTTCGTTTTCACCTCTGCTGATTAACAGAAAGAGTACATCAGAGGAAATAATATATTTGATGCATTCAATGTGATTTACATACCCGATAACATTCAGATAATCGATAATATTAAATTCTTTTGCTAATTTATAATGCTCTTTTGAAAAATGTCCGATAAAGCAAAACTCAACCTTTTCCTTTAATTCAGGATGATTTTTGAAGAAAATCTTTATTGATTCAAGATAGAATTTAGGGTTACGAGTATAAAAGCTCCCGGAATATGTCACTCTCATTTTATTTGTCATCGGAAGTTTCCTCAATTTTGCATAATCGAAATCTGCCTGGTCATATCCATGTGGAAAAATTTTTATGTCATTATAGTCAATGTTTCCGTACCTCGTAATTATTAATTCCTTAACTCTCCGGTTTGTTGTAATCACAACGTTGGCATCCTTTATCACTTTTCTTTCTTTATTAACATTGGATGATTTATGGAAAGGAGTAGGGTAAAAGTTCAGCACAGGGCTATCCACCCAGGCATCTCTATAGTCTATTACAAAAGGTATCTTATACTTTTTCTTAACTTCCTGACCTATCAGAAAATCGGTGTAAGGAGGTGCAGTTGCAAAAACGAGGTCGAATCCATTATGTTTCTTCCAGATCTTATCTATTTTTTTTAATGCTTTCTTTTTCCATCTTATTTTACTGTCCGGGATAAAAAATATCTGGGCTATTTTGCTTCTTAGTTTTCGAAAGCTTTCCTTAGGTATTTTTGTAATTACTTGCTGAGTATTAACGATAGATTTCCCGGTTCTCTCAATTATTATTCCCGAATCCAAAGCTTCCTGAAGAAGGAAATCATCAAAAGCATAATATTTTTTTGGACTGTCTGTAAGCACATAGGGCTGCCAGTTGAAATCCATCAGATACTTAGCAAACTTTAACGTTCTTTGGACACCACCCATACCCATAGGAGGGAAATAATAAGAAATAATTAAAACTTTATTCAATAATAAATCCGTAACTTAAATTTAAAAAATAAGAATTTTTTGTTCTTTTTAAAAATTTTTATACCAATGGAATAATCAAGATAACATTTTTAAAAAAATTTTACAATTCTTCAATTTATAATTCTTTGGTATTTTAAATATTTCCCGGAATTATAAAGTAAATTGGATTGACATTAAATAACAATAAAATTATTTTATTGTTTGTATTTTTTTAATTAATATTTCAAGATTTAAAATTATTATACGGAGATAAGCTTTGAAGAAAAATCTTGCAAGAATTGTTTTAACTGGTGTTTTTATTCTCTTCGCAATCTGGTTTATATACCCTACTTACAGAGATAATCAACTTAATAAGGAATTAGCAACAAAAACCGGACAGGACAGTGTTGATTTTATTACTAATTATGGCGATAAATTAAAAAAATCCCGCGAAGATAGAATAAAACTTGGTTTAGACTTAAAAGGCGGCATGTATGTCGTACTGGACGTTGACGTTATCAAATTCCTTGAAGATATTGCAAAGAAAAAGGATGATATTTTAATTGGGATCCTCGGTGAATTGAAAGAACAAACAAAAACGACTGATTTACCTATCATAGATCTTTTGGTAACTAAGTTAAATTCAAGAGGATTAACCCTTAAATCTTATTACGGCGGTGACAGAGATGATGCAAAAGCAGTTGAGAAGAAACTAAATGATGAAATTGATAATGCGATTGATATAGCTGTAAGAGTTGTAAGAACGAGGGTTGACCAATATGGTGTAGCTGAACCTCAATTACAAAAAATAGGAAATAAAAGGATTATTGTCGAATTACCCGGTGTGAATAATCCGGATGAAGTGAGAAAACTTCTACAGGGTACAGCTCTACTTCAGTTCCAATTGTTAAAAGATCCTGCGATTACATATAAAGTAATGCAATCCATCAATAAAGTATTAGCAGGAGATACCACCCAGGTATCTTCAAATGATACTTTGAAATCAAATTCATTAGCCGGTACTAAAGAAACCATTAAAAAAGATACAACGAAAATTACTAAAAAGGACACAGCAAATTTAAAATCTGATAAGAAAGAAAAGTCAAAGACTGACACGAAAAAAGACACAACTAAATCCAAAAAAGATACTGTAAAGAACAAAGACACTTCTGCAATAAATACAGATACTGCTTCAGCTCAGGATTCAATTGCAAATATGTCTATTGAAGAAAGGAAAAAGAAATTCCCATTCTTTATGCTCGTGAAATTATATGAAGGAGGTGGAGCAGATGGTTATGTTGAAGAAAATGATAAACCTCAGGTTGATTTCATATTAAAGAGAGCTGATGTGAAAGCTGTAATTCCTTCTGATATGGTATTCCTTTGGTCACAGAAAACAATCGATATTGAAGGAAAGAAATATTTTATATTATATGGTATTAAAAAAGATGCGGAATTAACAGGAAAAGTAGTCGAAGAAGCAAAATCGACTATTGATCCTCAGACTAACAGCCCTGTTGTAACTATGGGTATGAGTTCTGAAGGAGCCCGCGAGTGGGCAAGAATAACAGGTGCAAACATTAATAAGAGATGCGCTATTGTTCTCGATGGTATTGTTTATTCAGCTCCCGTTATTAAAAGTAAAATCACAGGCGGAAGTTCGCAAATCGAAGGAATGGCAAATATTCAGGAAGCTAAACTTCTTGAAATCGTATTAAAAGCCGGTGCTTTACCCGCTCCTCTGAAGATTATTGAAGAAAGATCCATTGGACCCTCGCTCGGTGAAGACTCCATCAATAAAGGTTTAACATCATCAATGGGAGCTCTTTTACTCGTTGCTTTATTTATGATTGTTTATTATAAATTCGGCGGTGGTGTAGCTGACTTTGCTTTATTAATTAACGTTTTATTTGTTGTTGGAGTGATGGCTGCTTTTAAAGCAACACTTACTTTACCCGGTATCGCAGGTTTAATTCTGACACTTGGTATGGCTGTTGATACAAATGTTCTTATCTTTGAAAGGATACGTGAAGAGCAAAACTCGGGAAAGCCTCTAAGAACTTGTATTGATATTGGATACAAAAAAGCATTCTCTGCTATAATTGACTCACACTTAACAAGTGTAATCACCGGTATAATTCTTTATCAATTTGGTACCGGACCAATTCAGGGATTTGCATTGACACTATTAATCGGTATCGTTGTTAATCTCTTTTCAGCAATTGTCATAACACATTTTATATTTGATATCCTGATAGAAAAAGGTAAACAAATAAGTTTTGGTTAAAATTTAAAAAAAGAAAATTTAAATTCAGAAATATGAGGATTTTACATAACACTAATATTGATTTTTTAGGGAAAAGAAAAATATTCTATATCGTTTCTGTTTCAATAATTATTATTGGAATGATTCTTTTATATCTAAAGCCAATTCCATTAGGAATTGACTTTCTTGGAGGAACTGAACTTCAGGTGAAATTTGCAAATGATGTGAATATTGGAGAAATCCGTGACATTATGGATAAGAACGATTTTCCGGGCATGGAAATCAAATCTATGGGTGGCCCCAAATTTGTACTGCTTAGAACGCCTTTACAGGGTGAAGGTCAGACAGTATCGGATAAAATAATAAGCGTTTTGAAAACCAATTTTCCCGATAATACTTTTTCTGTCGAGAGGATAGACAAAGTTGGTCCGAAAATCGGCGCAGAATTAAGAACTAAAGCGTTGTTTGCGGTTGTGTTTTCGTTGCTCGGTATTCTTATATATCTTGCATTCAGGTTCCAACTTATTTATGCATTTGGAGCTGTTATCGCATTGTTCCATGATGTTCTTATTACTGTTTCTGCAGTCGCAATTTTTGATGCACTTATACCTTCACTGAAATTAGAATTGAACCAAACAATGTTAGCGGCATTTTTAACTTTAATTGGGTTTTCTGCGAACGATACCGTTATTATATTCGATAGAATCCGTGAAAATATTAAGTTATTTAAAAATGAAGATATTCAGACTGTTATGAATAAGAGCGTCAACGCTACATTAAGCAGGACGGTTATAACAAGCGGTACAGTATTTCTTACGGTTTTAGTATTATTCATTTTTGGCGGTGAAGTACTGAGAGGATTTTCCTTTACATTTGGAATAGGTATTATTACAGGTACATATTCATCCGTGTTCGTAGCAAGTTCCATAGTTGTTGACTGGAAAAACAGAGTACACGACAAATTTACAATAAAAGGAAAGACAAAATTATCAACGGCTAAATAAATTGGCAAAAAAGAAAAATAATATTTTCATCCAAGGAAAAGATTTCGTAGTTCTGGAACTTGCAAAAGAAGATCTTGAACTCGTAAATTCAAATGATTTGAAAGCTTTGATAAACGAACAACTCGAAAAGAAGATTAAAGCAATAGCATTTGATTTGAAAAACGTAAAAACAGTTAACAGCAGTGGATTGGGAATTCTGATAAGCTGTTTGAAAACAGTTAAAGATATCAAGGGTACTTTTAAACTTATAAATGTAAACGAAAAAATTAAAAAAATATTCATTATCACAAAACTGAATTTAGTTTTTGAACTGGATTAATAATTTTTTATTCATTTTTAAAATCTTCATCATCCTTTTAAAAAAGGAAATGAAGATTTTTTTATTTTGATAAAATTATGGCAAATAAAGTTTCAGTTTTATCAGGTTTACAATGGGGCGATGAAGGTAAAGGCAAAATTGTTGATTTACTAAGCCCGGAATATGACATAGTTGCACGATATCAGGGAGGTGCAAATGCGGGTCATACAATCGTAATTAACGGTAAAAAGCACGTTCTCCATTTAATACCTTCCGGAATATTTACACAAGGAATCATATGTGTAATTGGAAACGGCACGGTTCTCGATTTATCTGCATTGCTTGAGGAAATCGATCTTCTGAAAATAGAAGGAATAGACCCTGAAAATCGAATATTGATAAGCGATAACGCTCACGTGATATTTCCATATCATAAGATTATTGATGTAATAAATGAAAGTGAGAAAAATAAAATTGGAACGACTAAAAGAGGAATTGGTCCTGCATATTTTGATAAATATGCTCGGCGGGGAATTAGGATAAATGATTTCTATGACGAGACTATTTTATTTGAAAAAATTTCAAATAATATTGAATTCCTGAAGAAAACGTTTGCATCATCTGCGGAACTAAATTCTTTAAATGCAGATATTGTATTTGGTGAAGCAGTTAAGATTTTCAAAAATGTAAGTAGATTTGTTTCGAACACGCAGGTGTATTTGAATTCACAGATAAAAAATGGTAAAAGTATTCTTCTCGAAGGTGCCCAGGGGGCATTGCTGGATGTTGATTTTGGAACATATCCCTACATAACATCATCTAATCCAACATCTGGCGGTGCTTGTACGGGAACCGGTATTCCACCGAATAAAATTAATGATGTAATTGGTATAGTTAAAGCATATACTACCCGTGTTGGGGAAGGTCCCTTCCCTACTGAACTTTTCGATGAAGCGGGTAAAAAAATTGCACAAATAGGAAATGAATTCGGCGCAACAACGGGAAGACCAAGAAAATGCGGCTGGCTGGACCTTGTTGCTTTGAGATATGCATGCATGATTGACGGTGCAACCGAGCTTGCACTTACAAAATCAGACGTACTATCAGACTTTGAATATATTTTCGCCTGCACTCATTATGATATTAACGGAAAACTTACACAGGAATTTCCAACGAACAGCAATGTTTTAAAAACTGCAAAGCCTGTTTATAAGAAATTTTTGGGCTGGAAATTATCCCTAAGCGGAATATCCGATTTTAACAAATTAGATTCCGCATTTAAAGAATATATAAAATTCATTGAGGACTTTGTTGAAGTGAAAATAAAATATATATCAACAGGTCCCGGAAGAGATGAAATTATTATCAGATAAATCTGAAATTAAATAGTTGTATCTTTTTTCTCATCGTTTTTTAAATCAACCTCAACGGGTTCAATAATTTCTACAGGTTTCATTTCTTTAACCTCATTTACAGGTTTTGGTTGAGGTTTTGGAGTTTTCTTCTTCTCCAGCAATGCATCAAAAGACAATCCTCCTGCTCCAGAGAAAAAAATTGCAATTGTACAAGCGAGAATAATGTAATTGTAATCAAAAGGCACACCTAAAGATGGCAAAATACCTGTCGATACAATAATGCATATCGTTAAAACTGATAAAAAGAAACTTGTGATAGGAGTAAAAAGACCTATAATGAGAAGGCTCCCTAATATTACTTCAGCAAAAGGAAGTATGAATCCAAATATAAATGCAAGATTATCCGGAAGTACTTGCATATCTTTCACGTGTTTAATGAATCCTTCCACGTCATATAATTTCTTTGAACCGGCAATTAGAAACATTGCCCCTACAGAGAGCCGTATGAGAAATAAACCGAATGATGAATTTGCTTTACCTTTGTACAGCATATATTTTCCTTTTTTTAATAATATATTTCTAAAATAGTTAAACATCAATTTCAAAATAAGTTTAACGCAAATAAGTGTAACTTTTGGTTTGTAATTGGAGACCCATTTTATTAATTTTGACATAATTACTTGGGGATATAGCTCAGTTGGTAGAGCGCTTGAATGGCATTCAAGAGGTCAGGAGTTCGACCCTCCTTATCTCCACAATATAAAAGCTGAAAATTATGATAAATATAGGATTTTCAGTTTTTTTTGTTTTGGATGAAAACTTATAAAATGTTCCTATTTTTACCTGTTTTGCCGAAAAATGCTGACAAAATGCTGACATATTTCCATAATTATTTATGGAATTCACATTATATTATTCATTCAATATTTCGTCGGATGTTTCCTAACATACTCCTCCGCAATTTCCTCGAGCTCTTCTTTTGTTTTACTCCGATATTTCAAAATCCAGAGGTGAATTTCTGACTTATTGAAGTATATCTTTTTCCCAGTCGGTTTATAATATGGAATTTCATTTCTGGATGTCAGTTTATAAATATGCGATTTTGAAAAGTTAAGATATTTACTAAGTTCATCTAAAGACATTATCTTTACTGACTGTTCTTTCAACATGGATTCGATTTTATCCAGTTTTTCTAAGATTTGATTTAACATGATAGATTATTTTTATGTTTATAAATTATACTTCTAAGTCCATTAATTTTTAAGTCGATTCATTAGAATATCCTCAGAAATGTGCGTTACTTTTCCAATATCAACAATGTTACCTTCTTTGGTAGTCTTTTTATCTTAAACATTTTGTGTTTATTTTTATACAGAAATTAGGTTATAAAAACATTACTTTATATTCAAAACGGTCAACTTAAGTAATTAATATTATCATTTTTTATAACTTTCAAATAATTATAAATTATGAAATGTAAAGTTTGTAATGGCGAAAATGAAGCGGATTCAAGATTCTGTGTTGATTGCGGGTCTCCTTTACTCAGAGATTCAACGAAAGTATGTGCCAACGGTCATATTTACAGTTCTAACTTGAACAAATGTCCATTCTGTCCGTCAGATGATCTGAAAAGAAAAGCAGGTATAAATAATCTATTTTCCGAAGATGACACTTCTACTTTCTTTACCAATAAAAGTGACAAAACTACAAAAATTATTCAATCTCAGGAAAAATCAGCAAAATCGAGAACAATAATAGTTGGTAGTGAATCTGATAATTTTGCTTTACTAACTCACGGTAGAATCTTAATAGGATGGTTAGTTACTTTCACATGGGTAAAAGAAGGTGAAGATTTTAAAATTTTTGAAGGTAGGAATTTAATTAGTGGTTCCCCTAATGTCGAAATATATTTAAACGACCCAGCAGTATCTTCCCCACACTGTATGATACTTTCTAGAGCAGGTATCATTAAAATAAAAGATGAGATGTCCACAAATGGCACATTTATCAATGGAACCGAAATCAGCGAAGCAGAATTATTTGACGGTGATATATTGAAAATTGGCAAAACAGAGTTGTTGTTCAGAACAGTTCAAAAACCATAAAAATATAGTTATGAAAAAATTTTTACTATTGCTATTATCAATAATAATTCCAGAAGTATTGTTCTCACAAAATATAGTCTCATTAAATTTAAGGGACATAGACTTCTCGGAATTTCAATTAATCAAAATGTATTTAAGTGTTCTCGATACAAATGGTAAGCCAATTACAAATATTGATTCTTCAATGTTTGCAGTATTAGAGAATCAAACAGGAGAAAAAATTTTTCCATCAGTAAATAATTTTTATAAATCTGATGATGGTATAGCATTGTGTTTCTTAATAGATGCCTCGAATTCAATGAGTGGTGTTCCCCTTGACAATGTCAAAGAAGGTATGTTGCATATCCTTTCGGAGTTACGACCTCAGGATAAAATGTCAATTGCAATGTTTAATGATAAATTTTATAAAAAAACGGGATTCGAAACAGATCGAGATATTCTAAAGAATAATATTAATGATTTAGAGACAGGAGGCTCTTCTACTGAATTATATATGAGTGTTATAGAGGCAGTTAAATGGTTGCAAAATTCTGAATTACCCAAAAGAAGAATATTAGTAATTATTAGTGATGGCGATGATAATAGCTCTACAAATAAGATTGAAGATTGTATAAAAGAGGTAAAAAGTTCAGGGATTACAGTTTTTTCAATTGGCTCTATTAAAGAAACGCCCTATAATAAAAATACACTTCAAAACATCGAAAAAATAGCTAATACAAATTCAGGAGGAAAATATTACAAGATAAAAGTACCCGAGGATATGAAAAACATAATTCCACTTATTTATGAAAGAATCAAAGAAGAGTATATAATTAAATATTTTAGTCATTTTGAGGTAAACAAAGAGATAACTGGACAAGTGCAGGTAAAGTTAGGAAAAGATACTTATGCTTCAGATTTTAAATACGAATCTCCCAAAAAGATTATAAAAAATGCTCCGGCTATCAGTTTTTGGAAAACAAAAGAATTTCTTTACGGCTCGATAGGTTCCGGTGTTATTTTAATTGTATTATTGGTATTTCTTTTTATAAATGTAAATAAGAAGAAAAAATACAAATTTGAAAAAGAACAGGAAAGAATACTCCGGGAAAAAGAAGCTAAAGAAAATAAAAAACATTTCGATATAATGCAGCAAGACTATGATTCACTTTTAGACCAGCTTGAAAATGCGAGCGAAATTTCTGATTCAGATAAAAATAAAATTTCCGAACTGGAAAAGCAACTTAATGAAGCAGCAAAATTAATACCTGGAACTTCGCCCAAAATTGATACCAGAAGACGCACTATGATTATAGAATCAAAAGGTAATAATACTGTAAATATTGGAAATAATACTGTGAATATTCCAAATATGACAAATTATGCAACTCTGACTGTTATGTCTGGACATAATACAGGCAAAAGTGTTGGTATAAACCGTGGTGAAATTACGATAGGAAGAACCGTAGGAGAACTAATTATCAATGATGATACTGTATCCAGAAGGCATGCCGGAGTTTATTTTATCGAAGGAACATATATTGTAAGAGATCTCGGTTCTACAAATGGAACTTTTATTAACGGTCAAAGAATCAGTCATTCAAAAATAAATTCAGGTGATATATTAAAAGTGGGCTCTGTTGATATATTATTTAAAATATAATTGGCGAATAAATGATTAAAAACATAACACAGGATTTTCAGCTTGATACCGGGAATCTTACGGACGTCGGTAAAGTCCGTGAGAAAAACGAAGATTATTTGGAAAGTTTCGATTCTATTTTCGGTTTTGTTTCTGTAGTATGCGATGGTATGGGTGGACATATCGCAGGTGAAGTGGCTTCGAGGCTGGCAGTTACATCAATAAAAGAACATATTACAACCAACCCGGATAATATTACAAGCACAAAACAAATAATCAGTGATTCAATTTCTTATGCAAATATTAAAATATTAGAAAAGATAAGTCAGGAACCCCAGTTGCGTGGAATGGGAACTACCTGCGTTATTTTAATAACAAGAGAAAATGTGGCGTATTATGGTCATTGCGGTGATTCCCGGTTATATATGGTAAGAAACAACGTTATGTATCAATTGACAAATGACCAGTCTTTTGTACAGACACTTGTTGATAGAGGGTTCATCTCTTATGAAGAAGCAGAACAGCATCCCCGTAAAAATGAAATAACTCATGCTTTGGGTATATCTATTGATATTTCACCTGTTATCAGTTCTATAGGTCTGAATATCTATAAAGGAGATGGGTTTTTATTATGCTCTGACGGACTTTCTGGTATGGTAAAAGACGAAACATTGCAGGAAGTTTATAATACCAACGATGCTGAAACAGCCTGCCTCAAACTCGTAAATCTCGCCCTAAAAGCTGGGGGTGAAGATAATATTACATTGCAGATAATAAAAGTAGTTCATGGTCCCAGATTACCTGATAATTTAATATCTTCACCTCCGGCAGGTGCAATAATAAAAAAAAACATGAACTTTGTATCCGGTATGTCTCCCGGTAAAAATGCTAAGACGAGAGAAATCGATACGGGTATGGTAGACATAATTATGAGACATAACCACAAGAAAAAACTGTTACCTTTTTATATTGGGATAAGCGCTTTGATTTTGCTATTTACTGCTTTAATATATTTCGTAATAATGAAGCCCGATTACCCTGTTGTTTCATCAAAAATTGATTCAACGAAAACGAAGGGTGTGGATAAAAGTGATGTTGATACAATAAATATTCGGATTGAAAATTATTTTAAAAATGCAATCAAATCAAAAGAAGGAACAAAATGGGATTCTTTAATAGAATTGAAACAAGAATTGAAAGTTCCTCTTAATAATTTCATAAAGCAGTGTCAGGAAAATGAGTGTAATTTTAATTCTATTACAATGACTAATAGTAATGATAGTACTTATATATATCATGTCAGATTATCGAAAAATGCTTCCTCAGTATTTTATGGAATGTTTAATAAGAAAAAATATATTGTTAACAATATTGATTTTAAGAATCCTGAAATTAAAAAACCTGATAAAGAAGAAAAGAAAGAAAATAAAAAAGATAAAAAACAACAATCCACAAACCCAAAAAGGGATGACATTATAAAAAATGAACAAAAAAATGAAACCAAAGATGATAAAATAAACAATAAAAATAAAGAAACTGAAGACCCTAAATAAATTTTTGATAAATGAAAACATACATATTTTTTAGAACAATATTTTTTATTTTAATTACGCTTCAGCTTTTAAGCATGAGTAAACAAGCAAATACACAAATAATTATTGGTTGTGGAAATGATAGTACAATTTCATTAATAGAATATTGTACTGATAAATCTTTTAAAGATTATAAATGTTTGGTTTTTTCTGGTTCAACCGGCATATCAGAAGACAGCTTAATAAAATTAGGAAAAAATATTAAATTATTAAAAAACAATATTCCTATTAAATTGATAAATATTATACCAGATACTCTTGGAACCGATAATTACTTTATATTCGTAATTTACAAAGAAAATGCCAATTATATACAATATGGTGATTGTGAACCAAAAATTCTAAATGATATAAGAAATATTTCTATAGATGGGAATAATCGGTATCAAATTATTATACTTTTAAATATTGCTAAAATTGATATCAATAATTTAAATGGAGAAAAATTTGGTCATTTATTTGATGTAATTAAGAAAAAAAATCAAATAAACTATTACGAAAAAAATCCATTATATTGGGAATTAATAGCAAATTATTTATTGTTCATTAATTCGGATTCAAGCATTGTGTGCGATACGATTTCAACTTGTTATACAAATTCATTTGAACTCAGTAATAGAGATTCTATATTTTTAAATAATTATTTTATATGGATGAATTATTTTGCTGATTATTACTATAATATCGGCACCGATAGCAATATTGTAAAATATAAGAAGTTAGAAGAAAAATCCGATAAATTTCTTTTCCATATTTCGAAACTGGATACCCTAAAACGTTCAAAGATAGATTCACTCCGGAATAAACTTGAGTATTATAAAGTTTATTCAATTTATAAATTATATAAAAACAAATACAAGGGCTATAATGAAAATCAATGGCTAGACACAATGAATATGTTACAAAAGAAATTTGAAGACCCAGGAAATAAATATCATTTTGGTGCAAAGCTTTTACTCGCAAATACATATTATGCTTTGGATATGGATAAGGAAGCCGAAGAAATCTACATTTACATAAGAGACTCAATTAACCCAAAAGCCGAAGAGAAGTATAGAAAGGCAGTTGAGAATATGCTTGACAAATTTAAGAAAGTGAATTAAACAATTTGTGTGCAAACTCGCATTATAAATATTTCTTTAATTTTATTTACTTTATTTATATATAATAATGTAACTGCACAGGATGCGAATACAATATACCAAAAAACGGTGTCTTCTGTTGGACTAATTACAGATAATAATGTTCTCGCAAGCGGATTTTTTGTAAATGAAAATACATTTGTCACCAATAACCATGTAGCAAATGATATAAATATTAGAAATTCGCTTATCATACTGGAAAATGGTAATAGAATTGAAGTAATTAAACTTATTGATAAAAATGAAGAAAAAGACCTTGCTATATTAAGAACAAAAAAAGTCTTAAATTATTTAAAATTAGCGGACTTATCTACAATTGTCCCTGGTGAAAAGGTTTATGCTATTGGAAATCCAACATCTGAAAATAATATTTATAAATTTGCTATTACCGAAGGTATTGTGAACAATGTTACTAATGAAATTATGAATTTTGGTTTTAGACTAGTTTCTAAAGTAATTCTTCATTCTGCCATATTAAACAAAGGTAACAGTGGTGGACCTTTACTTAATTCAAAAGGAGATGTTATTGGGGTAAATTCTTATCATAATTCAGGTAAATCTCAGTATTTTGCTATTCATGAATCCGAACTATTAACTTTCTTAAAATTCAATAACATTAGATTCAGCATATCAAAATCTCAACAAATAAATACTCCAGAAATCAAACCCCCGGAAAATCCTCCAAAGGATTCTATTCAAAAAAAAGATACAATTCAAAAGAAAGATTCAACTTCAACTAAAAAAATGATTACAAAAGATGATAACTCTGCATATATTATTGCGGGTGTTATTTGCGTCGTTTTTCTTATGATATTTTTATTAATCATTACGAAAAATAGTAAAAACCGTGGATTCAATAATAATTTCGACCAAACAGTGAATTGGAAAGCTGTTCAATCTCAACAAAATCAATATAATAATATACAAACATTCAAGACTGACGAACAAGTTATTAATAATCGAAGTGAATCACAAATTGTTAAAGGCAGATTGCAATATATGGGAAAAGCATTTTTTGTAGAAGAAGATGAACTAACTATCGGGAGAAATCCGGGATGTAATATCGTTATTCGTGATAAATATATATCTAAAGTTCATTGCAGCATTAGAGCAAATAACGGCGAATTCTATCTGACTGATTTAAATTCAAAAAACGGGACTAAAATAAACGGAATTAAAAAAAAATATTGCGAATTAAAAAACGGTGATGTAATATCTTTTGGAAATGTCCAAATTATTTTCAATTTAATATTTTAATTATTATAAGAACAAAAATACTATGTGTTTTTAAATAAAAATGGAAAAGTAATAATGCAATATGAATACTAATTTAACAGGAAATACTATAAATAATTATAATATCGAAGCATATATTACCGAAGGCGGAATGGGTAAGATTTACCGGGCAAAACATACATCTTTAGGCAGATTGGTGGTTGTTAAACAATTACATTCGCAATTTACCCGTGACAAACATTTCAAAGAAAGATTTCTCAACGAAGCAAAAATTCTTGCAAAGCTTAATCATCAGAATATCATAACAGTATATGATTTTATCGAAGATGATAATGAATTTATGATAATAATGGAATATGTAGATGGAGATACAATTGGCAAAGTAATCGAAAAACAGGGCGGTGGTTTTCATT
Organism: Ignavibacteria bacterium; assembly: GCA_036508135.1. Taxonomy (GTDB): domain Bacteria; phylum Bacteroidota; class Ignavibacteria; order Tepidaquicellales; family Tepidaquicellaceae; genus DATCHW01. The sequence continues at coordinate 21,770 of DATCHW010000270.1, forward strand.
ATGCAAGAGCAATAAATATATTTAAACAAATATTATCAGGATTTAATTATGCTCATTCAGAAGGCATCGTACATCGTGATATAAAACCAACTAACATAATATTACAGCAGAACGATGTACCAAAGATACTTGATTTTGGGATAGCAAGAATGCTGCAGAAAGATTTGCGTATAACGAAAGCAGGAACAAAAATGGGTTCGCTTTTATATATGAGTCCTGAACAGGTTCTTGGTTTGGATGTTGATTCAAGGTCGGATATTTATTCACTCGGGCTTTTATTGTATGAGATGTTGTCCGGCGATTTACCATATAACATTATTAACGATACCGATTATGAGATAATGGAATGCATATTAAAGGAAGAGATAAAAGATATTAATGCACTAATTCCCGGACTTCCTTACGGCACTGGGAACATCATAAGAAAAGCATGTGCGAAAAACACTACTGATAGATTTCAAACTTGTAACGAGTTTATAACAGCACTTGATAAGGGAACAGCACCACCAATTAAAAATGAAGTGTATCAAAGAATTACAACCAAAAATAGTTCTCAAAATAAGACAACTTATCAATCTCCGGGCGGGCAATAC
>DATCHW010000271.1:0-2229 GCA_036508135.1 Ignavibacteria bacterium
CCCTTAGCAAAACCAGTATTAAACTCCCAGGTACCCTTGGTAAGCTTTATTAAACCTACATTCATAGTTACACCATTGATTTTAAACTGGACATCACGACCAATCAGTTCATCATTATCATAGAAACTATTTGCACTGGAGAAATAGGAAAATGTCATTTCACTTTTAGTACTCTGAAATGATGATTTTTGATCAATATTCTGAGTATCAGCTTTGGTTTCTACCTGGGCATTAATTTCAGTAACTAACGCAAATAATCCGAATATTACTGCAGAAAACATAATTGATAAAACTTTGATCTTTCCCATATTTTTTGTTTTTAAGTTGTTCGCCTTTCTCAATTCAGCTTTCGTTTCTCTTAACCCGATGGAATCATGTTTGTTGTAGTTCAGAGCAAGATTATGCATTAACCTAAGAATAATCCGTTTTCAGTCGTTCAGAATCGATGTTTGGCACGAATTTTTATATCTTTTCTGCTATTACCGTAAAAGCCTTCCCTGCATCAATAATCTCCTTAAATTTAAAGTCGGTTAACTTTAAGAACAGCATGATTTCATCTTTCGTGAAAGCTCGTAAAGTGGTAATATCATCAAATTCAGTAACATCGCCAGCGTCTTCAATAATATACTTTGCAAACCAGTCATATGTCCAGCCGGTTTTGAGATTCTTTTTCAATCTGCTTATTCTTTTGATCTTCTTACTGTTGTGTTCGATGTTTTGTTCAAAATCATTAAAGTTGTCGAATATCCCGTTTGCTTCAAAAAGATCAAATACAAACAAACCGTTATCTTTTAAAGAATTATGAACACCTGATAATGTAATAATAATATCCATATTCTCTGTTAAGTAAGCAATAGAACGGCCAGTTATGAGCACAGAATCAAATTGCTGATCAAATGATAAATTTCGCATATCACATTGTACAAATGAATCCGAACTGATTTCGGAGCGGGCAATGTCTAGCATTTCACGTGACAAGTCCAATCCAAGATAGTCATATCCGTTTTTAAGAAACCTGCGGGCAAGCATTCCTGACCCACAACCAACTTCCAGTATTTTTTTACAATTATTCTTTTTTAATATTGAATCATAAAAGAAGAATTCTTTATCGTAATCAAAAACATGCTGATACATCTCATGATAAACACGTGCTAATGTTGTATACAATTCTGTCATGTGATATTTTTTTAATTATTATTCAGAATTTCGAAATTGCCCGTAGCAAAAACAGGATCTGACGCATGATCGTTTGAGTTTTACTATAGTTAAAAAAGAAGAATAATATATCAGTACCACTTACGATCAAAATTTTATTTTAACTTGTATTCGTAAGGCAAAAGATCACCTATTCGTCGTTTGGACATATCCCCCGTAAAGTCCACACTAAATGGATCATAAAACCCATATTTTTCAAAATAAACAGAATCCTTTTTAATGTTTATTGTACTGCTCAAACTTCTATATTTTACCAGTAGGTCTCCTTTAAATTTAATATAACCGGAAATGCTATCCTTTTTAAATACAATTGATTTAGAATTATTTTTTGAATAGATTAGAAATATTGTTGGAATAGTAACAATATCCGAAAGCGCAGTGATATTCTGTCCCCTATGATGCAGGTTTCCCAAATAAAGTAACCTGAAAAAGTGCATTCGTGAGCCAAGATATGCATTTCTTCTTCTTCGTTCTACTGCTATTTTCTCTGATTCACTTAATGTTAATAAATCATCTTTAAAAAGATAGTTCCCAAGAATAAAGCATGTTTCGTTAAATATATGCTTTTCATCCTTTTGGTAGTTATATATGAATTTATCTAGGTAATATGTTATATTATAACCGAGAGCTTTATTGTTAATAATAAGTGGATTTAAGGAATATGCGCTTAATGAAGTATCATTAATATTAAAAAAACGAAGGTCCTTTTCATTAAGAATATCACACCTCAAAGCGTTTGCTGAAGAGCCAAGGAATTGTTTCTTAAAGATTTGAATGTAAGTATTCCAATTCCCTTTTTTCCCTTTAACAACAACCTCATTCAATTCAAACATCTTTGGTGTCAGATAAACTTCTATTGGCTTTTCCCTTGAAAAATCTGCAAGTGTAACAGAATAGTATCCTAATGCACTTATTGTTAATGGAAGTGAACCATACTTTGAAATGTCTAATTCAAAATATCCATTTTGATCTGAATTAGTTCCGACAGATGTTCCATTAATGTAGATTGATGCA
>DATCHW010000272.1:0-1083 GCA_036508135.1 Ignavibacteria bacterium
ATATTCGAAATCTGATTCTCAACAATATCAATATTAACGGAACCGGGAACTATGGTTTATATTTCAGTAGTGCAAAAGGGAATGGGACATATTGTAATATAAATTATAATAGCATAAGTTCTTCAACCAATTACAATTCCATTCCATCAACTTTTACTTTTACAGAAGATTGCAGTTCTGCTGTCAAATCAATATCTGCCAATCAATTTAAAGCCTTCAACTCTAAAGGGAAATTACATATTTCAGGCCTTGAAAATTTATCAGTTTCGGTATTCAATCAGTTGGGAGGAAAAGTTTTTCATACTTTGTTTGCTTACAAAGATGTCGAAGTACCAATAAATCCCGGATTTTACATTGTCAGATGGAACGAACTTAATCAGTGCCAAAAAGTTCTGATTCACTAATACGATTTTATTTCCATAACTTTCCGTTTAAAATCTTTGGATTCGTAAAGCGCTTTGCATTTTATCTTTGTTTTGTAAGTATATATCGTATTAACAGAATAGTCCAGAAAGTGAGCAATTTTTTCATTATCATTAATTCCCAAACGTATTAATGCGTATATACGAAGTTCTGTATTTAACAATTCATCATTTTTTAAATGAATTTGTTCTTCCGGTTTTAAAAGCTTATTAAATTCTTCTACAAAGATAGGAAATATCTTAAGAAATATTTTGTCGAATCGTTCGTATAATGCTTCTCTTTCCTTTTGGATATCAAGATTTTGTGGAAATTTTTTCAATTCATCGTATTGTTTAGCGACCACTTTCTTATTCACCCACCTTTGTAGATATCCTAATTTTTCGATAAATTCGGAATTTTGATTGAAAAAATAACCAATGTATTCATTTTTAATGAGATTTGCATCAATCAAATCCTGATTGGTAGCCTGGATTTCCTGTTTAGCTATCTGTAAATGCTTTAGTGATTTCCGAATAAAATATAAAGCAAAAACTAAAGCAATCACTAGAATCATAATAAAGACAACAAACAGCTCCACACTATCTCTCTGCTTCTCAATTATATTAACCCTTTCACCTTCAATAATAGGCAGGATGTTTCCAATTTCAAGCTGACGATGTC
>DATCHW010000273.1:0-1526 GCA_036508135.1 Ignavibacteria bacterium
GCGCCACCGCCCCAAATTCCGTAACCGGAGACAATAAACCTAATGTGATTTGGTTCCAGCAGAAGTTAACATACAAAAACTGGAATGATAAATCTTATTATCTTTAACGGTTCTCGGGGAAGTTTCCATCCCCGCAGCAAGCTACGGGGTATTCAACTGAAATAAAGTGGTTTGAGAAAGGTACGGAAATCCCATGCACCCAGTACATAAGCAATCAATGTAATCTAAAAAGGCTACTGCAAGTACCATCAAATCAACATGTTCACCCCTTCCCTGGATCAAACCGATACATAAAGAGACTTTTCGTTACTTTCTGGGTTTTTTATTGAGAGTAGCCAACTATCAGTGAATTAATTCTAAATTTGCGATCCAGAAAGTATTAAAAAACCTTGATTTTGAGTTGTATCATCAGTATATTAGTATTCAAACAATATTACATGAAAAGAAATATGGTTAAGAAACCAGTATTAATTAAAGAGGGATGTTCTAAAATCCAGTTTACTATAAATCCCTCCGAAAGTGTTTATTTTGTCCAGCATATTATCATAAATAATAAAACATTTTGTAAAATTATATATCTTGTGTAAAAATATACTTGAGCACATATTATTAATCAAATATAGATTTTTATATATTAAGTATTTAAAAAATGCCTTTTATACCACTATTTTTATTAATGTGTTCATATATACAGTGTAATGCCCCTTATTTTCTCTAAGTTTGCAATATGAGCTCATAAGCTTTCGGTTATGTGAGAAAAAAATACTAAATTGCCCTATTTCACAATAGTTCTCCAAAATATTCGTTAAAGTGAAGCTTGAAAAGGGCAGATTTGTCATCATTGATAGAGTGAGCAATACATTTGAGATGCTATCTCTGGCTCAACTAATCAAAGAAAAAAGTTCGTTGCACTGAAAGTGAAGAGGTTTCCACTTAATTTGAATAGGATACATAATAATTATAGTATGATAACTTTTCTATCACAAAAAGGAAAGATAAATAAATAAAAAAAAGAAAATTACTCTTTAAATGACCTTACATATATGAATTAGTTAAAAGTCTAATATTTTTTATTATTTTGGGTTGCCTTAACTTGTTATACTTTTTTGCTCGCATTGGTGAAACAATGATAATGTTTAGTTCTGTCTAACATTTGGCTAGACTGCAGAACGTAACGATTGTACAAAAGGGATATTAAAAATACAATTTAACACAATTGGGTTATCAATCACGCGGGGAAGCCACGAAAACCTCTAAAAATGAGGTTAATTTATTGAAACAAGGCAAGTGTTTATATACTTTTTATATCGTTCATTTTTAATAAATTTCAATAAATAATGCAGTTTTGCCCTTTTCAGCATAATATAAAGGTATGACTCGTATCCATCGCAGTTGTGTATTATTCAACAAGTGAAAGAGTTTATATACATTGAATTCGAATATTCACTTGTTCACTTATTTATGATTCTTAAAGGGAGTGATGCACAAATGCCAACAGAGCCGAAAAAATGGGCAAAACCGAATGT
>DATCHW010000274.1:0-6732 GCA_036508135.1 Ignavibacteria bacterium
ATATCTTCGTGACGATATCACTTAAAGTGTATCTGGACACAAAACGTTCTCCCATTCCTTTTAAGCCTTTATAACCAGCCTTATTATAATTATTCTCAAAATATAATTAAATAAAAAATCTCGTTCTCATAACATACGAGGGACACGAAGAAAAAGCACGAAGATTCACTAAGGGATATAGAGATTCTCACACAATCTCTGGAGAACTATAACCGGAAGTAAGAAATAAAAATAAGCATTACAACGGTTGGCTTTCGTAACGAGAAAAGAAGTTCGTAATGCACGTATTATTTACAATATATATCCATTAAATCTTTTGCTTCTGTTTTCCCGAGTGAATATGCTTTACTCAAATCTTCGCAGGCATTGGAATAAACTTTCAATCCTTCTGCATAAACACGTCCGCGGTTGTAAAATGCATCTGTAAAATTTGGATTTATTTCTATAGCTTTTGTATAATCCGATATTGCTTTGGAATAGTCTTTCAAATTATCAAAAGCAACACCGCGGTTGTAATATGAACCTGCAAAATTGGGATTTATTTCAATAGATTTTGTGAAATCAGATATTGCTTTGGAATAGTCCTGTAAATCATAATAAGTAAGTCCCCGATTGATATATGCTTCCTCATAAATTGGATTTATTTCAATAGCAACTGTATAATCCGATATTGCTTTTGCATAATCATGCATATCATAATAAGCATGTCCGCTATTGTAATATGCTTCTGCTAAATTCGGATTTATTTCGATTGCTTTATTAAAATCAGATATTGCTTTTGTATAGTTCTGTAACTCAGTGTAAACATTTCCGCGGTTGATATATGCTTCTGCATAGTCCGGATTTATTTCTATTGCTATATTAAAATCCGATATTGCCGTGGAATAGTCTTTTAACTCAAAATAAGAGAGTCCCCGTTTATAATTTGCCTCTGCAAATTTCGGATTTATTTCAATAGCTTTTGTATAATCCGATATTGCTATGGAATCGTTTTGTAACTTATCATAAACATTTCCGCGGTTGTAAAATGCATCTGCATCATTCGGTTTTATTGAGATTACTTTATTATAATCAGATATTGCTTTGGTATAGTCTTGTATATAATAATAAGCTAGTCCCCGGTTGTAATATGCCATTGTATCATTCGGATTTATTTCAATCGCTTTTGTGAAATCCGATACTGCTTTAGTATAGTCTTTCTCATTATAAAAAGCATTTCCACGATTGTTATAAATTTCGGCATCATTTGGTTTTATTTCTATTGCTCTGTTATAATCCAAGATAGCTTTTGGATAGTCATGATAACCTATCTTATAAGTAACACCGCGGTTGTAATATGCATTTGCAGAATTCGGGTTAATTGCGATTGCCTGTGTGAAATCCAACATTGCATTGGAATAGTTTTGTAAATTATAGTAAGCAATTCCGCGGTTGCAATATGCATCTGCAAAATTCGGATCTACTGAGATTGCTTTTGTATATAAATTTATTGCTTCTTTATAATTTCCTAACTTACCTGTTTCTATTCCCTGAAGATTATACTCTTCTGCAGTTTGAGTGTAAGCAAGAGAGAATATAGAGAATAATAATACAAGTGATAGTATAAATTTTTTCAAAATTAATTCTTTAAGGTTTATGAGTTTCTTTTTAAGATAACTAATATGATAATTTGGAATTAACTATTATAAATATGTCAAAAAAAACTTTTGAAAGCAAATCACAATACCGGGGGGTAAACCTGACAAAACAATTTGTAATTAATAATGAGTCCAGATTCACAGGTTCTTCGGGATCTATGCTTCGCTTCGATAATTAGTAATTGTAGAATGTAAAGTTGCAACGTCCCTGCAGGGGCTGGATTTTCAACCGGAGCTCTCTTCGAAGGACAAGTATTTATGAAGAGTGAAAAGGTTACAACGTCCCGATAAATGAGGGATCTTCGACTGGAGAGATTGTGTGAAAACACAGAATATCTTTAAAGTAATTTGGGCTAAAGTCCCGATATAGAGCATCGGGATTTCCAACCCTAAGACGGGGCGGTTTAACTATCCCCGTCGTAAACGACGGGGTAATTTTCTTATTTTCACACAGTCTCAGGAGCATAATAACCAGAGGTGAAAAATCTCCCCTGAGGGGGAAATACTTTTCCGAAATGAAACTTTAAAGGGGCTGTAGAGTATTATAAATATAGATATCTATTTAATTGTATATAAATCTATATTTTTAATATCCGAAATCAATTTTTTAAAAAAAGAAGGGATTGGGGAGGTGAATAAAAAATTTACATTTATTGTTTCGCTATAATTTGTTATTCTTTGATAACTAAATTTTAATATTACTGCTATAGCATAGAATTTTTACTTTTTTGAAATTTAAATTTAATTGAAAAGGAAATTCTATGCCTGACACTAAAATTCAAGAATCAAATATTATGAAAAGTAAAATTCTCTGGATAGATGATGAGATCGATCTTTTGAAATCTAACATTTTATTCCTTAAGCAAAAAGGTTATGATGTATTCGAAGCAAATAATGGCGGAGACGGTATATCTATGATAAAGGAGCAGGACTTTGACCTCGTATTCCTCGATGAAATGATGCCGGGAATGGGAGGGCTTCAGACACTTCTCGAGATTAAAGAGAGGAAACCCTTATTACCTATAGTTATGGTTACAAAAAATGAGACTGAGAGCCTGATGGAAGATGCAATCGGCAAAAAAATTTCCGATTACCTTCTGAAACCGGTGAATCCGGGACAGCTTCTGCTGGTATGCAAGAAATTGCTCGAATCAAAAAGAATAAAAGGCGACCAGGTTTCAAGAGATTATATACAGGAGTTCAATGCAATTTCGATGCAGTTAAGCGAAGCCTCTGAATGGCAAGACTGGGTGAATATTCATGTGAAAATGACGAACTGGGAAATGGAACTCGACGAGCATCCCGATCTCGGATTGAAACAAACTGCATTTGACCAGAGGAGGGAATGCAACGGAGAATTCTCAAAGTTCATTGAAAAGAATTACATTAAATGGGTGAACGAAACAAGCGGCAAACCTGTACTATCAAATAATATTATAGAGAAATATGTAATCCCGGAACTTCCGAAATACAATTCGGTATTCCTGTTCATTGTTGATTGCATGAGGTTAGACCAATGGCTTGTAATAGAAAAGTATCTGGATGATTATTTCAGGATTTCAAAAGATTATTATTGTTCTATACTGCCGACTGCAACTCCATATTCAAGGAACTCAATATTTGCGGGATTGTATCCCTCGGAATTAGAGAAGCATTATCCGGAACTCTGGCTTCAGAATGATGAGGAAGACAGCAAGAATAATTACGAAAAGGAATTCCTGCAGAAACTTATAGACAGGAAAAAAATAAAATTAAGAAGTGAAATAAGATACACGAAAATAATGGATTCCGATTTCAGCCGCGGAATAGAAAATAAAATTCTATCCTTTACCAATAATCACCTGAATGCAGTTGTAATTAATTTTGTTGATATGATAGCACACTCCCGGAGCGACAATGCGATTTTAAAAGAGATAGCACCGGATGAATCAGCATACAGATCATTGACCTCATCGTGGTTTGAGCATTCATCATTCTTCGGGATGCTGAGGCAGCTTTCCACGAGGAAGGATGTGAAGGTAATAATCACGACTGATCACGGAAGTATAAGGTGTCTTCACGGAGTGAAAGCATACGGAGATAAAGAAACCGCGACGAACCTGAGATACAAATACGGAAGGAACGTGAAAGCCGATCAGAGGAATGCAATATTCATAACCAGACCCGGAGATTACAAAATGCCGCGTAGAAACGGAATGGTCAATTACATAATCGCGAAAGAAGATTTTTATTTTGTATACCCGACTGAATATCATAAGTACCTGAATTATTACAATGACACATTTCAGCACGGCGGAATATCTACGGAAGAAATGATATTACCGGTGATAACTCTCGAATCGAAACAATAAAAATGATCTATAAGTCCGGAAGCCCTGAAGATACGCAGAGATTAGGAAAAGAATTTGCGAAAGAATTGAAAGCCGGAGATGTTATAGGTCTTGATGGAGACCTCGGAAGCGGTAAGACTCAATTTGCAAAAGGAATAGGAAGATACTTTTCTGTTAAAGATATTATCAACAGCCCGACATTTATTATAGTCAATGAATATACAGGTAAAAATCCATTAAACGAAAAAATCTTTCGGATAAATCATTTTGATCTTTACAGATTAGAAAAATCGTATGAACTATCTGTAATCGGATTTGAAGATTATATCAATAATGATTCCATTGTTTTAATTGAATGGAGTACATTAGCCGAAGAGTATTTAGGCAGGACGCTAAGGAAGGTGAAGTTTGCATTCGGGACAGAAGAGAATGAAAGAGTAATAGAGTTCTAGTTATGAAAATATTATTAATCGAGACATCATTTAAGTTGATTGAATTCGGGTATGCCGAAGGAATCGAACTCAAAATTGACAGCAGACTTAAGGAAGGTGAGAATGCAGACACCCTGGTATATTACATAAAAAAAGAATTTGATGAACAAGCTATCGATGTCAGCGGGATTGATATTGTTAGCATCTCTAACGGTCCAGGTTCATTCACCGGATTGAGAGTCGGTGCGGCTATCACAAAGGGAATTTGCTTTGTAAATAAATCCCGGCTGATAGAAGTCCCGACACTCGATATCATTGCAAATAAATATAAGATATCGAACGCCATTCAGAATTCCAAAAAGATAATTACAAGTATGGTATTCTCGAATTTAAGGACGAATGAATTTTATCTTGCAGATTTTGAAATAACCAATGGAGAATTGAAAAGAATATCAGATTATAAGATAGAGACTTTTGAGGAAATGAAAAAAGAGAACCGGATATTTTTAGTAAATGACGTTTATCCGGCTGAGTTGGAGAGTACGATTGAGATTGTTTCGATAATTGATGGCAGTAATATTCCTTCACAACTTGATATTGCATTGAAAATGATTGAACAGGGAAAATTTTCAGATTATACTAAATCCGAGCCTTTTTATATGAAGGAATTTATTCCGCTGGGAAAAAGCAGGTGAGAAACTTGCTAACAACCCCCTTTATTATAGAAATTTTTTTCTTACCGTTGGTTTCTATATTAAATATTTTTATCTGTTTACAGGTTACAACTTAATTAATGGTTTTCAATCGAAGCTGTCAAAATAAATTTCGAATTTAAATAAAAGATTAAATATATTACAAATATTGACTTTGGAGACAAATGTTGATATTACCAAATCTCTTTTAAAAATTATTCGTAATTTGTGAAATCAGATGTTTTTTCCTCAAGTTCAATTCTCATCAGTCGGGAAATAATTCTCCACATTTAACTCGTTGAACCCGATTTCAAAAAAGAATTGGGAAAAGATTTTCATTTTATAAAGATATAATATAGCATAACTTTCATATGCAATTCAATTTTATGAAATTTTAGGGAATAAATTTTATATTATGAAACTTCAAAAATACATTTCAAAATTACTTGATGTTCTGATAGCTTTTGTTTTGCTAGTGTTTTTCTCTTCATATGGATTCAATGATTCCCGCAATCAAGGATGGTATGTACAGACATTTCCAAATCTGAACGGAAGCACAATTACGAGTATGACATTTCTTGATAGCCTTACAGGATTCGCGGTAACAAACTCAAATTCATTACTTCAGGAATATATTCTCAAAACAACAAACGGCGGGGATAATTGGATAATAAATTATACCTTTAATACTCCTAATTCAAACTGGTCGTTTGTAAAAATAGGTTTTATAAATTCAAATACCGGATTTGCGTTTAGTTGGGCTGAAATGTTTAAAACTACTAATGGCGGAAGTAATTGGAATATGGTAATAAATAATTTATATCCTAACGATATCGCAATAATTAATAAAGATACTATACTTGCAGTAAAGAATAGCGGATTAGACGGAGGTGTTTATCAAACAACGGATGGCGGTTATTCTTTTACAAGAATCTGGGGCAACTCGGGAACGGGAATGCCATATAGTATTTATATGTATGATAAATATCTTGGATTTCAACTTTACAGTGGTCCCACAAGTTATGATATGAGAAGAACTTCAGATGGCGGATTTACCTGGACAAATATTACGGGAGAACAATATGTTTGTATCCAAATGCTTGATAGCTTAACAGGATGGAAAGGATTTAATGATATTAAAAAGACAACAGATGGCGGTTTGACTTGGAATAATCAACAACCACCTAATTTTTACGAAAATCAGTACTTTAGTATTTCAATTCTAAACAAAGATACGGTTTGGGCTAGTGGTCCGATGATAATAAAAAATAATATTTATTATGGAGTTCTTATGAAAACAACAAATGGAGGTGCAAATTGGGGATATCAATTATTGGATACATTGGTTGGTTATGATGTATTCCATTATATTAATTTTATAAACAGAAAATATGGCTGGGCATATCCTTTCTTTACTGGGGGTGTTATTTTTGACAAAGAAATTCATACTGTAGTAGGTGGCAACGATATAACATTTTTCACAGGAATAAAATTAGTTGAGAACTTTATACCATCAGGTTATACACTGGGACAGAATTATCCCAATCCTTTTAACCCTTCTACAAATATTCCGTTTGAACTGAATGAATCAGGATATATAATTCTGAAAGTTTATGATATAACCGGAAGAACAATAAAAGAA
>DATCHW010000275.1:0-1564 GCA_036508135.1 Ignavibacteria bacterium
TTCTTTTAATAAGGGGCTTGCATAATTACATTCAAATAACTAATATTGCAGTCCGTTTTTATATTGGGCCCATAGCTCAGCTGGTTAGCAGCACCTGACTCATAATCAGGGGGTCGTTGGTTCGAGCCCAACTGGGCCCACATTAAAAATCAGACACTTACAAAAAGTGTCTTTTTTTATGCGCCAGGTTTACGCCAGGTTTTTGAGGGTTCCGACTGAAAAAACAGTTTAAATTTAAACAAAAAGGTCGGTGGAAATCGACACCATTCTTAACCTGTATTTCTTTACTTGCTTCCTTCATTTGCTCGGCTTGAGATTTCTCTTTGATTAACATATCTTATAAAAGATAACCAAAAGAATTCAAAAAGTCAACTGGGTTTCTTTCAAGTACCTCACAAATATATTTTTGTATTTAGCCTATTTTAGATTTAAATTTGATAATGAATTAAATAGACCTCCTATGTCGTGCATTATTAAAAGATATAATTACGACATCTATGTCAACTACCAAAATAATTTTATAATTTACCTTACAAATTTTTGATTGCATTTTAAAAACTTCCAAAATGAAAAAAAATTCTAATAACCGAGTTTCACACACAAGCCAATTATATAAATTCGCAGGAGTAGGCAACATCATAAAGAATGAAATACTTTATCGAGTAAGGGTGCTTCCCGAAAATATGAGCATAAGAAGTAATAAGCCGTAAAGATTCAGTGTCGTCTAAAAGAAGATACGTGAATTATGTAATCATTTTTAAAAATAATGTAATAGCCCAAAAGCCAAGAATATTGAACTTTGGCTATTATAAATAAAATATTCATGAAACTCATAAAAATAAAGAAGGTTGATAATTCTAAGATCAATGACCTCGCTAAAAACACAGTGAACGGGCGGGATAAGTTTTTAACCACAAATCAAGGCCTTCGAATTAATGATGATCAAAATTCACTAAAGTCAGGTGAAAGGGGTGCAACATGATTCCGATCACTATTTTGTTTATGACTGTCTCATACTAAATTTATTGCCATGAAAACTTCAAAATATTTTAATCTGATATTAGGTTTATGCCTAGGTTTGTCTGTAAGTTCATGTAGCGTTATAGGTGGAATCTTCAAAACGGGCGTGGGCGTAGGCATTTTTATTACAGTTGCAGTGATAGTACTCATTATTGCTCTGATTTTAAGGCTGGGTAAAAGGAGTAATTAACTCAGTATATTATGAACTGATGGGATAACCTTAGATCCTTGAGTTAAAAACTTGTTGTTTTGTTATGTATGTTTAGTATTATCAGACCTGATTTTGAAGTGGTCAAAGAAGGACGGATTTTAACTTCGTTTCAGGTTACAGGAGGCTTATGGTCGATAGTGCCAGTTTCAGATGAGAGTACCTTCTTTTTGTAACTATCAAATTCGATAATAGCCAAAGTGGTTAAGAAGTCCCGAATTACCAGCATTTCATCGTGAGGATATTTTATTTCTCCTGCATTCAAGATCTTAGTACACTCTTGTTCGTTTAACATAATAATCTTCTGATTTCATTTTACTTTATGTTGGGTTAGAC
>DATCHW010000276.1:0-1354 GCA_036508135.1 Ignavibacteria bacterium
GAAAAAGATACCTGTAACTTGGTTCATTATGCTTGGCGCTCCTGCAGAAACCAAGGAATCTGTGCTTGAAACCTTGAATACAATAAGAAGAGTTGCATCAAAATGGGATTTGGTTTTTGTGTCTACAGGTGTTCGCGTATATAATGGGTCTCCCATTGCAGAAGAGTTAATTAAACATGATCTCCATTGTGTGGATGACAATTTTTTGCATCCGATAAAAATTGAACCAGCGAAAATATGTTTGGAGGATATTCATGCAATCGCAAAACGCTTTTCATTTGGATTCCCCAACTTTTATTTTTACGAAAAAGAACATATAACTCCTGGTTGGATTCTCATAATTGGCAATCTTTTATTAAAGGTGTTTCATTCCCGTCAACCCGTTTGGCGTTTACTCATACTGTTAAAAAGGATTGAGCGGGTACTGGGAATTGGTTTGGTGAAAAGAAGTATTTTTGAGTTAAAAATGAGCTTATTTGATAAGAAAGATCGAAAAACAAATGGATTTTCTTTAATCCTGCAAAATAAATTACATTCGAAAAAATAGCGAAATGCAGAAAGTACCTGAAGAAATATACAATCGAATAGATAACGACATTTATAATATGGAAGGAGAGAGATGGTGGCAACCTGACTTCTCACTTAATCTGATAAGAACATTATATAATCCCTTCCGTGTAGATTACGCAAACAAAATATTTGAACATCTTAAAATAAATCCAGAAGAAAAATCTGCATTGGAAGTTGGCTGTGGAGGAGGAATATTAAGTGAAGAGATAGCAAAATTGGGCTTTATATTTATCGGAATTGATCCTTCAGAACAATCGTTGAATATTGCTATAAAACATGCAAAAGATAACAATCTGAATATAAAATATGAAAAGGGAACCGGAGAGAATCTGCGATTTCAGAATAATTCTTTCGATGTGGTCTTTTGTTGCGATGTTTTGGAGCATGTTCGGGATTTACCAAAAGTGATTTCTGAGATTTCACGTGTTTTGAAAAACGGAGGAATATTTATATATGACACTTTTAACCGCACATTTATGAGCAAAATAAGTGCTATCAAAATATTACAGGAGTGGAAACGATGGGCTATTATGCCTCCTAATCTTCATGTTTGGGAAATGTTTATCAAACCTGATGAGATAAGGTTTTTATTACAAGAAAACCAATTGGATTGGAAAGAACACCGAGGATTACAACCAAATATCTCATACTTGAAAATGCTTCATTATCTCCATAAAAGAGCTATTGGAGAATTGACTTATGAAGAATTTGGTAATAAATTTCTTATGGTTGAGAGCAGCAGTACTCAAATTATGTACATGGGATATGCTGTAAAGAATAATAG
>DATCHW010000277.1:0-16320 GCA_036508135.1 Ignavibacteria bacterium
GTTCAGTTCATTTGCTCCGCTAATCCATCCTGTGTCTTGATTTATAAATGATAAACCACTGTAAGCATTTGGAGCTGATAAAGAAACCGTATCCCAGGTTAAACCTCTATCAAATGTCCTTTGTATACGCTCTACTGCACCCGTAATGCTTCTACCAACCAAATACATAGCATTGCTATCGATTTTTTGAATATCGTAATAATGAATATTATTATTTGCTAATATCCAGTTAAAACCTCCATTTGTAGTTCGAAACATTCCTACATCTGCAGGATAGTCATAATAAATCAATATTCCCGTATTCTCATCAAAAAATTTTATATCCGTAACAGAATGATAAGATGGCAGTGCTTGATAAACCCACTGGGAAAAACAATTAAGAATTAAGAATGAAGAATTAAGAATAAAGAGCATAAGAGAAAAAATTAAAAACTTTTTCATATTTTAAGTTTTTTAATATATAAAAATGACTAATCATTTTCTAAAAAATTGATGGATTGAGATATAAGGATTTCGTTAGAAGATTTAACAAATAAATTCCATTCAGTAAATACTAAACTATACTCACATATTAGTTTTATCAAACACATATATGACTCTTTATTTGATTAGTATAATGTAAACATATTCTTTTAAATATATCAAGCTTTTTTTCCGGTATAATTATAATGGTAGCTAACATTAACACAAGAAAGGAACTCCAAACAAATATTTCCCAATAATCTCAGAAGAATTAATCCCATAATTCCTCCGGTTATCCTTCGAGCCTGCTATCCCCGCCACGGAGTTTGTCTTATAACTCAAAATTCTTTGTAGCCGCAGGTCTTCAGCCTGCGAAATCAGAAATAAAACGCAACCTAAAGAGTTGCGACTACGGAAAAAAACAAGTTTTGAGACGTTCTCCACGACGGGCAGGCGTTTTTTTGGAAGGGTTATATCTTTACTCTTATATTATTAATTATCGAAGCGCAGCGTAGATCCCGTATGAGCGAAGCGAATCGGGATTAATTGTTCTTGAGCTCTCTTTTTAGTGCTTCTTTTTCTATCTCAAGTTGTTTTATCTTACGCTGAATATCGTCAAGTTCCTCCGGCATAGAATCAATCTCAATTCTGAGCTTCGAAGCGGCTTCATCCATCAGGTCAATTGCTTTATCCGGAAGAAATCTGTCTGAAATATATCTGTCTGATAGCTGAGCCGCTGCAATAATTGCAGAATCCGTAATCCTGACCCCGTGATGAATCTCATATTTTTCTTTCAAACCCCTTAAAATTGAGATAGTATCTTCTACATCAGGTTCGGTAATCAATACCGGCTGGAATCTTCTTTCAAGTGCCGCATCTTTTTCGATATACTTTCTGTAGTCATCAAGAGTTGTAGCTCCGATGCACCTTAAATCTCCTCTTGCCAATGCGGGTTTTAATAAATTTGAAGCATCCATCGAACCGGATGTTGCACCTGCTCCTATGACCGTATGTAATTCATCGATAAAAAGTATAATTTTTCCTTCTGATTCCTGAACTTCTTTCAGGACTGATTTTAATCTCTCTTCAAATTGTCCCCTGAATTGTGCTCCGGCTATAAGCGCTCCCATATCGAGAGCTATTATCTGCCTGTCTTTCAATGTTTCAGGAACATCGCCCTGAATAATACGGATAGCTAAACCTTCGGCAATTGCTGTTTTACCGACACCCGGCTCACCGATAAGAACCGGGTTGTTCTTTGTTCTTCTCGATAATACCTGAAGGACGCGCCTTATCTCCTCTTCCCTTCCTATTACGGGATCTAATTTTCCCCTCATTGCGAGGTCATTTAAATTCCTGCCGTATTTCTGCAGGGATTGGAAAGTTTCTTCCGGATTTTGACCGGTGATTCTTCCGGAACCCCTTACTTCTTTTAATATTTTCAGAATATTATTTTTTGTTACTCCTGTTGACCTTAATAATTCGCCGAGCGGTGAACTTTTACTTTCCGATAAAGCTATTAATAAATGCTCGACTGAGACATATTCATCTTTCATATTATTCGATTCCCTGATTGCATTTTCAAGAACTTCAGATAGTTCTCTGGATATCGACTGCTGACCTAAGCCTGCTCCGGTAACTTTCGGTATCTTTTCAAGTAATTCACCGGCACGAATCATCATCGTATCTTTGCTTAAACCTAATTTAAGAATAATTGAACCCGCAAGACTTTCTTTATCCTGTATCAATGCTGCAAAAAGATGCTCAGGCTCGATTGACTGATTAGAAAAGTTTGAAGCAATTTCCTGTGCACTCTGCAATGCCTCTTGCGATTTTAATGTGAATTTATTCAGATTTATACTCATATATTATTTTTTTAAAAGTTACATACAAAAAACAAATTTTTCAATTACAACTTAATTCATCATTTTGTAAATTACATTTGCTTGTTGAAAATTCATATACTTAATGAAATATTTCTTAGTCGTACGGCAGCAAAATAATCAGCTTGGTGACCTTTTATGCTCGGTTCCGATGTATCTGGCTATTAAAAAGAAATATCCTGAATCCCATATCACTCTGATAACTGCACCGACAAATTATGATATACCTTTTAAAGCGATTAATCCATATATAGATGATATTATAAAATTTAAAAAAGAGTCACTGAAAGATTATCTGGTATTCCTGAAAGATGTGAGAAAAACTAAATTCGATATCGGAATTGTTCCTTCCACTCTTAAAATTTCGAGAACTTCAAATATAATAAATTTTCTTTCCGGGGCAAAAATACGCGTGGGAGTGAAAAGAATAGATAGTGAATATAATAAATTACATTATCTGCTGAATGTAAAAGGTGAATTTAACTGGAATAGTAATAAGGTACACCAATTATACAGGGTGACGGATGTTGTAAAACAAATCGGCTGTACGTTATCAGACGAAGAAATTAAGAATGTGAAAATTAACACTGGAGATGAAGAAGTGAGATTTGCTAATGAATTTATTAAGAATAATTTTTCTGATTCCGGTAAACCAATATTCGGATTTCATCCCGGAGCCGGTAAAGAAATAAACAGGTGGAACCTGCAATATTTTCTCGAACTGATAGAACTCCTTTACAAGCGTTTCAGTTGTAACGTATTACTAACTTCCGGATATATAGACAAAGAAATTACTTTTGATTTAGTAAAAGCTTTAAGGGAGAAAAATATAGAACCTGTTATTGCCGAGAATTTTGAAATAAAAAAATTATCTGCTCTTTTCAAGAGAATCAATTTATATATCACCAATGATACCGGAGTTATGCATCTGGCAGGTTTTTCCGGAACTAATGTGATATCATTATTTGGACCTACAAATGGTTTCGAGTGGGCTCCCGTAAAGAAAAATCAATTTTTTATTCAATCTGAAACAGGGAATATTAATGAAATCACACCTGAACGTGTAATGAATTTAGTTTTGGAGAAATATGAATTCTGATAAAGAAAAAGTGATATTATTAGAGCATTCAAAATCGCATCAGGATATCCTGTATGCACAGTTATTATTCCTGCTTGAAAGCGGTTATAAACCGGTTCTCTGGATAAATAAAGAGCTGGCTTTTGATACGGATATTATTGGGAAAGATATCGAAATAATAAAATATGAATTCGGAAATTCTAAGGAGAGAAAAATATTTAAAAGAAATCTGAAAGATTATGTCAGGGAAAATAAAATAACCAATGTTATTTTGAATACAGCCCAGGGGATTCAGGCAAGAAATATTGTTTTTAAGTTTTTATTTACTAAAATTAATTTTGTAGGAATTTTACACGAAGCCGAAAGACTTTTCAATAGTTTCACTCAAAAAACAATTTCCTATAAAATTAAAAAGTATTTTGTGTTGAATGATTATATTGCTGAATATTCAGAGAATCTCCGGAATAAAAGAATTAATATCAAAGCATTATATCCTTTCTTTATTCCATATCAGAATAAAAGCAATGAATTTTTAAGTAATAAATTGTTAATTTGTATCCCGGGAGAGGTATCAGTAGATAGAAAGAACTATAAACATTTCCTGGAAACTCTTAAAGAAAATACGGGGAATCTATCATCTGATATCCGATTTATTTTTCTGGGCAGTCCCCGGAACGAATTAGGCAGAGATATAATAAAAAAGGTGAAAGAATTTGGACTGGACAATATTATCAGGACTTATGATAATTACATAAACGAAGAAGAGTACCTGAAATCAATTTATGAATCCGACTTGATAATGCCTTTGATTGACCCTGAAGTTAAATATTTTAAGGAATATAGTTCGAGTAAAATTTCCGGAGCTTACACTCTTGCTTTCAGTTTCAGGAAACCGTTGTTGATGCATAACTCAATGAAACATATTGAAGATTTCAGAAATCTTGCATTTTTTTATGACTCTGATAATCTGATAAATACAATTAATGACCTGAGTCAAAATAAGATTTCAATAGAAGAAAAGAAAAAGAAGTATAATCAAATTGAGAAGTTTTCGTTTGAATACCAAAGAAAACAATATATCAGTTTTTTAGCATAATGGAAAAAATATCAGTTACAATAATCTGCCGAAATGAAGAAAAGAACATTGAAGAATGTATAGGGGGTGTTCTATGGGCAGATGAAATTGTAGTTATTGACGCATTTAGTACCGATAAAACTGTTGAAATAGCGTCAAAATTTAATGTCAGGATAATTCAAAACGAATGGCTGGGTTATGCAAAGCAAAGGGAATTTGCATTATCAAAATGCAATAACGATTGGGTTTTCTCAATAGATGCAGACGAAAGATGCACTCCGGAACTTGAAAAAGAAATTGAAGATACACTTAATTCCTCATCGAACAAATTTTCAGGATTCAAAATCCCAAGAAAAAATTTCTTTTTGGGTAAATGGGTAAAACATTGCGGATGGTATCCCGGATACCAGTTGAGATTGTTTAAAAAAAGTTGCATCAAAGTTACCGATAGGTTAATACATGAAGGTTATGAGTTGAACAGTGAACCCGGAATTTTAAAAAATGATCTTATTCATTTTACCGTGCAATCAATCGATGATTATATGACAAGAGTTAATCATTATTCTACAATGCAGGCTTTGGAAAAACGCGGAAGAAAAAATGTAAAATTCAGAGATATATTTTTAAGACCACTTTCTGCATATTTACAGCAATATTTTCTTAAGGGCGGTTTTTTAGATGGAATAACCGGTTTGATGGTCGTAAATTTTCATGTAATGACTAATATGCTTACTTATATGAAAATCTGGGAAATGCAAAACAAAAAAAATACCTGACATGCAAATTTATAGAAGAATTTTAAAATATGTAAAAAGATACAAGCGCTTCCTGATTAAATCAATAGTGATGTCTGTATTTTTTTCGATATTCAGTGCATTATCTGTTTATCTTACGATACCGCTTTTAAAGACACTATTTCTCGGACAGGAATCTGCAACAGAGATAACCACTTCAGGAGATAATTTCTCAAATATTTTTAGAAATTTGCAAAGCCAATTTGAGCATTTCGTCTATTCTGAAGGTAATATCTCCGCTATTGCAAAAATCTGCATTTTTATTTTTTTAGCTTTTTTGTTGAAAAATATTACAGGGTTCTTTCAGTCTATTTATATGCAGTACACCGAAAAGGCTGTATTAAGGGATATCAGGGATGATTTATACCGAAAAATAAATCAACTTTCTTTGAGGTATTTTTCCAACGAAAAGACAGGAAATTTAATTTCAAGGATGACGAATGATTTAAATAATATCCAATCGGGAATTTCTGCAGCATTTTATAATCTCTTCAGAGAGCCGTTACTGATATTAATATTTTTAATACTTGCCGTTACAATCAGCTGGCAGATGACTTTAATTGCAGTCCTTATATTTCCTATAACGGTGGTCTTTATCAGAAAAGTAGGAGAATCCTTAAGAAGAAGGAGCCAGCGTGCGCTGATTAAAATGTCTGAATTGATTTCGCTGATAACAGAAACAATTTATGGAGCAAAGATTATCAGATCATTCAGAGCCGAAAAATTTAAAAATAAAATATTCGAGGAAGAGAATACCAAACATTACAAATTAGTGATGAGAAGTGCTAAAGCGTTTGAGCTGGTTTCTCCGATTACCGAAATGTTATCAATCCTTGCAGGTGTTATCATAATCTGGTTTGGCGGAAGACAAATATTTGTATCACATACTTTAGCACCCGAAGAATTCCTGGGGTTTCTATTCATAATCTTCCAATTGATAGTGCCGATAAAGAACCTTGCTTCAGTGAATAACAGGATTCAGGAATCTTCTGCATCAGGAGAAAGAATATTTGAGATACTCGATCATCCTGTCGAAGTAAAGGAATCTGCTAATCCCATAAAACTGAAAGATTTTAAGAACTCAATCGAAATCATAAATGCGTATTTCAGCTATGATTCAAGTAAAGAAATTCTTAGAGATATTAATTTGTCAATTAAAAAATCAGAAATAGTCGCTATCGTTGGTCAGTCGGGTGTCGGAAAATCTACACTGGCAGACTTAATCGCAAGATTTTATGATTTAACAAAAGGAGAAATTCTGATTGACGGAATTAATCTTAAGGATTTGAGTATTGACAGTCTCAGGGAACTTATAGGTATCGTTCCACAGGAAACAATATTATTTAATGATACTATCCGGAATAATATTATTTTTGGGAAAGAAGATGTGAGTGAAGAACAACTGATAGAAACAAGTAAATTTGCAAATGCTTACGATTTTATTATGGAATCAGAAAATGGATTTGATACAATTGTCGGAGAAAGGGGATTAAAACTTTCCGGCGGACAAAAGCAAAGGATTGCGATTGCAAGGGCTTTGATAAGAAATCCTCAGATACTTATTCTTGACGAAGCAACCTCTTCACTTGATATGGAATCGGAAAGTCTTGTACAGGAGGCACTTGATAAACTTATGAGTAACAGAACTTCTATAGTTATCGCTCACCGTTTATCTACGGTTAGAAACGCGGATAGAATTATTGTGATCGACGACGGTACCGTTTCACAATCGGGCAATCACGATGAGCTGATAAAAGATAGAGAAGGTGTTTATAAAAAATTATACGAATTGCAATTTAATTGATTACGTATCTGATTTGAATAAAGAAAAACTTTCAAATATTTTTAATATTTTAATTTTAAGTTTCCTCACACTTCAATTATCATCAATTCCTTTTTCGATAGCGGTTTCATCGATAGCATTCGGCATATGGGGCGGATTATGGATTGTTCAGATAATTTTTGAAAAAAGCATAAATTATGACAAATTTATTTTTTATGAGCTCAGGTTTGTAAACTTATTTGTTTTACTTTATTTTTTGTTCGAAATCATATCAAGGATATTTGCTGTTGTTCCTGATGGAGCTTTCATTGGATTGAAAAGATTGCTGCTTTTCCTCATATTTTATGTAACAATAATCAAAGTCACATCAAAAAAAGATTTATACCGGATTATATTAATTTCGTTATTTGCTTTCTCTGCAATATCGACATATGAAATAATAAAGTACATATTTTCTTTAAACGAATTGCTGAAGACAACAAGTGCAGCAGAAATCAGAATTGATTATTTTGCATATCCTCTCACGTCGGGAGAGATGAAATTGTTTATTCTTTTATCATTATTTCCTGTCATAATCTCAGCAAAGAAAATTATCGTAAAGAAAATCTATTTGATAGCAGCTTCATTTCCGATATTAATATCAATGCTGCTTACTCAATCAAG
Organism: Ignavibacteria bacterium; assembly: GCA_036508135.1. Lineage (GTDB taxonomy): Bacteria > Bacteroidota > Ignavibacteria > Tepidaquicellales > Tepidaquicellaceae > DATCHW01. The sequence goes on from DATCHW010000277.1 coordinate 7,739, forward strand.
AAATGTTTTTCTCGCTTTATTTGTTTGTCTTTTAATTTACGGTTTTTTCAACAGGAAATTCTTACTCGCTTATATTATTATACTGATACTTGGAGCCGCATTTCTTCCGCAATCTTATAAAGACAGGGTAACAAGTATCTTTGATTTGAAGCATCCGAGCAATGAAAGCAGGGTAATTATGTGGGAAACCGGACTGAAGATGTTCAAAGATCATCCTTTTACAGGCGTCGGCGATAATGAGATCACTGAGGTTTATAAAAAATACAAGCCTATTGAACATCACGGAGAAGGCTCACATCTTCATAGCAATTATATGATGATTCTAGCAACTACCGGAATTTTTGGGTTCATAACTTACTTAGCTTTCTTTTTTGCCATTTTCCTGAAGCAAATAAAATATTACAAAATCTTGTCTGACCCGGTTGGAAAAGCTTTCATATTAGGAAGCATACTTTCAAATATAGGTTTTCAGATTGCAGGAATTTTTGAATGGATGTTCGGGGATCACGAAGTTATGACAGTCTTCTTCTTTTTGATTGCATTACCTTTTGTCGTTTATGGAATATATCAAAAAGACAACAGCAATATTGATAATTTTTAAATGATTGATAAATCATTATTATTAAATTTTTTAAATAATTATATTTACTAAATAAATTACAGGACTAATATTATGGATAATGATAATTTTTCACAGTTGTTCTTTTCTCTGATTTATACTTTTCAGATGCAGGCAATGATGCAGATGGGTAAGTTAAAAAATCCTCTTACGGAAAAAGTTGAGAGAGATATGGATGCAGCAAAAATGTCTATTGATATGGTTGAAATGCTCAGCACTAAAACAAAAAATAATTTAAACGATGATGAAAACCGGTTTATGACACAAGTATTGTCCGACCTTAAACTTAATTTTGTCGAAGAATCCGGTAAACCGGCTGAAAAAATTGACACGCCCAACGAAGAAAAGAAAACCGAATAAATTACTTTATATGACTTTCGGGATATTAGGAAATTTCAGAAAAGAAAATACTCTGCCGGTATTAACTGACCTTTTACACTTTTTAAAGGATAATCACATAGATTTTGTAATTGAAAAAAAACTGGGCTCGCTTTTTCATAACTCACTATATAAAAAATATACTGATTCTATTAATAATCTATTAAAAAAATCTGACATTATTATATCACTCGGGGGTGACGGCACATTTTTGAATACAGCGAGTGTTGTAGGTGCTAAAGGTATTCCGATACTCGGCGTCAATCTCGGCAATCTTGGATTTATGGCAGAAGTAGGACCTGAAGAAATTAATAGTTTTATTCTTGATATCCTTAAAAATAAGTATAAAGTACAGGACTTATGTCTGATTGGTTTAAAAAGTTCCAAGAGAAGGGCAATCTACGGTCTGAATGAAGTTGTGATAGATAAGTGTAATTCGATACGTATGATTGAAATGGAGGTATTCTATAACAAAGAAAAAGTTGTAAGATTCGTTGCCGATGGAATAATAATTTCAACTCCGACGGGTTCAACGGGTTATTCATTATCCTCCGGAGGTGCTATAATTTCGCCTTCAAGTAAAGTGTTCATTATTACTCCTATCTCTCCTCATACACTAAATTTAAGACCAATCATAGTTCCTGACGACGGAGAAATTTCAATTAAAGCAAGAAGTTTTGGGAAAATAAGGCAGACACTTGACGGTATTAATTCTACCATCTTTGACTCCCCTGCTGATTTTCATTTATATAAAGCAGGTCATACGATAAAAGTAATTAAAAAACTTAACAGAACTTATTTCCAGACCCTTAATAATAAACTCCTCTGGGGAGCCGACAAAAGGAAATACCAAAAAGAAAAATAATTTAATTTTTTTGAGTTTCATCAAGATAATAATCATCGTCCTGATGTCTGATTATTTCACCGCTGCATAAATAAACTACATCTTCTGCTATATTAGTAGCACAATCTGCAATTCTTTCAAAATTCTTTGAAATTGAACGAATGCTGAAATATTCTTTAGTTCTTTCAGGAAATGATTTCACGGCTACAATAGTTTTCTTTAACATTTCTTTTGTCATATCATCAATTTCATCGTCGGAAGCGCATACTTCCCGGGCAAGTGTTTCATCAGTATTAATCAACGAATCCAGACTTTTTTTAACCATCACTTTTACTTTCTCTCCAATTGGTATAAAATCTGAAACCATTCGAATTGGTTGTTTTCCCGAGAGATATTTTGCACGTTTAGCAAGATTTGCTGCCAGGTCGCCTATTCTTTCAAGGTCATTATTCATTTTTAATACTGCTACTACAAACCTGAGCTCTTTTGCTACAGGCTGATAAAGTGCAAGGATTTTCAGGCATTCTTCTTCAACAGTTATTTCAAGAGCATCAATTTCCTTATCCCGCTGTATAACTTCTTTTGCAAGCTCTACATCGCGGCGCTCAAGCGCAATCATAGAATTATTAATTTGATCTTCAACTATCGCCCCCAGGCTGAGTATCAGCTTCTTCAATTTTTCTATTTCTCTTTCCCAGAATGTTATCATAATATTTATTCTTTAATTATCCGAATTTACCCAAGATATAATCTTCGGTTTGTTTTAATTTTGGTTTTGTAAAAATATCACTCGTGCTGTCATATTCAATTAATTTTCCTTCAAAAAAGAATGCAGTATTGTCGGAAATTCTTGCTGCCTGCTGCATATTATGCGTGACAATTACAATTGTAAAATTTTCTTTCAACTCAAGAATAAGATTTTCAATTTTTGCAGTTGATTTCGGATCTAATGCTGAAGCGGGTTCATCCATCAAAATGATTTCCGGTTCTACAGCCATAGCTCTTGCTATACATAATCTTTGCTGTTGTCCCCCTGATAATCCGAGTGCATTTTCGTCAAGCCGGTCTTTTACTTCATCCCATAGTGCCGCTTTAATCAAACTATGCTCCACTATGTCCCTTAGTTTTCGCTTATCTTTAACACCATGTATCTTGGGACCAAATGCAATATTATCGAAAATTGACTTTGGGAAAGGATTGGATTTCTGAAAAATCATTCCAACCCTTTTCCTTAATAGTACCACATCGGTAGAGCTATCATAAATATCGACTCCATCTATTGTGATTTTTCCTTCTAATCTTGTTCCGTCTATTATATCGTTCATACGATTTAATGTCCTGAGGAAAGTAGATTTCCCGCAACCAGACGGACCAATTAATGCAGTTACCTGATTAGAAGGAATTTGAATATTTAAATCAAATAATGCTTTTGTTTCACCATAAAAAAAGTCAAGATTGGTTACATCTATTTTTACATTATCTTCTGTCGTCATATCATATAATAAAATAATTATTCAGTTCCTCAAAATGTCATTCTGAGCAAGCGAAGCACAGCGAAGAATCCATTCAATGCATAGATTCTTCACTTCGTTCAGAATGACAAATAGATGTTTTGAATAACTTGGGTTTATCATTACTTTACTAAAATATTCAATTTTATTAAATTAAAAATCAACAATTGTATTAAAATAAAGCCTGCTTATACTGCTTGAAGTAGTTCCGCTGTAATCTGTTACAAAATTCTTCTCAAATCCTAAAATATGATAACTCAAACCTAAGGTCAATATATTGGCAGGTTTATACATCAGACCGAAAATCATTAATGATTGTTTTCCGTTATCAGAATTTAAACCTGATGCATTATACCCGGGTTTATTTGTATTCGGGTCAAAATTATCATATCTGAAAGTAATAGATAACTTTTCGTTTAATGATTCGATAGGCGGATTGAAATCAAGGAATACAGAAATACCTCTTGCCGTTATGCTTGAATCAGCATTAGGAGACGGAACAGTATTTGACTGAAGACTGAATTCACCGCCAACTTTTAAATAGCCAAACTTATCAAAATTATATTTTAAGTTAAGCATCCCGCCAAACCTGTTATTTTTATATTGTCCGCCATTAGCAACACCATATTCTCCGCTGCTTAATTTTCCAAGATACATAAAACCTCCGAATGTCAAATCTGCAATTCCATCAATTCTGGTTTTTTTATTTTTCTTTGCTGCATCCATTTTAGATTTTATCATCCCTTGTAAAGGATAAATAAAAGCTGTTGCCATAAAATCTTTAAACCTGTTATCAAAGCCTTCATTTTTGTAACCATTACCGTTTAATATACTCAGGTATAAATCTGCTATTTTATTCGGGAAAGTTAATTTAGCGGTTAAGGCTAAATCAGCGCTTGAAAAATATGAGCCCATTGTTCGTTTGACTGTGTTTGTGCTTCGTGTAGCAGAAAGTGTATATGAATAATCGGTAAGGGTTTTAGCAACTCCTCTGTATCCATAATATCTTTCGATACCGGAAATCCATTGATTTGGTATTACACCTGCTTCAAACATTAAATTTGTTCCATTATCTAATGAAATTGGCGTATAATCCATTAACGCATATTTCAATTGAAAACCATATTGTGTAGCACCTGCACCGTCAGTAAATGAAAATATATCAGGTGTAATTCTGGCGCTAATTTGGGGAGTTAAAGAAGCTTTGACATTAATGTATGCTCTATCGATAGTAAATGAATTTTTACCGGTTTCGAATTGATTTTTTGTTGGATTATATCCAAATGCTGCGCCGGGATTAAGTCCTGCAGCGGAAGTATCGAGTTTTGTAATAAAATCAGAATTGTCTGCATTATATGTCCATCCTGTAAATATTACACCTCCAATTTTGACTTCCGGTTTAAAATCCTGTGCATAAGATGATTGAGCCATCAGTAAAAATAAAAATGCTAAAGCAAATGTTAAGTAGTTTTTCATTTTTTGTTCATTAATTGATAAATGATTGTTTAAAATATACTCAAAATTAATAAGAAATTATTATGGTTTTATTGTTGTCCTGTTAAGATTTTGTTAATTTATTTTTTTTAAAATTTCACTTTCCATCTTTTAGAAATCATCTTCGCTGATATGTTCATAATTAATACAAATGCAATTAATACAAATGATGCTCCCCAGGCAAGTGAGTGGAATTCATTGTACGGACTTGTTGCATAAGTAAATATCACATGCGGAAGTGAACTTACGGGTTTCATAATATCCAGATTCATAAAGGGACTTCCGAATGCTGTAAAAAGAAGCGGAGCAGTTTCTCCGGCAACTCTCGCAACACTTAACATCACCCCTGTTAATATTCCATTTATACCTGCCGGTAAAACCACTTTCAGAATCGTTGCATAATAAGGAATTCCTAATGCATATGCAGATTCTTTCAATGAATAAGGAAGAAGTTTAAGTGTTTCCTCGGTTGAAGTTATTATGACCGGCAGCATCATAATTGATAAAGCAATTCCTCCCGAGAAAGCAGAGAAAGAACCAATTTGTTTTACAATCCATAAATAAGCAATCATACCTATTACTATCGATGGTGTTCCCTGAAGTATATTTACGCATAACCTTGTATAATATGAAAGTTTATGTTTTTTATACTCATTAAGAAAAATTCCAATAGCTATACCGGTTGGAACAGAAATAACAGTCGCAATAATTATCAAAATAAAAGTGCCAACAATGGCATTTGCGATGCCCCCGCCCGTTTCCCCTACCGGTTTTGGGAGGCTAAAAAGAAAATTCAAGTTTAAAGATGAGATTCCTTCTTTAGTAATAAAGAACAGAATTATTAGCAATGGAACAGCGGAAGCCAATGCAAATATAACAACCAATGATTTAAAAATACTGTTCTTAATTTTCCTGTTTTTCAGATTGCTCACATTACTAATCCTTCCCAAACCTTTTAATGATTTGTTTTCCAACTATATTAATTACAGTAGTAACTATAAAAAGAAGCAAGCCTATCTGAATCAAAGAAGATAAATAGACATCACCTGTGGCTTCTGTAAATTCATTTGCAATAAGACTTGCCATTGTATTTGCCGGACCAAAAATACTATCGGGTAATAAATTCCGGTTACCTATAACCATAGTAACAGCCATAGTTTCACCAAGTGCTCTGCCAAGTGCAAGTAATATGCCTGCAAAAATCCCTGATTTGGCATAAGGAAGAATGACGCTTCTTACCACTTCATATTTTGTTGCACCGAGAGCAAGTGCAGCTTCTTTAAGATTAGACGGAACAAGAGAAATTACCTCCCTGCCGATAGATGCAGAATAAGGGATAATCATAACAAACAGTAATAATGAAGTAGTTGAAATACCGATACCAAGTGGAGGAACACCGATTGAGGATTCAAATGCCCTCATAATTGGAACAAGGAAGAATAAACCCCAGAAGCCGTATATAACGGATGGGATTCCGCCGAGAAGCTCGATGCAATTTTTCATCAAATTAGATAAAAAACCTTTAGAGAAATACTCTCCAAGAAATAATGAAACCGCAAGAGAAAAAGGGATTGTAATTAATAAAGCAAGAAAAGAAGTAATAACAGTTCCTGCTAAAAAAGGAAGAGAACCAAATTGGCTTTGTACAGGATCCCAAACACTTTTAGTATAAAAATTGATTCCGAATACTTCTATTGAAGGTATAGATTGAATTAAAAGAGTTAAAAAAATGCCTATCAGCAATATTATGAATGATATTGCCGATAAGCCAAGAAAATTTTTAAACAAAAAATCAAACACTCCGAACTTATTCAGCTTTTTCCTGTAAGAAAAAGCTTTACCCTTTACTTTTAGAATTGTGTTATCTAATGTAAGTGCATTCATTTTATGTTAACTCTTTATTTTAATGAAATTTTATCATAATAAAGGTTTACCGGCATAAGTCACTGATTTCAATATGGCATCTGCTTTCTTAACTGCTTCAGTTGAGAGAATTGCATATGAAAGCGGTTCGGCATATTGCTGACCTTCATGCGCCATCCAGGATAAAAGTTTCAAAAGTTCTCTTGCTTTTTCTTCTGACTTGTTTTCATATTTTTGTTCCTGATATAATAAAATCCAGGTGAAACTGACAATCGGATATCCTTCATCTGCATCACTGTTTGTCAAAGATACTCTCGTATCTTCCGGCAATGATACATTAGCGGCAGCATTCGTTGATTTCAAAGTTGGAGCAATGAAATTACCCTTTTTATTTTTGAGAGATGCCATTGGCATATTATTCTGTAAGGCATAAATTAATTCAACATAACCAATACTGGCGGGAGTTTGTTTAACAAGACCTCCAACTCCTTCATTACCTTTTGCTCCGAGTCCAACCGGCCAGTTAACTGACTTTCCGGTACCTACTGAACTTTTCCACCCTTCATTGACTTTAGAAAGATAATCGGTAAATATAAAAGATGTTCCACTTCCGTCCGAACGGTGAACGACATTAATTTCTTTTCCGGGAAGTTTAGCATCAGGATTGATCGATTTAATTTTTTCGTCGTCCCATTTTTTTATTTTTCCTAAAAATATATCACTTAAAACATCAGGAGATAATTTTAAAGTGGTGATACCTTCAAGATTATAAACAACGGTTACTGCACCGAGACATATCGGAATATGAACTACTTTTGCGGGGGCTTTTGACATTTCCTCATCGGACATAAAAGCATCTGATGCACCGAAATCAACAGTTTTGCTTGTTAACTGCTGAATACCTGCTCCTGAACCAACTGATTGATAATTTACTTTTACACCTTTTTCTTTTCCGTAAGCATCGAACATCTTTGAATATAAAGGGTAAGGGAATGTGGCACCGGCACCTAATATTTCTTTTGCAGATTTATCTTTATCGCCCTTTCCGCAGCCGTTAAAAACAATTGAAGAAATAAGCAAAGTAAAAATTGTAATTACTAAAATCAGATTTCTCATATTTTTATTTTTTAATTTTGAAAACTCCTTATATACAAAATTACTCTTAATGTCTGAATATTATATTAAGTAATTGTTAAGATTTGATTAAGAAGGTAGAAATAAAGACTAAATCAATATTTAAATGCTCTTGTTGGTGTTTAAGCGAAGCGGCACCAACGAGAATTAAATGCCCTTGTTGGTGTTTAACCGAAGCGACACAAACGAGAATTAAATGCCCTTGTTGGTGTTTAAGCGAAGCGGCACCAACGAGAATTTAAATGCCCTTGTTGGTGTTTAAGCGAAGCGACACCAACGAGAATTATGGTTTATTTATTTGCTGTCGATTACATCTACTAAAGCGGATTCAAACACCAACAACGGCGATGAAATGGATAAAAGATTTGTATACTATAAAAGCATAATTTAGCATAATTTTCATTAGAAATTCAAATTTAAGAAATTTTAGAAAGTAAAATTTTTTAATATGAGAGAACTTAAAATTATTGTTACTGCTTTTCTTTTGCTCTTCATCTTCCATTGCACATTGACAGTTGAAGATTGTCTGTGCCAGTGGTATCCGTTGCCGGTGTTTCCTACATATCTGGAAACATCTGATGTTAAATTCTTTGATGAGAATACGGGAGTATTATTCCTTAATAATATTATATCAAATCCTATACACGGTATTCTCAGAACTACAAATGGAGGGCAGAATTGGATTCAAGTAAAAAATTGTTTGAATTATTCTTGCCAAAAAATAGATTCAACAACCATT
>DATCHW010000278.1:0-2153 GCA_036508135.1 Ignavibacteria bacterium
GCTCGTGGGGAACGGCCCAAAAAGTTATTACCCGTTTTATTCGATTGAAACTATAGCCTAAATACAAATCATAAATCATTATGATTAATACAAAATAAATAAACAAAATAAATAACTGACACACTTTTCTGAAGACACCCTTTGTTTTAAGTTAGTTGTTCGTGGATTTCATGACCTTTACTTCAAGTCAGATTCAATTGTTTTTCGAAAAATAATCGATCAATGGTAAAATATTTGCCTAGATATCCCTTATTGTAAAAATCATATTCACACGTATTAATATGTAATTGTTTGACATTAATTTACAGCTAAAGTTTTTGCATAGATCAAACTAGTTATGTTTCCTTTTAAATAATACCTCCTTGAATTTATAAATATGCATTTTGAATTTAACCTGAAGGTTATAAAAGGTTATTTGAAAAGTGGTATCAACAAATTTATTTATATTTGTATAGTAGTTGCCGGCAATATTGACATTGCTTGTTGTCAGCTGCGTTGAACCGGAATATGACTGCATTTCACCGATTGCTCCTGTTGGGGATTATTATTATTATGCCTGTTCTTGGATTTGGAGAAGCAAAGCTGAAGATAGACAACCGGAGTGTGGTTTTTGGAGAGACCGACACTTACAAGGCTACCTGGGGAATTTTTACCATTGGAAGTGCTGTTTCAAAGATTGACAGGACGCTATACCGGGTAGGTCAGGCGGTCTGTTTTAAAATAGATATATCAGGACAGACCAACGGGATAGCAAAGTTGTTTTACGTGCACGACAAATGGACTTCCTATATTGATACAGCCGGCATACTCACCCACAAATCTACCCGAAGCATCCGTGAAGGAAAGTATGAGCTGGATGAACAGATACACTTTGACCATATAAACAAAAAGGCGGAAGTAAAGGTGTATGATAAAAAATCAAAGTCTTTTGTACTGAAAAAGCTCTATGATACGCCTGAAAATATTCGGGATGTAATTGCCGGGTTTATGGTATTTCGCCTGGTGGACCTATCAAAATACCGGAAAGGGGAGACTTTTACTATCAATGGTTTTTATGAAGATGAAGGCTACCGGATCAACGTGATCTACCTCGGGGAAGAATGCATTAAGACTGACAAGGGATATATATCATGTTATAAAGTAAAACCCATAGTTCCAAAAAACCATGTATTTAACGGACGGGATGCAGTAAATGTGTGGCTATCGGCAAATAAAATGAAAACTATTGTACGTATTAAGGTGAAAATGTTTGTGGGGAATGTGCAGATTGATTTGCAGAAATAATAGATTCATTTATTGAAACGGTGTTGTTTCTTCAGATTTCAGTTAAATAAACAATCTTCACGGTCAATGAAAAAAACTGAATTATCGGTTTGATAAAATATTTTTAGTCGGTAGATACATTATTTCATTCAAAACAGAGTCGGTATTTAACAATGAACTTTACTCCCGTGTGCCAATAAGTAGGATTGAAGAAGAAGTTTTGATTTATTCCAGTAAAGAGGCTAATTTATTTTCAATCTAAAACTCTTTTTGTTCAGCGATTTACGGTTATTTTATGTTTTATAACAGAAAAAAGACCCAAATAAGTTTGGTTTGTAAGGATAAAGCGACTACTTTTGCACCCGCTTTAAGAGAGAAGCGCAATTCAATTCATAATTTATAATTCATAATTTATAATTGATTTTATTTTTTGAAAAGGTTTGGTAGTTCGGAAAAAAGCACTACTTTTGCAGCCGCTTTAAGAGAGAAGCAAGGGACTAAATTTACTGTTTAATTATATACTATTTACCATTTGAAAGAACGGTAATTTAGGAATAAAAAAAGTTTAGTTTTATTTTTAAAAAAGCTTGGTAGTTTAGAAAAAAGGTTTACCTTTGCAGCCGCTTACAGAATAAGGATTTTGCTAAAAGAATTGAAATTAACTAACTGAATAAAAAACAGTTATCCGATGAAAATGACGTTAGATTACCGAATGAAGCTGACTATAAAAAAAGAAAAACTTTATCAATAAAGTTTGGTAGATTGGAAAAAAGCATTACCTTTGCAGCCCGTTTGAATTACAAACAATGAAAGCGGAAAACGAAACAAACAGTTATTTAATCGAAGCGCGATTAAGAGTAACAAAACAACAACAACAAATTATTTAACCG
>DATCHW010000279.1:0-35719 GCA_036508135.1 Ignavibacteria bacterium
GCATCTGCCAGTTCTTATAGAATACAAATAGCAACAGATTCTCTCTTTAACTCAATGATTTATGATACGAGCGGAGTAACGCGTTCTTATCTACAAATGCGTCCGTTTATTCTATTTGCAAATGTAAAATACTTCTGGAGAGTCAATGCTATCAATTTAGCCGGTACTGGACTCTGGTCAATTGTATGGAATTTCAGAGTAAATCCAACAGGTGTTTATCAGTATTCATCTGATATCCCTAAAGAATTTAAACTCTATAATAATTACCCAAATCCATTTAATCCATCAACAAAGATAAGATTTGATTTACCGAAAAATGCTAATACAAAAATTATTATATATGATATTAGCGGACGTGAAATCAATCAACTTATTAACGAATACTTATCTGCTGGCAGTTTTGAAATAATATGGTATGCTAATAATTTAGCCAGTGGAGTTTATTTCTATAGAATAGAAACTGAGAGCTACACGAATACAAAACGAATGCTATTAATTAAATAAATTAAAATAATTATGAAAATAAAAATTAAAGTAATAGATGTATCAGAAATTCAAGTTGTGGAATTAGAAATTGAAGAAGCACATGAAAAAGCAATGGGTACTGAAAGAAGGTTTTCAGGAGAAGTATATGATAAGAACGGTGAACCTGTTGAATTAAGTATATGGGAATATCCTGAAGGTGCTGTCAATTATATTGAAAAATCGGATAAGATTCAGACAACGGAGGAAGATATAAAACAACAATTCTTAGAACAATTAAATGAATAATGAAAATTTATTGTTAGTAATTAAACCATTACACCCAATTATTCATGATATAATATATTTAAAGAGAATACGAATATTTCTATTCTCAAATTTATAATATATTATAATGGAAAACGAAAAAATTGATTTAACCAATCTGCTGAACGAAATCGACCTAGCAGAAGAGCAATGTCTTAGTACTCTAAAAAAACTCCGCCAACAACGTCTCGAACTAACCGGAGAAGACAGTCGAATTCACCGTGTCCACAATCCACAAAGATCGAATGGGTATAATACTCGACAAAGTCTTGAAAGTGGACAAATCACAATCTTACAACAAACTGAAAGACCAGTGGAGAGCATCAGCCAAAACTGACCAGGGATTCTGGATTGGGGAAGTAAAAGCCTCCGGTCCGAAAGAAAAATTACTTTCAGTAATGCACAAGATTGCAAAAAATGGAGGTACTATCACGGTAGATCCTGTTCATAAAATTGCAGTACCGCCGCCTGACAAATGGTGGGATGCTGAATGGTGGGAAAAGATGGAAGCCGCGAAAGAAGCAAAACGCAAAGCCAAAGTCAACGATGAAAAGTAAAAAATTGGAAGGAGACAGCGAAAGCCGTCTCCTTTGTTATTTATTTAATTATTTGCCCCGATTATTAATTATATGAAAATTATTGTCGAATAGTATATAATCATTGTTATAAGAATCAGTGATATCTTTTACGGACCAATGAGTTGTTACTATAGGATCTCCCCAAGACCTAAACCATTTACCCCATAATTCACCAAATGCTTCTCCTCCAAATTGTGTATATCTTTCAAATACAATTCCGAATTCAACTGGTTTACTTACCCGAATTTTCATTGGATTTGTTATAAATTGATTAACATATGTTTTAACAACATATTTAATATCATTTCTATACGGCTTATTAAAATAATTTAAAGTATAGAAATATTCTCCATCTAATTTTAATTCGCTTGCCTCACAATTTTGTTCTTCCCAGTGAATTTCGTATATCCTTTCTGGCTCTAGGGACATACTACATGAATAACAATTTCGAATATTTCTAAATGACCAAATCATTTGTCGGTTACCAACTTGATTTTTCACAAAGAAAAAAGTAAATAAACAAATTGATATTACAGCAAAAGTTCGAACTATTAATTTATGTTTTTTATATATTTTGAAATAATTCTTTAAATTTATAAATCTAAAATTATATTTTTTTTGAACAAAATCTTTAATCTGTAAAATTATAAAAAATATAATTATTGCACCAATAAAAATACTTAAAATTATTAAAGTTGTTTTTGACGCAATTGAATATGTATCATCAAAACCCCAGATGAGACCAGCTATATATATTAAAGGCCAAAAAATGCCCGATAGAAATCCAAAAACAAACTTTCCGAAAAAGGGGCCCCTATCATTTATTAGAATAATTATCACATAAATAATTATACCAACTGAATATGGATAACCCCAAAAAGATTCAGAACCAGATATATCACTACTTGAATAACTACCACTTTCATAATCAATATATGAATCCGTTTTTTCTTTTCCAGGAGATTTTTTTAATGGATTTTTCAAGGGGGTATTATCAGAATGTTTTCTTTCTCTAGATCCGGCTTCATAACCGGCCTCATATGACTTGTCGAATTCGTTCTTAGGCATCATCAAATCTGTTGCCATTTTTCCAAGATCACTACCTAAAGAACCATTTTTTCCATCTTCATAACCTCTTTGATAAGCTTTGTCATGTTGCTCACCCATATTGAAATCCCCTAAAAGATTTATTAAAGAAAAATAAACTTATTTATTACAAAATAATTAATTTACAAATTAAATATCAGTTAGATAATAATAAACACATAGTGGTTAGAAAGAGGTTGTGTTCCAATTGTGTAGGCAAATAACACAGTGGATTTACTTCCGATATTTATTGTTCTCTCATCCTGATAGCCTACAAGAATTCAGTAAATAGATCTTAATGTGAATCACCAATCAGCTCTTTAGAATTTTCTATTGTACTATATAATACAACCTGCCCCAAACCGAAGCCCTCTCCCGAATTCAAAAATTCCTACCAGAGCTGAAAGCTCAGTATTCAGACCACATCTGCGATCCAACTGAATCCTGGAATGGCACTACCGGAACATTTAAATTCACTGTTTCAGGTTTCAAAGTAAATGGTACTTTGAATGTGGATACATCTGCTATTAAAATAAAGGCGAGCTTTCCGTTTATTGCATTACCATTCAAATCTACAATCGTAGAAGTTATAACAAAAACGGTAACGGAATTACTCAAGTGATATGAGAGCTATGAGGAAGTTTATGAATAAAATAAATGTCTGTTTAAAGGAGGTGGCATAAGCTGTCTCCTTTTTCATTTTCTTACTTCGTTCTATAACATTGTATTTAACACCCCATTTCTCTAATTTTTTACAAAATAAATAATCAAATGATTTACAAAATTACTAAAACATTAATATTATTCTTTATCTATATAGGCCTTTCCCACGCCCAGGTAAAAATAACATCATACAATCTTTTGGGTTATCCGGGTACTGACACTACAATCCGGCATCCATATTATAGAACGGTCATTAGTTCAATAAATCCTGATATCCTGGTTGTTCAGGAAATGGCTTCTCAGGCTGGAGTTAACGGCTTTTTGAATGGAGTTATGAATTATTATGGTAATTTTTACAGCCCAGGCATATTTATAGACGGTCCTGATACTGATAATGGAATTTATTATAAGACTTCTTTATTTATTTTTCTTAGTAATACTCCCATTCATACAGCTTTAAGGGATATAAATGAATTTAAAGTTGTACACATAACTACCCACGATACTTTAAGAATTTACTCTGTGCATTTGAAAGCTAGTACAGGCACAGCCAATGAGCTTGCCAGAGCAGCGGAAGTCGATAGTCTGAGAAAAGTTACGAATGCATTACCTCCCAACTCATATTTTATTGTATGCGGCGATTTTAATTTCTATAGTGCGAATGAACCCGCTTATCAGAAATTGCTTCAGATAACAGCAGGAAATGATGGAAATTTTAATGACCCTCTTAATATGCCGGGTAATTGGCAAGATAATCCTGCGTACTCAGCTTATCATACTCAGTCGACTAGAGTTCGTTCTTTTGGTGGTGGAGCTACCGGCGGGCTTGATGACAGATTTGATTTGATATTATACTCCAACGGTATTAAAAATCCAGGTGGTATTACTTACGTTACTAATTCTTTAACTCCTTATGGAAATGACGGAAATCATTTAAATGATTCAATTAATCAGCCACCCAATACAGCGGTTTCTCAGGCTGTAGCAAATGCTTTACATTATTCTTCTGACCATTTGCCGGTCTATGAATTATTTACTTTCACATCATCAGTCTCTATAAATTTATTAAATTCTATCGAACCACCAACTTTTAAGTTATATCCGAATTACCCTAATCCTGCGAACCCGACTACAAATATTAAATTTGATATACCGAAAATCAGTTTAATCAAAATCAAAATATTTGATATACTGGGAAAGGAAATAGCAACGCTTGTAAATGAAAATTTAAATGCCGGTTCTTACAGCGTCAATTGGAGCGCGAGCAATTACCCAAGTGGTGTATACTTCTATCGCCTTGAAGCAGAAAGCTTTACAGATACAAAACGACTGGTAATTGTGAAGTAAGAATAGTTAGACTTAATGAATCAGGGGGTTTAAAAGCCCCCTTTTTTATTTCATTCATTTCGAAAACTTTAAGCTCACAGATGAATCCAAGAGCATAACTCCTCCTTTCTTGAAGGATATTAAAAACCGAATGCGCCCTGTGGAATAGAAGTTATTTAATGTTGCTAAACCTCCAATGTCGAGCAAATGCTCTAAAATCAGCTTACTATTTGGCATATAAATAAAGGTTATTTTATATTATTTTAACATATATTTTATTATGTGGCTATTCGTTCCTGCAAAGGATACCAACACGCTTTGTATTATCCGATTATTAGAGGTAATCAAAGTGGGTTGGTGTCCTTTTGATGAGTAAGCGAATCAAAGGACGTAAGAGCCACACAATATTCCCAAAAGCCTTTATTTACAAGGTCTTTTGTGGTAATTATTTTAAAATATATTTTATATTAATAAATATATGAACAAATAAAGATGTCAACTTATTCATTTTATAATACGTTAGTAAATTTGTCAATAATAATATTGATTATAATAAAAGATGAATATTGAAGAATCAGATAATAATTTTTATAATCATGATGATACTGTATTAATTTTCCCAAAAGCGAAAAAATGCTATGTCTATTTAGAATCAGATGAAATAAATGGATTAAGCATATTAGCTAAATTAATTATTCTAACATTAGGTAATAATGATGATATTAAGATTATTTATGACATTTCAAAATTGAGTTCACTGATAATAAAAGATGAATTTGAATATTTATATAAATGTCAACTCCTGCAGTTTAATCAAAACTGTAATTACGAATTAACAGAACTAGGAAGAAATAAATATGATATTCTTCATAATATTATACAATTTAATATGGATAATATTAATGTTGCTGTTGATATGTCTTTAGGCCATATAATGGATGAAAAATATTTAAAGACAGTCGAAAATGAGGTTTTAAGTCAAGAAATTATTAATCAAATCTTGTATAATGCTAATATTCTAAACCTTCAAGAGTTCATATGTTCGAATTATAATATTTTTAATTTAGAGGATTTCGAAAATGAAAAATTTACTGCATACTTAAAGCCAGATGGAAAAGAATATATGTTAAAATTGAATATTGATTTGCCTAGTATTAATAATTTAAAACCTACTGGATTCAATTTATATGGAGATGTTATTAATAAAAAATATGATAATGATGATACATTAGAATATAGTAATTTCAGTATTAAAATTAATTTAGTAATATTCAATTTTAATTTAAAGAACATAGAATTAAAATCAATATCAAATAATGTTATCAATTTATTAGCACAATTATCGAAAAATAATGATGAATATATCTCGGAAGAAGGGCACAGAATTCTTAAGTTATTAAATGGTCAAAGTGTTATTAATAATCGTTTGGATAATATCAAATTTGCTTTTAATTGCGCAGATGGTGAATTATCTATTATTAATAATGATATTTTTCCTGATAATAAAATATGGAGTAATGAAAAATGGGTTGAGAAAATAAATATAAGATTTAATAATGAAAATAATAGTAAAGATTGGAGTAATGATAAATGGATAGTGAAAATTAATAATAGATTTGACGAACGGAATCTTTTCTTAATAAATAATGAAGTTAAAATGAAAATTACAAATAAGATATTGGAAACGGATTTTAATTTACAGGATTGGGATATTGAATTAATAAATATTAATAAAATATTTTATAATATTTGTATATCGTCAAATTATATTAAAGAAAACGGTAAATATATTAATGACTAATTTAAATAAAAATATCGATAGAGGCCAGAAAATTTATAGGTCCGTCAAATTTATTGGTAAAGCCTTAAAAATAGCTAGTACTAAAGGTGCTTCTAAAGCTGCTACAAAAACAGCTTTGAAAACTTTTTCAAAAGCTAATATAGCGACAGCGGCAATAGATGCTACCTTATCAGTGATAGACGCTTGTAATTCCTATATCAATTACGGTATTGAAAAAGAAAAAACTAACCAATTGAAAGAAAAGATTAAATCCGAAAAGATAAAAATAGAAAATCTGAATAAAGAAATAAGTATTTATTTCGAAGGAGAATCTCTAAAAATAAAAAATAATGAAGCATTAAATAAAATACTGAATGATATTCAAGAGCCAATCCGTCGAGTTATAAAAAGTGTAAATAGTTATATAAAAGAAGAACAAAGTAAAGAAATAACAAATCTTGAGAAATATGAGTATTTAAATTATAGATATTCTATAGCATTAGAAGAATTTAATAAATTATCTAAAACACAAATATAAAAAGGAGAAAATATAAAAAGGAGAAAATATAAAATGAAAAAAATTAATAGTAACTATTCAGGGACTGAATTAAATCCTAAGAATGATCCGAAATTGGATTTAGAACACAGAAAATTAGATATAAGGGTGTATTCTTCACAACTTGAAGTTATGAAAGAAGGTTTAAGTATAATTAAACAATTTATATCATATAAGGAAGAGAAAGAAAGGACTAAACAATCCGAAATTGAAGCATTCGCAACGATAAAGAAAAGTGAATTAGCACTTGAGTCCCAAATCAAACAACTAGAAGGTATTAAAGTTACTGAATCTAATATTAGTAAACAAATTGAGTTGTTGAGTGATATTAGTAAGCCAATGTTAAAAATTATGAATGATATAATGCAAATATTACCTAGTAAAACTATTATTGAAGATGAAAAATTATTTGATAAATTTATTAAAATGCAAAAAGAATTAACTAACCTTTCAACTGGAATTGGTAGAATAGTAAGATAATGGAACCCATTACTTTAACACTTATAATATTAGCATCTATTTCCATTGGTGCTTCAGCTGTAGCATTTTATTATGATGAATTAGCTGAAGGCGAATCAGAACAAAAAGAACAATTAACAAAAGCATTTAATGAATATGTTAGTAGTCAAGAAGCAGAAATTGAAAATAAAAGGAATAATTATTATAGCTTATTGAAGGATGCTATTAATTATCAACGTGAACAAAAATTCAAAATAAAAGAAGATTTTAAAAATGCATTACAGAATATTAACGCTATAAATAAAACTGGGGAATTTACTACTGCGCGGAAAAGGGCATTCGATAGACTTTATTTGAATTTTAAAGAACAGATTTCAAGAGTCTATGGATATCTTGATTATGTTCGATTTTATTCAAAACAATTAGATGAGTTATATAATACCGGGAAGACTCTTCCAGAAGCACTTTCATATATTTTACCAGATAATTATCCTTATGATGGAAAATTAATGTATGTTAATTATGTAGAATTGTCAGAAAATGGATTTAAAAATGAATTTAACATAGAATATGAATTAACCGATGTTGAATTAAAAAATAATTTTGAAGAAAATTCACAAATTCCAGTTTTAGTAAATGTAATTTATGATAACATTGAGCATAGGAATGAATATAAGCTATCTATTTCTAAAGGGATTTTAAAGACACAATTGCAAAATCAAGGTATTTGTTTTGAAGCACAAGTAAAAAAAGTTGAAAATAATTACTCAATATTAGAGTATTGTGGGCTAAAATTACGGCTAAATAGAGAAAGGCAAGAGAATAATAGTAAAAGATATATTCGAGGTATTTATGTAAATGTGTATCCATATTATTGGTTTCATAATTTAAATGAAATTAAAGATAATGATGAAAGTAACGTTATTATGCAAGTTACTGAAAAATGGGAACAAAGTATTAATGAAACATATTTTAATGAAATACCAATTATTATTGCGGATTCCTTTTTACAAGAATTTATTGAAAAATTAGATGATTATGAAAATTCAAGCGAGAGATGGCTTATAAGCCCTTCTAAAAATGATCAGTTAAAAGAATTATCTTATGTAAAATTGCAACTTGGTTATGATATAGCATTTGAATGCAGTATTGAGGGAATTAATATTAATAATCCAAAGGATAGTAAGCCTTATTTTAAATTTGTTAAATATCTTAATGAAGAAGAAAAAATAAAGCATAATGACATTTATGCTGGTTTCGCAGTTACAATTGTACCGTTATCTGATAATGAATATGAGTTATTTCAAGATAAATATTATGATAATTTTAATACTTTGTATTTTTTTCTGATAGAGGAATTTATACAACAAAAAAAAATAATTGAAAATAATCAAGGGTCTCTTTATTTTCAAAAATGGTCTCACATACTTGAAAGATTAATAAAACATATATCAGTCGGACCAGAATATGTTCTTGAAGTAAATGATATAAAACAAATAAATAAAACTGATAACAGAACTGAATATGGATTAAATATCAAAAATAAAGAAGGATTAATAAAATATCTAGAATTAAATACTGAAGACAAAATAGTAGATTTTTTTATTAAACAAGAAAATATTAATTTAGGTGTTGCTAAAATAGATAATCTTCAAAATAATATAATAAGAATTTTTAATACACTACCTGAAATTGATGAACCTATTTCAATTTATAAAAAATTAGTTCCATTACCGGAAATCAAACAAAGAACAGCTCTAAATCAGTTTAGAATTGGATTATTACACAATTCTTCAATAAAACTATTTTTATTAAATCCTTCGGAAATAAAAAATGAACTGATAGATGAAACTTTTGACAAGATAGAATTTATTGATAAAAATATATTATTAGATAAAAATCAGAAAGATACTGTCATAAAATCACTTAATGAAAAAAAACTATTTTTAATACAAGGTCCACCTGGAACTGGAAAAACAACAGTTATAGTAGAAATAATACTTCAATATCTTAAGAAATTTCCAAACAATAGAATATTGATTGTATCTCAAGCAAATATAGCTGTTGATAATGTAATAGAAAGACTTTTAAAAAATGATACATTAATAAGACAAGATTCAATTATTCGTTGCGGACAGGATACTAAAATATTTGGAAAGATTAAAGAAATTAGTATAGAAACAAAATTTGATAAATATAAATCAGAAATAATTAATTTCGTCCCGAATAATATTCAAAAACAATATCATGATTTCTGGTTAAAACAAATTGGGCATGAAAATGAAATAAATCCTGATATTGGAGAATTAATATTACAAGGTCATCAAATTGTAGGTGCAACATGTGTAGGATTGGCAAATAAAAGAATGGGACTTGAAAGAATGACATTTGATCTTGTTATTATAGACGAAGCTGGAAAGGCGACCGCAGGAGAATTATTAATTCCATTAATACGAGGTGAGAAAATAATTATAGTTGGTGATCATTTTCAATTACCACCAACAATTCATAGAGTATTGCTAAATGATGAAATACCACTTGAAATTGAGAAAAATGAATTAGAAATTTTATATAGACAGAGTTTATTTGAAAGACTATATAAGGGATCACCTGAAACCAATAAAACATTTCTTTCAAAACAATACAGAATGCCCCCTAGTATTGGTACCTTAATAAGTAAATTATTTTATAATGGAAAATTACAAAATGGTAAGAAAGAAGCAAAATCTAAAATATTTAAAAAACATATAACTTGGATTGATACATCTAAAATTAGGAACTATAAACACTTAATTGCAAATAATAAGAGCCCTTATAATAATTCGGAAGTTGATTTAGTTATTATGTTAATAAAATCTATTATTAAGAAAGTTATTAATAAAAAAATTCATCTGACTGAAATTATTGTAATTACTCCATACACTGCACAGAAGTTTAAATTTAGAAGAAAAGTTGGTGATGATAACTTTTTCAAATCAATTCCACATCAGATTGATATTGAATTTAATACCATTGATGCAATACAAGGTCGAGATGCAGATGTAGTTATATATTGCACAACAAGAACAAGCGGAAATATTGATTTCTTAAATGATAAACATAGATTAAATGTAGCATTATCAAGAGTAAAGTCGGATCTAATAGTTATTGGTAATATAAGTCATTATAATCGACAAATTAAAACTTCTGAGGGGAAAAATTATTTCTTCGATTTGATATCTTATATTAATAAAGGATATGGTAAAATTATTCAATTAAATGAGATTAAAACTTCAAAGATAGAAAAGTTATTCACTTATTTTTAAATAATTAATTATATTTTAAATTAAATTTGTTATGCCACTTATAAGTACTTCGGATCTTTATAAAATAGCAGAAGAAGAAATACCATATCGATTATCAACAATCTTTGATGACAGTTATATGCAGAAAACGGCTTCAAAGAGACTTAATGAAAGTAGACAGTTATTTTCATATTCAAAAAAATATGATATATTTTTATCACATTCTTATGATGATGCAAAAGCAATTTATGGTCTAAAGATAAAACTCGAGCGTCTTAAATATTCGGTTTTCGTTGACTGGAACGAAGAGGAATTCTCAGATAGAGAAAACGTTGACACTGAACGGGCAAATGAATTAAGGATTCAAATGAATTCTTGTAAGATATTAATATTTGTTACTAGCGAAAACTCATCTGAATCTGTTTGGATGCCATGGGAATTAGGCTATTTTGATGGATATAAAGGAAAAGTTGCAATCATGCCATTAAATGAAGAAACTACTCCTAAAAATGAATATATTGGTCAGGAATATCTCGGGATATATCCCTATATAAAAGATTACAGTGGGGATTTAGTTATGATTTATAACGATAATAGAATTGTAAGATTACAGAATTGGATATTATGATATCTGAAAAAAATAAGAGGAAACATTTAGAATTCATTCAAAATGAATGACTAGAATGAATATGAATTCTTTTTAATAAAAGTGAATTTACAATGGCACGAACAAAAAGACAGATATTTTTTAGTTTTGACTATGAACCTGACGTATTCAGGGTTTCACAAGTTAGAAATATGGGTGTTGTTGAAGATAAACCCTTATTATCATCTAATGAATGGGAAGAAATTAGAAAAGGCAAAGATGAGGCAATTAAGAAATGGATTGATGATAATATGAAATATCGAAGCTGTATAGTTGTTTTAGTTGGAAGAAACACGGCAAATAAACGTTGGGTTAAATATGAAATCGAGAGAGCGTGGAGAGATAACAAAGGTTTGATAGGAATTTATATACATAATCTTGAATGTCCTATTAATGGATATGGTATCCAAGGGACAAATCCTTTTAATCAATATACTATTAATGATGGAAAAATAAACCTTGCTGATATAATTGAATGCTACGATCCACCTTCTTTCTCAATCGAAAGTTTATATGACAGCACATTGACAAAAGGAAAAATTGTTTATAGAAACATTAAAGACAACATAGAAGAATTAGTAGAAAAGGCAATCAAATTAAGAGAAAAATATTAAAAAAATATCCTTAAAAATGAATACAAAATACCAACTGGTTTTTATTGGTGAAGATAACACTTTTAAAAATAGAATTTTAGATACATTTTTCAAACACATTGATGATTTAGGATTAAATAAATCTTCAATAATAGTTTTACAAGAAAGTAATTTTAAGGATAATTATATATCAAATTCTCCAACAGTAGCTTTATATTTTGGTAATGATACTAAAGTTTTTAAAAATCTAGACATACTTGATATTCTAATACGCGATGCATCATTTATATTACCGATCGTAAATAATATTAACAATATTACTAAATTATTACCAACACAACTTCACTCGATTAACGGCTCTGTATTAAAGAATGAAAATGAAATTGAACATTTAGTTAGTAGCATTTTGGAAGGCTTGAGTTTATTAAGATTATCTAGGAGATTATTCATAAGTTATAAACGAAATGAGTCATCGGGGGTAGCCATACAGCTTTATGAAAAGCTAGAGAAATCTGGTTTCGATGTATTTTTAGATACTCATAGTATAAGACCAGGAGAAATATTTCAAGATGAGTTGTGGCATAGATTAGCTGATACAGATGTTGTAGTATTGCTTAATACAAAAGGCTTTCTTGAAAGTAGATGGACAAAAGAAGAACTTGCGAAGGCGAATTCGATGTCGATTGGAATTATACAGCTGGTTTGGCCCAATCATAGTGCCGAAAGTATGTCTCAATTAAGTATTCAGATTCAACTATTAAAGGACAACTTTGTAAAAAACAAGTTTGATGATAATAAATGTTTTTTAGAAGATTCAGCCTCAGACATAATTATAAATAGTGTTGAATCTTTAAGAGCGAGGTCATTGGGTGCTCGACAAGACAACTTAGTAACAGAATTTATGAAAACGGCTAAATCATTTAATATAAAAGCTGATTTACAACCTGAGAAATTTATTACAATTGCAAGAGATGGTGGAAAAGAATTTATCGTTTTACCTACTGTAGGTGTGCCACATGCTTTTACATATAATCAATCAGAAGAATTAATAAAACAAATTCGTTCACATAAAAGCTCAGAACTATTTTTACTTTATGACCATAGAAATATAAGAAAAAAATGGATAGAACATTTGTCTTGGTTAGATTTATATCTACCATTAAAATCTAAGAAAATAACTGAAATTGAAAAATGGCTAAAAACAATTTAAATAATATATTTCTATCTGCCAGTATTCCTAATGAGAATCGAGATAGAAAATACTTCGATACAACTGATGTTATAGCAATACGTGACTCTGTTAGGGCTTTGGCAACAGTTGTCATTCCAAATTCAAGATTAATTTGGGGTGGTCATCCTGCAATTACTCCTTTAATTCATTACATAATGAAAAATATGAATTTAAATATAAAAGACCATATTAAATTATATCAGTCAAATTATTTTAAACAATACTTCCCAAAGGAAAATGAATTCTTTGAAGATGTGCGTATTATAAAGGAAAATAAAGACAAGGATAGTAGCTTGGAAGACATGAGAAATGAAATGATAAATAACAATGATTTTGTTGCAGGAATATTTATTGGAGGCATGGAAGGAGTTGAGATTGAATACAATTTGTTCAAAAAGGCTCATCCTTATTCAATTTTACTGCCTATCGCAAGTACAGGAGCCGCAGCTAAAATAATATATGATAGAATAAAACCAAAACCAAATGAAAGATTAATAAATGATTACGCTTATATGTCTTTGTTTAGAGATTTATTAGGAAAATATATTTATAATTTTAAAAACTTAATATAATTATAAATGGGTAGAAATAATTTTACATAAAAATATGGTTATAGAAAGTCATCGTTTAAATAATATTATCATTTTTAAAAACATACTAATTAAAATAAATATAAATGAAAGAAGGATATGATATTGCTCAAATATGTCTAAATGGACATGTAATAAATTCTTTTTCGAGTGGTATGCCGGAATTTAATAAAAAATATTGTGACCAATGCGGTGAATTTACTATTATTGAATGCCAGGAATGTAAAAACCCGATCAGGGGTGATTACTGGGGTTCAATGAGTATGACAACTATGACAGCACCAAAATTTTGTCTTAATTGTGGTAAGCCATTTGAATGGACAATACGTAAATTAAATGCTGCTAAAGAACTTGCGGCTTTGAGCGAAGGTTTTACAGGAGATGAAATTATAGAATTTCAAAAGAGTATTGATAATTTAGTTATAAATTCACCTAATATTGAAGTTGCTAAAGTTAAATATATTAAATTTGTAAAGAAAGCTGGGACATCTATAGCACAAGGATTGAAAGATATTTTAGTTGATATAGTAAGTGAAACTATAAAAAAGACTATTTGGAATGATCCCAAATAAGATCATAAAAAGATTAAAAATATTCGGCTACGATTTGGCTACGATTTTTAGAGAAAATAGGTTATTTTATAGAAAATAGTAGCCAGTAGAGAATTGATAATTTGCTGATAATTAAGATATTTAAAGATTTTGATATTTTTCAATTGAGATTCGTAATCAGCAGGTCAGAGGATCTAGAATAATCCTAGTCATGCAACATCGGAACATTTAAATTCAAAATCTCCGGCTTCAAAGTCAGCGGGAATCTGGTCGTGGCTATACCTTTCAGTAGCACTATTGAATCAACCATTCGGGAAAAGGCGATGGAATTGTTGAAATGAGTGGGGAACTGTTCATTTTTTTATTCTGGGGAAAAATTTCGAACGGGATAACTTTTTATGATATATATTATTCCCCTTATGTGATATTTCAAATTCCGTGCCAAACTTTCAACGAAAAATTATTTAAACTGTTGATTCTTGAAACCATTAGTTTTACATTTAATGAAACTAAAACCTTAACTTGAAGTAATATAGATTAATAATATTACCAGAAAAGAAAAACTTAAAGTTGGTTCATATAATGTAGAATTAAGTTTCAGTAATTATCCATCCGGATTTATTTCTACGTCTTCAAGTTGGGGATTTTACAGATATCTAACGCATGATTTTAATTAAGTAACTTATTTTATCATATTAAGAAATCATCCATTAGGAATTTGTTGAAATTGATAAACAATATTTCACGTAATAGTCAAATAAAAATCTAATCTGTGTAGACTATTATTTTCGAACGAAGGGACAAGACGAAGGTGAGTTAGTCAATTGAATCATTTATAAAGAAAATATTATATTTTATGTTTAACCTAAAAATCAGTTGCCATGAAAATTATTGCAAATAAAGATTTTTTAAAGAAGCTTCATTCGGACCTTGAGACTTATAATTCCAAAAATGGTTCTCTGCCTGAATCATTGCAATTATTACAAAATAATTTAAAAATGGTGGAGTCTTTGGATGATGAATTAAATATTGTAAAACTTCAGGTCTATAATGTCATGTCGGTTTTAAGTGGCATAGACATTGATAAAATAAATGATAATAATCATTTAAAGTTTGATCTTGGACTTAATCAAACTGAAAAATGGATATTAACGAAAAACATTAATGAGATTCTTAAAGACCACAATAGCAAGAAATTTGTTACTAGAGATGAATGCAATAAATTAGAATATGTTTCTGATTGTATCAAATTAGTAAACTCTAAACTAAAATAAGATGAAATATATTGTTGGTATTATCATAGCTATTCTGACTATAAACCAAAGCTTTGGGCAAATAATACTGTCCGATTTTGACTTGGTAAAATCTTTTCAGTCAAACCAAGATCAGTCAAAACCTGCTATAGTTTCCTTTACCATCCCTGAGGATAAGGAGAGTTCTTATCTAGTCAACGCTGCTTTCGGAGTTGATATTTCAGGTCTTTTTCTTGATAGAAATACAAAGCTGGTTAAACTCTATCCAAATATTGAATATAATAGAAATACACTTGTCAATAAGAAACAAAACCAACTATCTTCTGGTCTGGCATTTGAATGGATTATACTTACCGGTTCAAAATTTATTCCAACTTTTACATCTTCAGCTAAATATAGTAATGACTATATAAAAAAAATAGAATCATTTCAAGGTGATATTTTTATAGCTCCTAAATGGACTGGAGTCGATCCATCCATTAAAAATTTTTATGTTCCAGACAATTTTGTTAAGGTAGGGAAAAATGGTTTTTTTGGTTTTGAGTATGTTCCATATTTGGGTGCTGAAATAGAAAACAGATTTAATTCACAGAAAGATTCCTTGATTGGTGATATTTACCGTTTTGTATTTAAGCTTGAAACGAATTTTTACTTACTCCCTAAAATAGATTCTTCAAATAAATTTCAATACTATTACATCGAATTAAACATAGATTATCAGTACCGAAATGAATTTTCAAATTCATCTAAAGATTTTCTTTCAAACAGAAATTACTTTAAAGGTTCATTGAATTACACTATATATAAAAATGATAACATTGATGCAAAGGTTGGATTAGATTACGTTCATGGAGCAGACCCTACTAAAGCATTTGAAGACCAAAATTATTATGGTTTATCTTTTAAATTAAAGTTATAAAATCTGGCGGTAACCTCGCATTACCCAATGTTTCGGGAGTAGGTATAAAAAGCTTTGTAGTTCGCTCGTAGGTTCGTGCAACTTCATAGGAAAGCTACTCAGAAGTCTGCCACCGGACATATGTGTAAACGTTAATCCTGAAGATAAAACAACCATTTAAAATAATCATAGAATATTGTAAAAATACTAAGTAAATTCTGTTAAATTTCATTCCGCCAAAGTATTAAATTTATTATGCTTAACAGGAAATTTTTACTTCTAATAGCTTTATTATTTCTCTTTTCACTCACATCCGTTTCATATTCACAGAGTAAAAAAGGAAAGCACAAATCGAAAACCTATATTACTTAATATGAATACGGCAAAACATACAAAACAACCGGTTATACAAAAGTTAAACGAAGTGAGAATGCTAAAAAGAAATTCCTGAAAAGCTTGGGTTATAAAAGAGTACCTAATGGATATCAAGTAGACCATATCAGACCGTTATCAGAAGGTGGTAGAGATACTCCAGATAATATGCAATTGATCACCAAGGAATCCCATAAATATAAGACGGCTCAAGAAAAACACAATCATAAAAAAACCAGTACTAAAAAAACGTATAAGAAGAAAAAAAGATAAAATCTGGAATTGTAGGATTTACTAAAGTTAGTAAAAAATATCGAAAGGTTTAGTCAGTTAACATGATTTGAAATAGAATGATAATTTAAATAAATAAATCAGGATATAGATATTCAGGCACTCGCATATCTATATACCTATGAATGAAGTGAGTGTATTATAATTAAAAGACAAGGAATTCCTTATGCTTGAATTTAATATTACCAATCTAGTAATTAATGATAAATCTTTTAAGTCACCAAGTATATTTGGTGAGTGGAATTTTGTTCGTACACATAATTATCAGCAATTAGTCTCCTCAATTGATGAGGGAAAGTGTGCCAATACATTCTTAGCATCTATTGACACGATTAATCACTCTAATAGCCAATTAGATTTCCAAACAGTGTGTGACGAAATAATTGATATTTGCCTAGTTCTATCTTTTTTAACCGCACGATGCATAACGCCTTCTAGTACAACAGGAAACTCCGATATTCAGCTCATTCAACTTGGCGATAATTTTGTTCCAAGTCGCGCTATAGAAGGCTTCCCGACAATTGTCCCTTCTTTACTATCTAATTTTTTCTCAGATTGGGTTACTACAATTAACCCTGCAATAAGGCAGCGTCGGTTAAGGCTTCAGCTATGCCATTGGCTTAGTGGCCTGACCTGCTATTCATTAGAAGATGTCTTTCTTTCTGCTGGAGTGCAGATGGATATAGTCAAACAGGTAGAAATGGCTATAATAGGCAGGAATCTATCTTATTTTCAGGGAATGACCTCAGCATCAACACGATTTTCATTAATTCCACTTTCTGATGATTATAAAGATATGCGTAATGACATTGTTCATGAAGGAGTTCTATCGGGATCTAATTTCAGTAGGAAAACTAAAGAACGGTGCGCTGAAGTTATAGCAGAAACTCTCAATTGGCTTGATTCATACATTCTAGCAGTAATTGGAAAAACAACAATGGTATCAGGATTTCCAAGATGGAGAGGTGTTGATTTCGAACAAGGCTTGCCATCTATATCAGTAAGGTAAGAAATTGTTATTATATATTAATTTTTATACTTATACCCGACTATCCAAATAGTCATATATAATTGTATAATGAGTGAAAAAATTATAATAATTATATTGTAACGTTTCAGATGAAAATGGGCAAATGAATTTCTTAAATATGTATAAAAAGGAAGAAATCCCAACAGAATAAAATACCCCTTCGAAAAAGTATCACCCAATGATACCCCACCTAAAATAAATTATCTATATATTTTCATGTATTTAATTTAAAAGTTATAAACTATAAATTCTACTAAACCCATAAAACTGGTTAAGAGGTTATGGCAGAAAAAAACAACACCAAGAAAACAGTTTCGCTGGAAGAAATCACGGTTTCCAATATGTATGAGATTGAAGCGGTCATACGTGTGTTGGAGAAGAAAGAACTATTGACGCATCAAGAGGTTTTGGAAGAGTTGAAGAAAATTAAAGAAGAACAAAATAAGAAAGATGGATAAACTTAATTATCCCAAAACCATATCCGAAGCTGTCGATGTACTAATGCATATTATGCCGGAGGAGGACTTAGCTAAGATAAAATCAATGTCGGAGGATGATTTAGATTTTTCACATATTAGTTTAGGTGTGTGGATACGAAATAATTTCGGTTTGTGGGATGAGAATTATGAACTGATGAAGGATTGTGAGGCATCTAATGAGGATGATGCATCAAATATTATAATCAGGCATTTAATCAAAGAATTAAAAAAATAATTAGTTTTATATTTATATGAAACCACCAATATCAAATATCGATGAATTAAGACACATAAAAATATACAAAACATATGGATTAGACAAAAATAAATGGGTATTTGAAATTAAAAATCTCAAGGAGTTATTAGATTTTGATAAAGATGATGAATTATTCTATTGGATTGCAAAAGAAAAAATTCGTTTCGACGGAATATCTTCTCATAATTTTATCAAAGTCGGTAGTCCTTATGATCAGTTATATAAATATTTATGTACCTACATCGATAATAATTATGGAGACTCTATTTCTAATATAATTAAGAATCAAAAAGATAAAATTTTTTTTGAATTGTCCAGCTGGATTGAATATAGAAAATATGTAGAGGGTTGCGAGCTATCAAGGAAATTGTATTCAGAAACAAAAGAAAAGGAAAAACATGATATTGCGGTAAAAAAGAGATCGGAAAAAGCAACAAATAACTTGTTTAACGCAATAAGGAGAAAAGATTTAAAAGCCATCGTTTCTTTAAGAATTAAAGGAGCAGACATAAATAATAAAAACAATCAAGGAATATCAGCATTAGACTACGCGAATAATCTAGGAGACGAAGGAGTAGTAAACATTTTAATAGAAGATCTTACGATCTTAAAAAATATTCATGGTTTTATAATTAAATAATATGATTAAAAAAATTATCTCCGGCGGACAAACAGGAGCAGACCGTGGCTCCCGGATGTATATCCGAAAGGGATTCATCATAAGCAATATAACCTTCAAGCGTTACATCACCGTCTTTATATTCAATTGTTTCCGTATGTATTTGTGACATTAATTTTTGTGATAAAAAAATTAGTGAAAATAATGTGATAATTATTAATTTTTTCATATTCCTTTTTTAATATAAAACGAATATGAGTGACTAATAAGTTCCAGATTTGTCCCAAATAAAACTTTTAAAAGTTATTATTGAGATTACATTCCCTCCCCATTCAAGTCGAAGAGTACCGACTTGTCAGGATGAGAGACATTGGGGTGAAGTGTGAATCAATTACAGCATTTATCAGATATTTTTTTCCCCTCCCCGTTCAAGGCAGGGCTGTTAAGTTCTACTGATAATATCAAACAAAATTTGTAAATTGTAGAAAAAACCTATAAATTTAATTGAGCATTTAAATCAGATAAAAGATTTTCGTAGGAAACAAGGGCAACGATTCAGTTTAAATGCAATGTTACTAATAATAATAATGGGAGTAATGAGTGGTCGTTATGGTTATAGAGAAATAGACACTTTTGCAAAAGCAAATCAGAAAGAGTTACGAAGATATTTGAAAATTAAGCATAAAAAAATGCCGTCGTATATAACGATACGGGAAGTTATTATGCGTGTAGATTTTGATAGATTAAATCAAGTATTTTATAAATGGGCATCTACTTATGTTCCAATAGAGAAAGGCGAATGGCTATGCATTGACGGTAAATCTATTAAGTCGACATTAGAAGATTATAATACTTCATATCAAAATTTCGTCAGTTTAGTTAGTGTATTTACACAGAAAAGGGGTCAGGTACTAAGAACTTCAGCATATGAGAATAAAAGAGTAAGCGAAATTTTGGTAGTACAGCAACTAATAGAAGTTTTAGATCTTAAAGATGTTGTAATAACATTAGATGCATTGCACTGTAAAAAAAACTCTGGATCTTATCTTAGGTAGTGGAAATAATTATTTAGTAAAAGTTAAGCATAATCAGCCAAAACTATTAAACAGTGTAAAGCATATTGTAGATACGTCCAGTGCTGTATCGATTAGAACAGATAAGGAAAAGAACCGGGGACGAAAACAAAAGCGTAAAACAGAGGTTTATTTACCTACATCTGAAATACCCGATGGTTGGACTGGTTTAAATAGAATTATTCACGTGGAGAGAGATTTTACAAGCAAGAGGATTTCTCACAGCACAGATAGCTATTATATAAGCAGCGTAAAATCAAATGATGCCTCTGAATTTGCTATAGGCATAAGAGGACATTGGTTGATAGAAAACAAATTACATTGGGTAAAAGATGTTATTCAGAAAGAAGATAGCACAAGACATAAAAAGGGATTTGCTTCAAAAAATATGTCAATAATAAGAAATATAGCTATAAACATTTTTAGAAGTAATGGTTACGATTCTGTAAAACATGCCACATTGTTTTTTGCAAGTAATGTGAACGTTCTAATTAAAATTTTATTTAGAACTTAACAGCCCTACCTTAATAAAGGGGGATTAAAGGGGGTTGTGATATACCTCTCGTTACAATGCTCTGCGTTGTAATGTGTTTCATTCCTTGTTAATTTCATCGAGATGGGTCAGGGGTTTTCCTTTTTAAAATTCCCCCTTAATAAAGGGGGATTAAAGGGGTGAGGGAAAGTCCGAACCGTATTGTTTTGTCTCATCTATATTCAACTTCGCTTATTTTATGAAATTATTCTCATTTTCTCTCAATATTTACCTTGAAAATGAAAATAACAATATGAACATTATCACAGGTTCAATTCTAATGGGATGAAATGTTAGAAAGGTTAATTATTCTTGAACAGTAGCAGATTTAGATTGCTAAAAACTGAACGATGAAAAACAAAAACTCAATCATTTAATCGAAATCGAATAAAAGCAATATCATTAATTAGTATCATTCAATGATACTATTGATGAGGAATATTTTTATATGTCATATTAAAGAAAATATGAAATTTCAATTTGAAAGCAAAAGCAAACATATAATCCATAAAAAATAAAAAACATGCATGATACATTATTAAAAATAGACAAAAGGGAAAAAGAATTTGATGTAGGAATAATTAAATACTTAAAGTAATAGTGTGATTAAAACATTATACAATATCGGTCTAATATTAAAGGAACAATATCCTGAATATTTTGAACCTTGGTCAAATCCTTTCCCGAATCAGGAGGCAAAGGTAATTGTTGCAAACATCCACGACGGAAAAGTAACTGGAGAACTTGAATTCGAAGATTACAGAAGTGAATTTGTTAACAAATATTTGTATAGAAAAGTACAAGGAGCCAATGGAACGAACTTGGTACCTACTTTATTTTTACAGGTTGTTTCTGATAAAGTTATACAGAAAGGTAACTTAGATAAACTTATCAAAAAAATAAAACAATCAGTTAAAAACTATGAACACAATTTTATTGACGATAATAGCATAGAGGAAATAAAAAATAAAATCACTGAAATGAATTTAGATTACACTTCAAGATATTTATTTACTATGAAAATTGATGGAAAATATTTTGGTGAATACGATGAATACAGAAATCTTTTTTATAGCGACGCATATAGCAAATATTCAAGGAAGTCATCCGCGAAAAATAAATTGTGTTCGGTTACATATGCTAATTCAGATGAAGTATGGGGAAGAGTAGATACACTTGGTTTCACTATTGATGATATTACATTTTCAAGAAACGGTTTTATTCCCACAGATTCATACAAAATGTTCCCAGCTTCTCCTGATGCTGTAAAAATATTGGAAGGTTCAAAAAGGATAGTTTTGGAGAAATTTTCTAGTAGACAATTTTATTTCTCTGGATTGAATTATTTTGCACTGCCTCATTTTGTTAATATGAAGCCAGAATTAATGAAGGAAATCATTGAAATATTTTTGAATAAGGTAAAAATTGAATTGACCGAGAGAAATAAATCATTGATTAATAATGAAGTTCTACTAAACGAAATCATAAATGACGAGAAATTGAGTAAAAATAATGTTTATTATGACATTTTCTTTTATCAAATTAATAACGCTCAATTTCTAATAAAACTTCATTTATCAGATGTTTTACCTTCAAGACTAAAAAATATATTCAAAATTAAAAATGATATTGAGACTAACTATAACAGCATTTTAAAGAGAGTATTCGACAAAGGGAAAGCCAATGAAAATATTGATAATTTTTTTATTACGTTTAATCTGTTTAAAAAGTATTTTAGTGATATAGTAAATAAAAAAACAATATTTCAACCAACTTTCTTTAAATTATTTGAAGCAGTCTTTTATGGAAATTATTTAAATGAGGAAGTCCTCTTAAAAGCGTTCCTAAAAAGAATAATTTCAGATTTTAAGAGTAGAGCAGAAAATAAATATGCGTTTGCGCAAACGGTAAAGGAATCATTTGCGTTACATCAATTTTTATATCAATTAAACTTATTTAAAAATATAATTTATATGGAAACAACAGATAACAAATCAGTTTCTTTAGAGTTAGACGGATTTATCAATCAACACCCAAACTTTTTCGACTCTGAATATAAAAAAGGTGTTTTTATGTTGGGCGTTTTGACGAGTAAGCTTTTGGCTAAACAAAGGTCTAAGTTAAAAAATGAGCCCTTTCTTAAGAATCTTAATAATTTATCAATAGATAATTCTGAAATTAAAAAGATTTTACCAAAATTGATTAATAAAATCCGGGAATATGATATTTCGCATTATACTCGCGAATTAGAAGGAAGAATAGCTAAAGCTTTAACTAAGGATGAAGATTTAAACAAAACAGAAATTTCTTATTTATTTACTTTAGGTATAATAATGGGAAATGAGTTTGACAAAGAATTTTTTAAAAAACTAAAAGAAGAAGATAATCAATTAACTTAAAAAAAATAATTATGGAAAACAAAAGAAGCGAAATCATTTTTCTTTATGATGTCAAGTACTGCAATCCAAATGGCGATCCGATGGATGCAAACAGACCAAGGATTGATGAAGAAACGGGTAAATGTTTAGTTACAGACGTAAGATTAAAAAGAACAATTAGAGATTATTTATTTGAAAATGGATATAACGGTATCGAAGGAAGCAAAGGAGATATTTTTGTTAGGGATGAAGATGGAAAATCTGTAACCGGAACACAGAGAGCAAAATCATATAAAGATATCGATGAGTTTAAAAATAAATTTGTAGATGTAAGATTATTTGGTGGCGTATCGGCACCAAAAGCAGAGAGTAAGACAAAGCAAACAAAAGATGAAGATGTAACGGACGAAGTGAAAGTTGATACTAAAAAAACATTTAACCTAACTGGACCTGTTCAGTTTGGCATGGGTGTAACATTAAATAAGGTAAAAGAAAATTTCATAAAAGGTACAGGAGCTTTCACAACAAGTGAAAAGGCTATACAAAAAACCTTTAGAGAAGAATATAATATATCTTATGGTTTAGTTGGCTTTCATGGTGTTATTAATGAAAACGCAGGTAAATATTCCGGATTAAAGGATGAGGATATTTCTGCATTACTTGATGCAATGTGGAATGGAACAAAAAATCTTTTAACAAGATCTAAAAAAGGACATATGCCCAGGTTGTTAGTGAAGATTGATTACAAAGAACCAAACTATTTTATTGGTGACTTAATTGAGCGATTAAGTATAATCCCAAATGATGGAGTAAAGGAAGATGAACTAATTGATGTTGGAGATTACAAACTCGACACAAGAAAATTAAATGAAACATTAAAGAAATATAATTCTAAAATAGATAAAATACATGTAATTAATATAGATGAAAGAATACGGTTAACCGAAGAATTAATAAAAATATAAGTATATGGATAAAGTTATAGTTTTTGATATCTGGGGTAATTATGCCCATTTTAAGAAAATTTATTCAACTACATCTGCTTTAACCTATCCAATACCTTTAAAAACATCTATATATGGTTATGTAAGTTCAATAATCGGTGGTTCAGATTTAGATAAAAATGATAATAAATACTTAGAATCATTTAAGGAAGGATTATGTAAAATAGGTATTCAAATAATGTCACCATTAATTATGCAGCGAATTAATACAAACCTCCGACCTAAATTCGGAAGTCTCGGATGGAATGATAATAGAAAACCGACAATGATGGAATATGTTTATAATCCAAAGTACAGGATATATTTTTATCACAGTAACAATGAACTTTACAACAAATTAAAGATTAATTTAGAAGAACATAAATCTTTTTATACACCGGTGCTTGGTCTGGCTTATTTAATTTCTAATTTCGAATATATTGACGAGTGTGAAGTAATTGAAAAAAATAAAAATGAATTAACTTTAATCAATTCGGTCATACCAAAATCTTTTTTTCTGGATTTCGATATTGACTCTACGTTTGACGATGAAAACGAAATAGTAGAAATAAATCAATATGCAGTAGAAATGGACAATGAAAGAAATGTGACTAAACGAGATGATATCCTATTTGATAGAAAAGCAAAACCTATAAAAGCAAAGGTAATTAAATATTATGAGATTAATTACAATGGAAAACAATCCAATATCATCCTCTTTTGAATTAATCTCACATCCTGATAGAACATTAAATACCCACCTAAATCAATGTTATCAGGTTACACAAAAAATAATTTCAAATAAATATTATTCAAAATCATTTCTTGCCAAAGAAGAATTAGAACAAATATTAAAGACTTTAATATTCTTTCATGATTTCGGAAAATCCTCCGACTTTTTCCAATTTAAAATAATACAGGCAACACAAAATGAGAATCCTGAATTTGCTAAAAATAATAATTTATATATAGAATGGTTTAAGAAAAATAAAGCAAGAATAATTGAAAAAGAATTGTCATTAAACGAAAGATTGTCAAATCATGCGTTGATTGGTTCTTATTTCCAATTCTCAAGTTATATAAGTAATGACCCAATTATCAATTTTATTTTAATTGAAGTAATAAAAAGACATCATAGTTATTTAAGAAACTTTGATAAATGTGAATTTTGGCTTAATAAAGAAATAAATAATAATTTATCAAATTTAAAGGAAATATCAAATTATTTAAATTATGAATCATTTAATAATATAGTTAAAAATCATGGTTTGATTATCAATAAAAATTTATGGACCGATATTATAAGTAATTTCTCAAGAGGAAGAATAATTAACAAGAATTTAGAAACACTAAAGCAGAATAAAGAACTTAAATATTTCTTTTTGCAGCATTATCTTTTTTCTTTAATTCTATCGTCAGATAAAGGTGATATGATGCTTGATGATTTTGATTTAATAAAACCAAACACAATCTTTCAAACAGACATGATTGATATTTATAAACGAGATATAATTAAGATCGAAAAAAGTATTGACAAAAAAAGAGAAAATGCATATAAAAGAATACATGATAACTTAATGTCTAATATCAATAATAATTTTTTTTCTATTACTTTACCAACAGGGTTAGGAAAAACATTATGCGCTTACAATACAGCAATCAAATTGCAAAATTCCATAAAAGAATCGAAATTTAGAATAGTTTATTGTTTACCTTTTACATCGATTATTGATCAAAATGAAACTGTTTTGAATGATATTTTCATTCATAACAAAATTGATACTTCATTAATTTGTAAACATCATCATTTAAATGACTATAAAGAAGAATATAAAGAAGATGAATTAAAATATTCCGAAGCTGAATATCTAACTGAAGGATGGGAACAAGAATTTATTGTAACAACTTTTGTGCAATTATTAGAAAGTATATTTACTAACAAAAATAGATCAATAAGGAAATTTCATAATTTAGTTAACTCAATTATTATTTTAGATGAGGTTCAAAATATTTCTCCTAAATATTATAATCTTATAGAGACAGCTTTCAATAAAATGGCGGATTATTTTGGTACAAGATTTATTTTTGTTACAGCTACACAACCTATTTTATTTCAAAATTCGGAAATTATTATTGAATTAACCGATCCTTCTAAAAAGGAAACTAAAAAATATTTTGAATCTATGAATAGGATAGAATTAGATATATCATTATTTAAAAAGGGAATAATAAACGATGAAGAATTAATTAAAATTATGAATGATGATATAGTTAAAAATACTAATAAGTCATTTCTTATTATTTCAAATACAATAAAACAATCTCAAAAAATATATAAATCTCTAAAGATAGATTGCGAAAAATATTATTTGTCAGCCTCGATTTTACCAATATTTAGAAAAGAGATAATTAAAAAAATTAAAAATAGTCGGAATAGAAAAATAGTAGTATCGACACAAGTTGTAGAGGCAGGGGTAGATATAGATTTAGATATAGTTTATCGAGACTTTGCTCCGCTTGATTCATTGAATCAATCAGCAGGCAGATGTAACAGAAACGGATTGATTAATAAGGGTATGGTTAAAATCTTTAATTCCGGGAAATCTCAATATATTTATGATTCAACATTATTGGATATTACAAAAAATATATTATTTAGTAATGAAGATATCATAAATGAAAACATTTTATACAACTTGAACTTAGAATATTATAAAAAAGTAAAAAATAAAGTTCAAGATTTTAGTGATAAATCAAAAGATTTACTTTCATATATGTATGAATTACAATTAGAGAAGTTAGAATCAGAATTTATATTGATTGATGATTTACCAATTTATTATAATGTATTTATCCCTTTTGACGATGAAGCTAAAAATATTTGGATTAAATATATTAATTGTTTTAAGGAGCTAAATAATTTTAAGAGAAAACAATTGATCAAAAGCATCAAGCCAAAATTACTTCAATATGTTACTAAATTTCCAAAAGATAAATATTCACCAGATGAAGATAAAAAGGAAAATAAAATAATTTATGAAAATAATTGGAACGATTATTACAGCTTAATAACCGGCTTTAAATTTGATAAATCCGATAAAGAAATTATTATTTTATAATGCAAATTCTTACTTCCATAATTCGGTTTCCGGAAATATCACTCGCTACACGCGATGCTCATAAGTTGAGGGGATATTTCGGGAATTTATTCAAAGAGCATTCTGAATTGCTCCATAACCATTTTAAAGATGGTTCACTTGTTTTTAAATACCCTCTCGTCCAATACAAAGTAATTGAAAATATACCTGTTCTCATAGGATTGAACGAAGGTGCAGAATTGCTTACTTCCTTGTTCCTTAATATCAAGGAATTGAAAATAGAAGAAAAATTATATCCGATTAATTATAAAAACATTGAAAATAAAAAGTGCGATATAGGCGCAGTTGATTACTTGATAAAATATGAATTTAAAACTTTATGGATGGGCTTGAATCAGGATAATTATATTAAATATCTGAAGTTGAAATTAAATTATGATTTTGATTTAATAAATGACCTATTCGTAAATATACTTAAAGGCAATATATTGAGTTTCTTTAAATCAGTGCATTATCATGAAGAGAAAAAAATAATGCTTTTATCAAATTTGAAGGAAAAAACGACAAAATTTAAAGGTAATGATATGCTCGCTTTCGAAGGCGGATTTACAACGAATGTTCTTTTGCCCGAATTTATTGGACTTGGTAAATCAGTTTCCCGGGGGTTCGGAGCAATTAAAAAGATTTCATCTTAAACAAATTAAAATGCAATTAAATATAAATACAAAAGGAACTTATCTCCATATCAAAGATGATACGTTTGAGGTTCGTGTTAAAAAAGAAAAAGGTGATTATGAAAAATTTCATTATTCTGCAAAAAAAGTAACAAGTATTATTCTTGCTCAGGGGATTGCTCTCTCTACTGATGCGGTTAAACTTGCTATCACTAATAATATTGATATTATTTTTGTCGAATATGACGGTTTCCCCTTAGGAAGGGTTTGGCATAGCAAACTTGGGAGTACTACTAAAATAAGAAAAAAACAGCTCGAAGCAAGTTCTAATGAAATCGGGTTAAAATGGATTAAAATTTGGATTTTACAAAAAGTCCAGAATCAAATAGAGTTTTTATCCGATTTAAAAAAACATCGAAGCGAAAAACTTAATTTCCTTAATGAAAAAATCCAAAATATTGATAACCTGAAAAATTCGTTGGAACTTATTTCAGCAAGTAATACAAAAGACGTTTCCGATACTATCAGAGGTCTGGAAGGAACCGCCGGAAGAATATACTTTGAAACTCTATCTTTGCTCCTCGCAGATGAGTATAAATTCGATGGCAGAAGTTCAAGACCTGCGGCTGACCCTTTCAATGCTTTTCTAAATTATGCTTACGGTGTGTTATACAGTAGAGTAGAAAAAACCCTTATCATAGCGGGAATTGACCCATATCTCGGATTTCTTCACAGGGATGATTATAATCAATTAAGTATGGTTTATGATTTCATAGAACCGTATAGAATATTTGCTGATAGAGCAGTTTATAAATTATTCTCCGGAAAAAAAGTCAATCAATCACATACTGATAAAATTTCAAATGGATATAGTTTAAATAAAGACGGAAAAATTTTATTGATGGAAAACTTCAATAAATATTTTGAAGAAGAAACTGTCCGGTATAAAGGCAGAAATCAAACAAGAAGCAATATAATTCAGTTTGATGCTCACACTTTTGCAAATTCCTTAATTGCATAATATGATAGTTTGGGTAATGTATGATATAAAAAAAGATAGACCGAGAACTAAGATCGCTAAGTTCTGCAAACAAGCCGGGCTGTATAGAGTCCAATATTCAGTATTTCTCGGTACGCTCGAAAACAACGAAAAAGATTCCCTGAGATTAATGATTGAAGAACTTATTAATAAAGATACGGACTCGGTTTATATCTTCCCTATGAATAAAACAGAATTACAGGAAACAGTTTTATTAGGTCAGGCATTTGATAAAAATATGGTAACGGATAAAGTTAAAGAACTATTTTTTTAAAATTATGTTCAGCGTATATCCATCTCAAATAATAGAATATATCTACTGCTCACGATATACTTATTTTGAATATGTGCTTTGCATACCGCAGAATGAAGAAAAATATTATAAAGTGATGAAAGGTAGGCAGATGCACGATGAGATAAGTAACCGGAATAAAGAGTATTTGAGGCAGCGGATAGGTGCGGAAGCTAAATACTTAAATCAATATCTGTGCAATGAATATTTAAGAGGAGAAGTGGATGAAGTATTGGAATTGAACGATGGTACTATGGCTCCGCTGGATTATAAATTTGCGGAATATAAAGAAAAAATTTTCAACACTTATAAAACACAACTTTGCTGTTATGCAGTATTAATTGAGGATAATTATGGGAAAAAAGTAAATAAAGGATTTCTTGTCTATACAAGGAGTAACAATAAACTTATAGAAGTAAATATTAGTGAAGATGATAAAAAAAATATGAAAGAATGTGCCGAAGGAATTATAGATGTTGTAAACAGAAACTTTTATCCCAAGGGTACGAAGAATAAAGCGAAATGTGTGGATTGTACTTATAAAAATATTTGCATAAAGTGATCATTCCGGAAGTTAAATTATTTATAAAAAAAGAAATGTTTATTCAACTTATATAAAATAAGAACAGTTAACAGCTTAAAATTTACGGAAAACACCAAAAATTGATGAAATACCGCTCTAAATATGAAGAGATAATAATATTATTAGTGTGTAAAATATCAAAATATTTATTTAATTTTAATAAAGTTAATAAGAAATACGAGTTCTTTCAAAAAATCCAATACAACAAGGATTGAAACTTATATCACTCATTACTTTTGCGGGTAAAAGTATTCTGTTCTTTCAAAAAATCCAATACAACAAGGATTGAAACCCCAGTGGCATCTGTTCTTACCCTTTGGTTCCATCAGTTCTTTCAAAAAATCCAATACAACAAG
Organism: Ignavibacteria bacterium; assembly: GCA_036508135.1. GTDB lineage: Bacteria > Bacteroidota > Ignavibacteria > Tepidaquicellales > Tepidaquicellaceae > DATCHW01. The sequence goes on from DATCHW010000279.1 coordinate 30,339, forward strand.
GATTGAAACCTAATTAAGAAGTTGACATATTGTTGCCAAACCAGTAGTTCTTTCAAAAAATCCAATACAACAAGGATTGAAACGAAAACGGTGTATTCATTCCCGAACTGAAAAAAGTATGTTCTTTCAAAAAATCCAATACAACAAGGATTGAAACAGAATAAAACCTACGGGTTTAACGTAATCAAATATCTGTTCTTTCAAAAAATCCAATACAACAAGGATTGAAACACGATTCTTTGTATAAATTTCTCTTTGTTTTCATAATTGTTCTTTCAAAAAATCCAATACAACAAGGATTGAAACAATCTTGGTTATAGTTTCAATGACTCAATACTTACAGTTCTTTCAAAAAATCCAATACAACAAGGATTGAAACATTCCATAAACATCCTCATTCCCTGTCGTTTGAACGAGTTCTTTCAAAAAATCCAATACAACAAGGATTGAAACGTAAACATTGTTACCTGCCAAATTTCACCCTTAACTGTTCTTTCAAAAAATCCAATACAACAAGGATTGAAACACAAGTATTAAATATGACTTAGAAGCTGAGACTTCGGTTCTTTCAAAAAATCCAATACAACAAGGATTGAAACATGCAGGCGGCTAATGATGCAACGAAAACAATAGCGTTCTTTCAAAAAATCCAATACAACAAGGATTGAAACTTATATTTCCCGTATTCTTTGAGAAGTGATATAACAAGTTCTTTCAAAAAATCCAATACAACAAGGATTGAAACGTAGTCATATGTTTACTTTCCTCCACATAGTATGATGTTCTTTCAAAAAATCCAATACAACAAGGATTGAAACCAACATCAGCCATAAAGTTAGTTTGATTTGTGAATAGTTCTTTCAAAAAATCCAATACAACAAGGATTGAAACTTAAATACTCTTTGTATTTCATTCCAATTTAATTCTGTTCTTTCAAAAAATCCAATACAACAAGGATTGAAACTAATTATATCATATATATATCTATTGTAATGTTTCCAATCTGTTCTTTCAAAAAATCCAATACAACAAGGATTGAAACGTTAGTTAATAGTGTTGGTATAACTTAACACTTTTGGTTCTTTCAAAAAATCCAATACAACAAGGATTGAAACTGTAATATCGGATCCCCGGTGTATCTTGTGAACTGTCAGTTCTTTCAAAAAATCCAATACAACAAGGATTGAAACAGGAAGAAAGTTGAGACTGTGGCACCTTCCCCTCCGACAGTTCTTTCAAAAAATCCAATACAACAAGGATTGAAACTCGAGTTCGTTTTCGCTGAGGGGCTTTGTCTCTTTTTGTTCTTTCAAAAAATCCAATACAACAAGGATTGAAACGCCATTAAATTAGTCCTTCCAGAAACAAGTTATTTTGTTCTTTCAAAAAATCCAATACAACAAGGATTGAAACATAATATCTGAACATCATCAACAATTTTTTTAGCCTGTTCTTTCAAAAAATCCAATACAACAAGGATTGAAACATCGCACCCTCAACACTACCCCCTTTGACATTCTCAGTTCTTTCAAAAAATCCAATACAACAAGGATTGAAACCCATATACGAATAAGACGGAGGGTTGCCTGCAAGTTGTTCTTTCAAAAAATCCAATACAACAAGGATTGAAACTCAACTTGGGTGTTTTGTTTCTCAATTCAGGATTAGTGTTCTTTCAAAAAATCCAATACAACAAGGATTGAAACATCTTTTAGCCGATTCCGATATATAATCTTTCGGAATGTTCTTTCAAAAAATCCAATACAACAAGGATTGAAACAGGGTTGCCCTAAAGAGCAACAAATTATCAAGCGTGAGTTCTTTCAAAAAATCCAATACAACAAGGATTGAAACATTTCTTTTTCTGTGCTTTTGCTAACTCAATGAATTGTTCTTTCAAAAAATCCAATACAACAAGGATTGAAACAAAAACGAAAGGATTTAAAAATGGCAAGTTTAAAATGTTCTTTCAAAAAATCCAATACAACAAGGATTGAAACAGAGAAACTGCTGCGGGTTGGGGTGAAGGACTTGCAATGAGTTCTTTCAAAAAATCCAATACAACAAGGATTGAAACAATGCGTTACGACGCTCGAGCATCGCAACGAGAGGAGGTTCTTTCAAAAAATCCAATACAACAAGGATTGAAACGTGGCGAGAGGTGAAGCAAACTTTGTTCTTTCTTATGTTCTTTCAAAAAATCCAATACAACAAGGATTGAAACCCTAATGGAACTAATATATAGGGCTCGAGCTCTAATTGTTCTTTCAAAAAATCCAATACAACAAGGATTGAAACATAATTATTTGTGTTGCGATGTCTCAACCTCCTTTTTGTTCTTTCAAAAAATCCAATACAACAAGGATTGAAACATCATATAGCCATAGGCTGTAGACCCATAAACTTTGGGTTCTTTCAAAAAATCCAATACAACAAGGATTGAAACCCAATATCAATTGAACTTTTCTCAAAGTGAGTAAAAGTTCTTTCAAAAAATCCAATACAACAAGGATTGAAACACTTTGTTCTCTTCATCAATCCAAAAACCCGCCGGTGTTCTTTCAAAAAATCCAATACAACAAGGATTGAAACTTTCTTTAAAATCTTCACACTCGCTTATAAACTTAATGTTCTTTCAAAAAATCCAATACAACAAGGATTGAAACCGGAAGTATAATAAAGGGGTACTAATGAAAAAAATAAGTTCTTTCAAAAAATCCAATACAACAAGGATTGAAACTTCCATAAGTCTTGAAAAACCAAGAAATCATAAATAGTTCTTTCGAAAAATCCAATACAATAAGGATTGAAACTCCTGTGTCGCTGTCGCATCAATCTGTTTAATTTCCGCGTTCTTTCAAAAAATCCAATACAACAAGGATTGAAACGTCCTCCCAATATCGCACCCTTGATATGATTTTCGAGTATTATGAACGACAATTTTATTAAATGGACTAAAGTGATGCGAAATACGTAATCAAAGAATATAATATTTAATGTGATTCCTAAATACTATTAAAGTTTTAGATACAACTCCTTTGCATTCACCTCTTCAAAGTATAAATCTCTCTCTATGCCTAATCCAAATTTACCTCGAAAATTCACCAACTCTGATTTCGAGAAACTTCCAACTTCGGTTTCAAAGATGTGACAAATACCCCAAAGATAGTCAGTGTCTTCCGGATCCTGATTGATGAGCCACCAAGTACCTGAGCCAGTGGGATTAAAGAACTTCGCCACAACTACTTGTTTTTCCAAATCATTGCCTAACTGAAACTGAGCCTGAGCTTTTGCTTCAATGGCTTTTGTAAATAATTTCATAAGTTTAATATTTTAAAAGCGGTTAATTAAAATTGAGTGAAATTTTCACTCACTTTTTGTTTTGTTGAAAATTTTTGAACATTTTAAAAACAGACCCGGCATTTTTTCGAACACCAGGTCTGTAAGAAGTAGTTAATGCAGAATTAGAATTGATAATTGCCGTTTTTAGTCTTTGATATATAGAGACTTAAACCAACTTTGTTGACATCGACAACCGAGCCGAGTTCTTTCTGTAAATCAATCGCAGCGATAAGACATTCGCGCATTATTTTAATATCATCCGGTTTACCATTACCGTTGGAAGGCTTTGCGTTGGTGGAATCTTGTGTAGGTTGTTTTGAAAGCAACTGTATATCAAAATCGATTACATTACGCTTACCTTCTTTCGTTAGGACTTTTGTTACCTGTAGTTCGTCTCCTTTCTTAAGCTGATTGTTTTCGATGAAATCCTGAACTTGTACCGGAGCGAAGAATGGTTGGTCCTTATCTTCAGCTATAACATTGTACAAATACCAGGTGCCAAAATTAGAATTTCCTGTCAATGCTTTATCCTGCATTAATTTAATTCTACAGGGTATGTTAAGCTGTAGCTCCAATTTAGGTTTGTTTCCGTTATTATTCATTTCTTTTCAAGTCTCCTTTCAATTAATTTTGTAATAAAACTTCGGGTCTTGTGATTTCACATCTATTCCTTCGGGTACGACACCTGAATCTTTAATGTGCTCTTTTATTTTTTTCATATCCGGTTCATATGCTTCTGGAATATGCCTCAACAACTGTGAGTCAGCTTTTTCATAAAACAGTTCTTCGTCAATTATTAGTATCTTGTCCTGTTGTTTTCTCACACCGATAGTTCCCGGTGCAAGCTGTAGAGATTTTAGATTCTTTTGCCTCAGATAATTATGCATGCTAGTGCAAAGAAAGTCTATCTGTCCCTGGTTTTGCTGTATCTTTTTAGATTGCCAATCTTCAATATCCTGTATCAGCTTGGAAGCTGTGGCTTTAACATTATCAATCGCTTTCTCTTTCATTTTAATTACCCACAAATACTTGGAGAAAACAACTTCAGGTGAATCAGCTTTAGCTAAATCTGCTTCGATTTGTTCAAACATATCTTCAAATATCTCTTCAAGTATTAACTTCTCATCTTGTTTTGGCAGAAGGCTTAAACCGTTGTCAGGATTGATTTCTGTGACGTTGTGAAGTTCAGGAGAGTGAGGGCATATAATATTTACTTCATTCATTTTAGTTTTCCTTCCTTTCGTGCCAGGATTATTATTTCAAGTAACAGCAACAGAAGTCTGCCCGCATATTTTCTAATTATTATTAGTGGTATTTGCATCTGGTTTTGCTCCTTTCTTTGGTTTTGGTTTACGTGGTAATTTAAGTTTTCCTTTGTTGCTCAACTGTTTCAACATTTTCAATAATTCTATTCCAAGCTCTAATGCTATATCAGTTACTTCTTTTGGAATTTTAGGTTTTTTCATTTATTCGCAATTTAAATTTTTGTAATTCTGTGAATTTAAAACGTCGAACCCTCGCAGCTAAAGCCGTTTTGATGATAGATAGATTCTTCTAGGGTTTCCAGCCGGTAATAAATTTTATCAATCTGGTCATTCACTTCATCAAGCAAAAACTCTTTCATCATTCCGTAGTCTAACGATTCTTCAGGGAACAGCTTTTCTTTTCGCTCAGGTATTGTGTCGTGACGGTCTAAGTCCCATTCGTGTTTAGCTACTAACTCAATTTCTTTGTCTTTTGAATCTTTGTACTTAGATTTCGTTTTTCTATTTTTGTCTATTATCATAAGCGGTGCAGGCTTTTCGATATTAGATACATCTATATCTTCAATACCATAGTCCACGAAGCACTCAACCGGAATTTGTATTACGTAATCATCGTGCTTCAGATTATAAACGCCTGTTACAAAGTTATCCTGCTTAGTATATAGAATCGAAAGCTCAAAGTTTTGGTTGATATATGCCTTGTCTGTAGAGGAAAAGCCATTCATTCCGTCCGGGTGGCGATGTATCACACAATTAAATTTATATTCGTCTTTT
>DATCHW010000280.1:0-1361 GCA_036508135.1 Ignavibacteria bacterium
GCCGATGGTGTCAGTGCAAATATTGCGGTACTTAAATTATTTTCCAGAACTTATGAAATCAGGAAATTGACCCTGAACCATCCGCGCGGAAACATAATTCAAAACAAAAAGCACTTAAATTTCAGTGACCTTATTGACAGATTTTCTTCAAAAGGAAAATCGGCTATCAACAGAAAGACTGCACATTTCAATATTTCCCACATAAAAATAATTGACGGGGAATTCCATTACAATGAACAACTAATCCCTATAGACTACTTTATTAAAAAAGTGAATATTGAAAGCAAAGGGAAACGATGGGATTCAGATACTATTGCCGCACAATTTTCTCTGTTACCTGGTATTGGAAGCGGGGATATGGAAGGCGATTTCACTATAAATCTGAAAAACAACGATTATCGCTTAGCTATTGTTATTCATAAATTCGATTTAAATATTATACAACAATACCTCAAAGACTTAACAAACTTTGGAAGCTTCTCTGCTAACCTTGATGCAGATTTGAAAACAAGAGGGACATTTAATAACGTAGAAAATGTAACTATCTCAGGTATGATTGCAATAAATGATTTACACTTTGGAAAAAATCCGGAAGATGATTATGCCTCCTTTGACAAACTGGTGTTAGCAATAAATGAGATGAGCCCGAAGAAATTAAAATATTTTTATGATTCGATTTCTCTGAGCCATCCTTACATCAAATATGAACGTTACGATTATTTAGATAATCTGCAAACAATGTTTGGAAAAAATGGAGCCAACATAGCAAAGATCAAAGCAGATCCCGCTAAGTTTAACCTAGTTATTGAAATTGTAAGATACATAAAATTGTTGTCTAAGAATTTTTTTCAAAGTCATTTCAAGATCAACCGACTGGCAATTTACTATGGCGACTTAAAATTCAATGATTATTCTTTAAGCGAAAATTTTTCCCTGGAATTATACCCGCTTTCTATTATTGCAGATTCCATTGATAAAAGCCGCAACCGGGTAAGTCTGTCTTTAAAATCCGGTATTAAACCATATGGTAATCTATCGGTTGCCCTAAGTGTAAACCCCAGCGACAGTTCAGATTTTGATTTGCAGTATCATTTTCAGAAATTACCTGTAACCATGTTTAATCCTTACATTATTTCATATACATCTTTCCCTTTAGACAGGGGAACTCTTGAATTTAAAGGAACATGGAACGTAAGAAAGGGGATGATAAAAAGCAATAATCACCTGGTCATTATTGACCCTCGTGTAAGTAAACGGGTAAGAAATAAAGATACAAAATGGATTCCTGTACCACTGATAATGGCTTTCATTCGTGAGCGTGGTAATGTTATTGATTACGAAATTCCGATAACAGGTAATCT
>DATCHW010000281.1:0-1034 GCA_036508135.1 Ignavibacteria bacterium
GCATATTATTGAGGCTCTTATCTGGACTGCAATGCTGACGCTAATCGTTAGCAGACGAATTTATTCTCTGGTCAAAAACTCAATAGCTAGTCCCAATAAAAAAAATAGATACACGCAGTTGCGTTGGAGTAAAATTTTCGAAGAGAAGGCAGCAGATTTGTTAACTGTAATTCTTCATAGATGTGAAATTCAAAGAAATTTTGAGACTACAATTAGTGCATATAAACGTCAAGCATTGGATCCACATGTAAAAAGAGAAAGGTTTATAGAGGAATGGTTTGAATAAGAATTAGAAGATATGATTCAAAAAAGCAACCGGAGAAATGAATGAAGCCTTAACCGATGACCAATGAAAGTGTTTTTAATTAATAATAGAGCTTGAAATCTCATTTGCTCATTATTGTTGCAGAAATAAACAATGTTGCATTAAATGCGGAGATTACTTTAGATATTATCATTTTTTACTAAAATTATTCTCTAAAAATAATAATGCAGTAAATAAGTTTATATTGTTTGCGATTAGTCCATAATAAATTTGAGGAAGTATTGGTTTCTATTTTTCCTATTTCTATGGAGGAATTATACATAAAAATGATACCTATTTTGTTACTAGCCTTTTTAATATTAGCACTAAGTTCCTGTGTGGGGACAGCAACTGAATTTCGCATTAATTCAAGTGATTCAATACAGGAAGCAGTGAACAAGGCACATTCAGGCGACACAATTATTGTAGCGCCTGGTACCTACAATGAGAATATCGACATAAGCAGATTAAATGATCTCAATAATCTGGTATTAATGTCAAAATCTGCTAACCCTGCTGACACCAAAATTGTTGGCAAAAAGACAGACAAAGAAGTCATTTTTATTAACAACAAAGATACTGTCACAGTCAAAGGGTTTACTATTAGTGGAGCCGGAACTGGCAAGGCAGGAATCTTCCTGCATGGAGGTAAAAACTGCATAATTGAAAATAACATATTTTCAAACGATGATATTGGAGTGAATATAGATAGTTCTCCTAATAACGTAGT
>DATCHW010000282.1:0-1636 GCA_036508135.1 Ignavibacteria bacterium
GATAATTCTTTCAACCCCAATACCGCTAGATACTTTACGAATTGTAAAGGTTTCAGTCATGCCTGAACCAACCCGTTGCAGGACTACACCCTGAAACTGCTGGATGCGTTCTTTTTCACCTTCTTTGATTTTATAATGTACAGTGATTGTATCACCAGCTTTAAATTTAGGATGCTCACTTTTAGGGGTAAAAGACGATTCCACAAAATTAATTAATTCCTTCTTGTTCATTACTTTATGTATTTAGAGTTCACACTTTTCAAAAAAGAGTGCAAATATACGCCTATTTTCGGATAAAACCAATGCCTTTTTTAAAATATTCAGCTTAACTTATTGTACTACTAAACAGTATGTTTTCATCCAATATATTTGTGCTATTGTTTAATAATGCCAAAAAATAGTTGATAACTTAAATGCTTAATAATCACCCTTTATTAAACCTGGACGTCGTTCTTGTGTTCTTTCTATGCCTTTTTCCAACTTCCATTTTACGATTTCTTTTTCATTTCCTGAAAGCAAAACATCTGGAACTTTCCATCCATTATAGTCTGAGGGTCGTGTATAGACCGGTGGAGAGATCAGATCATCCTGAAAAGAATCAGAAAGCGCTGAAGTTTCATCATTCAGAACACCCGGAATTAAACGGATCAGACTATCTGCAATTACAGCTGCTGCAAGCTCACCTCCCGATAGCACATAGTTTCCTATAGAAATCTCCTTTGTGATAAAATGTTCCCGTATGCGCTCGTCTATACCCTTGTAGTGACCACACAACAATATGATGTTCTGAAAGCCTGACATATGATTTGCAGCTTTCTGATTGAGTAATTCTCCATCTGGACTGGTATATATGATTTCATCGTAATGGCGTTCGGATTTCAAAAGATTGATACAGTCAGCAATTGGTTGAATCATCATCACCATTCCGGATCCACCTCCAAATGCGTAATCATCCACTTTCTTATGCTTATTCTGAGTATATTCTCTTATATCATGAAGAAAAATTTCGACCAGTCCTTTTTCTTTAGCTCTTTTAATGATTGAATGATCAAAAGGACCTTGAAACATTTCAGGGAAAATAGTTAATATATCAATGCGCATACAAATAGTAATTATGAACCGCAAAATTACGCTTTATTTCAATTTTATTTTCCATGAAATAAAATGACAAGGCAATGATGATTATATATTTATTCTATTCGGGTTTAAAGGAGAATAAAAAAACCGATTTTTAACATCCCGCTGAGAATTGCATAGAATTCTTTGTCCTGACATTTGTACGCATTTAGCCAATTCCTATAAAGATATATTTTCACCAATATTATTTGGCTTTAAGAATATTTGAACTTACATGAAATTTAATACGGGATTATATATTGAATAGGGTAGATGAAAATTTAAAAGTGTTTTTTAGAATAATATTTATGTTACATATGTAACTCTTAAAGGGGATAAATGAATAATCCACATATGTATACATCAATAAACATGAGTACATGTGTGAATATTACGAATTAATGTAACTAATCATGATAAAATCATCTATAATATGGGAATTCAGCATATTATCAATCACAATTAAAGTATTAATTCTCCTGGATTATTAATTAAATATTAATTAAAACAGAAAGCACAT
>DATCHW010000283.1:0-2800 GCA_036508135.1 Ignavibacteria bacterium
CTATCATTATAAAATTAAAAGGGATATTCAGAGCGATTGAAATTTTTTCTCCCTTCTCAAGGATATCTTCATCGCCTTCTTCATAATACCAGTTGATAGTAAACTTTTTATTATTCTGATTGATAGATTTAATCTTACGTAACAGAGAATAATAAACTTTTAGATTGACCTCGTTAAAATATTCCAGGTTAATATCAACACATGTATGTTCGGCTGGATTATTAAGGTATTCATCAACCCAATCCTCAATCTGCTAAGAGAATTCATTTATATTTCCATCCATTGAACGTCCGGTTATCTTAATTATACCATCAGGATTCAGATTGATCTCCGGTGTGTTTTTTGTCGATAATATTTTTTTCTCAAGCAGAGTATTCACTTATTCAAATATTTTTATTCAGACTTATTTTATTTGCATTGATGCAAAAACCAAATTATTGATTTTGCAAACCATGTTTGAAAACTTCTTTTAAAGAATTTTACTGATAAATTTCCCCATTCAAATATAGCCTATTATTTGTTCGTCAGCTATATAAAGCTGGCAGGCCTTTAGTTATTTTGATCAATACAAAAATTACCGTGACAAAAAGTGATGTATTTGTGATTAGCGAGCATAATAGCATTAAAAGACCTGACCACCTTTTGTAGAGGTTGAATTGCGACGGTTGAAAATATGTTTATAAAAGAATACGAATTTCGTTTATTTACAATTAGTTAAGGTGTAATTTTGTTTTGAGGTTCCGGTTTTTATTATAACTCAATTGTCAATAAAAATAAGCCGGATCGTATTTTATACAAATAATTCAGGGTTTTGTGATGTACAAAAATCTGAGAAAAATAGTAATAATCAGTTTTATACTATTATCCTGTTCTCTTCGGGTATCTGCACCCGACTGGAAGTCCCTGACAATTTTTGAATTTGCTCCGATTGAACCCTATAAGCAACTTGTTTTTGCAATAGGAATGGTAGAAACGAAAGGCGATACTCTGGCATACAATCCGTTGGAAGAAGCTGCTGGTTATTTTCAGATTCGCCCAATAAGGCTCATTGACTATAATAGTCGCACAGGAAGCAATTACTCAAGACAGGATCTGTTTAATTTTGAGACATCAGAGAAGATTTTTTTATACTTCGCCGACCATATTGGCCCTTATAATTTAGAACAGATAGCCAGGAAATGGAATGGATCGGGCCATCAGACAATCAATTACTGGGACCGGATAAAACAATATTTGTAATACAATTTTTTCAGTTCAGAATTCGATCAATTATTTATTATCCGGATAATGGGAAAAACATCAGTTTTAGCATTATTGATTCTATCATTTTGAATAAATAGTTAAATTTCTCTTATTTAGCCGGAGCCATTTTTCCTGTATTTATTATAAAGATTTATGGCAAAAAAATCATCTGCAATATCGATTTAAGACTCTTCAGAGGTATAATCATGCTTAAATTCCACGTCGGCACCTCAGACAAATGGTGCGAAGGGATTGTTTACAAGATTTTTCATCCAAAGTAGTCGTCTCTTTGTCAAAATTTCATTTTTAGAATTAATTTTACATTACAGATATTCAGATTATTGCATTGTTTTGATTGCCTTCATATTACATTCTTATAGGTAATCAGGAAGCTTAAATTTTCCCAGCTTTATCAGTAAATTTTACTCAGATTTTGACGAACTGATCCAATTTGTTTATCAATCCGGGATTCTTATAATTATTCGTCGGCTTTTTTGTGATGAAGAAATTAAAATTACAAACTAATTAGCCAGCATAAAATTATCAGGACTTGACATGAGTATAAGTATGGTCTAATTTTGGAGAGATAAGCAAGTGATTGAGTTGTAGGGATATAATTCATAAACTTTTTAACCATGAGAAAAGCATTTCTTACACTCCTATTCATCTTCACTACTCATATATGTAGTGCCCCAACTATTGATTTCAGGTTGGGGATGCTTAAAACCAGATTGTTTATAGATTATGTTAACGATAAATACCATGAATCGGAGTTTTCCAGATTTATTAATGACCTTGGTTCAAAGGAATCGGGGAACAACTGGCTTTCCATTAACCAGATAGGTTGTTTCGGTGAATGGCAATTTGATGAATCTACACTGAAGTTTCTTGGATACAGGAAAATAACTCTTAAGAAGTTTAAAGAAAATCCCGAAATCTTCCCGAGAGAATTGCAGTTGAAAGCCCTGAAAACACTTATCAGGGTAAATCTAACTTTCTTAAATGAATATGAACATTTTATTGGTGATACAATAAATGGTATAATAATTACCAAATCAGGAATGATCGCTGCTTCGCATCTTGGAGGTGCAGGATCATTGCAGAAATTTCTTAATTCAAATGGAAGAATAAACAAGAAAGATATTCTAGGAACATCAATATTTGATTATCTGAGGAAATTCAGTTCTTACAATATTGAGTAATTAAAGAGAGCAAGACACAGCTATGAAAATGGTTTACCGTATAACTTCAAATGAGATAGGTGAAGTCCTGTTAAAAAAGAGAAAGATTGCCAAAGCATTTCGCCGTTGGTTACGTGAAAACGGGATCACTTACAATTCTACCTTTTTTTTCAATTAAATCAGGTTCCCATACTCTAACTGAAATTCAGGAACCCCTTAACAATTCTTCAGCTTCACGCCAGTCACCTTCAGGGGTACCATGTTCACCACGGGCAATTCTTTCATAGTAGATTTCCCTGGCTTTTTCACGAATCTCATCTTCACTCGCAACCGACTTTCGGGTAACAACTTTCTTCTTATTTAATGTTTTACCGGCC
>DATCHW010000284.1:0-10258 GCA_036508135.1 Ignavibacteria bacterium
GAAGTTCTACAATTTTCAATTGCAGACATAGCCTTATATTGTACAAGAGTAAGTTTGTGGTTATTACGATATTCTGAACTATATTTAAGAAAAATATCTTGAATTTCAGGCATTGGTTTTCTCCGTTTCTGTTAACATATCGAGAGGACTACATACATTTAACGATTCAATTTTTAGTAAATGTAAGTAAATACAGGTTGTTCTGATATTTGAATGACCTAGTAGTTGTTTGATATGATATATATTTGTGCCTGACTCAAGTAAGTGAGTTGCAAAACTATGCCTTAGTAAATCCAAACGTTTGGATTTGCTTCGTTATCCAAACCTTTATAAAATCCAAACCTTTTTAAACAAATACCTGATTTTACTCGATTGGGACTAAAAAAGGTTTGGATTTTATTTTATTGTGTATGATTATGATATAACACATTTAAGGAGGTCATACCATGCATTTTCAAAATCTAGAAGAGCATTACCATGAATTACTCGACTTTTTGGAGGCAAATCATTATTCTCCGTCCTACATCCAAAAATTCAAGACCGTAATCAGAAACATCCTAAAGGATCCGAAAAGAAAAAGGTGGGAATCATACAGGGGCATCTATCTTGAATACGCTAAAAGATCCCATTCTGAACAGTATCTCCGTCATATGAGAACTGTCATCGGTGCTCTTGAACAGTTCGATCTTTTTGGTGAATATCCTAATGGAAGGCGGCGACATTCACTTTTAGGCAGAGGTTCTTATCATCTACTAAATCATGAATACCAGGAACTAATTGATTTTTATTGCAAAACAGAAAAAGAACGTGGGAAAAAGCTTACAACAATCCATAGTGAGGCCATGAATGCGGCATCTTTTCTTTATGCCATGCAGAAAAAAGGATTTGAGAGTCTTGATGCTTTCACGGAAGATACTGTACTGTCATTCTTCCTGTCGGACGAGGGTGAGCTGATTAAAAGTTGTTCCTATAAGAAAAACATCAGAGCTGTTTTCAAGGCAGGTATTTCATGGAAAGAGCGAGAATGCCAAAAGGTGTTATGCTTCCTGCCTCTTCTCCGAGAAATACGAAAGAACATACAGTATCTCACCAAAGAGGAAGCGCAGAAAATACGTGATACCATAGACAGCTCATCATCTGGAGTTTCTAAGCGCGACAGAGCAATCGGAATGTTACTTCTGCAAACTGGAATCCGCGGATGCGACATAGCAGCATTAAAAATGAATTCTATCAACTGGACAGATGAAAAAATCTGGATTGTCCAGCAGAAAACAGAGATTCCACTGGAACTTCCATTAATGCCGATTGTAGGTAATGCTATTTATGACTATGTAACGACAGAGCGCCCTGATTCAGACCACAGTTTCCTTTTCCTAAGTGAGACAAGACCATTTACACCGCTGGCTAGCCGTAGCATTGGAAGTATAGTTGCAAAAATACTTCGTATGGTCGGAATTCGTCAGGATAAGGGAGCTCGCAAGGGTACTCATATATTCCGACACTATCTAGCATCCTGCCTTATGAGTAACGGAATACCGCAGCCGATAATCAGCCGTACACTTGGCCACACATCACCAGACTCATTGGAACCATACTTGAGAGCAGACTTCGTTCATCTAAAGGAATGTGCACTCAGCATTGAGAAATTCTCTGTTGCAGAGGATGTGTTTGCCCAATGAGAAGTTTTCAGTCATCCATAGCACCACTCATACAGTCGTTCATAAGATACCGAAAGGCATCCGATCACTGGAATGAATCTTCCTCTGAGCCGAATCTCCTCATCTTTGAACGCTACTGCCTCATGAACTATCCAGGTTTCACGGAATTGACGCAGAAAATGGTAGACAACTGGTGCCGTCAGCGTGATACGGAATTAAACGAATCATGCCGCGTAAGGATTGGACCAGTAGTTGGTTTTGTACGCTATCTAAAAGAACGGGGGCTTACGAGTATCTATGAACCAGTCATTCCGAAGAAAGAGCCTCGTATATATATACCACACGCTTTCACCGAACAGGAACTTACAAATTTCTTCTGTGAATGCGATAGTTTGGGGGTACATCCACGAAATGAGCCTGTACTTACGAGAAAGCTGACTGTCCCAGTATTCTTCCGACTACTCTATTCAAGTGGTATACGTACCACCGAGGCTAGACTACTCCGAAAAACAGATGTGGATATGGAACACGGCATCCTGAATATCCGTTATTCGAAGGGACGTAACCAGCACTATATCGCGTTACATGATTCTATGTTGGAACTGATACGTAAGTATGATATTGCTATCGAAAAGATACGCCCAGACAGAACTTATTTTTTCCCAGCCAGAAACGATTCCTTCCACAAGCGCTCATGGGTTCAGAAGAACTTCCATGATATCTGGTATGGGGTAAACAAGGCACATGCCGTCGCCTATGAGCTGAGACACCACTACGCGGTAAAAAATATAAACCGATGGGCTGGTCTAGGCGTTACCTTTAATGACAAGCTTCTGTACCTTAGCAAGAGTATGGGACATACCACGATAGAAAGCACAAAGTACTATTATTCCATCGTACCTGGTCTATCTCAGATCCTCAGGGAAAAGACTGAAACAGGGTTCGACTGGATTGTACCGGAGGTAGAAGATGATGAAAGCAACGAATGAATCGGTAGAGATTGCACGTCACATTTCTAAATTTTTCAATGAATATGTACCTTCCCGGAAAACAAACAGCTGTCATACCATGAAGGCGTACCAGTATGCACTGCAACTGTATGTCAGTTTCCTTGAATCTGAAAAAAAGGTAGTCCGGACTGATTTTGGAAGTAAATGGTTTGAACGATCCGTCATTGAGGAGTGGCTGACCTGGCTTAAGAAGGTGCGTGTCTGCAGCTCTGAGACCTGCAATAACCGGCTGGCATCCCTGCGAATCTTTCTGAAATATCTTGGAAGCCGAAACGTAAAATACCTGTATCTATATCAGGAAGCCTATGAAATTCCACGTAGAAAAACGCAGAAAAAAAAGGTGACAGGATTGAGCCGCAATGCCGTCAAAGCGCTGTTGGAGGCTCCAAATTTGTCAACGCATTCTGGCAAGAGGGATCTTGTATTCATGATACTATTGTACAGTACGGCAACCCGACTGGATGAAATACTCTCACTGAAGAATAGCCAACTTTATCTGGATAAGGAAAATCCATACGTTACAGTCATCGGTAAGGGAAATAAAATTCGCACACTCTATCTATTGCCTAAAGCAGTTGCACATTTGAAGAAATACCTGGTTGAATTCCATGGAAAGATATCTGATCCAGAAGCATATGTATTTTATTCCAGAAACACTGGAACACATGGAAAAATGACACAACCCGCAATAGCAAAGATGCTGAAAAAATATGCGATGGAAGCTCATAAATCCTGCACTGATGTACCTATAACCCTTCATGCTCACCAGTATCGACATGCCAAGGCATCTCATTGGCTGGAGGATGGTATGAATATCGTTCAGATTTCATTTTTACTGGGACATGAGCAGCTCCAGACGACAATGATGTATCTCGACATAACGACAGAAGATTCTGCAAAAGCACTTGCTACTCTAGAAAGTGAAAATGATAGAAAAGTGACTCCAAAATGGAAAAACGCAGATGGCTCATTGGTAAATTTTTGCGGGCTTGGCAATAAAAAAAAATGAAAATAAAATCCAAACCTATTTTATTCACAATCGAGTAAAACCAGGTACTTATTTAAAAAGGTTTGGATTTTATAAAGGTTTGGATAACTTAGAAAATCCAAACGTTTGGATTTGCTTCGGCATACTTATGCAACTTTGTTGATATCAAATGGAATGGATTTTAAAACTGCTGCTGAGTTGTTGGGCCACGACGTTCAAGAAACTTATAGAACCTACTCCCACGTAACAAATGATATGCTTAAAAATGCCGCTAAAAAAATAGACGAAATTTTTAAGTAATTTTTTTAAATTTTATTTTTGACGAATCTTTTGACGAACATCAATAAAACATAGAAAATTCAACACCTAACAAAGTATATAGGTATCTTGCCGCAAAATACTCCTTAACCCATTTGAAAATGTAAGACCCGCCTTATTATTTACATTTACTTGATTAATTCTAGGCATATTATATTCTATAGGATCCTCTATAGTAATAATATTTTTGCTTTTACAATTAATTTCATTTAGTAATGCATATAATGTTGTTGATTTCCCACTTCCTGTAGGTCCTGCAACTATTATCATTCCGTGAGAAAGTTTTAATATGTCCCTTAAAAGCATAACTTTATCTAAGCTAAAGCCTAATGAGTCTAAATTAATGAATCTCTCAGCTTTGTATAAAACTCTTATAACTACCTTCTCTCCATATATTGTTGGAAGCGAGGATACCCTAAAATCGTAGTCTATTCCATCTATATTTTCAGTTATTTTGCCATCTAGAGGGATTAACTTCGTAGCTATATCCATATTTGCCATGATTTTTATTCTTGTACATAATGACTTATATACATTACTCGGAACTTGATTTATTTCATTTAGGATGCCATCTACTCTCATGCGAATTATAGCGAAATGTTTAAAAGGCTCAAGATGAATGTCACTAGCTTCTGCATTTACAGCTCGTTTTAGTAAGGAGTTTGTTATCCTTATAACAGGTGCATTTTCGGATGGCAAAGCCGAATACCCTTCTTGATTTTTTTGTTTGGCTTCTAGCATATATTCCTTTTTCATTTCTTCAACTGCCACATCTACAATTTGTTTCCCATAGCAGTTTTCAATAGCTTCCGCAACCTGACTCTCTAAGGCAAAGAATATTTTAATTTTTTTATTTGTTATAAATTTTAACTCATCAATAACTTTTATCTCGAAGGGATTTGAAAATGCCACATGTACTTCATTATTCTTATCATAAAATGGTATTAAATTATACCTAGTAGCTACCTCTTTCGCTATTAGATTAAATACTTGATTTTTTGTGCAAATGGATTCTAAATCAATATAAGGTATATTAAATTCATTCGCCAATACTACAATAAGCTCATCTAAATTTACTTTCATATCACTCAGAATTATTTGCTCCTCACTGCAATTTCTCTTTAGTGATAATTCCTTAACTTCCTTAAACCTTTCTATTGTTATTAACTTTCTATTTAATAATACGTGGAGTAATTTTTTTTTCATGGTATTTTCCCTTTCTTAATATGTAGAATTATAAAACATATTCTATTTGTAATCATTGTCATTTATTGTGATTTTATTCACTTTTATTCGTTTTATGCAAAAAAATGCATAAAAAAAAACAACTGTACTATTTATATAGACAGTTGTATACATTTTAATTCAGAAAAAATTGTCCGTTGAAGATAATTTCTGCAGGTCCCTCCATTAGAACCTCATCCTTAACAATTTCAATGTTAAGCAATCCACCTGGAACCTGTACTGTTACTTTACCCTCTATATATCCTAGTCTCTTAGCTGCTACCACTGATGCACAACTACCAGTGCCACAGGCGAGAGTTATTCCTGCACCTCTTTCCCATGTCTTTACCCTAATCATATTTTTGTCTACTACTTCACAAAAGTTTACATTTGTTTTTTCTGGAAACATTTCGTAATTCTCAATAAATTTTCCTTCCTCCACTTCATAATCTTCATCTTTCCCAAAAACAATAGTATGTGGAACACCCATAAGCAATGATGTAATATAATATTCCTTGTTGTTGATTTCTAACCTTTTGTTAACTATTTCTACAGGAGATAAAGCCGGAATGCTTTTAGGATTAAATTTATATTTTCCCATGTTTATTGTTACACCTTGTGCGTAGCCATCTTTAACAGATATACTTGCAAGCTTTACGCCATCACCAGTTTCTATTTTAATTTTTTCACCTGACACATATTTTTTTTCCCAAACATATTTAGCAAAGCATCTTATGCCATTACCACACATAGACGCATATGAACCATCAGCATTAATAATTACCATCTGTATATCTGCAATATTACTTTTTCTAACCATTAAAATACCATCAGCACCTATTCCGAAATGCCTATCACAAAGTTTAATAGCTAATTCCTCTAAATTGTCATATTTGCCCTCAAAATCTTCAATAACAACAAAGTCATTTCCCGTTCCCTGCATTTTTGTGAAATTTATAACTTCCATAGAGCTTCTCCTCCTTGCTATGCGCATGTCTCGACTTTTCAATAATTTTCTTTAATGGTATACTATTAATGATAGTACATCTTAATAGTAGTATATTACATAATATATTATTTGCAAGGCATAAATAAAATTTATGATGATTAAACATAATGGAAGGATGATATATATGGCATTAGATGGAATTTATTTATCTAGCCTCGTTGAGGAAATAAAAGATATTATTATAGATTGTAGAGTTGATAAAGTAACCCAACCGGAAAAAGATGAAGTTATATTAAGTTTCAAAAAAAACAGAAAAGTATATAAGTTATTAATAAATTCAAGCTCCAACTATCCTAGAATTCATTTTACTGACTTTAATAAACAAAACCCAATACAAGCACCAAAATTTTGCATGGTCTTAAGAAAATATTTAAATACTGCCACAGTATTAGATGTCAGACAACTAAATTCTGATAGATTACTAATTATTGACTTTAAAAGTAGCGATGAATTGGGCTTTGATAGTGTATACTCTTTAATAATTGAAATAATGGGTAGGCATAGCAATATTAGCTTAGTCCGCACTCGTGATAACTTAATTATGGATAGCATTAAACATGTAACATCAGATGTAAACAGTTATCGTGTTTTATACACAGGCGTAGAATATATATACCCTCCCGCTTCCACAAAGCTTGACCCTTTTAACTTTGAGTATGATGAATTCTATAAGTATCTAGTAAATAAAGACACACCATTCGCTGAAAAGTTTTTCACTAGTACTTTTACAGGAATAAGCTCCAACCTATCATCAGAACTTGTTTATAGGTATTACAACGAATTTACTGATTTTGATTTAGATCATGCTAAGAACATTTATGATTTCACTATAAACATCTTTAAAAACATGCATGATAATATTTTTTTAGCAAATTATGCTATGAACGATAAACTAAAAGATTTTCATTGTATAAAACTTACCTCATTAAAAGATTGTGACTTTGAACAATTTGAATCACCATCTATGTTAATAGAGACTTTTTATTTTAGAAAAGATAAACACGATAGGCTAAATTCTAAAAGCTCAAACCTTCAAAAAATAGTTAATAACAATATTAATCGTTGTGATAAAAAAATGAGAATACTTAACCAAACTTTAAAAGACTGTACCACAAAAGGTACTTATAAGTTACATGGTGAACTACTAACTGCAAATATATACTCCCTTAAAAAGGGTGACAAAGTTGCGAGCCTTTTAAATTATTATAGCGAAAATGGTGAGTACATTCAAATTAAGTTAAATGAAAACAAAACTCCCTCACAAAACGTTCAATATTATTATAAAAAATATAATAAATTTAAGATAGCTGAAGAAATGGCCTTAATTCAAATGAATTTAACTGAAAATGAATTAAAATACCTTCATTCTGTACTAACTAACATATTAAATGTAGAAAATTATAATGGAATTGAAGATATTAAAAATGAATTAATAGAAACTGACTATATTACATTAAAAAAACACACAAAAGCTAAAAAGGCAAAACCAACCAAACCTATGCACTTCATTTCAAGTGATGGAATTGATATTTATGTTGGTAGAAATAACATTCAAAATGATTTTTTAACTTTAAAATTTGCCAATAAAAGCGATATGTGGTTACACACAAAGGATATACCTGGTTCACATGTTATTATTAAAAATTTCGGTGATATACCCGAAAACACACTACTCGAGGCCGGAAACTTATCAGCTTTTTATAGCAAATCCCAAAATTCTTCTAGTGTACCTGTTGATTATACGCAGGTTAAAAATGTAAAAAAACCAACAGGTGCAAAACCTGGTATGGTTATTTACTCAACAAATAAAACTATATATGTAACTCCTGTTGAAAGCACTTTAGAAAGAGTCGAATAAAAAGAAAAAAAGTATATATTACTATTAATGCATTCACTTCGCTAAGAACTACTAATTTTATTTTTAATTAATCTGCTAAAAAACATAAACTCGCTATCACTCAAACATATGTTTTTCTTAACGCATCTTAATTAAAAATAAAATAAGAAGTTCTAAAGCTCGCTTCAATGCATTATACGTAATATATACTTTTTTTTGCGTTAAAACATGAATGTATGCTTTGAAAGAAGATCTTGAAAGACAACATTTACGAATATCCATTCCACATCCACTATAGTTCTAAAAGAAATTAAGTATTGCTGCAAGAGTATTAGTACAGCCATGAAACAACCAGCTTGGAACAATAGATCCACCTGACTTTTTTTCGTCAAACCATCCCATAATCCACCCTGCCGTACTTGTAATTGCGATAATAATTATCGTTCCTAAAATACCTGCTAATGATATAAAAAATAGCCCATGCATTAATCCAAAAACTAATGATTGAATAATATTTCCAATTTTGAATCCGTATTTATCAATGAGCCTTTTTGAAAGAAATCCTCTAAAAAAAAGTTCTTCTGAAAACCCTGTCTGCAGAAATGCATAAATTAAAATAGAAATTAAAGTAGACATACTTTTACCTACAAATTGTGAAGTTGCCAAATTAGATTTATTAACAAATTGTGGAATAACTAAAAATGATGCAACTGTTAAAATTAATAATAATGATAAAACTAATAATAAAGATGTTACATACTTCTTTTTATTTAAAATAATTGGTTTGCTTATTCCTAACCAATTTGAAAATGTTGATTGCTCTCTAGCACTTATAACCCACCAAATAAATGGTATAATTGAAAACAATATGGTTTGTATAATTGAACTGAAAAGTAAA
Source organism: Ignavibacteria bacterium (assembly GCA_036508135.1). Lineage (GTDB taxonomy): Bacteria > Bacteroidota > Ignavibacteria > Tepidaquicellales > Tepidaquicellaceae > DATCHW01. The sequence goes on from DATCHW010000284.1 coordinate 8,943, forward strand.
TTGCTGATTTGCATTTTAACCCCTCCTTTTTTTACTATTATGAGATACTTATCTCATAATAGTAAAATTACCGTAAATTGGATATAAAAAGTGAATGTGTGATTTCACATAGAATCGTTTATTTGTTAAAATTTAACCATTACATAGGTTTTATGAGAATGTTAGATATAAGGGTACAGTCTGCCTAACAAGAAAATTATGGACACCTACAATTATCAATTACGCTGATATTCCAAAATATCACCAGGTTGACAATCCAGTACATCACAAATTGCCTCCAGTGTAGAAAATCGAATAGCACTAATTTTCCCAGTTTTTATCTTGGACAAATTTACATTACTTACACCAACTTTTTCACTTAATTCATTTAAACTCATTTTACGATCAGCCATAACTCGATCTAATCTTAATATAATTGCCATTCTTTATGTCTCCTTAAAGTGTTTCATCAGACTCTTTTTGTAAGGCACATCCATATTCAAATATAAGTGCAATACACCAAAACATTAAAGCTCCTACTATACCTACAAGATTTAAACTAATCATAATTGAAGTAGCAGAAGTTTCAAAATTAATCAATGAAATAATTAGATACAAAATTGCCACACGCTTAATTCGCTTTACTTGTTTCATTTCAAACGGAGAGCTATCAACATGTATATCTTTAAAGATATTTTCTACTTGACGGAATAAATTTGCCATTAATATCATTGAAATAATTCCAGCAATTACAATCGTAATTAACTGTTTTATGTCTAAATTAAAGATATTAGAGTTGGTAAACGGACTACTCATTGTAACCTTTCCGCTTAAAATTAAAAGCTTAAGTTCCGTATTTCCAAAAATAATTAAATAAATAATACAAACAATTGAAATACCAATACCTATATAACAAGCAATACGTGCGATTTTAAATATAATAGAAAGAGTTTTACTCATGGACTTGATTCTATACGTAATTGTTTTTGATGCTTTCATAATAAATAATCTCCTTTGCCGTTGTATCCTAAAATTTATCTGTTACACTTATTAGCCCTGATTCATCTCTGTACTTATAAAATATCACATTATTTTATAATTGTAAATGCATATTTAATGATTATCATTAAATATTATATTTTTAAGCTTAAATTTTATATGTTAGTAATAAATTTAAATATTCAGCTTAAATATTCAGGGTGAATTGAAACACGAACTTCCAGTTTGTACCCCAAGATTCCCGATTTGAATTTGATAATACCGTTTTGTAAGCGAAAAGCAACTTTTGTAAACGAAAACTAATATTTTGTAACCAAATTTCCCGTTTAAAGTACATT
>DATCHW010000285.1:0-18237 GCA_036508135.1 Ignavibacteria bacterium
TTAAGAGAGGGATGGATGAAAAAGCAATAAAATCTATAACAGGAAGAAGCTTGAATGTCATAAGACAGTATATTAATTTATATTATGATTTTAATAAAAATAGCCATAATTAATTACGGACGACAAATGTCGTAATAGTAAATGAAAAGTGAGTAAGTGAGTAAGTAACAGGTGACAAGGTAATAAGGTGACAAGGGGACTTGACCCCTTAAGAATGACAAAAAAGAAATTATCGTAGTGTCGGGAGTTTCCTCCTGCCAGATATTATTTTCAAACATATTTCCTTTACAACCTGAGTCAGGAGGAAACTCCTGACTCCACACAGAAAGTTGAGTTATTTATAAAAGAAAAGGACGAAGAAATTTGATTCTTTTTACTTTTAATTGAGTTATTTAAATAACTCTGTATTTTCAGAATTACCCAATATTTATTCTCAAACTAATCCATTCGGATTAGTTCCTTTTTCATCCCTCTGCACTATTACTTAAACAATTTCATTTCTTTATCTTTAGTAAGAATTTTTGATGATATCTTTGTGTGAAGTGACGATGGAGAATATTCCGCAGATTAATTTAATACGAAAAATAAAAATTTAACTGAATATTGGTAAATTCAACTGTAACAAATAACAAGTTTCTGTGAATTAATTTTTTAAAAACTAAAATAAAGGAATTGTATCATGAAAAGATTAATTTTTGTAAGCATTTTAATGTTATTCCTGCCTCTCTTCATAAATGCGCAGGGAATTATTAACAAAGAAATTAATAATTACCTGGCTAAGAGTACATATACTATGCAAGAATTGAATTCGAAATTGCTGGATCAATATGGAGTTAATAATATTAAGTTCGTCCAACTTGAGAATGGAAAATATATCCCGGTAAATGTAAGTGAAGTGAATAAGATTTCAGAAGGCAAGATTGTTTCAGAAGCCCAGATTAGTTCGGATGTAATAATTATATTCGCAATTATAGGTGCCGTTTTAGTAGCACTCATTCTACTACGGTCTATATAACGAATTGGAGATAAAATAATTAAGTTCAAATACTTCTATGGTTGATAAGAATATTTTTTACCCGGAATCCGGGTGAAAAATATTCTTGTTAGAATTGGATCGGTTAAAAATTTCATATTTATATGAGTTCCTGATGTTCTAAGATATTAAAAGACTAAATGTAGGAATGAAGATGTTTAAGAATACATTTTATGGTAGATAAAGTTTTCTGTTCCTTTTTGTTATCGTAAAAAACACCCTTATAAATATTTATAAGGGTGTTTTCTTTGATTGAAGCTTTTAAATCTTATTATTTCATAAGTTCAAGATTAATAATCATCTCCATTATTATCGTTTTCATCTTTTGGTTTTTCTTTCTTAGTTGGTTTTTTGTTGTTTCCATCGCTTCCGAACCTGTAAGAGAAGGTCAGGAACGCAACTCTGGAACTTCTGACTCTTGTCATATCCTGTATGAATCCCGGACCGCTTGTTTCGCCTGAATATTTTATCTGGTCGAATAAATCGCTTACTCTAAATCCTATACTTCCTTTATTATTAAGTATATCTTTCTTTATTGCTACATCAAAAGATTGAACTGGATTCATTCTGCCCTGTGCAAGAATTGTTGGACCTTGATAATTATAGGCAAGTTGTAAATCAAATAAGTTGGAAATTGAAAAATTATTAGTAAGTTTTGCAGTGTAGCTGTAATTATCATTACTAAGGACAGTATTCGGGTCATTACCATTAATTATCATTCTGAAATATGTTGCATTAGCATTGAAGTTCCACCATTTAAAAGGATGTCCGTTTACAGTAAATTCCAGCCCGTAAGATTTTGCATTGTTGATATTACTTAATGTAGTCATAGTAGCACCCGTGGAATCTGCTGTTGTAATTCTTGACATCATGTTATTAATTTGCTTGTAAAAAACTGTAGAAGTAAGTGTAGCAAAGTTCAGATATTTTGTGTATCCAAGCTGGAATGAATTTACATATTCAGGTTGAAGATACGGATTACCTTGTCTAAGGTTGTAAGGGTCTGAATAATCAATAAACGGATTCAGCATATTCAATGATGGTCTATTGATTCTTCTGCTGTAGTTTAATTGTATTTCATTTGTATTCCCGATTTTTTGTGAAAAAAACACACTCGGGAAAAAACTAAAATAATTATTATTATACGTCTGGTTCGTTGTAATTAAATTTGAAGACGTCAAAGCTTCTTCCAGCCTGACCCCTACCTGATATTTAAAGTCTTTATAATTGTTTACATACAATCCGTATAGTGAATGTATCTGCTCTTTATAATCAAAGTTATTATTCAGATTAACGTCAGGTATAAATACATTTTGTACATTGTCATAAGTTTCAGAGCTGAAGTTAGAACTTGTATTTCGTAAAGTTCCTTTATAACCTAATTCAAACCTCGAATCGCTATTTTTATCTTTACCAAGTGGTTGAGAATAATCTAATTGAATAGTGCCAAGAGTATATTTCCCGTTTGTATATGTGTTTTGGAAAAAGGGACTGACAGTCGGTAAATAATTCTGTTGATTAATGTTAAGGGTTTCGTCGTCTGAATTACTCGAAAAAGATATTGATGCAGATAAATCCTGTTTCGGTTTATCAAATTTATGGTCATAGCTTAAATCAAATTCAAGAGCAGTACCATTATGTGCTTCGTTGTTATATCTTGTATATTGCGAAGTTATATTTCCAATAGAATTTATATCATTAAACAAGAGAGTCTGGTCTTCTGTCCTGTCCCTGTTGTTATAAGTACCGCTGAGACTCAATGTGTTTTTGTTATCTAAAAAATAATCAACACCAAAATTTGCCATGTTTCCGAGCATTTTAAAGCGCTGAGATGAATTCTGGTCGAAATAAAACGGTGAATCTCTGAATAAATTTGTTCTATAACTATTATTATTACCGAACATATTGAACAATCTGTAGCTATAACTTCCGTATACGTTAAAAGACTTATTTTTATAATTGAAATTAAACGAAGGATTATATTTATCGCCTGTTCCGCTGTTTAACGTAATACTTGTATTATAACCGGATTCCTCAGTTTTTTTCATTATAATGTTAATTATTCCTGACTCACCCTCGGGGTCATATTTGGCAGAAGGATTATCTATTATCTCTATTCTGTCAATTGAATTTGCGGAAATCTGCTGTAATGAATTTGTAGGGTCATTACCTATTAATCCTGATTGCTTTCCGTTCACAAGGAATTTTACATTTGTACTGCCGCGTAAACTTACATTCCCATCTACATCTACAGTAACTGACGGAATAGTTTTCAAAACGTCCGTAGCATTACCACCCTGAGAAACAAGGCTTTTATCGATATTAAATACTTTTTTATCCAGCTGGGTTTCCATAAAATCTTTTTCGGCTGTGACTTCTATCACTTCGGTTGTTGTAATATTTGAAGTAAGCATTATTGAGCCTGCATCGTGAACGGTATTTTGCGAATTAATCTGGATACCGTTAAAGACAGAGGTACTATAACTGATATAACTGACTTTCATATTATATCTTCCATACGGGACCTCAATATTAAATTCACCCTTGGTGTTGGTTTCTGCACCGGTAATTAAAGTCGAATCTTTAGCTTTGAATAATTGGATTGTTGCTGATCCAAGCGGAGCTGAAGATTCTTTATCAAATACTTTACCTTTAATGATTCCTTTGACCGATTTATCAAGGGTGTTATTTTGGGCGTAAGTATTAATGTTTGTTATATTAAACAGAAGAAATACTATTATGCTATTTAATATTAAATTGATTGTTTTCATTTTTCTTATTTTTCAATTATTGAATAAATATAAATTAATTTTTTTTCAAGCTTATCTTTTTGTTCGGGTGTTAAAGCGGGTTTTAATTCTATATAAAGTGAATCAAGCGTATTGTACATTTTATCGTTGTTATCCTTTTCAATTAAATATGCTCTGTCGGAAAATTCATTAAGAGAGTTATCGAATAGTTTAAGTTGTTCTTCATCAGGTTTTAATAAATTTATAACTTTTTGTTTAAAGTAGTCAGTTGTTGAAGCAACAATTAAATGGTTACTCCTTTTATTAAAAAATATATCCGATGTCAAAGTTCCAATAACAATTCCAATTATGAGTGTACTAATCAACATTGTGATATATTTTTTTTTCATTTTATTTTTTAAAGGTTTTCGAAAAATACCGAAGAAATGTTTTTTGCCGTAAATTCATCTTCTTCTGTTAAATTTTTAAACAAAAATAGATTATCAGTTGTATACAAGAGAATAAATAGTGCAATAATAAATGCGATACCGGTATAAGCGAACTTTTTGAAGAATTTTGAAATAGCAATATCAAGTGTAACATCAAATATATTTTCTTTCGTTTTTCCACTGTCAATTTTATTCGTAACGCTTTCCGCAAAAAAGGCTTTTGGTTCAATCTCCTGCTCCATATTTAAAGTGCTATAAGTTAAATTAATATCCCGGTATAATTGGGCACATTCATTACATTCTTCAACATGCTCTTTAAACTCAATCTCTCTTTCAAGCGTCAATTTTTTTTCTATGAATTTGAAAATTGATTTATTTATTTTTTTACAATTCATCTTTTCTCTACTTTTAGATATTAGACACGAAGATTTTAAAAAACCTTCGGTGCCGTAAAATTTTTTTAGGGTCAAATTTTTGTAATTTACAGACAGATTATTTTGAAGATTTATTTTGGCGCTTATTATAAAAGATTCAACTGTTCTAACAGTCAAATCGGGGTACAACGCAATTTATTCTAATATTTCAGGAGCCCTTTTCACAAGACTCAAATATAAAGGAGCTTAACGGGTGATGCTTTCTCTTTAGGATTTCTTTTTATATCTCAAGATTGTCATCGATATATAGTCACGCTATTTTTCTTATAAAATGATAATTTGGTTTTGAATTGACATAAAGATAAAATAAATTTATAATTATAATCAATATTTTAAATGAATAAATTACAGAAATTATTAATTGTGCTTTTGCTGATTTTGTTCGTATCGGTTTTTTACGGTTGCGATGGCATGTTTCCGACATCTCCTAAAAGTGCTGTACCTTCCGACCATACCAACAATATAAAAGGAACATTACATAAAGGAGGAGGTGGTGGTAAATCTTTAAATCCGGATGAATGCAATGATTGTCATTCTTTAGATGATATTCGTGGAAAAATAAGTCTGATAAATGGAATACCTACATGGGCGCCTTCTTGCTATCAATGTCATGGAGCACTATGGAATAGAAATGGCGGCGGTGGAAATAAATTGTATTGAAATAAAATAAATATGAAAAAAATATTTTTAATCATAACTCTAATAATAACTCCTCTACATTTATATTCGCAGGATGTCGGTAAAAATGCACCCTTGTTTAGCGGAAAAACATTATCCGGAGAAACAATAAACCTTGCAGACTACAAAGGAAAAGTTACGATATTAGATTTTTGGGCAAGCTGGTGCAAACCCTGCAAGGAAGAATTTCCGTTTCTTATTGATTTATATAACAAAGATTCAGGAAAGAATTTTTCAGTCCTGACTGTAAACGTTGATGAAGAATCAGAGAACATAAAAAAATTCACTGATAAGTTGGATAAAGAAGTTCCGTTTAAGATTATATATGACAAAGATAAAAAGATAGTTGAACTTTACATCACTGAATCGTTTCCATGTGCTTTTATTATCGACAAAAATGGTGTTGTGAGGTTTACACATATCGGTTTTGTGAGCGGTAACGAGGAAAAATACAACTCCGAAATTGAAAAATTAATTAACGAGTAATGATTCGAAAATTATTATTTGTTCTGATATTTCTTTTTCTTGTAAGCATAACCGGTTGTACGATTGTTCAGCCGTGGGAACGCGAAAGATTGGCAGACCCGAATATGATATTCGATGAGAATCCGATTCAAAAAGGAATCAAGGAACATTATATAAACATCCGCGAAGGATCTGAAGGCGGAAACGGTTCTCAGGGCGGAGGCTGTGGTTGTGGATAAAAAAATACTGGTTTTTTTAATATTTTTTATTCCATTCGTTGCTTATTCTCAAACAGAGCCTGCTGATGAAATCGAATTTGATATAAATACTTATTTCGATAATTTCAGGTTAAATGTATATTATCCATATTTAAATGTAACAAAAAATTTAGGGAATAATACGACTATAAATGGTTCTTACCTTGTAGATGCTATTAGTTCTGCTTCAATGAAGATGATTTTCAGGGTTGATGGCATTACATCAGCAACAAACAATAAAACAGGCGGCTCAGATAACACTCCGGATGAACTTCGCCATCAATTATCACTTGGCATAACAAAAATATTCTCTGAAATTTCGGTTTCTGCTAATGGAATGTACAGCATTGAGCATGATTATTCTTCAAAGACATTTGCGGCAAATCTTTCAATCCCATTTGCAAAGAAAAATACCATTTTACAATTAGGTTACGCAGGGAACTGGGACAAAGTTTTTCCACAAGTTCGTACCTGGACAAAAGACAGGAATACAACGACAATAAATTTAGGTTTAACTCAAATTCTCTCAAAGAATATTATATCGCAATTAGATTTTTCGTTCATTAACATGGATGGTTATATGCTGGACGGATATCAGGTAATAAGAATCATTAATGGTAGTTCATTCAGAGTTCTTGAGCCTGTAGAGCCTGATAAAAGAGTTAGAAAATCAGTTGGCTTGAGAACGAACATTGGAATCTCAAAAAATTCATCACTTCAACTCGGTTACAGATACTATTGGGATACATGGGATATTAAGTCGAACACGATTGATGTTGAATTCAAAACGCATTTAAGCACGATGGTAAATATGACACTTGGATTAAGACAGTATTTCCAAACGAAAGCATATTTCTTTAAATCCGAATATCTTACTCCTGAGCCCTTTATGGGAGTTGACAGCAAGTTAAATTCAGGATATACAAATGATGTATCAATCGGGTTCACATTCAAAGGTGATAAGAGTATAAATTTTCCTTTACTTAGCAGCGATAAATTTACTCTTATAACTAATTTCGGTTTTTATCACAGACATACTGATTCTCCGGATTGGATAATGAGACTTTCGGATCTTTATGCTTATTTATTCACACTTGGTTTTAAATTTTCAATTTAATAAAAAATATGGACAGAAGAGATTTTTTAAAAACATCAGCTTTAGCAATTGCAGCAGGTTCATTGTTTTCATCAGTTGCAAGTTCGGTATTATCAAAAACGCTTCGCTTGGAAGATGAAGATGCAGATTTATTTTCTCTTGAAGCAATAACGGATAATTCAGATTATGCGGTTAAATTGCTTGAAAAGTTTGCAAAAGACGGCTGGTTAAAATATAATACTATTAAATACTCCGAATTTCCGGTATCCGGTAACGTTATGGGAGACCTTGTATTTATAAAAAACAATAAACTGGTTGATTATACAAAGTCGCAAAATGATTTTGGCAAGAAACTTCTTGATATAAGAAAAGAGTTAAATCTGCCTTCAATGTTAAATAATCCTGTACGAATCCGGCTTTATACTGATAATGATTCAAATTTGAAAAATATTATTGTGGTACATAGAGGCAAAATCATTAAACGAATAAGTCCGGACTCAAACGATATTTATTCTTTTAACGGGAAATCAGGAAAACTTGTTCTGGGAGTTAATAATGGCAATGCAAAAATAACCGAAACCGAATGCCGTCATAAAATATGCAAACAAATGAATCCATTAAAAAAACAAGGCGATTATATTGCTTGCATTCCCAATGAAATTCAGGTTTTCGCAGAATAGAAGTCTAATATAACTCTGCAAATAATAAAAACCCTCTGGAAGACTCTTACATTATTATGAAAAAGCTCCTTATATTTTTTATTTGTATTTTCATTTACTGCAATTGCAATGCACAGGATGAAGCTGTTAAGTTTGAATTATCCGCAAAGAAATTTCTAATGGGTACCGAATTTGAGATTACCGCTGTTCATACAAATATTGATTCGTGCAAGAAAGCTATGTATTATGCTTTCAAAGAGGTTGAAAGAATTGAAAAAATTACAAGTAATTATAAAGATACGACAGAAATCAGTTATGTAAACAGGAATGCCTTTAATAATCCGGTTAAGATTAGTTCTGAACTTTTTGGAATCATACAAAGAAGTATTCAATATTCGGATAAATATTCCGGTTTATTCGATATTACAGTCGGACCGCTGACTGATTACTGGGGGTTTAATTCGGAGCATCCTATTGAAACTGAACCGGATAAAAATATAATAGATTCACTTCTGAAATTTGTCGGCTATAAAAATATATTTTTGAATTTAACTGATACAGCAATTACATTTTTAAAGGAAGGATTAAAAATTGACCTTGGCGGGATTGCAAAGGGTTATGCCCTTGATAAGGCATCAGAAGTAATGAGAAATAAAGGAGTCAATAATTTCCTGATAAACGGCGGAGGTGATATTTATGTGAGCGGCAGAAAGTCAAAAGATTTAAAGTGGAAAGTTGCAATAAAACATCCCCGTGATAATGAAAAACTTGCAGCAACAGTTGAGCTTGAAAACACAGGAGTTCTTACCAGCGGTGACTATGAAAGATACAGAATAATAAACGGTATCAGGTATCATCATATCTTCAATCCGAAAACTGGCTTCCCTGCAATGGAATCACAAAGTGCATCTGTTATAAATTATAATTGCGAAGAAGGAGTAGTATTATCAAAAATATATTTTATATTGGGTAAGAATGGTTTGAAAAACCTTAATGAAGAACTCCCCTATTTTATAATAGACAGAAACGGTAAAAATTATTACAACAACGCAATAGATTCTTATCAATTAATAATTATTAAATAGAACCAGATTGTTTTTTGTTTAATAATTACCCTGCGAAAAGTTTAGATTTTTTTATACGTAAGTGTTTTTTGAGATTATTTTCATTATTTAAATGTTTCATTTAATATGAAAAAGATTGTGCTTTTATTTTTTATATTGGTTTTAACAAAGGACTTATTCCCGCAGGATTTTCCCGATGCAAAACCGAATATACTTACATCCTGGGCAGTATTACAGTTATTACCATCGCCTACATTTTTCCAGGATGCGAATAATGAAAATGCGCGAGTTCAATTTGGATTCAAGTGGCATATCACCCCGCTCAGCATATCATTCAGACCTAATAAATATGTTTCACCTGTTCAATCTTTTTTCATTTATCCTGCGAGGAGATTTTCGGGTTCCGCTGAAATATTTATTGACCCTGAACTTGCAACATCTTCTTTTAAATATTCTAATATAAGTATTTTCGGAGTCAGCCTGGGTTCAAGAGTAATACTCCCTTTAACAGGTAAAGGTGAAAATCTTTGCTTTTCACTTGGGGGGAAATACACTTTGCGAAAAAATTTTGGGAATGATAAAAACTATTATTACGGGGCAGAAGCCGGTATTTACTTTTTTGGAGGGTTAATGGGATTTCAATACACACAAAATTTCAACACAAAAACGAATTACAACATAAACCTATATATTAAATATTTTTAATGAAAAAAATTCTCGTAATATTTTTCGTTCTGTTTTCTTTTGTTCTGAACGGTTGTTTTGTCTTGCGGGTTACTATCAATAATTTAGGTGAATCAATTACTTCTTCACCTTTGAAAATAGAAAATAAAATAACAAATCCTGTAAAAGATAGTGTGAAATTATCTGCTCTCTGGATTGGTCATTCGACTGTACTTATTCAAATATATGACAAAGTAATTATAACAGACCCGTTTTTAAATAACAGAATTAATGGAATATTTATCAGGAAAAAAGAGCCCGGAATGGATTTTGAAAACTTATCAAGGCTTGATTTAGTATTAATCTCGCATTCTCATATGGATCATTTAAATTTTGTAAGCCTCGGAATGATTGAGGATAAATTTCCCGGATGTAACCTAATTTTTCCTGAAGGAGACGAAAAATATTTACCTGATTTTAATTTAAATCTTATAAAAGCCACAACAAGAAAATATCAGAACAAACAATATACGGGCGATGCTATATATGTTGACGGAATGATAATCACCCCGGTTTATGCCTTACATCAGGGCGGAAGATATGCAATTGACACATATGCATGGTCAGAAAAGGGAGCGACAGGATATATATTACAATATAAAGATGTTTGCATATATTTTGCCGGTGATACCGGATATAATGATGAAGCTTTCAAGGTAATAGGAAATGATTTTAAAATCGACCTTGCGCTCATACCAATTGGTCCTTGCAGAACTTGCGAGTCAAAAGGCATGTGGTTTCATACATCGAGTATGGAGGCACTACAGCTTTTTGATGATTTAAATGCAAGTTATATGATACCGATTCATTATGGTGCAATAAAATATTTCACAAGTGCAGATTACCCGCTTTATGCACTGAAACAAATTTTGCAAAATCCGGAATCAAAGTATAATAAATTTGCAGATAAAGTAAAAATTTTATCGGAAGGTGAACAGATAATATGGAAAGATAAAAGTGATTCTAAAATTGAAGATTCAAAGATAAATGATAAATAAATTTTTAATATCTCAGATTATGAGTGAAAAAATGAGAAATAATCAACATATATCTTTAAATTTTAGTTTTTTAAATAATACGTCTCTCAGGATATTTGTTATATGTTTTATTATTTATAATTCTTATCCGGTTAATACTATTTTATCCCAAGACAGACAATCTCATAAAAATGACAATACGAATATCCACCAAAAAGATTTTGAGTATCTTGATTCACTAAAACCGGTGATTTCAGATGTAATTATCAGCGGGAATAAAGTTACCGATGATGAAATAATATTAAGGGAAATGCAATTAAGTAAAGATAAGATTTTCAATTCGGAACTGTGCAAAGAAGATGAGTTGAGAATAAACAATCTTGGAATTTTTGTAAGGACAGAAATTCTTCCGGTTTTACAGTCTGATAATAAGGTATTGCTTAAAATTAAGGTGCAGGAAAAATGGTATATTTATCCAATGCCTTCTGCCGGATTTGTTGACGGAGATATACGAAAATTATGGGTAGGTGCTAGTGTTCGATGGCAGAATTTCAGAGGAAGGAATGAAAATGTCATGTTGAATTTTGGTGTTGGTTATAATCCTTTTGTACACGCATCATATTCGATTCCCTGGATCGGAGAAAAATTACATCTTTTTTCTACGTTAAGCGGGGGTTATTCAAAAGACAGGAACAGAAGCCAATTGGCTCTTGGAAGAGCAAATGGCAGCAGGGTCTTTAATTACAGAAATTTTAATGATAATAATTTTGATTACTACAATTATGTCACAAAATTGACCGTAGGGAAATATTTTTCAAGAAATTTTTCAATATACACAGAAATCGGTTATATGCTTTCACAAGTAACAAGTTATGATATTGGCAGAACGGTTTCACCTGATGGTGTTGATAAATATTTATTGACCGGAGTTGGTTTAAACTATGATTCAAGAAATAACAGGGAGTTTACAACGAAAGGATTTCAACTGCATTTGGATTATGAACATTTTGGGCTTATCAATGATATAGTAGATTTTGGAAGATTGAATTTTTCACAGAATAGCTTTTTCCCGGTAAAAATAAAGAATGATTATTCGTTTATTTTGTCGACAAAATTAAATACAAGTATCGCATTCGGTCCTAATATACCTTTTTACAATCATAAATTCATAGGTTACGGAGGAGATGTCATAAGAGGATGGAACTGGTTTGGATTTGAAGGTGATAATTCATTTGTGTTAATTAATGAAATAAAATTCCCGATAATTTCACCAAATTTTCTTGAGGGAAATCAAATTCCTGTTATCAAAAAGATAAAATACTTAAGCAATTATTCATATAAATACGGATTATATTTTACTATGTTTTACGATTTAGGCACAGTTTGGAATGGCGGAGACGGATTTCAGAATATGAAGTTTTTAAATGGTACCGGTATAGGATTAAACGCAATTCTTCCCTTTGGAATGACAGGCAAATTTGAGTGGGGATTTAGGCTTGGAAGTCCAACTGTCGGACAGATAATTTTCAGTTTCGGCGGCAGATTATAAATGTAATACGAAAGACAATTCTTTATAATGATAAGGGAGAAAAGAATTATTATAAAAAACCCTGATTTTGTAATCACCTGCTAAGAAATACAAAGGTTCAGAAGCGAAGGGATGCAAAAGCATCCCTTTTATTATCTTATTATTTCAAATGGTTCGTTGAAGGAATTGTTAGGTTTTATAAGCAACTTCTTGTTTTGAAAATCGAAAATGAGATTAAAGCGGCGCAGGGCGTCATTTGATATTACCCCGTCTGCATTTTTATCTTTTGAACGTGAATTCCCTTCAAAGAATGTTGCCGTGGCATTATTGAACTCATATTTCCCAATTATAAATTTTGATATACGTGCGGTTTTCCCTTTTATGTCACCGCTTAATCCGTATCCTTCAAAATCAGCTTCATATTTTTCGGGCAGTTTGAATTTCATACCCTCTCTTACGGTCAATTCAATTGACAAACTTGCTGCATAATCAATATAAACATCAAGCATAATAGGTTCTTCATTTTCAATTGATACATATATATTCAGATGAGGCTTGTTATTTTCATCAAATGTAAGCGGTATAGACTCCCAGCCGGATTCATCAATTATATCAGCAGAGTCGTGAAGAGTTATTATTTTGTTATCATAATCAACTTCTTCTTTATAATGACCGAAATATGTATATCCTATTACACCGTCACTTGCAGAACCTTTAAATAAATCATTTTGAAGAATAATGACACGCTGATTATTAAACTCACAAGTACCCGAATTAAAAGTCATAGATTCCGACATAATCGCTTGTGATGGCGAACCATCCCCGGCACCCGGAATATTAACTAAAATTCGATTGGCAAGATTAACTGAGTCAGCTAAATCTCTATTAAAAAGAATTATTCCGTCAAAACCAAATCCGCTGTCTAATATCAAATCAAAAGTCCGGGAATTTCCAATATTCACTGGAACCAGAACCTTATTATTAACCAGCTTGAAAGGTATTGTATGATGTTTAGAGGTATCATTTGCTTTTAAACAATTAACAGGCAGGAATAACAAAATACAAATTTTTATTATTAATAAATTTAAAATCATATATCCCCTTTTAGTTTTTAATATTTAAAAAATAATTAGATTTTTCCAGACAAAACAATTATAAAAGTACTTATTTATTTATACGCTTGAAGTAAATAAAAGGTTACCGAAAGAATCCGGAATTTGGTTTTTATAGTGCGTTATAAAAAAATCTTTTAATCGGTAAAAAACGCAACTAAAAATTTAATATGACGTAAAGTTATAGAAAAAAGAGCATTTATAAAAATGAATTTACTCACTAATAGAATACTGCTCTGTTTCATAATAATTTTTTCAGGAACGAAAATTTTTGCACAATCACCGGGCATAAACACAGCGATTCCTGTGATCGATGGAAAAATCAATTCTATAGAATGGTCCGGTGCTAAAGTATTCAAAGATTTTCATATATTTATACCAAAATCGGACAGCAAGGACTACGACAGCACAATAATATATCTTAAACAAACAAAAGATGCCTTATATTTTGCTTTCAAATTTTATCCCCGCGGAGTTGTTATTTCGAAATCTCTCAGAAGGGATAGAAGTACTGAAGAAGAAAATGAGTTTTTTATATTACTCGATTTTGAAAATAAAAATCAAAACGGATACATCTTTGTTTTTAGTTTTCTTGATAATCAGCGGGATTTACTTGTATATAACCAGAAATCACAATCTTCTGAATGGGACTGGGTTTGGGAATGTAAGTCAACCATCTTCAAAGAAGCAAAAGATAACGAACCAGGATATATCGAAACGGAAGTAAAAATTCCCGTTGATAAAATTCAAAACAAGAATACATCGCAGATTGGAATCAATTTTCAGCTTTTTGCCTATAGACCTGACGGTTCATCTTACTGGTATTCAATAACTCCTCAGTGCGAATTGATGAGTCTGAAATATATGTACAAACTTGATATTTTTCCATTTGATGAGAAATTAGACATCAATGTGAATGCAACACCATTTGCTGTCGGAAACAAGTTTAATGATTCGACAGCAAAATCACAATTAGGAGGGGAGTTCACTGCATCATTCGATAAACATAAACTAAAAGCAACATATAACACCGATGAATCGACGCTTGAGGCAGATCCTTTTTCATTTTCATTTTATAACAGACCTATTTATTTAGAAGAGAAACGTCCGTTTTTTAGTAAGGACCTTGATATTTACCGTTCTCCTATCAATCTTTTCTATACAAGAGCAATTCAAAATATCAATTACGGATTTAATTACACATATAGAAGTGATAAGTTGAAGACCGGCGTAATGTATGTAGAAGAGGAAGCTGACAATAACGGCAATAAAAGAAAGTTTTTTACTGTAAGACCAAGATATTCATCATCGGATTTCAACCTCGGAGGGTTTTTTCTTTATTCAAAAGACAGAACAAAAGATTACCAGGAAAGAATATTTAGTTTTGACGGGTTTTACAGGTTTCCAAAAAATCCCGTGAGGTTATCGGGACAGTATGCCACAAATCTCTCGGGTAAAGCATTTAATCTATACGGATATTATCAATATAATGATAACGGAGGACCATTCGCCGATGTTATGTATAATAAAGTAGATAAAAACTTCAACGCTTCGACCTCTTTTAATTCTTCAGTCGGATTGCAAAATAATTATGATGAGTTACTATTATCGGGAGGATATAATTGGGTTTATGACAGAAAATATTTTTCAAACATATCTGTCAGCGGAGGATATTACAAGTCGAAACAGTTAAGTGATAACTTCAACATGCAAAACAGGTTCAATACAAATCTGTCTTTAAAGATAACCGGCGCACTGTCATACAGCAATTATATGGAATACAATCTTCCAAATGACTTCAATTCAAACGGAGAATTAATAACAAGAAAAAACTTTTTACAGGAACATTATCTTAAGTATATATTTGGTAATAATTCTGTATATGCAGGATATTTTTTTGGAGCTTATTTTGGTTCATATTTGAGGAACCCTTATTTGGGATTTAACATCATATTTTTTGATAATCTTGCATTTAATACAAATGTGAATTTTATCAGCAACAACGGAATTGACCAAACTATCCTGAATACAAGAATGGATTACAGAATAATTAAAAAGCTCTATTTAAGAGCATTTTATCAAAAGGATACTTATTCGAAAAAAGCTTTGTTAAACGCTATGATACAATATGAGTTCTTTGCAGGAAGCAATATATATTTTGTAATAAATCTTGACGGGGATAAATTACAATATACTAGAAGATATTTTAAAATAGGGTACGATTTTAACTTTTAATATTACAACCGGTATAATTTTTTATCGTTTTTCGTATCTAAATTAAGAAAATATTGGTTCGATCAAATATGAAACAGCTTAACTTAACAATATCAATAATTATAATATTAAGTTCACCTGGGTTTTTTCCTGAAAAAACACGGAATTTTTTTTATGCTGGTATTTAAATAATTCCTTATTTTCAGAATTTTTCAATATTTATTCCCGGACTAATCCATTCGGATTAGTTCCTTTTTCATTCCTCTCCATTATTATTTAATCAATTTCATTTCCCTAAATTTATTAACATAATAATTGAAACTTATAAATAATTTGTTTAATTTATTATAAATTATTAATGTTAATAAACCTAAAAGGGCAAAATTATGCGTAATATAAATTTACTTTTTGTTTTTCTCATTATTTTATTATGCACATCGTTAGCTTTTTTAAATCCTGATAATCCGCATAATAAAACAAAAGCCCATCGAGTTTCTAAAATTCATATACCTCATACTCCATCAAAATCTCATCCTTCAGGAATTACTATTTATTCTGATGATTTTAATGGTAATAATTCTATAGATGGTTTGATAGAAAGAGGTTATCTGCCTTCAAATCAATCTAATCCTGTTGGGGTGACTGACTGGTTTCAGGGTGATCCTTATACTTTTGTTTCTTACGATGGTCCTGATTCCAGCTATGTAGCAGCAAATTTTGATAACACCGGTGATAATGGAGATATCGATAACTGGTTGGTTCTGCCGAGGGTGAACGGGGGAATCAATGCCGGTGATAGTTTATATTTCTGGGCAAGGTCAGTTGATTATGACCCCGCTGGAAATTATGTAGATTCAATCAGAGTTATGTATTCTGAAAATGATTCTCTACCGGATGGTAGTTGGGTAGAACTCGGACGTTCAATAGTTCCGAATCCAAATCCTAATGACCCGGACAACGGATATACATTATTTGGTTATTCTGCGCTTACAACCAGTGTAAATGGCAGGTTTGCTATAAGGTACTGTGTTGTAGATGGAGGGTACTATGGAAATAACAGTTGTTTTATTGGTATTGATGAAATAAATATTATCAGAAGTTCAGTGGGTATTTCCCCCATCAATACAAACGTTCCGAATAATTATATCCTCGAGCAAAATTATCCAAATCCTTTCAATCCATCGACAAAAATAAATTTTGCGATTCCAAAATCAGGTCTCGTTACAATAAAGATTTATGATATTCTCGGGAAAGAAATTTCAATACTAATAAATGAATATCTTTCAGCGGGAAATTATTCCGTTAATTTTAACGGTAGTAATATTCCGAGCGGGGTTTATTTTTACAGACTTGAAGCAAATAGATATATCACAACGAAAAAAATGTTGATGATAAAATGACGACAGTCATTTTATCAGCCTGCCCCGACTTGTCGGGGAAATCCCGACCTGTTCCGTATGTTCTTTATCGGAATGTTTTTTATCGGGATTGAAGAAAAATATATAACAACCGTCATTTTATCAGCCTGCCCCGACTTGTCGGGGAAATCCCGACCTGTTTCGTATGTTCTTTATCGGAATGTTTTTTATCGGGATTGAAGAAAAATATATAACGACAGTCATTTTATCAGCCTGCCCCGACTTGTCGGGAAAATCCACCTGGGCGGAATATTGATGAAATAGAAGTTAGCGGTGTAAAAATGAGTAATGCAGAGTTCAAAAAGGTAGGAGACTCTAATAAAACGAGAATATTTAAAGATATGAAAAAATCCATTTTATCCGTTCCAGTATATATAGTATTTCTTTATCTGGTTATCTCAATATTTTCTTGTAATAAGGAGAATCCGATAACACCACCGCCGCCGCCGTCGGGTTATCAATTCGATTCTGCAAGATATAATTGGCAAGTCGATACATTATTGTGGTATGGTGGCTCAACGGGAGGATACTTTGTATTAGATAGTTCTAACTATTATATGATTACTGATTTTGGGCAGTTCATTCATCATGACGAAAACGGTTTTCATACGTACCAACTTCCCGATATCATTGCTCACAGTGTATATGGAAAGGACAAAAATAATATATATATATATGGATATAAAATCATTGTTGGTACTAATAACACCGTATTAAGATTAGTGAAATGGAATGGTTCCTCGTTTAAGGATATAATAATTCCTGATACTGCATATCATATAGATTATCTTATTACTTCTGTTTATATACTTAATGATAATGAAATCTGGTTAGGTACTAATTTGGGGAAATTAATTAAATACGATGGTGTTAACTTTAAATATTTTATTTTTAACTCAAATTACGAATTTGGTATGGACATTAATTTTTTCGAACAGGAAAATCAATTTTATGCTGAAGCAAGTATATATGCTGGATTCGGCTGGATTGATTCTGCTTTAATATTTAAATATTCAAACGATAATTGGGAAAATGTATATAAAAGAGGATATCCTAAACCGTTTAAGTATCGAAATTTTTACTCCCATATTAATGGATTTTTATATTCGTTAGAAGAAGATGGATTATATAGATTCAATGGCTCCGGATTTATAAAAATTATGGGTTTTGAATCAGGCATTTTCGGACAATACGGTTCTTTTTTTGTATTCGCAGGCGGATCTGAAGAAAACTTTCTTATAGAGGCGCCATCAGGAAATCCAGGTAATATCGGTCTTTATCATTGGAACGGAATAAAATGGAGTAAAGAAATAATAGATAAATCGAATCCATTTCAGTGCGTATATTTTAATGAAGGACATTACTTTTCATTTACGGCAGACTGGTTTAATGCATATGTAT
>DATCHW010000286.1:0-3323 GCA_036508135.1 Ignavibacteria bacterium
TGCTGCTTCATTATTTCAGGCAGATATTTCAAGTCGTTCAGTGCATACTGTTCTTGCTCGGCTGTGAGTGGTTCACCTTTCTTAAATCCGAGTTGTTCAGACTTGTCAAGAGTAACACCGCAGTACTTGAATACCAGATCTTTAAGAGAAGCTCCTTTTCTTCTTGCAAGCTTTCCACCGGATATTGCTATCTCCGCAAGATAGGTGTCATACACATTGTACAAAGTGATGCCATAATGATATTTTAGGAATTTAGAGTCGAACTTGGTATTATGACATACTATCAAGTTTCTTTCAAGTACCGGTTTAACAGTTTTTAAGGCCACAGGATCTTTGATTATCCTTGATTCACCTTTAGAATTCATGGTTTGCAAGGTTACAAGCTCACAAGTTAATGGGTCCAAGCCTGTGGTCTCAATGTCCAGGTAAAGTACAGACATTAATAACCACCTTCTTCAAGCCATTTTCCTGCTTCGTCTTCAGTAACTACAATAGACTTAAAAGGTAAGTCTTTGATATTTTCTTTCGAATCACATTCGTTTTGATCTCCACCTTCAAATTTCGCATTTTTCGCAAACTTCGCATTGTTCGCAGCTTCGCAAGAGTATACCCCTCTACCCTTCACTAGGTGAGAAAACGATTTTTCGTTATCATCTAACTTTGTTTGTTCATTTTTCGCATTTTTCTCAGAGCACTCTTCATCTTGTGCTACGCTGCGAAGTTTGCGAACTTTGCGAAATTTGCGAAATGACTTGAACTCCAAGTTTTGAAAACGTTTTGCCAAACTATCAATTTTTATCTTGGGTTTGTTATCATTCTTAAGAATGTAAATATGCTGTTTTGTTTCGGAATTTATCCTTTCTTCTACTGCGCCACATTCTAGTAAAGCATCAAGGGCTGTGTCTCTTTCACTCTTCAAGAAGTGTCCTAATTGTATCAGTTCTTTTTTTGTGCAAACTCCATTTTTGTTCCTGAAAATTTTCAGCATTTTTTCAATCATATTGTGCTTGACGTCTTCATACAGAAGGTCACGGATGCTTGTAAAGCATGGAAGGAAGAAATTAATCACAAGTAAAGACGCCAATTCGATACTTTCTTGGGTTCCGTTGCAAAAATAATTTTTCTGTACTTTGAGGCTATTGTTCTTCCCTTTAAATGTTATTTTAACCCCAATTTGATCACTCAAATTACCTTATTGTGAAGGTTTTCAACGATTTTGTAAAATGCTCTGATTTTTTGCAACGGAACCATAAATAATAAATGAACGTCTTAAAGGGGTCACCTCACGAATGGGATAAAATCGTACGCTCAGATCTTTAATTGTTGTATCCTGAAATGATTTCGCATATTCAAGAATGTAGGCAGTTTGTCACTGAATTGGAACAATGCATAGGTTTTAAGGTAAAACTTATGTATTTTCACTGTTTTAGCTTTAAATTTGAGAGAAAACTATACAAAATTTCTCAATTATGTATAGTTTTCAATAAAACCTATGTATTATAACTTGTTATAAAAAATCCAAAACCGGATGTCTGGTGGAAAATTTGGTAAGACAATTATATATAATTTCAATGTCGATTGTTAAATAATAATTGGAGGTAAATCTTTAATGGCCGAACCTATTGAATTCGGACTAGTTATCGAAGGCGAAGACGCTAAAAAATTTTTTGAAAACGAAGAAAATCCCATAGTAACAGATGAAATGATTGAAATGTTCAAGAAGGCTAAGAAAATATATGAAAATAACAGGTTTTAAAATTGTCTTCGATTATTTCAGATTCCGATCTTCTTATTATCATTTTGAACGAAAAATCCGATTTATCTTCTTTTAATTGTGCAAATGCAGAATTAAACAGTTTTTTGAAAGAAGATGCTTTAATCGATCAGAGAAATTTGATTAGCAAAACGAGTTTATGCTTCTTGAAAGGCGAATTGGTAGGCTATATAGCTTTAGCTACAGATACGCTAGAAGCTAAAGCTGTGTATATTACAGATGGGATCGAGCAATATAAATATGCTAAATATCCAGCTATTAAAATAGCAAGATTAGCCGTCGATTCAAGATTTAAAAAAAGAGGAATAGGCACACATTTGTTATATGCTGCTATAGGTAAAACATTATCAATCTGTAAGAGTGTTGGATGCAGGTATATTCTTGTATTCTTGTAGACTCTAAACCTGAGGCGATCGATTTTTATAAAAAATATGGATTCCAAGAAATAGAGAAAAACAAGAAGAAAAATTTCATTCCGATGTATCTCAACATGCAACCAATAGTCGCAAAAATAAATCCTGAGGATATTTAAAAGCTCTAGATATTACCAAAATCTCCACCAGGGCTTTTTTGCTCCCGGTGCTGGCAGTGTACCAAATGTTCTGTAAGTGCAACATTCATAAATTTCAATAAGTCACTAAATTAAATGTTATACATGATCCTTACAGTGGTCGAAAATTCTGTAAAATTAAAAATGTCAAAAAAATGACAAATTACCTCCAGTATGCAGAATAGATGCAATTTCTGAAAAAAATGTAATACTAGGAATATAATTCCTATATTATCGTTTGTTTTTTATAAAGAAAATTGCCTTTCCCGAGCAGAATTTTCCACAAATGCCTATGTGTTTGTTTTCTCGATTATTACATACTATATAGGAATAAGCTTGGTTCCTTCTGTTAGTAGATCCTACCCAATGCGAAAAATCAATGAGAAACATATAGGCTATTCTAAATAGTGTATAAGCATAACGAATCCCTTATATATTGAATATTAAAAATCGTGCTTAAAAACTTCAGACAGATAATTAGCAAAAAATAATGAATTTTTCTTATTACTCTGCAAAAATTATAAGAATAAAGTTCAGTAAAGAATGGTACACAAAGGTAAGAATTATAGTAGTGAACTACTTAAGTATCATTTTTACACCACAACCAAATTTGTTATTTTATTTGATGCGATTTTAAGAAATAAAGGATTATTTGAATTTTATTTTCAAAAGTTAACTTTTTATATTTATTAATTTCGACAGAAAGTTTATATTAAACAATAGTCGTTATACTTTTGACTGGGAACAGCCGAAAGAAAAAGGTAGGACTTACGCAACTAATAAGAAGAATTTTTGGCATAAAACTTCAAACTATCCATATTATATGCCTATGTAGAATTTATTTTTGCGTATAAAAAAAAGTTGTATGAGGAGAGTTTTCATGAAAAGATACATTGCTACTATTGTTTCATTATTTGTATTATTATTGCCAGCAACTTTAGTTACAACAGCTTCTGCGGCAGGTAATGTAACAATTAATGATTTTACTTGTAACGTTAC
>DATCHW010000287.1:0-1204 GCA_036508135.1 Ignavibacteria bacterium
GGCTCATATGTTAACCAGTTTTGAACCAGGTGTAAATTCGCATAATGTTTCTAAAACGATAGCGATGAAAATGCTCAAAATTTAATGTCGACCTGCCGAATGTAGGTTACATTAACAATGCTCTTAAAAGGCAGCTTGCTATAAATAGATCAGGACTCTTTGTGGGTGAAGATCTTGATTTTTATGTCTCGTATTCAGTAAGAGTCAGGGACAGATTTCATTTCAATTACAAATGTTGGAAACAATGTAGCGTATGCGGTGAAAATGCCGACCCGCTACAGTTTGGCTACTGGTATCAGGAAGTTCTCGACGATGTGGGAAACTAGCCTAAGGTGATTACACAATTCATCACGTTCCCTCACTTAACCAAGACGTATGAAGTAGAGCCATTGTGCATTCTTCCACGCCAGCCAGAGCCTCAGGACAAAGCCCGCAGGGGTTTCTCAGGTATTTACAAGGGTTGACTTTGAAGGGCTCAAAAGGGCTCTAATCCGCTTGGGAAATATAATTCCACTGCTTTGATTTGTATGAAGGGCATCTTCCAGGAGGTTAGAGCATATCTCTGCTTCGGTGTTGAAAACATCAAAACCATACAACGGTGGACTACCAACAGATATTAACAAACATTATTAATATTTAATTATTTTTCGAATTGAGGTTTTGCCAAATTTGATAATAATGCTCTAAAAGCAAAAAAGCCTTTTATGATTGTTTATTTTACCAAAAAATTACTTTTAGAGCCTCTAAAATAATACTAAAAAATACTTTTGAATACGAATCCCGCTTTAAAAACTGCAATAATATTACATTTGCCAAAGAAATTAATATTTATTAGGATTTATTTCCACAAATTGCTTAAAAATATAAATATTTATTATGTTTTCAAAATTCAAATGACGTTTATTTCTTAATTAATAGATTACTAATTGCTCCAACATTAATTACAGATATAGTAATGCATTAAATTGAGATTAAGTTGTTAATAGATAAATTTTTTGCGAAATAAGGTATTCTATTAAATATTAGCGGAAATAAAGGAATGATAAGGAAAATGGCAAAACCTCAAGTCTTTTCATTGCCACATAGAAGAATATCCAAAATTGTTTCTCGAGTCTTGTTATGAACTGTAAAATAGGATGTATAGTAAGGATTGCAAATGATCTGAGTATAGCAGTTACTGCCGTTCACTCTTGCACTTGTATCA
>DATCHW010000288.1:0-1264 GCA_036508135.1 Ignavibacteria bacterium
TAGCAGCTTTCATATTCTCTTCTAAAGTCTTCAACTGTTCTAAGCATTGACACTTTTCCAGGCCAGCTTATCTTTACCATTCCTTGCAGTAGTTCAAATTCTGCACCTTTTGCTTCAAAGGTTCGGATCCCATTCAGAAGCTATTCTGAGAATTCAGGGATTGCCTGCTTTTGTCTGCTGTCGTATCTGTTCCATATTCTGTGTTGGACACTGATATTTTGTTTCTGTGCTGTTCCCATTTTCATTTTCTTGTGCCTCCTATTATCTTACTGTAATATATATTATAACTATCATACTACTTATACTTAACTATTGTATAATTTAAAGTATCATAGTTAAGTTTATATACAATTAAAGTCAAGTTACATATATGAAACCAAGAAAGGCACCGTTAATTGAATACACAGAAAACGATACAAGAGACATTGTTTTTCATGCAAAAGATATTGAAGTTGAGACAACTGGAATTATCAATAACAGAGGATATTTGTACGTAGGTTTGAATTTTGAGGGGAGAAAGGCGACTGCATTGATATTAAGAGGGCAAGAAGAACCAAAAAAACAGATTATATCGGAGTTGAATTATGGAAAACATTTCTGAAAATAAACCTAAACCTGGTAGACCTTTAAAAGAGCACTCTCCATATCTTACACGGAAGGAGTTTGTTAATGCCCTTTCAAATAATGGGATAATGCCTACAGAAATTAAATCTGAAAGAGGAAAAATTAATTTTTATTATATGATGGAAGCATTCGGCGCGTTAAAGGGTATCAATAAAGATTTTCCTAATGACGGTGAATTCTCTTTCATTGTTATAGGGAGTGAGCGAGAAGATGCGGTTTTTAAAAGAACAATTTTACAAGAACTCGGTCGTCTTGAAGACAAGAATTTAATCAAAGAAGTTGCTCGTAAAATATGTGAGAATAAAATGTCTACTCAAAAAGCGATTATTTATATCAGACAGTTTAGAAGCGAGAAGAAGAAAGGAGATAAATTGCAATTGGCCAATGAAATAATAAATAAATTAAATGATTACGATATGAAACATTCTAATGTTGATTATTTTCTAATGCTCGAAGCACTTGGTCGTCCATTTGTATTCAGTTGTTGTTATTCCACAATAATCAAAATAACGTCTACTCTCATTCTTTTCTCGTGACTTTGGAGTTTTTAGATCTATCGTGTCGCAATAACATAAAACGCAATCAAGAGGAGCTTTAGATATTTCCCCCTAAAACACCAACCCTATATCAGTGGACGACC
>DATCHW010000289.1:0-1104 GCA_036508135.1 Ignavibacteria bacterium
GTTGTATTTTCCTGTATTGCAGCAGTTGGTTTAGCTGTTTCATCTGATTGGGCAGCACTCATGTCCGAGCAGCCTGCAAGCAGCAGGGCGGCCGCTAAAACCAGTGTCATAATCTTTCTTTTCATCTGTCTTACCTCCATGTTTGTGAGGTAAGAATATCAGCCATATAAAGGCAAAGAAATGCACTAATAACAATTTGATTTGTATTATCGTAAGTTTATTATAAAAAGTAATTTACTTAACATTATTTATTTTGTAAAGCCTATTGACTATCACGTTACGTCATAGTGTATATTAATATTACAAAGGAGATGCTTAAATGAATATTACACTAATGCGTTCAGATGAAATTTATAAAAAAATGATGAATTCACCAAAGGAAAAACGAGATGACATTTATCGCTATGAAATGATGAAGCCTTTTGAATTTAAGTGGTCTTGCATTAATGTGCCTATAAAATCATCACAAAAAGGTGGTTATGATGTAGTTATGGCAAGTAATATGTTTGGATATTTACCACCATCAGAGGTAGATGATAAACAAAATAAAAACATCGAGATGATTTCAGACCAAAATTTATGGCGTACTTGTGAAAATACAATTAAAAATTCCTTAGAATGTTTTACGAAAGTTGGGTATGAGTTGCCTGTAAAAGATTATCTGTTTTCAATTTTACTCGGTAATCCTCAAAGCCCATATATGTCTATGAATGATGGTTATTGCGGTGATGGAGGTATCCCAGGATATATTTTTATATCCCTCGTTCCAAATGAGTATACACTTAAAAGACTTCCTGTAGCCTTGGCACATGAATGTAATCATAATGTGCGTTTTCAATTTGAAAAGTGGAAAAATAATATTACATTAGCAGAGATGATGATTAGTGAGGGACTCGCTGAAAACTTTGCTACCTCAATATTTGGTGAGGATATGATTGGACCTTGGGTAAGTAAAACGGATATAGAAACTCTTAATAATTATATCAAGCCAATTATTAAAGATGGCTTAAATGCAACTGGATTTGAGAATATTACAGCGTATCTTTATGGTGATGAAATGGCACAGTTACGAGGCTTTTTCCCTGTAGGACTTCCATATTGTGC
>DATCHW010000290.1:0-1943 GCA_036508135.1 Ignavibacteria bacterium
TTAAACTTTTACTTGAGGCATCTGGGATCTTTGCCAATCTTGTTCTTCCGGTCCTTCTGCCTAACACCCCGTCCTCACGGATATGTTCCTTAATAAAATGAGAAAATTGTTGAGCTGGTTGGTTGGATTTTTTTATCCCACATTCTTGTATTATAAGGAATTGCATTCCGAAAAACTTTGTATTAAAGAAGAAATAAGTTTCCAAACTTGTCCGTTTAAACAATCAATCGGCTGAATTTCAAAAATTGAAGTTCAGTCGATTTGTTTTAGTTCAAGAACTTAACAGGATATTAATCTGAAATACATTGATCCAATAAAATTAATAAGTACTTTAGCAGCCCCTATATCAATCTTTAATCAAAAGTTGCATTTATGACTTGAATCTGCCTAAGATTCTTCATCAGTAAACAGTTTGGAGCATTGAATTATTATATGTATTTTTGACAAATTTTTGACATAAATTTCCCATAATGAAATACATTATCTCAAGTTTATTACTTGTAACTTTGGTTTCTTTTTTTATTCCGAATTTGGTTTTATCAACAAATGATAATCATTTAATTACAGAATTAAAGGTTTTTGAAAATGATTCCACATTCCGTTATTTGTACTTGTATGATGATGCCGGTAATATAGTGATAGAAAGCAAATTTTTTCAACAAGACAATATCTGGATTCGAAAATCACTGACCGAATGGATTTACGATGGAAATAAATGCATTACCCAACGAGAGCGAACTTGGGGGAGTTCTATATGGAATGTGACTTATACTATTGATTATAAATATGCTTATGATTTGTTGATATCAGAAATTCATAATTCGTATTCCGGTACAAATGCAGTTCCAACAAAGAAAATCGAATTTCAATATAACGGGAATTTGTTGGGGTCTAAGAAAGAATACAGTTGGCAAAACGGTACGTGGCATTTATCAATCATAACCGATTTTAGCTATTTAACGGATGGAAAATCAGATTCAATTAGCATAAGTGCTTATCAATCTGACATTTTGAAAAGCCAAATGCTTTCAACTTTTCATTATAATAGCGCCGGAGTTCTTGATTCGGAAATACAAAAACAAAAGATTGGAACAGCTTGGATAAATTCAGATTTAATAAACTGGTATTACAATTCCAACTCAAACCAAATTCAGACTCAGAAAAACAAAAAATGGAATTCCGATACATCGTTATGGGAAAATGTTCAGCGAATTGATTATCAGTATAATGATAATAGCCAAATTGTTTCAGAAGCTTATCAGCACTGGAAAACCATGTTTTGGGAAAATGATATTAGGTATGATTATAGTTACGATGGGAACAATGTATTGTTAAAAAAGACGCTTTCTAAACCAATTTACAATGACTGGCGGGGAATGGTTTCTATCAATTATTCAGACTTTACTTCAAATAAGGCAAATACAATTCAATCCCAATACGAATTTTGGGGAGGAAATACCGGTGAGTTAACTACCTCATTTATACCATATATGTTTAACGACAATATAGCAATTAAAAGAGCGAGAAGCATGCAAATTGGATATTTACAGTTCAATGACACATTACTCTCAAATCCATTTATAAAAAATATTAATCCCATTCAGGCATATCCAAATCCGTCTAACGGCATTTTTTATATTAATTCTCAAGAACTTGGAGTAAAATTCTGGTTTGTATCTGATCTGAATGGGCGCATTCTAAAAAAGAACGAACAATTTATCCAAAGTGGAATAATTGATTTAACTGATTTACCTAAAGGAATTTATGTGCTGAAAGTCGTTACTTCCGAAACGCAGTTATTTCAAAAATTAATCAAACAATAAACACGATTTTCTTAAATTTGTGTTTTGAAATTTCCAACCAATCGAAATACTTGAAAATCATATTTTTTAAAATGAAAAACTCAAAAATCACATTACTTATGTCAGCATTAACAGTAGCTG
>DATCHW010000291.1:0-1149 GCA_036508135.1 Ignavibacteria bacterium
AAAAATTCTATCAGCCAATGGAATCCGGTTATGAAAAAATAGTTAAAGAGCGAATCGAGATATGGCAAAGAAAGAAGGATGATTCTTCAGGTGATAAGTAATTTAAGTGATTGGATGTGTGGTGTTGATGCCATAAAAAAAAGGAGGCTTTGGTTAGGAAGCCTCCTAAGGAGAGAAGAGAGAAGGTCTAAAGGCCTTCTTGGTTATTTTGCCGTCGTCTAATCATAATGCCCGTTATTTTTAGTCGACACCCTTGTTTCTTTGATCTTACTTATAGCATAGAGTGTGCCATAATCAACAAATATCAGATAAGTAATTAATTATATTGATATATGGCTAATAAGCTGCTGTTGGTTCCCAAAATTTAACGACATCAATTTACGGCAATAAATGTCGGGTAATATTTTCATCTCATTAAATATAATAATAAATACAAATATATAGCGATTACGGCATTTTTTATATCTCGTTCGACAAAAATGTCGATTTTGCTTGCTGTTTCCCGTTGACTTTTCTTTTGAATAGCTTAAGATGTCCTGCACAATTAGAATATTTCTTCATTGTTCCATGATAAGTCTTGGGAGAGAGAAATAATTAATATTTTGAGGATAAAATGATAATTTTCAAAAAAAAGGAATCAATTATCAGGCATAGAGCTCATAATTATAATGGTAATTTTCTTCAGCCTCTTGCTGTAGCTATTGTCAGTGCAGTTTTGGTTGCTTTAATCCTTATAATGGGATTTCTCGATATTCAAAGGAATAAAACCAACCTGGTGGGATTTTTGGAAGACCAGGCATTGAGTACAATTAGCCTGCTGCAAAAATTAACAGAAGAAAATTTAAAAAGCATAACTGCCGCGCCCGAAACTGCCGGCTCTAATTTAAAAACAGCCAGGCAAGCAGAATCTACTTATTCCAAAAGGTGGGTAGTTGAATCAATTACAGAGATGGGCCGTAAATTAGATGAACAATGGAAAAAAGGTAAAATAAACAATAATTATCTGAAGAAATTTGCGGCTGATAATAATTTTTGGTATCTTGCCGTTTTAGACGCATATGGACACGCGGTATACGAGAGCGGTCCTTTGCAAACAGACATGCTCAGTACCAGTGAACTGGAAAAAAACGGCCGGAAATTAACTACTCT
>DATCHW010000292.1:0-17929 GCA_036508135.1 Ignavibacteria bacterium
AAGACATAAGAAAACTGTTGAGCAGGAATAAAATCAAAATAAGACCGGGCAGAAGTTATCCAAGAGTAGTGAAATCATATTGCAACGTTTTTAAGTACAAACTAAAACCAGTTTAATATTATGCTTATCCTTATGACATTAGGGGCTGGGGTGGGGTGAAAATAAATATACAATTCGTATCAGACATTAACCTAAAAAGAAAATGCTTTATTTAATATCTCCCTTTTTTTTAAAAGGTCGAAGAGTCCCGACTCGTCGGTATGGGACTGGGGGGTTAGATTTTCCTTAATTTTAATTCAATTTATATTTTTCAATTTTAATTTTTTTTCAATTGTTTAGAAAATTTCAAATAGATAATTTAAAAGCAGGAATATTTATCAAAATATCCGGGGAAAATTTTAAAGATTATTAATGAATATATTTATAGTCTATGCTCATCAGGAACCGCAAAGTTTCAATGCCTCGCTCAAAAATCTCGCCATTGAGGTTTTCACTCAGGCAGGACATAATGTAACGGTATCCGACCTTTATGCAATGAATTTTAATCCGGTTTCAGGAAGGCATAATTTTACAACCGTACAGAACCCGGATTTTTATAAACAACAATTGGAGGAGATATACGCTTTTGATAATAACGGTTTTGCAGCTGATATAAATGCGGAAATGGAAAAAATTGTATGGTGTGACCTTTTGATTTTTCAATTCCCGATTTGGTGGTTTTCAATTCCGTCAATTCTGAAAGGATGGATTGACAGGGTTTTAGCAATGGGTTTCGCTTATGGCGGAGGCAGAATATTTGACAATGGCGTTTTCAAAGGCAAAAAGGCAATGCTCTCGCTCACCACAGGCGGACCGGAAAAGATGTTCACTAAAGAAGGTTTATTCGGGGATATCGATATGCTCCTTTATCCTATTCATCACGGTGTTTTTGAATTTTGCGGGTTTGAAGTGATTCCGCCATTTATAGCATATAGTGCCGCTCATTTAGATGAGGAAAACAGAAAAAAATATCTCGACGTATATAAAGATAAATTGTTAAACATAAAATGATTGCTGACATTATCCTCATCCTGAAAAAAGAAATTCCCGCTTGATGAAGTTAAGCAATATTAAATTAAGATGAACAAAATTATATTTTTCAATACACTAACACGAAAAAAAGAAGAATTCGTACCGCTTGTTCCCGGCATAGCCGGTGTTTATTGCTGCGGACCTACAGTCTATAATTATGCACATATCGGAAATCTTCGGGCATACTTTTTTGAAGATGTTCTGAAAAGAGTTTTACTTTACAACGGTTATGAAGTCAGGCATATAATGAACATAACCGATGTTGGTCATCTTGTTTCCGATTCGGACGAAGGTGAAGATAAAATGGAGAAAGGCGCCAAGCGTGAAGGGAAAACAGTCTGGGATATTGCAGAATTTTATACCGAATCTTTCCGACAGGATATCACAAAACTGAATATTCTCCCGCCTTCCGTATGGTGTAAAGCCACCGACCACATTAAGGAACAAGTCGATATGATTAAATGCCTCGAGGATAAAGGTTATACATACCTGACTAAAGACGGTGTTTATTTTGATACGGGTAAATTTCCGGATTACGGGAAAATGGCTTTGCTCGATATCGAAGGACTCGAGGAAGGGAAAAGAATAAAATTTTCCGACGAGAAAAAAAATAAGACTGACTTCGCATTATGGAAGTTTTCACCCAAAGACCAAAAGCGTCAGATGGAATGGGATTCTCCCTGGGGCAAAGGTTTCCCCGGCTGGCATATAGAATGCTCGGCTATGAGCAGTCATTATCTCGGGAATACTTTTGATATCCATTGCGGAGGCGTTGACCATATTCCTATCCATCATACAAATGAAATTGCACAGTCAGAAGCCTGTTCGGGTCAGAAGTTTGTAAATTACTGGCTTCACGGAGAATTCCTGATAGAAGAAAAAGGAAAGATGTCAAAATCCGCGGGTGTGTTCCTGAGACTGCAAACACTCATAGACAAAGGCTACTCCCCTCTCGATTACAGATACTTTCTGCTGATGACTCATTACAGGAAAAAAATAAAATTCTCTTTCGATAATCTCGATGCTGCAAGGAACGGATATGCAAATCTTAAATGCAGAATAAAAAATCTCAAATCGGAAAACACTGCTGAAATCGATAAAAGCAAAAAAGAATTCTCTGAATTTCAAAAAAAATTCATTGTTGAAATAAATGATGACATTAATGTAACCGGTGCTATGGCAGTCCTCTGGGATATGCTGAAAGATGAGAAACTTAATTCCGCTGAAAAACTTTATCTTGCTTACGACTTTGATAAAATTTTCGCACTCGATCTCGGGAAAGTTGAAGCAGAAAAATTAAGTACGGATTTACCTCCGGAAATAATCGAACTTGCGGAAAAAAGAAGAGAAGCAAAAAAGAATAAAGACTTCAAATCCGCCGACGAACTAAGAAACTTGTTAAAAGAAAAAGGTTACGAAATAGTTGACACAAAATCCGGCTACGAATTATCGGAATTAAAATAATAATTCTTATGGGATTTTGGAAGTGAACACAATCTTCCCCCTTCCAAGGGGAAAGTGATTTTTTTCTCTTCAATTAATAATTATTAATTCCTAATTACTTATTATTTTCCTTTATTATATGATTTTACATTGAATTGAATATTCACTATTTATTGAGTATTTTTTGTTTTATTAAAATTTCAGGGGTAAAATTAAATGAAATTTGAAACTTTCGGAAACGAATTTGTTAAAGCCGTTTCATCTGTTAGTTATATTATTCCTTCAAGATCGACTCTTCCGATTCTCGGAGATATTTTGTTTGAACTGAGAGGTAATACTTTGAAACTTCTCTCTTCAGACCTGGAGATATTTGTCAGGACTTCCATTGAAGTCCGCGGAAAAGAAGATGGTGAGATTGCCATCCCGTCGAAGGATTTACTTAATCTCATCCGCTCCTTGTCTTCTTACGTCGAAGTTACAGAAAATGTGCCCGGATTAAAACCGAATATGGTCTCGAATGACCTCCAGAATTCTGACCTGTGGAGGGATAAATTCAGATGTGATTTTTCAAAAGAAAAAATCACTCTTAAAGGGTATATCACCACAGAAGAAAAAGCCAATATAATAGACCTCGCTGCAGATAAATTTCTCGAAGAGTCTATAGAAAATCTCTATCAGAAATTCGAAGAGTTCATGAGTCTCAGCAAAATTCAATTCCAGACAACTGAAACAAATAAAATTAATATCAAAACAAAAACCGGAAAGTTCTCTCTCTCTGGCGAGTCTGCAGTCGACTTCCCTGAAATCGAAGAAAAAGAAGAACTGAAATTATTAGACCTCACAGGTCTGGACCTTAACAGGTATCTCAGGAAAATTATCCACGCTTCAAGCACAGAAGATACAAGAAGAAATATGACCGGAATTCTGATGGATATCAGACCTAACGATCTGAGGTTCGTGGCAACAGACGGATTCCGCCTTGCAAAGATTATCAGGGAAAATTTTAAACATAGTATCCCTAAAGAAGAAAAAATAATAATCCCTAAAAAAACCTGTCTGACGATTATAAGGATGCTCAGAAAAGATGATGTAAAATTTGAATTCGATTCTTCTATGATAAAAATATCTTTTGACAATACTGAAATTTACTCAAAACTGATCGATGAAAGTTTCCCGAATTACGAAACCGTAATTCCAAAAGAAAACGACAAAAAACTCAGGGTGAATACACGTGAATTTCTAAGTACAATTGACAGGATTAGAAATCTATCCGACGAAACCACTCATAGAATAAAATTCGAGATTAAAAATAAGGAACTCACAGTAAGGGCAGATAACCCTGAAAAGGGCTCTGAGGGATCTGAAACTCTTGACTGCGATTTTGTCAGGACAGATTCAGAGGAATATGATTTTGATAAAGATGTTTACAACGTGGCTTTTAATGCAAAATATTTACTTGAGTGCCTGAGACAAATGGAAACTGAAGAGCTTTTTATGAGCTTCAGTACGCCGGCAAAAGCATCAATTGCTACACAGACGACTAATTTGAAAGACGAAGACTATATGGAATTGATAATGCCTGTAAGAGTATCGTAACAATGGGTATCGCAGGAATAGATTGATTTTAAAAAAGATTATATTAAGAAATTTCAGAAATTATGGCGAGCAGGTGTTTGATTTTAACAACCGTTTTAATTTCATATTCGGCAATAACGGCCACGGCAAGACAAATATTTTAGAAGCCATTTCATTCCTCACATACGGTAGAAGTTTTATTGGTGCACTTGAAACCGAATGCATAAAATTCGGCTGCGATGAATTTATAGTAGAGGGTGAGTTTGAGAATGATCTTGAAAATAGATTTTTACTGAGACTCATTTACAATCTCAGCACAAAAAGGAAATCATTCTTTTTTAACGGTGATAAAGCATCAAGTTTTTCAAACGAAATTTTCGGAAGATTTCCCGTTGTTTTTCTTTCTCCTCATAGTTTGAGCATCACTTACGGAAATCCTTCTGAAAGACGAAAGTTCTTTGATATACTCATAGCACAGACAAGTAAACTGTATCTTAGCTATCTGAAAACACTCAGTAAAATCCTGAAGCAGAAAAATGCTCTGCTAAAAAATAACCTGGCAGACGGCAATATTGAAGGCAGTGAATTCACAACGCTTCTTGATTCATACAATGAAAAGCTGACCGAGGTATCGGCAAGTATTATTTTCAGAAGGTTAAAGTTTCTGGATGAATTCAATTCATATTTTCATAAGAATTTCAGCGAACTTACTCCGGATAAAGACAATGCATTTATTAATTATTTCACGGATTTTTCCGGCGAGATAATGGACTGCAACGCATTAAGTCTCGATAATATTACCGATGCACTTGCTTTAGAAATCCGGAAAAGTTATAAAGAGGAGATTGCGAGAGGTATTTCTGTTGTCGGTCCCCAGCGTGATGATTATATATTTAGGCTCGAAAAAAATACCGGTTTCGGCGGAAGAAAAAATTTCAACCTGAAAAGTTTTGGCTCACAGGGGGAACATAAAACTTTCCTGGTAGCTTTAAAGCTTGCAGAATATTATTTCCTTAAAGACAGGTCAGGAACCTGCCCTGTGCTTCTGCTTGATGATGTATTATCTGAACTTGATTCGGGGAGAATTTCAAATATTATTTCGCATTTGAATAATTTCGGACAGGTAATGCTTACAACCACCGATATGAACTATTCTGAAGGCATTAACAGGTTTTATGATAAAGATGAAATATCCCTTTTCAAAATAAAGGAGGGGAAGGTGAATAATGATTAAAAGATTTGATACTCGGGGAAGACTGAATAAAACGGTTTGCCTGAACGATGAGATGGATAGCTTTATGAAGCATATCGGACTGGACGGGAAACTGCAGGACATAAAAATACTCGACGTCTGGGAAGAGTGCGTAGGCACCGTGATTGCGGGATATTCCGTTCCCGCTCATTTAAAGAACGGCAAACTCTTTGTCAGGGTTGAAAATGCAGTATGGCGCTTTGAACTTGCAGCAAAGAAACTGGATATAATAAACAAACTTAATAATGTTTTAGACAAAACAAAAAAGAAAAAATTAATTAAAGATATAGTATTCATTTAAATATTATGGCAAAAAATAATTCCGAAAACGAACAAAGTTCTTACAAAGAAAGTGATATTCAGGTTCTTAAAGGACTTGAACACGTCCGTAAGAGACCCGCAATGTACATCGGGGATGTATCCTCGAGAGGTCTCCATCACCTTGTTTATGAGGTAATAGATAACTCAATAGATGAAGCCCTCGGCGGATTCTGCGATAAAATAACTTTAGATATCAATAAAGACGGCTCGGTGACAGTTGAAGATAACGGAAGAGGAATTCCGACAGGGCTGCACCCGACCGAAAAAATATCAGCACTCGAAGTAGTAATGACGCAATTAAATGCGGGCGGTAAATTCAACCGCGATACATATAAGGTATCCGGCGGACTGCATGGCGTAGGCGTATCGGTTGTGAATGCACTGAGCGAATATCTCGAAGTAAGTGTTTACAGGGATGGTAAAATTTTCTACCAGAAATACAAAAGAGGAGTACCTGTAGGAAATGTAAAGCAAACAGGTAAAGTAAAAAATAAAACAGGTACGAAGGTTACTTTTTTCCCTGATCCGCAAATATTCAAAAATACTGTTTTTAAATACGAAACCCTGGAAGACAGATTAAGAGAACTCGCATACCTGAATAAAGATCTTACGATAATTATCCGTGACGAGCGCTCCGGAACAGAAAACGAATTCCGCTTCAAAGGAGGCCTGGTGGATTTTGTAAAATATCTTGATGAAGATGAGAAATCTATTTCCGGAAAACCGATTTACATCAGCGGGGAGAAAGAAAATATTCTGGTTGAAATTGCATTCCAGTATAACGAATCATACAACGAAAATATTTATACATTTGTCAATAACATCAACACTAACGAGGGCGGAACACACCTCGAAGGTTACAAAGCAGCACTGACAAGGACTTTGAACAATTATGGACTGAAGAACGGAATCATCAAAAGCGATAAAATGACTCTCACCGGTGATGATTTCAGGGAAGGAATCACTTCGGTAATCAGCGCCAAAATCCCCGAACCGCAGTTCGAAGGGCAAACCAAAACAAAATTAGGGAATAGTGAAGTAAAAGGTATTGTTCAGCAAATCTGCGGCGAACAGCTTGGGGAATATCTTGAAACGAATCCTTCCATTGCAAAGAAGATAATTGATAAATGCGTAAGGGCAGCCGAAGCACGCGAAGCCGCTAGAAAAGCAAAAGAACTGACACGCAGAAAAAATGCTCTTGAAATGACAGGGCTTCCCGGAAAACTTTCAGATTGCTCAATCAGCGATCCTGCACAATGCGAGTTATATCTCGTTGAGGGTGACTCTGCAGGCGGCTCTGCAAAACAAGGAAGGGATAGAAGATTCCAGGCAATTCTTCCGCTTAAAGGAAAAATCCTGAATGTGGAAAAAGCACGTAAAATAAAAATTCTTGAGAACGAAGAAATAAGAGCAATTGTCACGGCAATAGGTGCCGGACTCGGAGATTCCGACGAGTTCGATGAATCAAAAATAAGGTATGGAAAGATAATCCTTATGTGCGATGCCGACGTTGACGGCTCTCACATCAGAACCCTGCTGCTCACTTTCTTCTTCAGGCATATGAGGGAAGTGATAGATACGGGAAAATTATATATTGCCATGCCTCCACTTTTTAAATTGAAAAAAGGTAAAACTGAAAGATATGCTTATGATGAAGATGAAAAAGAAGAAATTTTAAAATCTTTTAAAGCCGGAAAACGTGATATCGAAGTTCACGA
Source organism: Ignavibacteria bacterium (assembly GCA_036508135.1). Classification (GTDB taxonomy): domain Bacteria; phylum Bacteroidota; class Ignavibacteria; order Tepidaquicellales; family Tepidaquicellaceae; genus DATCHW01. The sequence continues at coordinate 7,381 of DATCHW010000292.1, forward strand.
AGGTGCTGTTGAAACAGTTACAGTTCCGGATAATAAAGTTATAGTATCAAGATTTAAAGGTCTCGGAGAAATGAATCCCGAGCAGTTATGGTCAACTACTATGAACCCTGAGACACGGAGTGTAATGCTGGTCACGAATGAAAATGCTTCAGCGGCTGATAAAATCTTTAGGATACTGATGGGCGAAGAAGTGGAACCCAGAAGGAAATTTATTGAGAGTAATGCAAAGTATGCAAGAATTGATGCATAAGAAGAATCTGCATTTAAAATAAAAAATATTAAAAATGAAATTTCTGTATTTTCTGTTAATATCGTGTTTTTTGTTTTTATCGGTTAATTTTTCTTTCGCACAGAAGAACGATAATATCTCTTTTGAGCAGCAGAATAAAAAAAACAGGTATATATCCTTTTCCTTCGGAGGCGGTGCTAACTACGGTGAAAACAAATCTCTTAAAACTTATATTGAATACGAACTCCCATTTTATAACAATCTCTCTCAACAGGATAAATTATCTCAGTTTGCAACCGGATTCGAATTATTCGGTGGTGCTGAATTCCAGTTGTCAAGAAATTTATCCCTGAAGGGTGAATATTCTTATTTCATAAAATCATACAACGCTCCGACATATCCTAATTATGATTTTTCGTACTACAATCATCAGCCGTCTGTGACTCTATACTACCTGATACCCCAGCAATACAGTTTCGTGAAATTAGGAGCAGGGGCAGGTTACTTAATATCCGGTTTTACAAAAAAAGCGTTCTCGAGCGAAAGCAGTTATAAATCCACCGGCTTTGCTTTCAAGCTGGATGCTGTTCTTGATATTCAGATGGGCAACGGTTTTGCCGGATATATTGCGGGTTATATAAATAAAACCTTTCAGGGAGATTTAAAAGACAGCGAAGGTAATCTCCTCAAAAACAGGAATAATGAAAATGTAGATCTCAGCAGTTTAGGGCTCGGAATAAGACTCGGATTCGAAATATTTCTTTTCAACAAATAATCTTTTATGGAAGATCTGATAAAAGCAATTGTTTATGGTATTATACAGGGTCTCACCGAGTTTATTCCTGTAAGCAGCACTGCACATCTGCGTGTAATCCCTGCCCTTCTCGGGTGGAATGATGTAGGAGCGGCATATACGGCAGTAATACAAATAGGGACACTCCTTGCTACTTTCGTTTATTTTAAAAATGATATTCTCGATCTGATAAAAGGATTTTTAGAAGCTTTTAAGACAAAAGATTTTTTCGGAAATCCATATTCAAGATTATTTATTGTAATAATGGTCGGAACAATTCCGATTGCATTAGCCGGCGTAACATTAAAAAAATTAATTGAAGGAGACGCAAGAGGTTTATACGTTGTGAGTGCTATGCTGATATTAATGGCTTTAGTTTTGTGGATGGCGGAAAAAGCAGGAAAGCAAACAAAAGATTTTACACACATAACATTTAAGGACGGTTTTCTAATCGGCTGTGCCCAGGCATTGGCGTTGATTCCGGGAACCTCACGAAGCGGTATAACTATCGCGGCGGGTCTATTCAGCGGACTAAAAAGAGACGCTGCGGCACGATATTCATTCCTGCTCAGCATTCCTGCGGTGACTCTCAGCGGCTTTTATGAACTTTATCAGGAGAGAGACCATCTCCTCGCTGCGGGCAGTAAATTAAGCCTCGTAGTCGCGACTATCGTTTCAGGAATAGTTGGTTATTTCGCAATTAAATTTCTTTTGGCTTTTCTTAAAACAAGAAGCAATTTAGTTTTTATAATTTACAGGATTATCCTCGGAATAATAATTTTAATATTACTTTATACAGGAGTCGTAAGCAACCTCACCGGCGTGCATTGATTTTAATAGTTTACGAATTCCCGATACATCGGGACAGGCAAGGAGATTCGTATACAGAGGGTGGGAAAGTACTTGGTGAAAAATTTATTTAATAAATTTCTATTGCTTATACTTTTCTTTCAGTTTCTTTTCTACATAAGCAGGGACAAAGGGACTTACATCTCCATTCATTTTCGCAATTTCACGAATCAATGAAGAATTCAGGTAAAAATATTTTTCATCCGGCATTAAGAAAAAGGTGGATAATCCCGGGCTCATTTTTTTATTTGCAAGATACATCTGTAATTCGTGGTCAAAATCGGAAACGCATCTTAAACCTCTTATTAAAACTGATGCATTTTTCTTCTTTGCATAATTTACAATCAGTCCTTTAAAAGAACCAATCTCAACATTCGCAAATCCTTTGCAGGCTTTCTTTAACATCTCTATCCGTTCCGCTTCCGAAAACAAATAAGTCTTGGAAGTATTAACACCTGCGGCAACAATCAAATTGTCAAACACTTCTGAGGCACGGCTAATAATATCTATATGCCCGAATGTAACCGGGTCAAAAGAACCTGCATAGATTGCGGTATTTTTCTTCATACTATTTGTTAAAATTAAAGAATGTGAAACTTGTAAATCCAATTTTCTTTGTGAGAAATAATTGCGGAGAATACTCGCCAAAATAATTAAACTTCCCGGAATGCTCGAGTATAAAATAAGATTCATGAGCGGAGAGCAAGTGAATCAGTTCATCATATTCTTTATATTCGTAAGGCGGATCCGCAAATACAAGATTGCACTCTCCGTTATAATCATTTTTAAGAAAGGATAAAACTTCTTTATTAAAAACGGAGCACTTTTCATCTGCCTGAAGCATTTCAATATTGCTTTCGATCATCCGTGTATTAGTATCCACGAAAAACACTTTTTCGGCACCCCTTGAAACACATTCCAGCCCGAAACTTCCGGTACCGCAATATAGATCGAGACAGGTTACATCTTCATATTCGAGAAGATTGTTCAACATATTAAAAAGGGTTTCCCTCGCCCTGTCTGTAGTAGGTCTGGCAGTTTCAGATTTCCTCGGACTTTTTAAAATCCTGCTTTTATAAATCCCTGAAATTATTCTCATCTGTTAAACGCTTTTAAGTGCTAAGCCAAGTAATGATGTGTACTTATATCCTTCATTTTCAATGTTATCGGAAGTTTCCTTTACGGCAGAATAATTGAAAATCGGAAGAGGATTTGAGATAAGTATGTCTTTTTCAGGAAATACCGAGAAAACAATGTTCTGCATATTCCTTACATTATTATCGCCGTAAATAAATATCTTTTCGAAGGATATATCAAGATTCATTTCGTAGATATTACTTAATGTTTTAATAAATCTTTCCTGATAGTTGTAACTATCCGCAATCATATAGTCAAAATAATATATGTCGGTGTTATCTATTATACTGAGATCTGCCCTGTCCTTTTTAATGCCAAGTATGAGGTTCTTCTTGTTTTTAAAATCAATACCATAAACACTTCTTATGCATTTTTCAGCAGACAGATGGTCAATATCCGTGATATTCACATTAAGATTGCAGAACTCAAGAATACTTTTTATGAACTCCATTTTAACTTTATGAAGTGCTATCACCAATGTATCCTTCACATCGAGTGAAATATTGTTTTTTTTCAGTCTGAAATAATTTATGTTGAATTCTTTATAGTTCTGAGGAAAGTAGTTGGATAGATCCCATAATATCTGGGAGCGGATATTATCGGCGGGATCATTATAATCAATCGGCATCAGGTTCATAAATGCTATTGAACTGTCAACCAGAAGTGCCACCCTGTGCTCTTTGAAAGATTTCCCTTTCAAAGCACTATTGATTAAATCGGAATATGAAAATATCATTCTATCGTTATATCTGTCAAGCGTTATGCTTTCGCTTATATCATCTTCTGCAATAATATTTTCCAGGAGAAGAATTTCTTTTTTCCCGCTTACTTCGGCTATGGTTATATTCTTGCCGGCAAAACTTACGATTAAACTTTTCAATGATAATTAATTTATTCTACTTTTATATATATTTTCATTTTCTCAAATTTTTTCTGACCGATACCTTTGATGTTCATTATTTCTTCTATTTTCTTGAAGCTGTCATTTTTTTCACGGTAATCGATTATTTTCAGTGCTGTTTTTTCACCGACTCCAGGCAGCAATATTAGTTCTTCTTTAGAGGCAGTATTGATGTTTATCTGCCTGCCGACAAGTTTATCTTCCTTCTTTGAGCGGGTTTTCTTTTCTTTTTCAGCACTTTTGAGGCTATCTTCTGAAATTATGAGTAATTTTTCTTTTCCTTCATAAGGCAATTTTTCAAATTCAGGGTTATTAAGTTTTTCGGATTTTGAAAGGAATCGTTTATCAGTTTCAGTGAAGTTGATTTTATCTTTGGTTTCTATGCCACCGAGAACCTGTTTATAGAATTTGATACTAAAGCCTGCAACCAAAGCAATTACAATAAATAAAATTACTTTAGTTTCACCTTTTGTAAAGCTTAAATAACCGGATATGTTTTTAAACTTTTCCAGAAAAATAAAAAAAGAGGTTGTTTCAAACTATTTAATTTGAAACAACCCTTGGTTATATAATTTTTTTAATTATGATACGGATTAAATTGGTCCGTTTCGTTTTTATTTATCTTTATATTTATCCTGATATGGAAAGTGTCCTGATATGAGTACAATGAATCAATCTGGAACATTCCATATACTCTTTTGCCTTGATTGAAATTCGGATATCTTCCAAACAGATAAAACGCCCAGACAGGTTTATTTGTAAGAGGTACTGTATAATAATCTGTGTTAGCATACGGGAAATCAGTGTTTGGATTTACAGTATGATCATAATACATTTTGGAAAGTGTATCGAATTGTGCCTTTGAATAGTTATTAGATATCCAATCAAATTTTGTCTGGAGACCCATGAAATTTTTAACCATATCTCCTGTCCTGATCTGGAATTGTGTTCTTTCTCCTAAGGAATCGTAGAACTGGGCATCTTTGAAAAGGCTGCTGGTGACTTCTAATTTTAAATCATAAAAATTAATTCCTGAGAGAGAACTTACATCCCAGGGCTCGGCCGCTGTTAAAGTTTTTAAGAAAATGGTTGAATCGTAATTGGGATTGATGATAATGGGATTGTTATCGGTATTGCAACCCGTAATAAGTCCAAGCCCGAAAAAGCCTGAGACTATAAATGTTAATAATAGTATTTTTATTGTTTTTGACATAATTAAATGTATTTAATTTATAGAAGTTTTAATGATTAAATATTACTAAAATTTTCAAATAAGAATAGACAAAATTTTTACCCTTTAAAAAATACCCCTAATACGGACATTTTTCCCTCTTTGTAATCTCTAAACTACTCAGAATTCGGGATATAGTATCCTTTTTATTTCCACTGCTTTGCCTGTAGAAGCATCTATAGATATATGAACTGCAGCAATTTTTAAGTCTCCTAACGCTACTTCATGCTTCTGAGGAGTAGCATAGATAAATCTTTTAATGGATGATTCTTTTTTCATACCTATCACAGAATCATAAGGTCCCGTCATACCTGCATCGGTCAGAAATGCAGTTCCGTTAGGCAATATCCTTTCATCGGAGGTTTGAACGTGTGTGTGTGTCCCTATTACGGCAGAAGCTCTTCCGTCTGCGTACCAGCTGAAAGCAATTTTTTCCGCTGTCGTTTCGGCATGAAAATCAACAAATATTATTTTTGTTTCATCCTTTATTTTTTCATAAATAAAATCGAAAGCCCTGAACGGACAATCAATCGGTTTCATTAACGCCCTTCCCTGTAGGTTTATTACTGCCACTTTAACTAATTTTCCGGAAATATTAAAAATCCCGAAGCCCTTGCCATAAGCACCGCGGGGATAATTTAAAGGTCTCAAAAGTTTATCGGATTCACTAATGAATTTATGAGCCTGAATTTTATCCATTGTGTGATTTCCTCCTGTCAGGACATCAATTCCGAGGTCGAGAAGTTTTTTGGCATCGCGTTCAATTGTACCCATTCCCTCAGTGATATTTTCTGCATTAGCAATCACGAAGTCAGTCTTATATTTAGAAATAAAACCCGGAAGCAGAGAACTTAATATATTATATCCCGGCTCACCTATAATATCCCCTACGAAAAATATGTTAATATTATCTGGCAAATGTTTTGTAATTAAATTTAAAAATATTCTCCGGTATTATAACCTTTCCACTCGGCATATTTTTTCAGATCACTGCTAAGGGATTTAAAGAATCCGGCAAACAGCAATGCATCATCCGTATATCCAAGGATAGGAATTACATCAGGAATTAAATCGAAAGGATTTATAAAGTATAAAATCAAGAGTGTCAATACACCTATTGTCCGCCACGGGATGTCGGTATATTTTTTCGAACTAAAATCTTTTATCAGTTCAAAAGCAAGTTTAACCTGATAAAAAAATTTAAGGTTCTTTGATTTATTGATACTTTTCGATTTACTCTTTAATATATCCTCTCTCTTAATAAGCTGCTTTACATCTTTATCCGTTACTTTCTTTGCATTCTCATCGATATCACTAAAAATATTTGATTCATCAAAAAAAGAGTTCGATTCCATTTAACAATTGTTTAATTTTTTTATTATCATTCAAGATATTATAAATAGATGTATAATTCAATTTGAAAAGAAGAACTTTCCCGCTTTAAGAAACCCCCCAGCCCCCTTTTAAAAAAAAGGGGGGATCATAAAATCTACTTTCAGCATCGATTGCGCAATTATTGCTATAAAACGAGACCCTGAACTCACCGACAGGTCGGGATGCAAAGAACGCACAAGTTCAGGGTGACAAACTAATATTCAAAAAAAGGTGGATATGGTTTTTATCCGCAAACTTGTTTAAAAACCCGGAGGAAATTCAGTCCGAGTATTTTTCTTATTTCAATTTCTGTATAACCCCTTTCCACCATTTTTTGTGTTAACAACGGATAGCAGGTAACATCATAGAGGTCATAGGGCGGATCTATTCCGCCGTCTAAATCCGACCCGATACCGGTAAAATCCACACCGACTAAATTTTTGATGTAATCTATATGCTCCAATATTATATCAGAAGATATACCCCCTTCAACAATTTTTCCTCTAAGAAATTTCTGTTTTTCCATGAATACCTTTGCGGGATCATTGCTATATAAATCACTCAAAGAATCAAGTTCAGCGGAATATAAGTCATATAATGTTTTTGTTTTTCCCTTTGATCCCTTCGTGGTAAAATCATTATGAAAATTTATCATAATTACACCGCCGCTTGCCGCTATTGCTTTTATCTGGTCATCGGTCAGGTTCCTGTAATGCGGGTTGATTGAATAACAATCTGAGTGAGATGCTATTATGGGATTCTTTGATGTCTTTACTACGTCCCAGAAACTTTTCTCTCCTAAATGTGATACATCTATCAGCATACCGGTTTCATCCATTTTTTTTATCACTTCAAATCCGAATTCCGTAAGTCCTCCTGCCGTTGTCTTATTATATTCATCCATTGCAGAAGTCCCTATCGCATTGGAATTATTCCAGGTAAGAGAGATGTATCTCACACCCATATCAAAAAGTGATTTCACATTATTCAAATCTTTCCCAACTGCAGTTCCGCCTTCAGTTCCCATAATACCGCATATTTTCTTTTCAGTCACTATTCTTTTAATATCTCCGTAATTATAAGCAACCTCGAATTTGCCGGAATTCTCACTTTCAAAATCTTTCAGAAGTTTGATTTGGTTTACTACAAACTGATATGACCTTTTTACTTCTTTCATCGGAATCCATAAGGAGAATATCTGAACGTCAAGTCCTCCTTCAAAAAATTTAGGGATATCCGATTGCGACTCTTTATTTCTTATTCCGAGAATATATCCTTTATCATAAGCATTATAAAGAAAGTCATTATGAGAGTCAACCGTTACTGCATCAAAATGCAGTTTCACAAAATCTTCTTTCAGATTCTTAAATTTTGAAACCGGAGAAAATACATCCATATTGTTATTCTGGTTTTTTGTTGTATCCTTCATTACAAAAGGTGTTTCAGGTGTTTTATCATCTCCGTTTTTAAAGAATATCAGCAATGCAACCGATATAATAAAAAACGGAGATAATATTAATGTGAAAAATTTCATTCTTTTCCTGTGAATAATATTTTTATAATTACCCACTCAGTTAATACCGAAAATTTGAAAACCGGTTTTAGAACATTGCTGATATTGATAACACTACTTCATAGTATTAAGATTCAGAAGCGGAGTGAGTTTCTGGTCAAATGGTGCAATCAATATAGTATTATTCTTTGAATTTACAATTTCTTTCAAGGCTTCGATATATTTCCATTGCAGATATTGTGCACTGATTGTATTCGAAATAATCTTTTGCGCCTGAGCGATACCCTCTGCTTCTACACGTTTTCTTTCTGCTTCCTGCTTTTCTTTTTGCAATACATATACCATTTGCTGAGCCCTTTGTTCGGATGATATTTTCTCATCAATTGCTTCCTTCACTTTTTGCGGTAATTCAACATTTCTTAATAATATTCTTTCAAGAACAATGCCTCTGCCGTCAAATGCTTTTTCAAGATTCTTAGTTATCTCGCTTTGAAAATCGTCCCGTTTTGCAGAGTATATATCCGTTGCAGTGAACATTACGGATACATCCCTCAGGGCAGTTCTTGCCGCCGGTCTGACAATTTTTTCCACATAATCTGTACCAATAGTTCTTAACAGGTTAGGAGCTTGTGCTTCGCCAAGCCGGAACCAGATGGTAACATCCAGTTTAAGAGATAACCCGTCAGAAGAAAGTGTAATTATCGCATCATCTCCTTTTACTGTTCCTTCGTCCCGTACTCCGCTCATTGTATAAGCCTGCGTTTTTATATCAAGTTTTTCAACCGTAACAAGCGGGTTAATAAAATTCAATCCGCTTCTCAAAGTGTTTTCCTGAACATTTCCGAACAGAATCGGCACACCTACTTCTCCCGGACCTATCTGAACGATACTTGAAAATAAAACCGAAAAAACAATTCCGATGTAAGCCACTATCCTGAGAAGACCTATTATTTTGCCTGCTCTGATGTTTTCTTTTGTCTGATTCTTAAGAACTGTTAAAACTACAATAAGTATAATAAAAAATATTATCATCCCAATCATATTAACCTCCTTTATTTTTTTAAATTTTAATTAATTTTCTATATTTCTCTGCAAGCTTTTTTGTCCGCTGCAGGTTATCGCCCAATACCGTAATATGTCCCATTTTTCTTCCCTTACTCGTTTCCTGTTTTCCATAAATATGAAGATACATATTTTCAAACTTTAATAGTTTATTAATTCCCCTCAGCCTCGCTTGTGAGTTTTTCTCTCCAAGTATATTTATCATCGCGGCTGACTTGCTTGTCCTTTCTGTTGAACCCAGAGGGAGATTCAATATTGCACGTATATGATTTTCAAACTGTGAACACTTGCATCCTTCTATAGTATAATGTCCTGAATTGTGGACCCTTGGAGCAAGTTCATTCACAAGAACCTTGTTGCCTCTTGTAACAAACATTTCGATTCCGAGGACACCTACATATTTAAGTTCGCTCAGAATTTTTTTTGCAAGTCTGTTAACTTTTTGAGTGACAACTTTATTTAATTTTTCATTTGCGAGCACGAGATGGCAGATATGATTTTTCTGTATCGTATCAACCACAGGATAGATTTTAATTTCACCTGAAATACTTCTCACTGCCTGAACGGCTATTTCTTTTTTAAAGTTAATAAATTTCTCACAGAAGAGTTTTCCTCTTTTTATCAGTGCTTTATATGCTTTATTTATATCCGCTTCGGAATTAATTTTGATATTCCCTTTTCCGTCGTATCCCATTGTACGTGTCTTGAGAACAAAAGGATATTTAAACTTCTTTACGGCGGAATATATATCCTCAAGACTATTCACTTCCATAAAATCTGCGGCAGGAATATTGATGTTACTCAATGTCTGCTTTTGTATTAGCTTATCCTGTATAAGCTTTACAGTCCTGGATTTAGGGTAGCATTTCTTTCCTGTCTTCTCAATGTATCGTATTAACTTATGATCTAAAAATTCATTTTCCAAAGTTATTATATCGCACATATTGGCAAATATTTTCAGATGGCTTTTACTGTTCCAGTCACCTACGATTTGTACTGCTATATCACGGGAGGGAGAAAATTTTTCGAGCGAAAACACGACGAATTTATAATCATACTTAATTGCGGATTCTATCATCATCTTAGCAAGTTGCCCACCGCCAAGTATCCCTATTTTCATATAAGAAGTTTATTTTAAAAAAAGTATTAATTAAAAATACAATTAATAATTAATAATTAATAATTAAAAAGAAAGAGCCTGAACCATGATTAAGAGATTAAAGGATTAACCTGATAAACAAAAAGCAAAAGAAAAAAACTTTAACACGAAGGACACGACGTAGCAAAGCTACAAACAAAAAAAGAGATAAAAAATATTTTAACACGAAGGTACTGTGTTAAAAAGCAATAGAAAAAACACAACGTATGTTTTAATTAATTTTGTAATTTGGGACATATGTTGTATTATTTTTCCAAAGAGTGTAAATTAATACTAAAAGTTTTCTTGCGACAGCAATAAT
>DATCHW010000293.1:0-17471 GCA_036508135.1 Ignavibacteria bacterium
TGTGGAATACACCGAATATAACTGGATTCATTGATACTAAAAATCTGCTAAATCCAACGTTGGCCCGGAATGACTTTAAAAATGACAAGAATTATAAACTTGTAAAAAAAGCAATATTAGATACTGAAGATGAAGTCCTGACAAAATTTAGACAAGCAGTGGCAGCTAATATAACAAGTGATTTTTCTGAAATTGAATCGAGTTTTAACTCAAATTTAGATAGTCTGATTGACTTTTCATCTGATGAAAAAAGTAAATTTAGCCCAGACGACTTAGTCAAATTATCAGATTCAGGGGAATTATTGAATGTATTAGTCCCTCATAGTACCGGCTCTATTGCATCTAAATTTTCAACTGATAATATAAATACCGGAGCAGGTAAAGGCAGTAAAAAGAAAAAGGAAACTGACAAAAGTGAAGTAACAAAAATGGAGAAAAGTCGAGAATTTGTGATTATACCGAGAAGTGATGAAAATAAATTAATATTAAAAATCGATGACTCAACAGATCCTATAAAAGACAGTACAGGTAAGGAGAAACGATCAGAATTATTTGGTAATACAGTGCACATTTATAAAAAGCATCCTGACTTTATGAAAAGAATATCAACAGATAGACTTTGGATAGAAATTGTCACTTCCGAGTTAATTACATATTTAACCAGTGAAATGCTTATTCATTACACCAATTACAGTTTTCAAAATAACTTAAATAACAAACAACCTGACAGGAAAGAAGTATTAATATTCTTCACTGAATGGCTTTATAAACTTGAAGACTCTTTAAAAAATTTAATTGGAAAACCATTAAGTAAATAAATAATTAAAAAACTAAAAAACATTAAAAAAAGGAGATTTAAAAATGAAATTAGAAAAGCAACAAACAGCAGTTTTTATGACTACAGTACAGTCATTCAAAGACTTTTACGAATTAAAATGTAACCTGCCGGAATTAATTACGGCTGAAGATATTGAAGTTAGGGATGATTTATATCCCGAAGGTGTTTCGGATATTTTTGCCGTTCCGTTTGATCATAGTATCGGTATGCATCTCTGGTTTGATACAGAATTAGGGAGCTATCAAGTTTCTGTCGATATAGATTTTTTGAACGGAAGTACAACAGTTACTTTTGATTCTGATATTCATATAAGCGAACCTATAAAAAACAAACAATTTACTAGTAAGGTGGAACAATTATCAGAAAAAGATTTTAATAATCTTGTGGATAAATGTCTTCCGGTTATTGAATCGTTTTTGGATACTTTAGATAGAATTGAAAGAAATAAACCTTGTGAAAACGACTGCTATTACTGTGAACAAAGAAAGAAAGACGGTGGCTGTGATAAAATGTACATCTCAAAAAGCGAATACACTCCTGAAGAGAATGCATGGAGGCAACGAATAACCCTAGCAAGAGAACAGATGAAAAAATATAAGTATGATATATAAATATAATCGGAACTTCGCTAGCGAAATTTATAAACAGGAAGAAAAGCTGAATAAACTTAACGGCGAAAGAATTTAAACACAATTTAAAATTTTAAAAAACAAAAAAAGGAGAAATAAAATGTTAAACATCGACGCATCATACGTACATTGTACGTATTTCTTAAAAGGTAATGAAGTAGATCACATTGAAAAAATTGGTGATATAGTTATTACCTCAGGCAAGCTTTGTGCTTGTGATCCTCTCTATTTGGAAGACAAAAATAGAAACCAGGAAATGAACATTCTTATACCAAAAGGTAAATATCCGGTATTATATAACACAGAGGAAGAATTGATTAATGTGATGTTCGATCCGAAAAGTAATATTTTCGAATGGAAAGATATTGAATTTAATAGAAAAGAGTATTCTCGATTAGTTGAGGTCGACAGTGGAGAATATGGATTCGTGGATAAAGATGGAATCATTGCAATTGCTAAGAATGTAAAAAACGGTATTTATAAAAAAGGATATTATGATGATTCTGCTATAGTGACCGTGCAGTCCGGTTCACACCCTAAGAGCCTAGAAATGAAAATAAATAAATCGAAGAATAATTTTCTTGTTAATACAACAAGATATGGAAACGGTGAATATTCATTACATGCCGGTTATTCTTTCTCTGATAACCTTTTGTGTATTTCAGGAGACTTAATACGTAGTTATTTATCCTTAAGTTCACACATAAAAGAAATGGTTAAAGATGAAAAGAAACTTGGAGAATAACCCAATAATTACAATTTAAAATCCATCGAAAGATATAATGAATATTAAGGTATAATATAATTGGCAGAAGCAATTTCAACATATAATCCGAATGATCAACCTCAAACCGAGGGGACACCTCACATTAATGAATTGAAATTATTATCATTAAATAAAGCGAGGATAATACTTGGGATAAGGTACGATACAGTGGTTCAGTTAATAGATAATGGAGATATTGAAACAGTTGTAATTAACGGGAAGAAAAAAGTTCCAATGCTGATGTTAAGAAAGTTCATTTATCAACAGAGTATAAACTTAAGTCAAAAAAGAAATCAAATTAAAAGTTATGATAATATAGAAATTAAGAATAAAATTCAAAAAATTATTAAAAAACATGGGAAGGAGGTAAATTAATCATGGCTTCACTTTATCAGAAAAGAGGATTCTATTTTATAGATTTCTGGATCGGTAATAAAAGAAAAACCATAAATACACAGTTTAAAGCTACAGCTAGGAACTTCCAATTGGCAGATAATATGAAAAAAGAAATTGAAAGGGAAGTCGAGATAAAGAAAAAAGAGATAAAGCAAAGAAGCTATGAAATTTCCGCAACTGAATATCAGAAGGATCTAACAACTCAGTTAAGTTTATCTGAATTAGTGTCCAAATATAAAATAAAATTATCAGTACGGTCATTATCTCATCAGGAATTATTTGATATAGCAATTAATCATCTATTTGAAATTGTCCCGGTAGATATAAAAGTAACTAATATTACACCTGAACATATAATTATGTTTATCAGAAGCCTGCAAAATAAAGTTCAAAATGCTTCTTTGATAACTTATATGAATTATTTAAAGGGATTTTTCAACTATCTTGTAGACGAAGAATATATAGTTAAGTCTCCTATCAGGAAAAAAGATTGCCCACGAAAGCATAGGAAAAGTATCGTAACGTTTAGCGAAAGAATGCTTAACCAGATATTGATTATTGCTAAGGAAAGAGATTATATGTTTTATTGTATTTTAAATTTATTAGCACTGACTGGAATCAGGCCTTGCGATTTGCTTCGTTTGAAAGTAGCAGATTTCAATCTTGATATTAAAATCATTGACGTAAAGATTTCTAAAACCAGAAAAGAAATAAAATTTCCAATTTATAATGAATTATATAAATTCCTCACGGAAGAAATGAATATTAAAAATTTTTCTGATAAAGATGCTTTGTTATTTGGAAAATATAGCGTGAGGATTATAGGTGGAAGATTTAGGAAAATTAAAAGATTTCTCAAAATTACCGAAAAACACAAATATACGCTTAAATCATTTCGTAAGACATTCGCAACCATTTATGCAAAAAAGTTGGATATACAAGATGTAGCATATCTGCTTGGACATGATGAAACAGAAACTACCAGAACTTATTATGCTGATACTATTGTCGAAAATTTAAGGAGTAAAATGGATAAAATTTGAGCAACTCTTGTTTTGAGTATGTAAAAAACTGCTGACAAACTGCTGACAAAATACATTATTTCGACATAAAATAGCCTGATAAACACTTAATTTATCAGGCTTTATTTTTTTATACTCAAAATTATTATCTATGAACCCCATTCAGGTGCGCTAGCCAACTGCGCCACACCCCGATCTGCTATAAATTATAGCTTATAAAAATCTTATTCAATTCCATTTTTTCCTCTTCAATTTAATTTCTTACATCTCAATACTTTTTAAATGTATTTAAACTTAAATCTTTCTTTACTACTTTACTATGTTCTTTTGAATGTAATAAAAATTATTAATTTTTAATTTTATTTGAATTGCCCCGCTAGGCTAATGGATAAACCCTCTGACTACGGATCAGATATTAGAGGTTCGAATCCTCTGCGGGGTACGATTTCAATATTTTATAATTGTTAGTCAACCCATATTCGAAAAAAAAACAAAGTATGTAATTTAAATTACTAAAAATATTTTTAATTTTCTAATTTACAAATCAAGAAAAAAAATAATAATTTAACAATCTTAATATTATGGCAAGAGTAAAAATTGATGAAATCGTTAAACATCTTAACTATGAAATAAAACGAGCCTTTATTAAAACCATAAAACAGCAATTTCCCGACAAGCAATTTGATGAACGGGAACTGTTCATTAAATTTGCAGATAATGTAGCAGGCGAATGTAAAAAATGGGAAGAAGTACCCGACAATTTTGTAGAAAAAGGGGATTTCTGATTTACCCGATGATAACAAAAAAACAAACACACTGGTATCAAAAACATCAGATTTCTTTATATGAAGTTGACAATTTTAATAAGATAAGACTCGACTCCGTTTTCGATTACCTGCAGGAAGCCGCCTCGAACAATGCAGAATTGCTCGGCTGGGGGTATAATGATTTAATAAAAGATGAACTGACCTGGGTTCTTTCCAGAGTGATATTAGATTTAAAAGTCTATAAAGGTGTCGGAGAAATTATTGAAGTTGATACATGGCCTAAAGGCATTGATGGTATTCTGGCATTAAGGGATTACAGATTGTATGATGCGAATGAAAATATTATAGGACTTGCAACTTCTGCATGGCTTCTGGTAAACAGCAAAACTATGCGTCCCGTAAAAAACGATATATTTGATTTAAGAGTACAAAAAATAAATCCGGATTCTGAAAATGCAATAGAAGATACGCCGGGTAAAATATTGATTCCTGAAAAAACAGAATTCGCATACGAGAGAAAAATCAAGTACTCGGATATTGATGTAAATCATCATGTTAATAATGCAAAATATGTTCAGTTCATTCTGGATTGTTTCGAAATGAATGAATTCTCAGGAAAAGAGATCAGGAATATACAAATCAATTTCTTAAGTGAATTGAAATATGGAGATAATGTCGTGATTAATAAAGGAAAAGCAGACGATGAAGGAATGAACATTTATGTAGAAGGTATTAAAAATAACGGTAAGAAAGTCTTTCAGTCATTGGTTAAATGGCAATAAATCAATTAGTTATTTCTCCTTGAGTAATCCGTTACAATAAGGGAAAAAATGCTGTCTTTGTTATTTGATTTATAAAAATGGAAAATTTTCATTATATTTATATTAAGATATCTATAATTATAAACTGAAAAACCCAATTCGTTATTTATTTTAAAACAAAGTTTATTATTCGGTCATTATTTGAATTGATATACTGGTAAGCATTATGTTTAGATATAATTTTGACTCCAAAAGATCATGAAAAATCCTAAAGGTAAAATAAAAAACAATAAAAAAGACCATATTCGCACAAACTCCGGGAAGGGAAAAAAAACTTCAAAATTAATTTCTTCAGAATTAAGCAATATTATAAAGAGGAGCCGTATTAACGAAAAATCTAAGAATAATGAGAAAAACCTGCAAACTCTTTTAAATTCAATAGAAGATTTACTGTTCGTGCTTGATGATAAAGGTAAGATAATTAAAATTAATTCTTCTTTTATAAAAAATCTTGGCTATACTAAAAAAGAACTTTTAGGAATGGATTTTATTCTTCTCCACCCACCTGATTTGAGAGTAGAAGTTAAAAAGTTTTTTGGGAATATAATTACAGGGGTCGAAAACACCAACTTGATTCCGCTTATTAATAAGAACGGTAAAATTGTTGAAGTAGAAACCAAGATAAGTACGGGTAAATGGGGAAAAGAAATTATAACATTCGGGATTTGCCGTGATATTTCCTCCAGGAAGAAAATTGAAGAGGAATTAAAATTAAGTGAAGAAAGATGGAAATATGCTCTTGAAGGAAATTGCGATGGAGTCTGGGATTTGAACCTGAAAACAAATCAATCATTTCACTCTGCCCGCTGGAAAGAACTATTAGGAATGAAACCGGAAGAAGATGCAAATAGTAAAATGGACTGGGTATCGAGAATCCATCCTGAAGATAGAGAGCGTACACTAAGGGCATTTAAAGATCACCTGGATGGCAAAACTGAGAGTTATATTTGTGAACATAGATTGCGGTGCAATGACGGAAAATACAAATGGTTTCTCGACAGGGGAAAGGTACTGGTCTATGACACAGACTGTTCACCTTTAAGAATTGTAGGAACTATTGCGGATATCAATGAGCGGAAAAAAACAGAGGAATCGCTTTTTGAAAGTGATTCAAAAAACATTGCATTACTGAATGCCATACCAGACTTTATGTTCCTGCAAAAAAAAGACGGTATGTATCTTGATTATATTTCTCCGAATTCAAAATTAAAAACATCCAAGCAGGAATATTTTACCGGGAAAAATATCCGCGACTTATTAAGTCCGGACTTGTCTGATAAATTTCTTTTTTTATTTGATAAAGCCATAAAAACTAACGAAGTACAACTTTTAGAGTATGAAATTGAATCTGATAAAAAAAAATATTTTGAGGCAAGGATTGTTTCGTATGGTAAAGATGACAAAATATTAACTATGGTGAGAGATATTACTGACAGAAAACTTGCAGATGAGGCGCTGATTTCAAGTGAAAAACGTTACCGTATCCTTGCGGAAAATTCTAAAGATATTATATGCCTCCATAAACCGGACTCTACTTATGAATTCGTAAGCCCTTCGATAAAGACACTTATGGGCTATGACGAAGAGGATATTCTTGGCAGGAAACTTAAAGAGTTTATTTTTGATGAGGATAAAAAATTAATAGAAAACATTAATTTTGACACTTCAGATAAATTTTCTCTGCAGTGCAGATTTATGAAAAAAGATGGTAATTATCTATGGATCGAATCCATTATAACTAATATCCGTAATAGAAAAGGAGAAGTGATTAATTTGCTTTCAGTAACACGCGATATATCAGAAAGAAAAAAAATTGAAGATGAAATAACAAGCGCACTAATTAAAGCAAAACAATTAAATGAATTAAAATCGAATTTTATCAGTACTACATCCCACGAATTCAGGACACCCCTCGCTGCGATTCTTTCCTCAGCTGAGTTGATTGAATATTATAATACTGAAAAAACAAAAGAAAAGAAAATGTATCATATTAACAGAATAAAAAATTCTGTCATAAATATGACTACGATGCTTAATGACATCTTAACAATCAATAAAGCTGAATCCGGAAAGATCTCATTGAATCCTAAATTGACAAATATAAAGGGGTTGTTTGAATCACTGATTTATGACTTAAAGGAAACCGATCAGGGAAAACATAATATTTGTTATAATTTTAATACCGAAGAGAAAGAATATTTTCTTGATCCTAAATATTTATCCCAGGCAGTTGGTAACTTGCTGAACAATGCCGCTAAATTCTCTCCGCACGGAGGAAAAATTGAACTCTCAGTGGATAAAAAGGATTCACAGTTAATAATAAGTATATCTGATGAAGGTATGGGAATCCCGGAAAAAGATAAAGAATGGATATTTGAACCGTTTTACAGAGGGAAAAATGTAGAAAAGATTTCAGGTACCGGGCTCGGATTGGCTATCGCGAAAAAAACTGCTGAGCTCCATTCGGGAGGTATAAAAGTTAGTTCGAACAACGGAAAAGGAACAATATTCACACTCGTTTTACCGGTTGTTAAAAAAAGTGAACAGACTGGATAAATAATTTGTTTACAAATTAAAGAAGAAAATGAAATCAATATTACTAATAGAAGATGACGAATATCTGAGAGAAAACATTTCTGAAATTCTGAAGAACGAAGGATATTTTGTCAAATTAGCATCAAGCGGGCATAGCGGATTGAGAGCGCTTTCGAAACAGGAATTTGATATTATTATTTGCGATATAATGATGCCGCAAATGGATGGTTATGAAGTATTGAAAGCAGTAAAAAGCAGATCAACCGACGTACCCCCTACGTTTATTTTCCTGACCGCTAAAACCGAAAGATCTGACGTGAGGTATGGAATGGAGCTCGGAGCGGATGACTTTATTACAAAACCTTTCACAAGAGATGATATAATTAAATCCATAAAATCTCAGCTTGACAAAAGAGATACGTTCAGTAAGAAATATAATATTGAAAAAGAAATTATAGGTCTGATTTCAGAAAAAGGAGTTGCAGGTAAATCATTAATTAAGACTAAAACAAATCTTGAAAAAGAACTTCTTTACGAAGGCAGTATTTTCCTTTCGGATAATAAAAGATCCGATTTTGTTAAAGTAAGCAATGTGGTTTACATATCAGCATCAAAAGATTATTCAAAAATATTTACGAAAGATGCCAAATCATATATAGTCCGCAAACCTCTTAAAAACTGGGAAGAGCGTCTGCCGAAGGAGCATTTTATACGCATACACCGCTCAACCATAATCAATAATAACTATATAGAAAATGTGGAAAAGTGGTTTAATTATTCTTATAAATTACACCTGACAGGCGTTAAAGAACCTTTTATTATAAGCCAAAGATACAGCAGAAAATTAAAATATCAGATTAAAACATTATAAAATTTCCATCCGGAGAAATATTTTCAAACCGGAATAATCATTCCTGCATTTTTATATGTTGCTAACTTTCTTATTTTCTAAAAATTAAACTTCGATTTATGATTAATATGTTTGGAAGATTTTCTGATTCTTTTAAATCTAAAGAAAAAACTGATTTCTGGAGAGTGGCTGTTGAGAGTTTTGAAAACAAAAATTATTTTGATTCATTCAGGAACTTTGTAAAATATGCCGATGATGATGAAACAAATAATATCAAGCTGACAGATAACGGGAGTTCTCTTGATATTGAATTTTATCAGGGGACAAAATTGATCAAGGTAAAGATTGATGATGAAAAAGTTAATGCGGAATCGGATATTGCTATCGTAACTAAATCCGGCGTTGCTTTTATGAGGAGACTTCTTGAATTGAATTACGGACTTTATTATTCACGCTTCTCCCTTAAAGATGGAATGATAGTGCTCAAATTTGACAGCAGTATTATTGATTGCTCCCCTTCAAAATTTTATTATGCAATAAAAGAAATTGCTCTCAAGGCAGATAAACAGGACGACCTGCTTACCAAAGATTTTAATATGCTTCAACCTGTAATTGAAGTTGATACTATAGTTATTCCGGAAAATGAAAAGAAAATCGAATACAAATTTTATAAAAAGTGGATTGAAGAGACTATAAAAACGGTAAATCCCCTGAATGAAAAATCTTATGAAGGTGGAATCTCCTACCTGCTTTTATCATTGGTTTATAAAATTGATTTCTTCTTGCTGCCGGAAGGTAATATTGTAAATGAACTCGAGAAATTAAGCAGCAATTACTTCACTGACGACGGGAAGACTTTCATTGAAAAGAATAATTCATTAAAAGATGGACTTCAAAAACTAAATGATGAACCGGAAAATAAAGTAATTGAATCATTTTATAAAACAATATCGGCATTCAGTGTTTTAAATCCGACAAATTTTTCACCCATACTTAATGTCATTAAAGACAATCAAAAAAACATAAAATATTATATTGATAATAAAAACGAAAAAATTGCTCTGGCTATTTATGAATATATTTTCGGCTATTGTCTGTATAATTATGGAATGGTAAAATGTGTTTCTCACTTTTTCAAACTTGCTATGGTCCTGATTAACTATGAATATTACCTTGAGATCACGGGTAGTTCGGGAAATAAATATTTTATTGATGAAAATAAACTTGATGAGAAACTCATAAAAGATGAGATAAACGATGAAATCAAGAATTCAGGTACGGAATATCCGGAACTATCTTTTAATACTGCAAATCTTAATTTCAGTTCATTGCTGAATTTCCTTCATTCATTTTTAAAAGAGATTCAAAATTTAAATTTTAACATATAATGAATGCACAAGAAATTATAGGACTTTTTCACCCGGTTATAATTCAAATATCAACACCCCATGGTACCGGTACAGGATTTTATGTTAAAGAATATGATATGATAATCACAAATAATCATGTCGTAAAAGAAAGTATCGATGCCGTTATCAGCGGTAAGCTATTTGAACAGGTTTCTTCCCCTGTATTGTTCAATGACCCGAAGTATGATATTGCTCTTATACAACCGCTGGGAGGTATATCTTTTCCTGAATTGAAATTAGCACCGGATAGCTCTGTTAATGACGGGGATTCAGTAATTGCAATAGGGCATCCTTACGGCTTGAGTTATACTGCAACGGAGGGAATTGTATCTAAATCCAAAAGATTGCATAACGGATTAAATTATATTCAGATAGATGCTGCCATCAATCCCGGTAATAGCGGCGGTCCTCTCGTGAATGAAAAAGGTCAGATAATTGGTATGAATACATTTATTATTAATAACAGCAATAATCTTGGCTTTGCTCTTCCCGCAGAATATATTATTGAATCTTTAAACGAATATAAACTTTACACGGGCAAAATTGCCGTGCGGTGCCCATCCTGTATGAATGTTGTAACATCTGAAAATATTGACGGAGAATATTGTCCATTCTGCGGAGCAAAAGTTGACCTCCCTGTTCTGAAGAAAGAAGATGATTATAAACCTGCAGGTGCAAATGCGACTATTGAAAAGATACTTACAGACTTAGGGAAAGATGTGAAACTCTCTAGAAGAGGGCAGAACAGCTGGGAAATCAAGGAAGCAAGTGCTACTATTTATTTAAATTATAACCAGAACGGTTTCATTGCAGGTGATGCATTTATATGCCGGCTCCCGAAAATGAATATCGGAGCTATATATGAATTCCTGTTAAGGGAAAATTATACTGTTGAAGGTATTAGTTTCAGTGTCAATAATCAGGATATAGTTCTTTCAACATTTATATATGACGAATACCTGACTCACGATACCGGAAAAGAAATAATTCACAATCTGTTTATCAAAGCAGATTACTATGATGATTATCTGATTCAAAACTTTAGCGCACTGCCAAGAGTAATAGATGAAGTATAGCAATAAATGTATCTCTTTTAAAGAACATCCGTAATAATTCAATAATTTCCCTGTAGTAAACGGCAGGGAATTGTATTTGTGATGAATCAGGCTTTAGTCCAAATTTGTAAAAAGAAAATCCCTTAAATTCATAAATGCTTTTGATCTGTGTGAAATAAAATTTTTTTCTTTTTCACTCATCTCCGCAAAAGTTTTATCAAATCCCTCCGGAATGAATAACGGGTCATAACCAAACCCTTTATCTCCGCGATAAACATTTGAAATTCTTCCTCTGCAAATACCTTCAAAAATCATCGGAGAATTTTCGCTTTTATAATAACAAACTATTGTTTTAAAATAAGCAGTTCTTTTTTCTTCAGGTACATCTTTCATCACTTCCAGTAATTTTTTACAGTTGTCGTTGTAAGTCGCATTTACACCTGCATAACGGGAAGAAAATACCCCCGGTTCTCCGTTTATTGCATCGACAAACAATCCTGTATCATCTGCAAGGACCGGTATCGTTGAATGTAAAAATACTTCTTCTGCTTTTTTGATAGCATTACCTTCAAGTGTATCTTTATCCTCAATTACCTCGATTTCTAAATTCAAATCTGAAAGTGTAATTAACTCGTAATCTGATTTTCCGATAATATCTTTTATCTCGGTCACCTTATGTTTATTATTTGTCGCAAGTAAAATCTGTTTCATTTTATATCAATATGTTTTTTTTCTAAGTCAAATTATCTTAATAATAATTCCTCCTAATAAGATACTCATTATCGAAGCGCAACATAGATCCCGTTGAACCTGTGAATCGGGACTCATTATTCATTATTAATTGGAACCTCATCTTTATACTGCAACTGATACAGTTTATAATACAATCCGCCTTTTTCAAGCAATTGCTGATGTGTACCCATTTCTTTTATTTCACCTTTATGCATCACGATTATCTTATCGCAGTTTTGAATTGTAGATAATCTGTGAGCGATAATTATAGAAGTTCTGCCTTCTATTAATTTCTTGATTGCTTCCTGGATAAGAATTTCTGTTTCCGTATCGACGCTTGATGTTGCCTCATCTAAAATAAGAACTTTCGGATCGAATGCAAGTGCACGTGCAAAAGATATTAACTGCTTTTGACCTACGGAAAATGTAGCACCTCTTTCAGTTACTCTGTGAGATATTCCATCGGGTAAATCCTTTATAAATTTTTCAAGCCCTGTATTTTTTAATGCTTCGTGAATTTTTTCGGTTTTTATCTGACTGCTTCCGAGATCAATGTTATATCTTATATCTCCGGAAAATAAAAACACATCCTGAAGAACAATTCCGATATTTTTCCTTAATGAATGCTGTGTGATATCCCTTAAATCTTTTCCATCAATCGAGATACAACCTTTTGATACATCATAAAAGCGGCACAGCAGATTAATTATTGTCGATTTACCTGCACCGGTAGCTCCCACAAATGCAACCTTTTCACCTTCTTTAATACTGAAGGTTACATTTTTTAAAACATAATCTTCATCGTTATATGCAAACCATACATTTTTGAAGTCAATTATTCCTTTCGTATCACCTATTATTTCTGCATCATTCTTATCGGAAATTTCTGATTTCGTGTCCAGAAGTTCAAATATCCTCTCGCTCGATGCCATCGCTGTCTGCAGAATGTTGTATTTCTCAGCAAGATCGCGTATAGGTCTGAAAAACATTTCCGTAAACTGGATAAAAGAAATTACTACTCCGACAGAAATCGCTTTCTGAACTACCTGCCCGCCTCCGTACCAGATTATCAAACCGACTGCGGTGGCACCAAGTAATTCCACGATAGGGAAAAATATCGCATAATAAAAAATGCTCTTCTTATTCTGTTCCGTATGGGCTCTGTTTATTTTCTCAAATTCTTCAATTGTCTTTTTTTCCCGTACAAAGTATTGTACTACCGAGATTCCCGTTAGACGCTCTTGTATGTATGAATTTAATTTTGCTATCAGAATCCGGATTTTTCTGTAGGAATCCCTTACACGCTTTCTGAAAATCATTGTTGCGTATATCAGAAGGGGAAGTACTGCTAATGTTACAAATGTTAATTTATAGTCGAGCGTAAACATAAAGTATAAAATCCAGATTAAAGTGAATATATCACCGAATGCAGTTACGAGTCCTGATGAAAATACTTCGTATAGAACTTCAATGTCATTTGTTACCCTTGTTACGAGTCTCCCAATCGGATTGTTGTCAAAAAACTTCAGATTAAGATTCAAAGTATGCTCATAAACTTTTTTCCGTAAATCGAAAATTATTTTTTGTCCGATCCAGCTCGTTAAATAAGTCATACCGTATTGAATAGTACCCTGAAGTATCAAAGTACCGAGCAATATAAGCACAATTATCTGAAGTCCCGGAATATCTTTATTCATGATTTTGTCATCTATTGCTATAGGGGTAAGTCTCGGTCTTACCGCAGCAAGTGCCGCAATAAAAATAGTCAGGAATGTTGCGAATGCTATATGCCATTTATATGGCTTGAAATAAGTGAGAAGTCTCTTGAAAATCTGCGAATCTATTGCTTTCCCAAGTGCCTCCTCTTCCTTTTTATATGTTACTTTTCTAACTGTCATAATTTATCTTTCGACAGGATTTATAGGATTATTCTCAGGATTAACAGGATTATTCTCAGGATTGTCTGGGTTATTTTTAGAATTTACAGACTCTACTTTTTTTTCTGAATATTTTTTTAAATCTTTCACTTTTCTCTTTATTTCAACTTTAGTTGGTCCGAAATTAATCAGTAAACCAACATCCCGTTTTGTTGCTACAAGATAATTAACTAATTGAACTTCGAATTCTTTTAATAGTATTTGAACAGATTTTAATTCTACTATTATTAAATCGTTTACAATTAGATCTGCTTTAAAAAAACCAACTTTTTGGTTATCATAAAATACATCAATCGGTATCTCTTTTTGAACTTTCATTCCTTCTTTTTGAAGTTCGATGATCATAGCGTTTTCATATACATTTTCATAAAATCCAAATCCCAAAGAATTATAAACATTATAAGAACATCCAATTATTTTTTTAGTTATATCCTCGTATTCCATATAAGTTTATTTATACTTTAATTATTGTAAACAAATAATAACTATTTAAACTTTTAGACTCTCTATCTTTATCCTGTTAATCCTCTTTTTTAAATCTTGTTAATCTTGTCATAATTCCTCTATCTCTTCTTCAAGCAGCTGCTTTTGATATATGCTTTGATAAATTCCTTCTTTCTCTAATAACTCCTGATGAGTTCCTTCTTCTGCTATGCATCCGTCAGAAATTACTATTATCTTGTCTGCATTCTGTATCGTCGATATTCTATGCGCAATTATTATACTTGTCCTTTCTCTCATCACTTTTCTCAATCCCGAAAGTACTTCTTCTTCCGTATGAGTATCAACTGCTGATAGTGAATCATCCAATATCAGGATCTTTGGCTTCAGATATACTGCTCTTGCAATTGCAGTTCTTTGCTTCTGTCCTCCGGAAAGTGTGATGCCCCGCTCCCCTAAAATTGTTTTGAATTTTTCGGGAAATAAATTTACATCTTTGTATAATCCCGAAACTTCCGCTGCCCTCAATACATCGATATCATCAATTTCATCAGATGAATATGTGATATTTCTTTCTATTGAGTCAGAAAAAAGAAATGATTCCTGCGGGACAATTCCTATCGATTTTCGCAATGATTCAAGAGGAATCTTTTTAATATCCATTCCGTCGATAAAAATATCTCCTTCGGTTGAATCGAATATCCTTGGAAGAAGATTCACTAATGTGGTCTTACCTTCGCCTGTATGTCCGATAATCCCTAGTGTTGAAGCTTCCGGTATTTTTAAATTTATGTTTTTCAGTACAAATTTATCCGTACCCGGATACATGAACGATACATCTTTGAATTCTATTCCGCCTTTGATTTTATCAGGGGTAATTGATTTGTCCGTAAAATTATCATCTTTAATTGCCGGTTGAGTATTAATTATTTTCATTATTCTCTGCATTGATGGAGCCGCCCGTTGAACTAAATTGATAATCCATCCGAATGCTATCATAGGCCAGGTGAGCTGTCCGAGATAAACTATAAATTCAGTTATGTTACCGAGAGTTAATTTCCCTGAAATATATTTCAATCCGCCAAAGTAAATCACTAAAATTATCGATATTCCGGTCAGCAAAAACATCATGGGAAAAGAATATGCCTGAAGTCTTGCAAGAGACAGATTCTTTTTCTGATAATCCTGCGAAATCCTGTTAAACTCTTCTATCTCGAATTTTTCCCTGACATAAGATTTTATTACTCTTATCCCTGAAAAATTTTCCTGTGCCTTTGTTGTCATATTACTGAATGATTCCTGTACCTTCATAGACCTTGAATACATATATTTCATTACTTTATATACCAAAAAAGATATCAGCGGAAGCGGCAATAGTGCAATTAACGTGATATCAGCAGCAATATTAAATAATATTATAAGTGTAATAACAGTTCGAAATAATGTCTGTATAGAATACATTATCCCCGGACCAATAAGATTGCGCACATTATTGATATCGTTAGTAGCATGTGCCATCAGGTCACCTGTTGTTGTATTATTGTAAAATGTTTTATCCAGATTTTGAAGGTGTGTAAAAAAATCATACCTCATATCATTTTCAATTTCCCTTGATACCACGATCAAAGTCTGCCGGGTGAAAAATAAAAATATTCCGCTTATTAACATAAGAGAAACACTTACCACACCGTAATAAAGAAAAGAGTGATTGCTTGTTTGCTTTGTGAGCTCATCTACTGCATTACCTAAAACAAGTGGATACAGGCTTCCTAAAAATATGCTAATAACCACGAACGAAAAACCCCAAAAGATTTTTAATTTATATCGTTTAAGGTACGGAAATAGTGGAAGTAAGTCTTTCATAAATTAGAATAATTTATGTATATTTTATTTAATTTTGAATGCAAAAAAGTCTTTTAAAATATATAAATTATACATATGTTAATGTTAAATATTATAACAATTATATATTTATTTTAGTTGTATAAAAAACACATTTCCATATTATTATCTGTATTAATTGTATTCAACTGTTTCGGATATGTGGTTACATATGTTCAAATGCAATATCTTTTTAAAAACTTCGGATACGAAAAAATCAACAGTTATATTTCTGAAAATGAACTGACAAAAATAGAAATAAATAAAAATGATTTAAATGAATATTCAGGATTTGAAAGAATTGAAGAAACTGAAATAAGATATAATGAGAAAATGTACGATATTCTTAAAGAAGAAGACAACGGCAATAAAGTTGTCTTTTACTGCATATGCGATGAAAATGAAAACGCACTTCAAAAGGCGTTTGTATCTTTTATGGAAGCGAATACAGGTTCAGCAGAATCTAATCCTCTTTTAAATTATATAAAACATACATTATTAAAAGCGGTTACACCTGATGATAATAATATCTGTTTTGAAAAAGTTTATGATAGATATATTCCTAATAATCAGGAATTTTATATAAATTATAAATCTGATGTACCGTTCCCCCCTCCAAAGATATAACCCTTTTATGCTCTTCGATCTAAATAATTCGACTTCTATATTTATAAAATGATTTTTTTATATTTGAGTTTGTAGAATTCGAAATCGTTAACGATTTTTGTAAAATAAAATTTTGCAGCATTTTCCTTACATTTCAGTGGGGATGATTTAGAAGCTCCCCGCATTGATTTAAAAAAATGAAATTTATTCTAAATTAAAACAGAAAGTATTAAAATGACAGAAGTAGTTAATAAATCCAATAAATTTCTTACAGCATTATCAATTATTTTTATTATTGCGGGGCTGGTAACACTCTTACCTTACAAAAATATAGATGATGATTGTTTTTTAGGATATAAAGCTTTATGTGCCTTTACACCCATAAGTACCGTTATTTTATTTATTGTTGGTGCATTTTTCTGGTTCTTCCGTAAACGCGAAATAAAAAAATAATACTAGACAGTGCAAATAAATCTGTAAGAAAACTCAACACTTCCTCTACCGTTTACTGCAGGGGTGAGGATCGACCTTGAATGGAGCTTTAGCCCCAAAAGGTCATTCTGAACCAGGATTTTCATATTCTTTTTTTTGAAGTCCTACCATCGGAACTAGAGAAAAAAGCTCTCCTTTGGAGAGGGTTTGGGGTAATGTCATAAGGATAAGCATAATATTAAACTGGTTTTAGTTTGTACTTAAAAACGTTGCAATATGATTTCACTACTCTTGGATAACTTCTGCCCGGTCTTATTTTGATTTTATTCCTGCTCAACAGTTTTCTTATGTCTT
>DATCHW010000294.1:0-1893 GCA_036508135.1 Ignavibacteria bacterium
ATTCAGATAAATTTAACGAGAAGAGATTGTCTGATTTTAATTGTTCTCATTTTGACTAAATTGCCAACTTAAAATTAGGATTTAATTTTGGTTCAGTATAATGAATCAGAATAAAGACTAGTAAATTGAAAAAGAAAATAAGATGAGCTTATTTTGAGACAGTTTCAGTTTCTTGCATCCTGAAATTAATTATTGTTGTGAATTAAAATTTCCTTGCTTATATTTTTGAACAATTTTTTCTAACAAAGCATCTTCTCCTATCGAATCGTAACGGGCTTTTAGGTCTTCTTGAAAGATTAAACCTACAGTATACCAGAAGGTTGCAGGAATACCTCCTTTATAAGTTTTAATCAAACCATATGCACTCTCGTTTGTTTCTCTGGCAAGAAGTTTAAGCAACAGTTTACCCTGAGAATAAGACATATTCCGAATGTCTTTTTCATATTGATTAAATAGTTCTTTCTCTGTTTTCTTTATTAATCGCCTTCTTTCCTGTTTGTCAGTCATATTTGTTAATTGTATATCAAGTCTTTGAACTATTTCCCTGGTTCTCAATACATAAGGATATAATAATTTCAAATTTCTTATTACCCTATAATTATCATAATAAAACTTTCTTTCTTCATAATAATTGCGGTTATTATTAATAACGTTTTGTTGTGTTACTTTTATATTTTCTGGCTTAATCTCTTGTTTCGGCAAACTATCATCCGGCAAGGTATTCTTAATATCTTGAATCGTTTTTTTTATTTCTGCTAAAAGTTCAGAGTCTTTATTTGCAGGTTGAATAGTTTCTTCGGCATTTTTAGAAGATTCTTCCAAATTTTCTAAATTCTTTATAGTTTCTTTAGGCTGATTTTCTTTTATATTTTCGCTTTGATTTTTTTCGATTTCAGTTGGTGGTAGTGGAATCTCCTCCAATAGTTGAAATTGAATGGCTAAATCCTTATCTGAATCGAGCTTTGAATTAAACGAAAGAAAATTTTCACTAGGCTCTATAGACAGCATCAAAATAAATAATCCATTTATCAACAGAGTAATCGAAGCAGCTATTATTTGAGATTTATGTTTATTAAAAATGTCCATTTATGAATCTATTCCTATCTGAGCAAAATGAGTACAAAGATAAAGATTTATTTCTGCTTTGAAGGGAGTAATGATTTAAAAGAAATATGAAATAACCTTTTTATCATCCCATTAATTTTTACAGATTAGCTGACTGATTAAATTCTTTTAGTACCTTTGTTCAGCAAAATCAATTCTAAAAAATGTTTGATGTATCTTCGAAAACCAGATTGGCTCAAAACAAAATTGCAAAGCAATGAACAATTTGTAAAAGTGAATCAGATTGTAAAAAAACACAATCTTCATACTATTTGTTCAAGCGGTAAGTGTCCGAATATGAGCGAATGTTGGAATAAAGGGACAGCAACTTTCATGATTTTGGGAGATATTTGTACCCGTTCATGCCGGTTTTGTAACACACATACCGGACGTCCACTCCCACCCGATTCGATTGAACCTATTCAGGTTGCTGAATCGGTTAATTTAATGAAATTACGTCATGTTGTACTAACTTCAGTAGACCGTGATGACCTGCAGGATGGCGGAGCAAAACATTGGGCTGAAACAATCCGGGCTATTAAAAGATTAAATCCAACTACTACCTTAGAAGTCCTAATTCCTGATTTTGATGGAAAAACTGGATTATTGGATTTGCTTATTGCAGAAAATCCAAATATTATTTCACATAATTTGGAAACTGTTCGAAGACTGACTCCGTCAATTCGTTCAAAAGCAAAGTACGAAAAAAGTTTATCAGTTTTATCATATATTGCATCACAAAATATCGTTGCAAAAACTGGTATTATGCTTGGGTTAGGAGAAACTCAT
>DATCHW010000295.1:0-3594 GCA_036508135.1 Ignavibacteria bacterium
AACCCCTTCAATTCAATATCAAAAATTAAATATCAAATATTAAAAACATCAGATGTACAGATTAAAGTATTTGACATTCAAGGTAGAGAAATATCAATACTTGTAAATAGAAAACAAACTCCCGGTAACTATGAGTGTAATTTCGATGCAAGTAATATGACAAGTGGTATATACTTCTACCAATTAACCGCCGACGGTGTAATGATTGCAACAAAAAAAATGATAATGATAAAATGACAAAAGTCATTTTATCAGCCTGCCCCGACTTGTCGGGGAAATCCCGACCTGTTCCGTATGTTCTTTATCGGAATGCTTTTTATCGGAAATTTATATGAAACAAAAAAAGAATTTTGATTACAGAATAAGAATATTTAAGGAATAAATAATACTTAAGACTATTATAATAAATGGAATTAACTGACAGGTAATATTATCGTGAAAGTGCTACCCTTTCCGGGTTCAGATTCAACCTCAACAGAACCTTTATGAACCTGTGCGATATGTTTAACAATTGACAAACCAAGTCCTGTTCCGCCCTCATCCCTGCTTCGTGATTTATCGATACGATAAAATCTTTCGAATAATCTCGGAAAATTTTCTTCAGGTATACCACAACCTTCATCCTGAACCTTTATTATTAATTTATTTTCATCTTTGAAGGCACTTATCATAATATGGGTTTTAATATCACTATATTTGATGGCATTATCGATAAGATTTTCAACTGCCTGAACTATTAACTGATTATTAATTTTTGCAGAAAGATTTTCTTCGCAATCTAAATCAATTTCTATTAATTTTTCTTTTGATTTGAACTCGTAATTATCGACTGCAGTTTTTAATAAAGATCTTATTTTTATTGATTCAAATTCAATTTCAAATGATTTTTCCTCAAGTCTTGACAGACTTAATAAATCTTCAACGATAGCATTCAAACGTTCCGAGTGTTTATATACTATATCAAGAAATCTCTTCGCATTCTGGGGCTGGTTAATTGCACCATCGCGAAGCGTCTCGACAAAACCTTTAATAGCTGTGATTGGGGTTTTTAATTCATGCGAGACATTAGCAACAAATTCACGTTTTAGTGTATCAAGATATCTTAGCCCGGTTATATCATTAATTAATATAACAACACCAATATTTTTATTTTCATTATCGGTCAAATATGCACCTTTTAGTTGAAGTGTCTTATCCGTTTCGCGTTTTATTTCAAATTCAGTCTCTTCGATTCCTCCGCTTTGCATCAGAGCTTTGACAAATTTTTGAATATTGGGTATCCTTATTGTTTCCTGTAGAGTTCTTCCAATGCTATTAGTTTCATCTATCGTCAAAATGATTCCTGCTGTTTTATTCATCAATAGTATTTTCTCGTCGTAATCTACTGCAAGAACACCTTCTTTCATACTTTCGAGAACGGCTAATTGTAATTTTTTCTGTTCACCGATAATATTTATTTTTTCATCAAGCTGTTTAGCCATATCGTTCAAAGAACCTGCCAGGATGCGAAGTTCGGGATTTTTAGGCGGATAAATCATTTCAGAGAAATTACCTCTTGCAAATCTCTCCGCTGCATTTTGCATTTCAAGAATCGGCTTGGATTTCATTCTTGATATTACAAATCCGAAAATTGCTATTATTATCAGAACAGCTATTCCACCGTAAATTATTGTTGGATATAGTCCTGAAAAAGGCATGTTAACTTTTTCAATGACAACTGCAGTTCTCAAAACTGCTTTCAATTGATTATTATAATAGAATGGTACTGCAACATACATAAGGTTGGTCTGCAAAGTATGGCTGTAACGTGAAGCAAATCCAATATTCCCTTTTAGTGCTTCGATAAATTCAGGTCTGTCAGCGTGAGATTCCATCTGAGACGGATTTTCTCTTGAATCTGCAATAACTTTTCCTGATATATCTATAATCGTAATTCTTGTATCTGTTAGTTTATCGTACTTTTCAAGAATGTGTTTCGAGGTTATAGAGTCGAAATTCAAAACCGTTAATTCTTCATTAATAAGAACAGCCCTGTATTTAAGAGACTCTTCGGTTTTAGAAATATAAAAATCTTCATAAACTTTAGAGGAATAAATTCCGAATATTAATAACGATATCAGAATTAGAATCAGGTAAGGATAATATAACTTCCATAAAAAAATTTTTTCTGCCAATCTTTAACTCTCCCTGAATTTATAACCGACACCGCGGACTGTTTCTATTAAATTATTTTCTTCACCAAGTTTTTTTCTCAAAGATGCAATATGAACATCCACTGTCCTATCTGTTACAAACCCGCCTTCACCTCTTGCAGCATCCACAATCTGGTAACGTGTCATTACCCACCCCGGTCTTTTTGCAAGTGCGGCAAGAATTTTGAATTCGATATTAGTTAATTTTACCGGTTTACCTTTAACAGTCACTTCGTATTTGCCCAGATGAATTTTCAAATCATCAAATTCCAGTATCTGTACCGGATGCTCGTCATTCCGTGTCTTTCTTCGAAGCACCGACTTAACAATTGCCAATAATTCCCTTGGACTGAAAGGCTTTGTAACATAGTGGTCAGCACCTATTTCAAATCCTGTAACCCTGTCAATTTCTTCAGCCTTCGCAGTTAACATAATCACAGGAATATGAGAAATATGTTTATCGGCTTTGATTATTTTACAAATATCCAATCCATCGATTCCGGGCAGCATTATGTCAAGAATGACAAGATCAAATTCGTTTTTCTTAATAAGTTCAAGAGCCTCTTCGCCACTTGCAGTAGTATTAACTTTATACCCGTTATTTGAAAGATTAAATTCAATCAATTCGAGTATATCTTTCTCGTCATCAACTACAAGAATTTTTTCTTTCATTAATAATTAGTTAATTTTATATAAAAATAGACAATAATTATTAAGTTCCTGTTAAGAATGTATTAAAAACAAACTATTAATAAAGTAATAACTTTAAATGAGAGTTTTAAGAGAATAATGAATTAACATTTTACAGAATGGCGTTCAGAATCGTGTGTAAATTCAAATAATTTTAGATGAACTCCCCAACCCCCCTTTGTCAAAGGGGGGAGACTATGTGAAAATAAGAAAATTACCCCGTCGTTTACGACGGGGATAGCTAAACCACCCCGTATTAGGGCTTTAGCCCAAATTACTTTAAAGATATTTTGTGTTTTCACACAGTTTCGGGGGATTAGGAATCAGAATTATTTTTCTTAAATTTACACATTTCATTGAACGCTATGATTTTACAGAATGGAAAAGGATAGAGCATTAATTTTGATTCGTTAACAGGCTATTTTAGGCATTTTACGTAACTTCAGTTAACAATAAAGATACCGCAAGAATTTCTGAATTTCTGAACGAAGATTTTCTCCACAATGATGAACAAAGAAGCCTTTCCGGGCAAATTTATATATAATCTCATCACAAAATCTAATTATCAAATAATTTGTTAATAATTTGAATTGATTAGTTTTTCGAATTGATATATGTTTGTAATTAAGTCAGCATTTAATAATTCAAGAATAAATCCGGATGGGATTATTTAAAAAGTTCGTTCCAAGGACTGTTAAGTTTTACGATTTAT
>DATCHW010000296.1:0-1347 GCA_036508135.1 Ignavibacteria bacterium
ATATTATAAGCTTTACAACAGGAATTGGAAATATTAATGTCTTTAAAGGAATATCGATATATCCAAATCCTGCAAAGGACCATTTAATTATAGAAAATAATGAATCTTTAGGTCAATTTGATTTTGAGATAGTTAATTCTAGTGGTAAAATAATTTACAATTCAATACTTTTAAATAAAAGTGTTATAGATCTTAACTTATTTTCATCTGGGATCTATCTTATTAGATTTAGAAAAGATAATTCATATTATTTTCTTAAATTCATTAAAGAATAAGAATAATTATTTGACTTTAAAGCTTAAACAGATTATGTTTTTTAAAATCAAAAGAGCCCCGCGGGGGAGGGATTCTTTTTTTAACGAAACTAGTATTATTATAATACTCCCTATTTCCTGTACCAAAGGTATTGTTTGTTAAGTTAAACATTTTCTGATTTAAGCTGCTTTTTTAGTAATTGATTCATGATACGATTCGTTGGGAGCTTTTTTAATAGTTTGATGTTTTTTCTGATTGTAATATTCAATATAGTTTTGAACTCCTTCAAAGAGTTCCAAACCATTATCACAAGGATTAAGGTAAATATAATTATACTTGATGCTTTTCCAAAAGCGCTCTATCCATATATTATCAGTAGCACGGCCTTTGCCATCCATGGATATTTTTATATTCTCTTTTTCCAGATAATTTGTCCATGCAAAGCTTGTATATTGAGATCCCTGATCTGAGTTTATAATTTCCGGCTTGCCATACCTGTCTATCGCATCATTTAGAACAGTTAAACACCATTGTTTACTCATACTGTTGCTTATTCCCCATCCCACTATTTTGCGGCTGTAAACGTCAATAATGGCTGTCATATACATAAAGCCTTTGGCCATTGGAATATATGTAATATCTGTGCACCAAACCTGGTTGGCATGGGTGACCTTTAATCCGCGCAGTAAATAGGGCTTTATAAACTCTTTTAACCCCATTTTGGTAAGGTTCTTTCGACGATAAAGGGTTTGATATCCCATTAGCTTGAACAAACGCCTGATTCGTTTAGGACCAATCGGATGACCCATATCTCTTAACATATCTACCATCGAGACAACTCCCTCAGTCGGGTGAGTAAGAAGATGCCGGTCCATTATATGCATCATCTTTACATTCTCCGGTTTCTCAGGAATCGGCTGGTAATACAGAGAACTTCGAGGAACAAGGAGGATATCGCATTGTTTCCGCACCGATAGCATTTTATTACTTGGTTTAATCATTTCCATTCGCTGCTTGATATCCCCAGTCTCCTGGCACTTTTTTTTAAAAAGTCATTCTCCACTTTTAATTGCCCTATCTGGGCATAAAGCT
>DATCHW010000297.1:0-2460 GCA_036508135.1 Ignavibacteria bacterium
TTAATGAACCGGTGGTTTTGACTGAAAGTATGGTTTCACGACACCTCATCGAAGGTTCACTTTCGTTCATCTTTTCTATTCTTACCTAATCCTTCTAACAGGACTTTTTCCCTATTCCGTTCAATACCGCCCAGTCACCCGGAAAGCACCGTAGGGTGGTTTGCTGGTCTCGCCTGTACAATACCTGCGGGGGACCTTCCCCCATCATAATTACAGCATTGATCCCGATATTTGGTCGGTCTCATTCAAGGCACACATTAAGCCTACCATCCGTGGTTTAGGGGCATTTTAAAACTGTCATAGTGCCAGAATATTTTGTTATAGATTGGTCTCTTCATTTAGAGGGCGAACTGTCAGGCTCTTTTGCAGCCCAAGTCATTGTGCAGACACTGAGGGCGTTGCAAATGTGCCTGGAAGTTGCCTAAAGTTTAAATTGAAAAAAATAAAGACCTATTCAAACCATTCTCCAATTGCATGCCATATTTCGTAAATCGATCAGATAGTACTTACTTCTTTCGCAATCAATCAAAAAAGATTTTCTCAACTAATCCGTCTAAGAGAGGTTTTACTTGATTATAAGCATATTTTTTATCCTCAGGAATTGAATCAATATCAAGTGAAAGAAAAGACAAAATAGATAATGGGACATTGATTTCTGCACTTATTTTTTCAAGAATATCTATTCTTGGGATCCTCTGTCCTTTTTCTATCTGCGATAAATAGGTTGGAGAAATACCTGCACCTCTTGCAAGATCTTTCTGTTTGATTCCTTTTTCTTTTCGAACTCTTAATATTGTCGGTCCAATATCCATTCTAAGTAGCTTTAAATAAATTATATAAGAATAAAAATAACTTGCTTATTCCGAAAACTGTTTTGTTTTTATCTATTCCGTCGCAATTTGCGATTTCATTGGTCAGAAAGTCAATGTGTTGATTTAATTCTCTTAAATATTTTTCTGGAATTACTCCATTACCTTTAAATTCATTTAATAGGCATAATAACTTGATATAGTCTGTTTTCATTTTTGTAAAATCCTTTAATATTAATTAATGCATGCTTTGTTCGACAATAATCAACAAAACATGCATCTTTAAAGGTTAAGACTAAATCAAGATATTCTTGAAGGTCAAACTTTAGTGGAATTTGAATTATTTGATTTGTTAAAACTCTGATTTTATTTGATAAGAAGCTGATTAATATTTTATAAGCAACTTTAAGATATAATATCTTTCTGATTTCCTGCTTCCATGAAATTAGCTTTTTAACAATTATTCTATAATACTTATAATATTCCTTCCTCTGGTATTTCTTTCCGTATATTATACGTTCATAAAGCTTATCAATAAACTCATCAATATCAATATAGTTCGACTTCTCCTTACTAAATAAACGTGATATGTCTTTTAGGATTATATCTTGATATTCAAGGTTCCCAATTGTTTTAAAAATTTGTTTCACCCGGGCTAATAACTCGCCTTCTACTGCAGATTTGTAAAATGAATCAGAAGAACTTAGTGTAAGTGACTGGTAATTAATTTTTTGAGAAAATACTTGATTGAATATATCCTTTAATTCGATCTTTTCTGCGTGAATATAAAAGTCAAGATTATCAATACTATCCTCTCTTAAGGTTAGGGCCTGATTTCTGTAAACTCTTTTTATTTCATCAGTAAACATCATAATTATCAAAATATTTCCTTACAAAGATAAGAATAGTTTTTGTATTTTGCAAATAAAATGAGCAAATATCTTACGTGCAGCTAATTTATTTTTTAAAATATTTTCAAGTTTTCTTGAATTGAGCATATAAATATTTGATTGGGAATAGATTAATTTATATAACTCAAAATATTTCAGAGTACTCTGATTTAGGAGTTTGTTTTAGAATTCAAGGATTATTATTCTTACGTACTTCTCAGAGATAAAAAGCATGTGTTGGTCGTCAACCAAACTCTTGCTTAGTGCATTGGATGTCCCAGTTTGTCGCAACATCCCTTAAACCTAAGGGCCCGGCGGTTTAATTAGGTGCCGTCCGCGTCGCGGTGCCGCGTTTTTTGTCAGTCCCGGCAGATGGACTAAAGTTTAGTGCCACTATAATTTGTCTAAACGGTACCAAGTCCCGATAAATGGACGAGAGTTGTCGGGTCACGATGAAACAGTCTAAATAGCGAGCAAAAAACAAGGCACCAACGCATCGGCCGGCAGCCCTATTGACATTGTCACGGCAGCAGGATTAGTCACGGCACACAAAATTTACTAAGTGAATTGAAGTTACTAGCATAGACTTTAAGGGCTGATTATCAAGTTGTCCGGGCTGACGAAGGCAGTCGAGTAGGCCGGAGGAACTTCCCCTCCAGCCTCTCACGGAACCGTACGTGATACTCTCGCATCATACGGCTCTTCAGTTAATACTCCGCTAGTTTAAATCCTCCCGTTCTCACGGTTGTTCATTTTAGCGA
>DATCHW010000298.1:0-10605 GCA_036508135.1 Ignavibacteria bacterium
AGAAGTGTTAAAATTAGAAATATATTTTTCATATAATAATTATTTATATTTATTTATATCGTACTATTATATCTTACTTTATTTAATTCTTTTTAGACAATTTATAGTAAGTGTTAAAACCACAAAAAATCATTCAGCAGAGGCACCTATGAAAATCGAATTTACCCGTCCGTTTTTAATTTCAAATATAATCCCTCCATATACAGATCCCGCGACAATCAAACCCTCATCAATTTTGCTTTTTTCTTGATTTAATTCGTCTTTGTATGCAATTAGAACCTCATCTTTTGTACTTCCGATTCCTATTTTCTTACTTGTCTTTAAATTTGAGAGACTGCTAATATTAACCGAACTAACAAATTGTGTTTTGCTATCTTCTTTAACAAAATCAATTTCGAGTCCTTGCAACCTGTAGTACCAGGTCTGATGTTCTAAACCATCTGCTCCCCACAAAACTGATTCAGACTTTTCATCAGGTTCACCTAACAGTTTTATTACTTCAAAGTCTTTAGATGTACCATTTAAAACGAACAATAACTCTCTTTGTTCTAATGAAATATCAGAGATTTCAGTATTTTTTTTGGAATCATCCTGACAATATGTTGAACCGGTAAAATTGCAAATAAAAAAAACAATAAATAATAATTTTAATAACATAGTATTGGTTTTCATTTTTATTTCTTCTGTTTTTAGTTTATTTGAAAATTGTAAATAATACTTATACCTTAAATTATCCCTCATATTCCCAAGAATCATCTCCAATTATATAGTACATACCCTCAATTTTAATAATATATAAATCTGCTGCAGAAAAATGCCAGCCCTCTATTGTGACATAGTAAACTTCAGTTCCGCTGGTTACATTAAAATTATTGTAAAATCGATTCGCAGAATTTTTATCATAAAACTTATATTCCTCTGGCAAGTAAATATTTTTTATCTGCGATTTAATATTTTCAAAATTTTCAAATTCACCCGGAAAATAACCAAAATATTTTTGGAGATCATTTGTTTCTTCCAAACCTTCTGAAAAATAGTAGTTCATAAGCGGTAATCGGCAAAGACCTTTTATTGCTTCAAAATCTTCTTTTACTACTGCACCCTTGAATAAAGTCCATAATCCTTTTATAGTAGTTTGATCTTCTGTTTGTGAATATATGTTAATTGTAAATACCAGGATAATAATAAAGGAAAGGATTAATTTTTTCATATTTTAATAAGTTTATTTTATTTTTTGCATTTTGTTGGGTCCACTTGCGGGAAAATTTTCCCAATGTTGTACATTTCTCTCCCATGTTGTAATAAGAGAATTATTATCATATTCAAGCGTCAGAACAAGGTTTCCTTTCTCTACAAAATTTACTCCGGGAGGTTCTGAATAATCTACGAAGTAAAACATTGCCTTATTTCCCTCTGCCGTAACGCTGCAGTTCAATGGCCAGAAAGTTTGATGCCCCCAGACGGTAAAGTTTGCAGAATATACGGAATCTGTTTTTGTAACTTTTAATTCATAATGCCATTCGTGATTCGGATTGTCAGATTTTTGAACGTAATTATATTCACCTTCCCAGTTGATGCTGTCTGTCTGGCTGAGTGCAAAGGTTGAAACAAATAAAAACAAGATAAGCAGAATGTAATATTTCATGTTGATTATATTTTAATATTTATAAAATATTTATTTAAAATCTTTATTTCTTAATTATTTTAAATTCGACTCTTCTGTTCAGTTGTCTGCCTTCTTCAGTATCATTTGTAGCAACCGGGTTTGTTTTTCCGTATCCTTTAGCTGTAATTCTGTTTTGTGAGATTCCTTTCGAAACTATATAAGCCACAACAGAACTAGCTCTTTCATTTGAAAGGTTTAAATTATAATCATCGGTACCGACATTATCCGTATGCCCGGAAATTTCAATTTCAATTTTCAGGTTTTCTTTCAGCAATTTAACAACTCTGTCTAATTCCTGATATGATTCCGGCCTGAGCGTTGACTTATTGAAATCAAAAAATATATTATTCAATCTGACTACTTCTCCAATTTCGATCGGCTTCATATCAACAGTAATATCCATTTCCTTATATTCGCTTACAGTCGTTAAGTCAAGATAATTGGAAATTGAATAATAACCATCAACAGTAGCAATGAATGAATATTGCTTTCCATAAGGCAAAACAATTTTATAAGAACCGTCAGAAGGATTAGTCCTTGCAATTCCTGCTTCAACTCCCTCCGGTAATGTGTAATATGTTATTGCAGCATCCAACGGTTGGCTATTAATTGGGTTCAGCACTTTTCCTGAAATAAGAACTACTGGGTTGGGTTTTACATTTTCCGGAAGTTTTATTCTGAAGATATCTAATCCTCCATAACCACTTGAATTTGAGACAAGGTATGCATAATCGCCTTTAGCTGAAACAGAATAATAAGCATCCCAACCATTGGAATTTATGCTTTTCCCTAAATTTTCAGGTTGAGACCATTGTAACCATGAATCATCTAATCTTCTCGAGAGATATATATCGCAATCTCCATATCCACCATTTCTGTCACTCGAGAAATAAAGTGTAACATCATCCGAAGCAATAAAAGGAATCCAATTACCATACTTACCCTCATTTACATTTATTGGAGATGGTAATACCTTGGGCTCACTCCACGATCCGTTATTATTTAAGAAACTAATATATAATGAATGAAGATAAGAATCTTTGCTTTTAGAAAAACTCATTATTAAAACTTTGCCACTGTTTGATAAATATACATTAAAAAACATAGTGTTCTCGATTAATTTTTCAAAATTAATAATGTTTAACATCTCAGGCCTGCTCCACCCATTTAGTGATTTAAAAGAAAAATACAATCGTGTATTTTTTTCTTCGTTGTACCCAGTTAATAAGATCTTATTCCCATCCGGAGTAATTGACATTACGGCATTCACATCGGATTTTCCGGGAAGTTTGTTCATTTTCTTTGATGACAACCATTTTCCATTAATATCAATCGTTGAGTACCATGCTTCATCATCATTTCCCCGCTTTTTTGTAAAATATAATGTATTTCCATCAGGGGAAATCACAGGCGCTATTTCATGTAATTCAGAATTAATGTTTTTTCCTAAATTTTCTAATTGCTGGGCATTTGTATTATTCACTTGAATGAACAATATTAAAACAACTAATAAATTGAAAAATGTTGAAAGATTCATGGGTTTATTGGTTAATTTTTAATAAAATTCGTATTTGATAATGGTGTAAGAGTTAGAATCTTTATGTGTGATTTTTTCAGCGAGACCCTGAGAATTATAGAAATAATATGCCGTTGATGTCAGGGAATTATCCGAGTCGAATAATTTTGACATATTTAGTTTACCCTCATTATTATAAAAATACTTTTCGTTTGTAAGAGGTATGTTTAAATCGAAATCTTCAGCGAAATATTTTTTTTCAATTAGAAAATATTTGGAATCGAAAATATATTTGACATCTGTGATAGTGTTGTCACCAAATCCAATATCGTAAAGTTCGGAGATTTTAATATTTTCACTTGAAAATTGTAAAGGAGAAGAGCTACTCAAATTATTGGTTTGAGTATATGAAACTAATCCATTTTTACTGATGTTAGTTATTTCTACAAGAATATATAGTTTATATTCTGATGTGTAAGATTCAAATTTTGAAGGATTACCATCGACTGAGAAATATTCTATTTCATAAGGATTATTATTGTCACCTTCAAAATGTGAGATGGATTTGATGTTATTCTTTTGGCGCTCGAGCCGGAGGTTTTCGTAGTACTGATATTCAGACTGAGCGAATGAGATACTTGAAAGAGAGAAAAGTAAAAAAACAAGTAAAGGTTTCATAGTTTTTATTTTTATAATTCCAGTTATTTTTAATTAAATTGGTTTAGGGAGATTTGATAATATATTATTATCAAATCATTTCCCTGGTATAAATTTATTTTATCATCTTTTCATAAAAATATTGATCATTATTAGTTGGCTTTGAAAAGATAAAACCGTTGGTTTTCTTTTGTTTTCCTTTAGAAGTATAGATTATTTCTGCAAATTTTCCCGAATACATACTCTTTGAATCATATAAAAATGATAAAACCTCTTCGGTTTTGCAGGTAAACCCGGACTTTTCAAGATTTATATCTACAAAGGATGTATTTGTAGGAACCTCTTCTTCACCCATCAGAAATTCGCTGTATATAGAAATATCCCCGTCATCATCCATATCAAAATAAATATTGTCAATATACCCGTCTCCGTTGTATTCACCAACGTCGTTTTCAGCAGGATTCACGAAAGAATACAAACCCATTGCATCTTCTGCAATATCTATTTCTACATACCGAATTTGCACGTCAAAGAACCTTTGTTCAGAAGGAATGTATGTCTTTTGCGCAAATGCTGACATTCCGAATGCAGATAAAGAAAAACAAAATAATAATATAAATTTTTTCATAAATAATATTTAAGTTTTAAAAAATATTAATGATTTTATTCTTTTATTAAAATTTCTTCTAAAGTATTAATTACAAAACATTTATTATTTTTTTATAATTTTAAATTCAACTCTTCTGTTTAATTGTCTTCCTTCATCTGTATCGTTAGTTGCAACCGGGTTTGTTTTTCCGTATCCTTTAGCTGTAATCCTGCTTTGAGAGATTCCTTTTGATACTATATAAGCCACAACAGAACTTGCTCTTTCGTTAGAAAGGTTTAAATTATAATCATCAGTACCGATATTATCAGTATGGCCGGAAATTTCAACATTTATCTCTTGATTGTCATTTAAGTATTTATACATTCTATCTAATTCAAGATATGATTCTGATTTTAATTTCGATTCATTGAAATCGAAGAAAATATTGTTTATTCTGACTGACGTCTGCTTCTCTTTCATATCTTCATAAGTTACAATGTTTATATTATCTCTATAATTTGGCGATTGATTTGTTGTAGTAAAATCAATTACTCTTGATACCGGATAAAAATCTTTTGAGTCTATATAATAACTATAAATTTTTCCTGAAGGCAGGACAATACAATAATAGCCGTCAGAAGTTATACGGCATCTACCGACATTTACTCTTGTATTCATATCCTCGAATACAACATATCCGCTAATTGCTTTACTGCAGCCGCAATTTATACTTCCTGATACCGTTACAAAATATTGGTTAGTATTATTTGGTATTTTAGCAATTGCATTCTTCATTAATAAAATTACATCATTATATTTAGCATTGTCTATTGGAAAATCCTTAAGCAGGTCTATAACTAATAAGTAATTACCTTCATTATATGCCTTCTGCGCATTCTCAAATTTGTCTAAATAAATATCAGTGCTGATATTATTTATTCCTGTAGGATTACCCGTTGGGTCGCGTTTGTAGTATATCTCAAAGTTTTCGTCTCGAGAGTCTTCCCATACAACATGCACAACCGAGCCGGATACTGCGACAGAAGGACTCCATGAATGAGAAGTGTTATTCGTCATACGCACGTCTGTTCCCCAGTTTACACCTCCGTCTGTTGAGCGTTTGTAGTATATCTCAGCACGATAGTCTTCCCATACAACATGC
The DNA here is from genome assembly GCA_036508135.1 of Ignavibacteria bacterium. Classification (GTDB taxonomy): domain Bacteria; phylum Bacteroidota; class Ignavibacteria; order Tepidaquicellales; family Tepidaquicellaceae; genus DATCHW01. The sequence continues at coordinate 5,591 of DATCHW010000298.1, forward strand.
ACAACCGAGCCTGATACTGCGACAGAAGGAACGTATGAATAAGAAGTGTTATTCGTCATACGCACGTCTGTTCCCCAGTTTACGCCAGCGTCTGTTGAGCGTTTGTGGTATATCTGATTGTTCCCGTCACGATAGTCACCCCATACAACGTGCACAACTGAGCCTGATACTGCAACGGAAGGATAGTATGAAGTAGCAGTGTTATTCGTCAGCAGAATATCTGCACCCCAGGTTACGCCTCCGTCTATTGAGCGTTTGTAGTATATCCCATCGTTGTTGTTACGCTGGTCCCACCAAACAACATGAACCTGCGAGCCGGATACAGCGACAGATGAAGAGAATGAATCACCAGTGTTATTCGTCAGCCGTGTATCTGCTTCCCAGTTTACGCCTGCATTTGTTGAGCGTTTGTAGTAGATTTCATAGTTACCGTCACGATAGTCAGTCCATACAACATGTATAGCAGAGCCTAATACCGCAACAGAAGGACCCACTGAATAAGAAGTGTTATTCGTAAGGCGTGTATCTGCTCCCCAGCTTACGCCAGCGTCTGTTGAGCGTTTGTAATATATCTGAATATTACCGGCACGAGTGTCTTGCCATGCAACATGCACAACTGAGCCGGATACTGCGACAGAAGGTGACTTTGAAGTAGAAGTGTCATTCGTCAGCCGAGTATCTGCTTCCCAGTTTACACCTGCATCTGTCGAGCGTTTGTGGTATATCTCATGGTTCCCATCACGTTTGTCTGACCAGACAATATGGACAACTGAACCGCTTGATGCAACGCTCCATGCACTATTGCCAGATGTATAAGAACCAGAATCGTTATTTGTCAGCCGAACATCGGGCTCCCACTGGGCATTGGTAAGACTAACAAATCCCAAAAAGATTAATGTGTAAATAAATTTTTTCATATTGTTGTTTTTAAAATTTCCTCCCCTGCAATTTTAACGGTGGAGAGAATTAATTTTTTATTTTATTAAACTCATTTTTTTTGTTTTCGAAAAACCGTTCGTCATTAGTTTATAAAAATATACTCCATATATTTATTTAAGAATTTTAAATTCAACTCTCCTGTTTAGCTGTCTGCCTTCTTCGGTTTCGATCGTTGAAGCAAACTATTATCTATTATATTCTTTCTTTGTTGCTCTTTCGTGCTAATTCTTTTATTGCAATTCTACTTCCCGACCAGTAAATACTGACTAAAGCGTCTATTTTGGGAATAATTATTATAAAAATATTATGGCAAATATCCAAAATGTGTAAATTTCCATTTCTCATTTATTTTCTCAAAATTTAATATTCGGAAATCTGTTACATCCAGACTATACACTTCTTCATTGTACAGCTTTTGGGGGAATTCTGCTTTTAAGAAATTTTTAACATCATTTCTGAACATATAAGAATAATTTTTTATGAATTCGTTTTTATTTTTAGCGTCATATGTACGTGGAAAAGTTTTATTCGGACTAACCCTGCCGTATCTATCTTCAAAAGGAAAGTTAACATACTCTGTTATCAGTTCTACATTATCAGTATTTATGGCTTCGATAAATATTTTCCAGAAGCTCATAAATTCTTGTTCTTGTTTTATAGCATTATTTAATTTATCCATTTCTACATTAGTGATACCGGACACTTTCTTTACCATTCCGTTAGCAGTATGTCCGGGTTTTATAATTATTTCGCCGTATTCACCATCATCTTCAATTGTTCCTTCTCCGATATATATTAAATCTGGATATTCTGCATTACCGAAAGAAATCAAATCATTCTTAATAGAAAAGTCTTTTACTAAAACACCACAGAATAACAAATAAGAACAAGTGTCATTAACCAATATAATCGGGTCAATATCCATCTTTTCATAAGCTCCATCATCTTCGAAAAAATAAATTCCTCTGTACAAACCGGAATTGGTATCATTAACAGATTTATCTAATGACTTGTTTAGATTTTCATCCTTTTCATTGTTTTTATATGTTACGTTAATAATCGAATCTTTTTTAGACATTTTATCTGATGAATCAGATTTGTTTGTTTCTTTACAAGCAAAAGGAAAAATCATTGCAATCATTAAGATTGCAATTAATACTTTATTAGTTTTTTTCATTTATTTTATAATTTTAAATTCAACTCTTCTGTTTAATTGTCTTCCTTCGTCGGTATCATTAGTGGCAACTGGTTTTGATTTACCGTAACCCTTTGATGTTATTCTATTTGCATTAATTCCCTTAGATACTAGATAATCTTTTACGGCATTTGCCCTCGCATTTGAAAGAGTAATATTGTATTCATCAGAGCCGACATTATCAGTGTGTCCTGAAATCTCTACGGATATATCTGAATTCTCAATTAAAAATTTGTACAATCTATCTAATTCGAGATAGGATTCTGATTTTAATTTCGATTCATTGAAATCGAAGAATATATTATTTATACGAACAGAGGTTTGCTTTTCTTTCATATCTTCGTAAGTTACAATATTGATATTGTCCTTATAGTTTGGTGATCGATTTGTTGTGGTAAAATCAATTACCCGCGATACAGGATAGAAATCTTTTGAGTCTATATAATAACTATAAATTTTACCTGAGGGGAGGACTATGCAATAGTATCCATCCGAAGTAATTCTGCATTTACCGACACTTAGTCTTGTATTCATATCTTCGAAGACAACATATCCACTAATTGCTTTACTGCAACCGCAATTAATACTACCGGAAACCGTTACAAAGTTTTGATTGATGTTTTTTGGTATTAAAGCAATTGCTTGATTCATTAACATTACTGCTTCAGAATATAAAGGGTCATCAAATTGAAAATCTTTTAATAATTCAAGAACCAGTAAATAGTTACCATCACTGTACGCTTTTTGTGCATCCTTTATAATGGTATTTGCTGGTGATATTAACGTTGTAGAGATAGTGGGTAATTGGTATAACATCTGTATTTCTGTATCAATCAATGCTCTGCTATAAATCCTTACCTCGTCTAGAGCGCCATTAAAAGGATACCATTTATCAGAATATTTTCCAAAATATAAATCCTGAGAATTGGCTGATTCAAACGAATAATTATCTAAACTTTTAAGAGTATTCAGTTTTCCATCAATATAACATTTTGCTTTTGTTTTTGTTATAACGAATACAATATGTTTCCATGTCCTTATTTTATAGTCTTCTATTGTATTATTTAATTCAATGTCATTATTAAGCCAACTGACAGCATTAGCAAAACCGATATTTAATTTGTTCTTACCATCACAGCCTATTTTCGCAAAATAACCATGTGCATCATGACTTTTCGCAAAAAGACATTGACCGCCATTCGTCGATATATAATTTCCATATCCATCTGTACCATCAGGATTATCAACTCTAAACCAAAGTGAAATCGATATTGTAGATTTTACGTTAAGAGAAGTACTATTCGCTACTTTAATATGTCCAGGATTATTTATACCACCAAACTTTGCGCATTTGCCTTTTAATCCTTCTTGAAACGTTATACCGCCCATATATTCGGTTCCATTATTGTTTAATCCACTAATATCGTTTGCATTTCCGTCGAAAGGAAAATAAGCAACTAAACCACTATCTAAATTTTGCGAATATGCAAGAGAAGAAATGATTAATAACAATATCGTAAAAATCAATTTTAACGATTGGCTTTTTTTTCTACAATTGTAATTCATAATATTTTGATTTTTTTTAAAAATTCGTAATTTTATTGTTCTTTCTGAAACTATCCATATAGGTACTATCAAAAACTTTTTTTTCATAATCTACTCATTTTAAAAACATCATTCGGCAGAAGCACCGATAAAAATAGAACTTACCTTACTGTTTTTGATTTCAAATATAAGTCCTCCATAGACCGATCCAGCCACTATCATACCCTCATCAATTTTGCTCTCTTCTTTGTTTATATCGTTTCTATATGCATTTAATACTTCGTCTTGTGTACTTCCGATTCCTATTCCCTTACTTGTCTTTAGATTTGAGGGAATGCTAATATTAACCGAACTAACAAATTGTGTTTTGCTATCATCTTTAACAAAATCTATTTCAAGTCCTTGAGACCTGTAGTACCAAGACTGATGTTCGGAATCGTCTGCCCCCCAGTATATCCATTTCGATTTTTCTTCCGGCTCCCCGAATTGTTGTATAACTCCTGAATCCCGTGAAGCACTATTTAATACGAACAATAATTCTTTTTGTTCTAACTCAAAACCAATAGCATCAAAATCTTTTTTTGAATCATCCTGACAATATAATGAACCGGTAAAATTGCAAATAAAAAAAACAATGAATAAAAATTTTAATAATATAGTTTTGGTTTTCATTTTAATTTCTTCCGTTTTTAGTTTATTTTAAAATTGGAAATTATCCGTTATATCATAAATTTTGTTCTTTTTGATGAATTTCACTATATTCCCTTATATCCAATAAATATTCATTATTTTATAAATAGCTTACGACAGCATAAATACAAGATTATCTTCCGACAGAAAAACCTCTCTAATTTTTTCTCCCACTTTAATAAAATAAATTCCACGAGGAAATGGAAATGTAAATGTAAGAAGAACATTTTTCTGATCAACTATATATTTACAAATCCACTTACCCGTAAATGAATAAACTTCAATTACCGCAAGGCTATGACTCTGTACCTTCATCAAGTAACTTCTTTTAAATACCCCCGTTACTTTGTCGTTTTCTACAATAAGTAAATGAGGATCAGTGTAATTCTGAAATCCCCCTTGAATAGGTCCTTTAGTATCATTTATTTCTTGTCCCCAAGTAATGGAGAAAAGAGCAGTTAGAAATATAAACAAAACGATTATTATCTTTCTCATCATTATTTAAGGTTTAATAGTAAGGTCAATGTTTTACCTCTAATAATTTTATTCGTTTTTCTATTATTTAAACTCAAAATGTCTGTTTTGTTATTTACCTTCATCAGAATCTTTTGTTTAATTGATTTTTCTTTTAAAATTATAAAATGTC
>DATCHW010000299.1:0-2769 GCA_036508135.1 Ignavibacteria bacterium
TGGAGCAAGCTTCTGTTTTTGCATCTTTGGAACATGCCTTTGCATCCATTTTCTTTTCGCATTTAACTTCAGTTTTTGCTTTAGTTTTCTTAGACTGTGCTGTTGTAGTTTGTGCAGTTAAGAATGTAACTGACATAAAAATCGCTGCTAGCGATAAAATAATACTTTTTGTTTTCATTTTTTTTAATTAATTATTTTGTTTGATTATTGTTTCGAAAATATCCGATTAACAGACATATAAATAATATCGTCATTTCAATTTATAACTATTTTCAATTAAGTTTATCAGCTTTAACGGCCAAAATCTCAAGACTGAAACACGTCAAATCTAGATTTGATTAACTTTGTAATTAGTTTATGTCGCAAATATAAGCACATTCCAAAATTTTGCCAACAAAAAAGGTCAATATTTGATGAAATTTAATAGTTTTAAAGGTCCACTTTTCTAAAGGCCAGATAATATATCAGATTTTTTTTACTGATTTAGAGATTATCTGCTTAATTATTGTAAATTTGTTCCGAAAAATAAACATATTAATTTCATCATGAAAAAACAATCTATTTTATTAATTTACTGCGCTTTAACTTCAGTTTTATTTATTTCATGTTCCCATAAAACTATTAAAACCGAAGAAAAGGATTTGGTAAAAAAATTTTATTTGACCTCCGATACACTAAAAGGAGCTTTAACTGTGGATATTGAGATTGAAATTCCTGTTGCTTTTGCTGATACAACTGTTCTGAAATCAGTTCGTGCTACACTTATTTCAAATTTGTTGGGTGATGAATACATTTCAAAGTCAAACGATTCACTAGTTCATTTATTTAGTTCTGAACTCTTTACCGAATACAAAGAAAATAATGAACCGTTATTGAATGTAAAGGATAGTGCAAACAACTATTCATTTAATAATGAATATGATATATCCGGTTTTAGTTTATTAAGTGATAAAAAAATATATGTTTATGGCATTGAACGTTATGTGGATATGGGCGGTGCACACGGACTTGAAACACGCAATTATTATAATTTCGATTTAAAAACAGGGAAGTTAATTGCAGAAAAAGATTTATTTAAACCAAATTATGTTTCAGAACTTTCAGAACTTATCAAAAAAAGGATTGTAGAAGAAAGCAAAGAAATAAAAGATTCTAAAGATACTGAACCCATTATAAGTTTAGAGGATACCGATTTTTGGACAGATTCAATAAAACCTAACGGTAATTTTTATATTACGGACGAAGGAATTAATTACGTCTTTAATCCTTACGAAATTGCACCTTACTATATGGGCCAAACCGAAGTTACGTTGCCCTATAACAGACTTGCAGATATCTTAAAACCAAACAGTATAATTGCTTATCTTATTGAAAAACAGATTAAACAATAATTATTCTGATTTATATGAATTCATTCTTTGATCTTTTAAAGACCCGACACAGCATTCGGAAATATCTTTCGAAAGCCGTTGAACCGGAAAAAATAGCTCAGATTACGAATGCAGCTTTGATGTCACCTGCATCAAAGCGAAGTAATCCATGGGAATTTATTGTGGTTCAAGACAAAGAAATGCTTCAGAAACTTTCAGATTGCCGACCCCATGAATCACAGTTTTTAGCAAAATCACCTCTGGGAATTGTTGTAATTGCTGATACTACCAAGAGTGATATCTGGATAGAAGATGCTTCAATAACTACAATCATAATGCAACTGCAGGCTCAGGATTTAGGATTGGGGAGTTGTTGGATTCAGGTTTATCATCGGGAGAAAGACAAACACATTACTTCAGAATCGTATGTTCGTCAATTACTTGGGATACCTGAAAATTTCGCAGTACTTTGTATTATTTCAATTGGATATCCTGACGAAGAAAAGAAAGCGCATGAGATTCATAAACTTGCTGTTGATAAAATTCATTCTGACAAATTCAACTGACTTATTATTCATACCTAATAATTCAATTTTATGACTGCAAAAAAAGATAACCGTTTGGCCTGGGGTGTTACACTTCTCTTTTTTGGATGTATGTTTTTAATTCGTCAACTTCATATTCTACCGGTTGAAATTGAACCTTATATCTTCGACTTTAAAAATTATCCTTTATTTATGGGAGTAATTTTTCTGCTTTGTCATAGTAATAAAAACATAGGTATTGTCTTGATTGTGGTCGGTTTACTTTTCCGATTATCCGAAATAATTCAACTCACAAGGCACATTTCAGATTTTATTTGGCCTGTATTGCTTATTCTTGCCGGTGGAATACTGATTTTTGGAATTAAAAAGGGTAAATAATTTTTCCCAAATAATTAAATCATTAACCGTTTCTATTTCAACAAATAACGAGAAGTTATGGAAGTAGTTTTAATTGGTTCCGGTAATGTAGCTACTCAATTAGGTTTAGCGTTAAAAGACAAAAATGTTACTGTAAAACAGGTTTATAGTAATAATATAATTCATGCCGAAAAATTAGGGAAAAAATTAAATGTGTCTTACATTTCTAATATTTCTGATATTTACAGGAAAGCTGATATTTATATTTATGCACTAAAAGACAGCGTACTTCGGAGTGTTTTAAAAAAAATAAATATCCCTGACGGAATACATGTTCATACAGGTGGAAGTATCTCAATGAATGTCTTTAAAGGATTTGCATCTAAATTCGGAGTGTTTTATCCTTTGCAGACATTTTCTATCAATAAACCGGTCGATTTCAGCAATATCCCTATTTGCATTGAAGCTGTCAGTATGGAAGTTCAAAAAAAACTGGT
>DATCHW010000300.1:0-1473 GCA_036508135.1 Ignavibacteria bacterium
CATTCATACTCAAGCTTTGGTTTATCAGGATAACGATTCTCAAGTCCATTAACTACAATATCAATTGCTACCTTACATCTCTGGTCTGCATCAACGTATATATCAAGTGCAGGTATTGAAAGAGCCCTAAAGAATGCATTCTTTATGTCATTCCTAGAATAGTCAGATAAGCTAACACAGGCATTAACTAATTCTAATACCTCATCTGGAGGCATTACTTTTGTTAATTCGGTGTCAATTTCCAATAATGGAAATTTATCCTTTAAGGATGTTTGTGTGTGTTCTTCTACATTTCTCATATTGAATTTTCCTTTGGACCATATAGAGAACTACTGGTTCACAAAAGTATAATTATATTATTATATGTTACCTGTATTAATTATAATTTCTTAAATTACTCATTTTTATGTACATACAGCATTAATCTTATCTTGTTCAAGTCATGTATTTAGGCTCAATGAGGTGAATAATCTTTCTTTTACTTCGTATTTTTTGAAGGAAATGCTTTATGGTGCTCTTTTTGCGATTCAAAAGATTACTTAATGGCTAAAAACAATAAATGTAATCCATCATCCAGTCTTCACAGTTAGGACTAAACAATTGAACTAAAATCAATAATTAAAGGCTGAGAGGTGAATCAAATGAGTAAAGGATATTTCGCTGATAAAGGTATTAAGAACCTATCCGAAAAGTGTTGTTATCTATTGTAACTTTCCATTAGCAATATGCAAAACCGGAACGGATACTTTAATATTATAGACCTATTGTAACTATCCAATGTGCCATTATGATTTTTCGGATAAGTTCTTAACTGATTTATTTTGACCACTCATGTGATCAGGTCTCACTATAACCTTTATTAAAAAACAATTGACTGTTTGGAATATGCTGAAATGACTGAAATCAATCCTATTGAATTCGCCGAACTCTATTCAGCAGGTGAAGACCCCGTTTCTATAGCAGACCAGCTAGGCATATCTTTTGAGGATTTAGTGAAAATAAGGAAGCGATTGGGGTTTCCCCCTTGGAAAATGGAGAAGAAACTTAGTAAAGATAATAGAGTGAAAATAGAGGTTCTGTTGCAAAAAATCTGGCTATTTTACAAAACCAGTGAAAAACATCACAAATGGGATATTTATATATCATAAACAGGTCAATAATGATACAAAAAGCATTAGTTATAGCCTAAAAAGGCAGTAAAATTATTTTTGCAACAGAACCCAAAAATCATTGACGAGGACAAATTTCGTTTTGATACATTTAAACACCGATTTTCGTCAGCCGTTTATGTTCCACCAAAAAATCCACAATTTTTTATCAAAACCTGATGAACAATACTGTTTTTTAAAAAACATTTCTTTATAAAATGTTCAATTCAGGAAACATTAAATTTTTGATATCCAATTATAAATCAACGTACTGAATCAATTATGGTACAAAAATCCGCCTAATTAGGCCTTAAACTCCATTAGT
>DATCHW010000301.1:0-1265 GCA_036508135.1 Ignavibacteria bacterium
AGCACAGATGAAATATTTTCTCCCTGTGCAAGGATATCATCGTCATCTTCTTCGTAATACCAGTTGATAACAAGTTCTTTATTTTTCAATTTGACATTTGAAATTTTCTTAAGAAGAGAATTGAAAATTGCTGAATTGACACCATTGAAATACTCGAGATAAATATCAACACAAGTCATGTCTGGAGGATTATGAACATATATATCAATCCAGCTCTCTATCTGCTTATAGAATTCAGCAGCATTTTTATTCATCGACCGGCCCTTTATTATTATAGTTCCACCCGGATCAAGAAATACTCCCGGAGTATTATTTGTAGGTGCAATATTTTTCATCATTAACAACATAGGGCTGAATTTGAGTTTCCTTCAACCTTATACGGCTATTTCAATTAAAGGATTCGTTATTTTCCGGTGGTTTTGATCAATGCAGCAGCCCTGGGGATGAAGGGTGGAGCAGGTGTGATCAAATAAATTAAACTATTTTACCGATGGAGTATTTTGTAAGAGGAAAAGCATGAAGGAGATTATTTGACTGATCAGGCAACAGACATTTGTGTTATGAAGTAAGTTAAACCATTTATCTCTGTCATGTTTTTAACTTTAAATCCGAGTGATTCAAGAAGCTTTGAGATTTCTTTACGATCAATTTCAATTTCCATCCTTGAATCCAAAAAATTAACGAATTTTTTATATATTCTTGATGTCATGCCTGAGCCCTTTTGGGATTTACAGTCGGAAAAACATCCGATAAAATTAGTTTTCGGAGATAAACCATAACAAAGAGCGTTTAAAAATTCATCCAGATGTTTTATCAGGTTTAACTTTTTAAGATTAATTAAAGTTGTTACAGCTTTTAATTCTTCAGAATCATAGTAATAATGACTCTTCGAAGAAAGCACCAACAGATTGGCCTCATCTGCAATACCCTGCCACTGAAGATAATATAAAAAGTTTTCATCAACTTCAGAAATCAGATTTGCGATAGCTGGATTAATATCGGGATTATTTTGAGAAAGATTGTTTCTCAGGATATTATCTCTGACATCTTCATCGATGCTGATATCAGTTTTGTTTAAGCCTAATGTGTAATTCATCTTTAATTAATTTTATATCAATGAATAAAACCAGATCTTAACAAATGTATTTCTTAAAATGATTGCCCGGATTAAGATTTAATTAATGTCAAATTAAGACAAGGTTAATGTAAAAAGCGCATTCAGACTTTATCGGTCTGTCTGCGCTTTCTGTTGTGCGCCGTGCATG
>DATCHW010000302.1:0-1040 GCA_036508135.1 Ignavibacteria bacterium
ATGATTAAATCCAAAAAAGGATAATTTATGACTTTTACAGAAACAATTTCGATTAATACAAAAGGTTTCTGCGATATTATTGACATCACTCCCCAATTGCTTTCCATCTTAAAAAGACCGTTGATTGCCAATGGGTTGATCACACTCTTTTGTTCAGGTTCTACAGCATCGATAACGACTATTGAATATGAGCCTGGTGTATTGCAAGACTTAAAGGATGCTCTCGAAAAAATTGTCCCGTCAGATATTCCTTATGAGCATGATAAACGATGGGGAGACGGCAATGGATTTTCCCATGTCCGCGCTGCATTAATGAAGCCTTCCCTGACGATTCCCCTAGTTAATGGAAAGATGACTTTGGGAACATGGCAGCAGATTGTCTTTATCGATTTCGACAATAGGGAAAGGCATCGGGATATTATTGTTCAAATCATCGGTGATTAAATCCAATATATGAATCTATTGTAAAGGATCATATTATGTTAAATATTTCACTGTGGATATTTTTGATTCTTATAATCATTTTCTTGCTGATTCAGCCGGATGAAAAGTAAACCAATTGCAATGTGTGATAGCTTCTTGCTATATTAAGAAACATTATAACTTCCTGAAAGTGAGCGTTTAGGATTTTTCACGAACATACTTTCTTTCAACCAGTAATCCTGGACAAATTTCCCATGTTTTGCGAAGTTCGTTTTTAGTCCTTATTACCATGAAATACGAAATGCTATAAATATGTATTTACTGAAAATAATGTCATATTTCCCTTTCAAGAAAAAAGAAGTTATGATATTTTGATACTCAAATAATCGGAAAAAGCGAAGTTCGTATATTAATTGTTAAGGCATGAATATTAATTATGGACAAGATCAAAACTCTTGAAAAATTAGAGACACTAAAAGCATTGGTTGACGAAGGAAAAGGTTTTCGATCAAAAAAAGAATTTCTTGATTGGGGATCAAAGATTGAACCATTATTAGGATTTAATAAAACATATCAAATGCAGTTTGCCGCAGATTTAAATATGATCCATGCCAATT
>DATCHW010000303.1:0-2150 GCA_036508135.1 Ignavibacteria bacterium
TTTATAAGGCTGACAATGACGACTATAAACCTCTTATCGACTTTGCCAGAAAATAAACAGTGGTTAAATTAGCCAGTTTAGTTAATTGGCTTCGCCGAGCTCGGACCGTATGCTCGTCCAACTACCGGGAAATTCTAAAACGCATGCCAACCCTGACACCCCTGCCGCTCGGGCAGGCCTACGGCAACTCAATTAAACTGCCGATTGTAATGCTTAAATTATCGGCCATCTGCCACATAGACAGCTTTCTTTAATCTCTGCTGAATGACAGATTTGTATTCTAAAGAGAAACTGTGATAAAATTGGATATCACAAATTGTGATTTCCAAACAGGAAGAAACTCAATTCAGAGAAAGGAAACGGATCGGTTTCAAATCATAACAAAATAAAATTGACTTCTGCTTTTTGGTGGTGTAACTTTACTTTCTAAATAATATAGCATGAGAACTGGTAATACAATCGACGGTATGTATTTTTTATTGCTTGTTATTCCATTTATACTAAGTTTCTGGTTTGGTGATCTTTTAAGAAAAAAGATCGTATCTCATCTTGTTTTAGAAAGTTATTGGAGTCAAAATCTTTCAAACTTCGTTGGCATTTTAGTAGATTTCTTAATAATTATAACCGGCATTTCAGTAGGTTTTCTCCTGATAAAACTGGTCTAGCCAAATTTCGGAATCATATTATAGAAAATTATTACAACCCTCAGAAATCAGCTCCGGAATTATTATCTATCCTGACTAAATTCAATTTTATACCTCGTTAAAGGACAATTACAATATGACTATCAATAATTTGCTACGACCATCTGATACGGGTAGTTTAATTAATTGACTTCGTCGAGCTCGTCGTCCACTCCGTGGTCTCCTCGGTTATCTCACCATTGCTGCGCAATGGATTCGATGAGCTCGTTTCCCGCTGGCGCGGTCTCCCCGGTTGGCTTCCCGTTTCGCTGACTGTAACAAACCATAATTTGTAAAATATATTTACGTCTTGCTGTAAAATATATTTACTCAATGAAATATTAATAGATATTATATTATTGTATATCTGATATTTATAATTTTGGCATAATTCTAGCATATAATATATAAGCTACTTATGTACGTAAAGAATCTGAAAATAATATTGAGTACTAGATTTAAGACAAAATGATTTTATTGCAACTTAGAATTGTTTTCAGAAATTTCAAGAATACCCGGATATATTCTGCTATTACAATTTTTGGACTGACAGTCGGAATGACTGCTACGATATTGCTTTTTACTTATGTTCAAAATGAATTAAGCTACGACCATTTTCACGAAAAATCTCAGCGTATTTACAGGATAAATTCTATTTTAACTTTTGAGACAGAAGAGATAGTTCCAATATGCATAGGACTCACTGACAGCACACTCCAGAAGCAAGTTCCCGAAATTGAAGAACTATTACAAATATATGATATCCACGCTTTTGATGAGACAGAATTTACTCTGGACAAAATTCGGTTTAAACACATTAATATGATTTATTCCGATCCGAATATTCATAAAGTTTTTACAATTAAGTATCTGAGAGGAAACCCCAATGAGGCTCTTGTAAGCCCCTACTCTATTGTAATAACCCGAAGTCTATCAGAAAGAATGTTCAAGTCCATAGATATTATTGGAAAAACTTTTCTGACAAACTATTCCAAAAATCAATATACGGTCACCGGAGTAATTGAAGATTATCCTTCAACCTCTCATTTAAAGATAGATGCTATAATACCCCTGAAGTCGATTCCTTATATTTACAAATCAGGATGCGAACTCAATACCTATGTTCTTTTCCATAAGAACATCAATCTGGAAGAAGGGATAAGTAAAACAATGATTTCATATAATAAACTCCTTTCTCAGCATATGGCTGGGGGTGTTGTTAAGAAAACAGATTGCTTTCTTCAGAAGCTGACTGATATTCATTTGAAGTCCAGTTTTCAGGACAAGGGTGGATTTGATGCTGAATATAAGAAAGTATTTATTTATCTGTCACTCGCACTTGTAGTACTACTTATAGCTATCATTAATTTCATTAATCTTTTAACTGCTCAATATGAAGGCAAATTAAAAGATATCGGTATTCAGAAAGCGTTGGGCGGATCTCGTAAACAAATCATTGCAGCGTTT
>DATCHW010000304.1:0-1138 GCA_036508135.1 Ignavibacteria bacterium
ATTTAATGTTTATATTATCTGTGGTAGGGAATGGTCACGACCATTCCCTACCACGTAAATTTAATAATTGATGGGTATATTTGAAAAATTATAATGATATTACTAATTTTGTGGCGAAATCTTTTAAAACACAATAAGATAAATGGCAGAGTTAAATAATAACACAATAAATCAGGAAACAAAAAAATCGTCGCCTAAAGGTATGATAATAGCATCAGTGATTCTCGGCCTTGCGCTGATTTTTCTGATCTACCTGTATTTCGATAAGAAGAATAAAATGGCCGAAATGGAATTGGTCCTTACACAGGAAAAAGATTCGCTTGCTAATGAACTCAGACATATGGTCGTTGCATATGACACTCTTAAAACAAACAATGATACACTGAATGCAGGTCTGCAAAAGCAGAAAAATAAGATAGTTCAGCTATTATCTCTCAATGCTTCAAATGTACAGCTCATAAAGAAATATAAAAACGAAATCTCCACAATGAGAGATATAATGAAAAGTTATATTGTACAAATCGATTCCCTGAACACAAGAAATAAATTACTTGTCTCTGAAAATACCGAAATTAAACAGCAGATTAATCAGGTTCGAAATACAAATACAGAATTATCGAAAGTAAAAGAAGAACTTAATTCCAAGGTTGAAGTAGCCTCGATCATTCAGGCAAAGAATATTGTGGCAGTTTCCCTGAACAAAAAACGAAAAGAAACCACCAGGATTAATCTTCTTGATAAACTGAGGATCTGTTTTACATTACGCGAAAATCCCCTTGCCCAGGCCGGGCAGAAAGATGTTTATATGAGAGTCATCAGACCCGATTCTCTTGTTGTAACGAGCAGTCCTGATAACCTGTTTGAATATAAAGACAACAAGATTATCTATTCAGCCACACGCCAGGTAGATTATATGAATCAGGATATTGAAGTATGTATTTTTCTTGACAATAACGGAGATTTTGTTATAGGCAATTACAGCGTTGAACTTTACTTGGAAAATAATATAATAGGACGGACTAATTTTATGCTTTCTAAAAAGTAATTATTCTTCATCCGACATCATAAACTCGGAAATAATATTGTCCGATATCATTTTTCCCTGGTTTGTAAGAACCAGGGAATTTTTTTCCTGTTT
>DATCHW010000305.1:0-183943 GCA_036508135.1 Ignavibacteria bacterium
ATTAGAATTTATAATTCAGATAAAAATTGATTATATTTTAAAAACACTATTAACATTATTTATCTATATCTTAGTGTATAAGAGAATATTCTTACTATAACTCGTTTTGTTTATTATATTACTCTTTCATCTTACAATTAATACGGACACCTCGTAAAGTTAAATATAAAGTTCATTCTTTTCTAATCACTTTTTAATGCAACGGGCGGCGTATCCATATTTTCCTCCTTTAATTAAATTTATAAATCAATTTAAATTTTTTTTATACCGAAGCTCTTTTTTTGTAGTGAATTTAATAAGATATTATAGTAGAAAAAAACTGATACAAGGCGACTTTTTTACGGTTTTACCCCCTTTTTTTAGATTAAATTTTAAGTTAACTTATTATAATTAACTATTTATAGGATGAATATTTTTTACGGTTTTTGCTATGAAAATAGACGAATTATTTAATTTATTTAGAGATTTTTCGGGAAAAAATTTATCCTTTTCGAATTGTTGAGGGCTCTAGACAAGTAAGGTGATTCGTTAAGAGGGTAAACCGCTGATATCTCGTTTTTTTGCAGAGTCTCCCCGTTCTTGGGGACTCTGCTTTACAAGTTTTATAACGCAGAGTCCTCCACCGAATAAATTCCTGCCACGGCAGGCAGGCGTTAGAGTGACCCTGCTAAAAAACAGATCTGCTGAATAAGCAGTCCTCAAGGTTGTGAGACTCTGCTAAAAAAGCATATACTCGATTTGAGGAAAGTACAGTTTCTTATCCGTAAGTATTTTTACTGTGATTTGCCGCTGTCCTGAGGAGGATTTAAGTTGTATGCTTTTACTTGTTCCAAAATGAATTTATTTTGTATCGCAAACTGCAATAATTTATTATACCCTTTCAGATTTAATTTGGCACACATATTCGTTCTGTGATTCTGTACTGTTCTGATACTCGTGTAAGTCTCATCCGCAATTTCCCGGCTTGTCTTATTCTCGGCAAGCAATTTCAAAACATGTTTTTCCATATTGGTAAGAATCTCAAGTTCTGTCTGCTCTTCCGGTTCTCTTGTTTTATTCTTGTTTCTTTCAATCAGATATTTAGATATTACAGGACTGATATAAAAATCCCCCTGGGTTACGGCTTTCAGGCTGTCTATCAGTTCGCTTGCCACACTGTCTTTCAGCAGGTATGCTTTCACTTCGAGATCAAGTGCCTTATCAAAATATTCTTCATCTTTATACATCGTGAGTATTACAATATCTGTGGTGGAATTCTCTGAAAGTAATGCTTCGGCAATTTCAAGTCCGTTCATTCCGGGCATTTCAATATCGAGTATTGCGATATCAGGCTTCTGCTCTTTTATCATCTGCAATGCTGTTGCCCCATCCTGTGCCTCTCCAGAAATTTTAAATCTTGGTTCATCATTAATAATATCGACCAAACCTCTCCTGAAAATTGGATGGTCATCAGCGATAAATACTTTTACTATTTTTCTCATCTTATATATTTTAAAAATGTAGTGGTATTGAAACTTTTATTTTTGTTCCCCTTCCCGGCTCTGATACTATATTGAATCTGCCCCCTATTGCTTTTGTCCGCTCAGTCATATTAAATAGCCCGAATCCGTTTGAAGTATGTGAGTTTAGTTTTTTGATATCGAATCCACTGCCATCATCGGTTATTTCGGTTATCAGTCTTTTTCCCAGGGTATAAATTTTTATTTTCGCTTTTTTTGCCTTGGAGTGTTTTGCAATATTATTCACCGCCTCCTGTATTATTCTGAATAAAACCAAACCTTTATCATTCTTCAGGATATTATCAATTTCACAAATATCTGTTTCGGCTTCGATATTGAATTCCCCAAGAATTTTAACGGACATTGATTCAATTGCTTTCTTCAAACCAAGTTTTTTTATCTGATGAGGAAAAATCCCTGAAGAAATATTACGAATATCTTCAATCGATTGTAAAGCAGAAGCCGATACTTTTTCAAGCTGCTTTTTTACCGGATTATCTTCTGATAAATTCCGGTTGATTTTCAGAATATCATTATTAATTACAAGCAGATTTTGTCCGATATTATCATGCAGTTCAAAAGAAATTCTTTTCTTTTCGGACTCCTGAACATCTATAAGTTTCCTGATGAATTCCTGCTTTTCTTGTGCGGATAATATCTGCTGTTTCATGCGGAAATAGATCCCTATGCTTACTAAAATAATAATCAGTAACACCACCCTCCATATAAACCACTCAGTCGTCCAAAGGGTTACACCTTGTTCGGCAAAGTTATAGTAAATATCTGCTCCGATTATCAGAAGTACAAAAACTATTACCCAGATAATACTTTTATTATACAAACCGGTATATCATTAAATACTTATAGTAGTAATATCATTAACAATTTTCAAGTTCCTCGAAAATACAAATTTTTGAACGGTTTTTCTTTTTTTGAGTTTTACAATTAAGTTTCATTTCTTATCTTCTTAATTAATTTCAAAAACTTAATTATTTATTATAGATTCGAAACATTGAAACTGTACAATTTATGAATGAAAACAGCAAATTAAAGAATATGGTAAAAGATGCAGCAGATTATAAAAGTGAAGTGTTAAATGATTATCGTATAGTAAATGAAAGCAGGCAGGCGAGCCTGATGGGCAGACGCGAAGTGCTTAATGGAAAGGGTAAATTTGGTATATTTGGAGACGGTAAGGAAGTGGCACAGATCGCTATGGCAAAGGTTTTTCAAAATGGTGATTTCCGTTCAGGATATTACCGAGACCAGACTTTTGCATTCGCATCCGGGATATCCGACCTTAAAAAGTTTTTTGCACAATTATATGCCGATACCGATGTCGAAAAAGAACCATGTTCCGGTGGAAGGTCTATGAATTGCCACTACGCCACACGCTCGCTTGATGAAAACGGTAAATGGAAAAACCTTATGGAGATGAAAAACTCTTCTGCGGATATCTCTCCGACCGCAGGACAAATGCAGCGCCTTCTTGGTCTTGCCTATGCTTCAAAATTGTACAGGTCAAATCCTGCTCTTTCTTATCTCGATAATTTTTCTGTGAATGGAAACGAAGTCGCTTTCGGAACAATCGGCAATGCAAGTTCTGCAGAAGGAATTTTCTTCGAGGCAATAAATGCAGCGGGTGTGCTTATGGTACCTATGGCTGTTTCTATCTGGGATGACGGCTTCGGTATTTCTGTTCCAAATGTGTTTCAAATTACAAAGTCGAGTATTTCAGATGCGTTGAGCGGCTTTGAATATAAAGAGGAAACGGGTCAGGGTTTTCTTATTTACCGTGTTAATGGCTGGAATTATGAAGAGTTAGTTAAAACCTATCACGATGGAATTGCAATTGTCCGTGAAAAACATATTCCGGCAATTTTCCATATTACTGAAATGACACAGCCGCAGGGACATTCCACGAGCGGCTCACACGAACGCTATAAGACAAAAGAGCGCCTTCTGTGGGAAAAAGATTTTGACTGCATCAGGCAAATGAGATTATGGATTCTGAAAAAAGGAATTGCAGTTGAAAAAGAACTCAATGAAATAGAAGTGAAAGCAAAAGAAACCGTTAGAAAAATTAAGCTGGAATCATGGGATGAATTCGTCACTCCAATCAGAAAAGAAAGAAACGATGTGGTGGAAATGATAAGAGAAATTGCGGGCACGAGTTCAGAAAAAGAAAAACTTACACAAATCGCAGAATCACTTTATAAAACTCTCGATCAGGAAAGGAAAGTAATCGGGCAGGCAATTAACGATGCTTTAATACATTCCCGAAATGAAAAGAACGATGCAAGAAAAAAACTCGAAGTATATTATGACAGATTTATTGAAGAAAATTATATAAGATATAGCAGTTACTTCCATAGCGAATCGGACGAAAATGCATTATTGGTGAAAGAAATAAAACCTGTCTATAGCGAGAGTTCTCCACTTGTTGACGGCAGGGAAATTCTTCTTGCATTTTTTGATAAAGCGTTCGAACGCGAACCAAGACTCTTTGCAATCGGTGAGGATATAGGACAGCTTGGTGACGTAAATCAGGGTCTTGCAGGTTTGCAGGCAAAATATGGTGACTTAAGAGTCACGGATACAGGTATTCGCGAAACAACCATTATGGGACAAGGAATAGGCGCAGCACTGAGAGGATTAAAACCGATTGTTGAAATTCAATATCTTGATTATGTCTTTTATGCTCTGCAGGTTTTAAGCGATGACCTCGCTTGTTTGCATTACCGCACTAAAGGCGGCCAGAAAGCTCCCGTTATAATCAGGACAAGAGGGCACAGACTCGAAGGCATCTGGCACTCCGGTTCTCCGCTTGGCACTCTTATTAATGCATTCCGCGGAATCTATATTTGTGTACCAAGGAATATGACGCAGGCAGCAGGCTTCTATAATACGCTCCTTAAATCAGATGAACCGGGATTAATAATAGAAAGATTAAACGCATACAGATTAAAAGAAAAAATGCCTGATAATATCGGAGATATCACTATTCCCCTTGGAGTCCCCGAGATATTAAACGAAGGTGATGATGTAACAGTTGTAACTTACGGCGCCTGCGTGGATATTACAAAAGCTGCAATCACAAAACTTGAAGAGGTCGGCATTTCGGTTGAGCTGATTGATGTTCAAACACTTCTTCCTTTTGATTCAGACTATATCATTGTGGAGTCATTAAAGAAAACTAACCGCGTATTATTCCTTGATGAAGATGTACCCGGAGGCGCTTCTGCTTATATGATGCAGCAGGTACTTGAGGAGCAGGATGGCTACAAATATCTTGATTCAAAGCCGGTAACTCTTGCTGCCAAACCTCACCGTCCGCCTTACGGCACAGACGGAGATTATTTTTCAAAACCAAATACGGAGGATGTTTTCAGAACCATATATGAAATGATGCACGAATCCGACCCAGAAAAATATCCCGAAATATATAAGTAATATTAAATTCAATTACTTTTTATTTCTAATCCCCCTTAATAAAGGGGGAATGGGGGTTGTTAAAAAATCTATTCTTCTTTTTATTTTTTTATCAGAGTAATCGAAATGATATTTGATATCTTTAATACACTCCTTATCAGTATAATCATTTAAATCAGCCTGCCCCCCGTATTTTTGGAGGGTTTTTTCAGTGATCAGAATTCATTCACAATCCCAAAAAATATTTTCCCGTCCAGAAGTCCATCTCCTTTACCAAGTGCATAATTTACTCCGAGTACACCCAATCCTGTTTCTATTCTCAGTCCTATTCCATACCCGTAAAGAAAACCTTCCTGTGACGGTAATTTATTCAAAACATCTTCAGGTTTGCTGTAATATCCGAAATCATAAAAAGCAGAAAAGAAACCTTTTCTCGATAAAGCAAATCTCAATTCAATATTACTGCTTAGCAGTCTTGCCGAAAGGAACTGCTCTTCCCTGTATCCGCGAATATACTTATCGCCTCCTATCCTGAAGAAATCGGCATCTTCAAGTTTGTCCGATTTCACTTCCCCTGCAAAAAGTTTTACAAGAAGGGATTGCCTTTTGAAAAAAGAAAAAAATACTTCAAGGTCTGAATAATATCTTTGAATGGAATAGTTCTGCAGGAATGTTGAATTCCCTGTTTCGATTGCATTAAAAATTTTCTTATCGCCGTAACTGTATGTTGCCCTGTATAGGATTCCTTTGTTTGGAATATAAATGTTATCCCTGCTGTCATATTTCAGCTCGATACCCGAATATAAAACTCTTGAATCCGCTATCTGAAATACCCTTGTAGAGTCGCTGGAAGGGATTATCCTGTCGTAACCTCCGAAAAGTGAAACCGTGAACCTGTCGGTGAACAACAGATCCCCTTTTATATCAAGTTTTCTGCGGGTGTAAGTTGAGTCCTGTATTCTCTGCATAAATCCGAGGTTTATAGAGAGCGGCTGGTTGAAAATATACGGCTCCGCATATTTAAATTCCAGTTCCTGTGTCGAGCGCACTTGCTGCGACCATCTCCCCTCAATCCTTCTTCCGGTTCCGAATAGGTTCCTGAAGGATACATTCACAAGCCCGGTAAAGTATCCTTTATCCTTATCATTTGCAGGGGGCACGTATCCGAGTACTCCGTCAAAAGTGTTGTTGTTCCCCTCTTTCACGTCTATCAGTAATACAGCCGAATTACTGTTCTTTGTCCTGTAAATTTTTGGCTCGCTTACTTTTTCAAATATATTCAGTTTTTCGAGGCGTGTTTTTATGTTATCGAGATTATCTTTTGTAATACTTTTGTCTTTCCCGAGTTTCACTTCGCGGAGTATCACATTATCATTTGTGATTTCGTTTCCGCTGATTTTTACTTTGTCAATCCTGATTTTCGATTCCTCTTCTATTGATATGGATATGCTAAGCTTTGGCACATTTGATTCGTTATAAACAGATATTTCATCGACTTTAATTTTTACGAAAGGTAATCCGATACTTTCGTATTTTGTCAGTAGTTCCTTAATGTCATTATTCAGGGTATTTCCGGTTAGTAAGTCGCCCGTCTTTGTTTCAAAAATATTAAGTATTTCAGATGTTTTCAAAGCACTGTTACCGGAAAAATTCAATTTCCCGATAATAATTTTTTTCCCTTCCTCTATTGAAATAGAAATATCCACGGTGGAGGAGTCTGATGTAAAAGTTAAACCGGTTTTTTTAATTTTAGCAAAAAGATAACCGTATTCTTTGTATTTATTTATGATGGATTTTAAGTCGAGTTGAAACTGATTCTGATTAAAGACTTTATCCCTTCTCGAAACCATCGAAGTTAAAAGGTCGCTCGTTGAAAGATAATCATTTCCCTCGAACGAAACGGAGTTTATAATGGCTTGCGAATACAAGGATAGCGGAATAAAAAAAATAACGAATAATATTTTATATATTTTTTTAAACAAAATAATTTCCTGCAACAGTTGGTCTTTATTGCAAAACCATCCGTCGAATAATATACGAAAATGCAAAACTTTTCTTTAAAAATATATAGAAAGGAATATACGGTATAAACAGACAAGGGGTCTATGACCCCTTGTCTAAAATAATTTTTTTATATTATTTGTTCAGTCTTCTAATCCTGTTAATCCAGTCCTATAATCTTTTTCATCTGTGTCATCAGTTTAATCAGTTCTTTCAGTGATACTTATTTTATCAGCATCATTCTCTTCACATCACTGAACGTTCCTGCTTCAAGTTTATAGAAGTAAATTCCGCTTGAGAGATTCGTACCGTCAAAATCAACGATATATTCTCCCGGCTGTTTAACTTCATTTACAAGCGACATCACTTCTCTTCCGAGTACATCAAATATTTTAATAGTCACCAAATCTTTATTTGTAATTGAATAATTTATTTTAGTGATAGGATTGAATGGATTTGGATAATTAAAATTAAGTTTAGTTTTTAATGTGTTATTTTGTGTTAGAGGATTCGTTGGTTGTAATTTAATTTTACTTCCCGGAGCATAAACCCTGCCATTACATTCCAAAACATAATCACGTACCGAATAATTACTGGGGACTAAAACGTATTGGAATTTTAATGTAATATATGAATTTGGATTTATATAACTATAGCTGTTATCTACCGATAATAATTGATTAGTAACCATTCCGTATGAAGAATGAATTGCTTCAAGCAGAGGTAATTCTGTAACAGTGAAGTTTCCCCCTGAAGATAAGCTTGTTAATGCAACATATCTAATATAGAAATTCTTATACCAGTAAAGATTAATCTCCGAAATAGAGTTATTTTTATAATTCCCTTTAACCGGCATAACAACGATAGATTTATTTTCTCTTCGGGCAAAATTTGTTTGGAAATCTCCATACAGAGTATTCGCGATTAAAAATCCGGCATTATCTGTTTTTGTATTTCCAATTGGAGTAATACCATTCCAGTCATTTTGCATTTCTGCAATAATACCTAAATTTCTTCGCCCGTTTTCCTTATATAAGGCATTAATTCTGTAAAGAGTATCTCCAAAAACATGATTTCTGGATTGATAATGAAATTGAATATCATCTGTAATATTCAGGGGATTTTGCAATGAATCATATAAGGTCGCTTCATTCGTAGATTGAACTAATGAACTATCAAATAATATTATGTTATTATCTTCTGTTACACCGATTTTTGTTCCGACAGGATGGTCAACTGCATATAATTTTACCATATTAAATAACGAAGAATCTGTTCCTGCTTCCATCAAATTAAGATTTATTTTATTATCAAATAGTCCCGGTTTTACATTCAAAACATATTTATCATAAATATCTTTACCCGCATTTTCAGGAAATTGAGAACGGTGAAGAACATTGTTATCAGCTTTATAACTTGTGTCCTGTTCTTGAACAAAAACCCATGGACAACCTGGATTTGCCATAAAAATAATTCCTTTTCCCATTGTATTTTCTCCACAATTATTTATTGCATGACAATATATCGTAAAAGAAGGGATCATATTAGAATTATTATTATTATTTTTGTTTTGTGTACAAGTGATAGTACAAACCCTGTTATTTTGACCGCTAGTTGTTAAGTTAAAATTATATCCCGATGGTGCATTTTCAATATACCAGTTACAAGAAAGGTTACAACAATCACCTTGAGAGAAATAAGCAGTGAATGTCATACTACTATTGGGATATAATATCTGTGGATTTGATGTAATATTTGAAATTTGAGGAACATAACAAGGTTCACTTAGAATGGCAATATGAAAAGTGGCATTATATTGATTAGTTGGAAACCAACCTATCGGATTGTTGTTTAGGTCCATGACTTCATATACAAAAGTTCTCACTGTAGCAGAGTTATTAGTTACATTCATAACTTCGCAAAAGTTAACACCAAAGTTAGGATTCGCTCCGCTTAATCCATTTGAACCAATACCTCTTCCCCATGCAAAAGGAGTAATAGGTTTATAAGCAAAATTTATTGTCTTTCTTACATCATACCTACGAGCCCTGTATAGACCATTATCCAAGCCAGGTACACCAATAAACTCTTGTAATTCCCAACCTGAGTTCCCGAAAGGTGAACTACCTGATTGAATTATACCTGTTAAATTATAAGTCGAACTTAATAAATCAAGTGCCCTTTTCATATTTATTCTACCAGTTCCATATTTTGAAGACCAGTATTGATTATTCGAAATCATTTCACAGGTTCTATCCGCAGATATTTTTATAATATTTTCAATATCAGCATTATATAAACTGTAATCAAAAGACAACAGTAAACTAGCTTCCCCCGATACCATAGCAGATGACATAGATGTTCCACTCTTAATATCATATCCTTCATAGAAAGTACTTTTTATTTGATTGCCAGGAGCACATACATCAATATGATTTCCAAAAGTAGAAGTACCTGAAATATAACCATTTTGCATGATATTCCCGACAGCAATCATACCAGTATAACCTGCTGGATAATTAATAACATAATTATTATTATCATTACCCATACATGCTACACATACCTTGTTTAACATGTAAGCATTCGCGAATACAGCACCTAAACCATACATTACTTCACTATTTTTCCAACTGTTATTAATTATATCGGCACCTTCATAAATTGCATCTTGTAATTTCTGCATAGCCTGTTGTTCACTAAAACCACCACCCTCTTCACGATCCATAATCCTCTTTGAAATAACAGGTGAAATCCAGTTCACACCTGAAATACCTAAATTATTATTAGATTTTGCTCCTATAATTCCTGCTACGTGTGTTCCATGGTTTTCTGATCCGTCTATCGGAAGATCTCCCGTTACTCTCCCTATTAGATCCGGATGGTAAATATTCACTCCCGCATCTAATAATGCAATTATTACACCAAAATTTCCAGTAGTAATATCCCAGGCTTCGGGTGCTTTTATATCCTCCCTGAGAATTCCGCAACCAGGTACCGTATTATAAAGTCCCCATTGCTGACTAAAGTATGGGTCATTTGGTATTTGGCATAGTCCCCAGGGACATAATCTGATTCTATAAAAGCAGTATTGATATTTTTCTTTAAATTATTTATTGCCTGTAAAGCATCGGACTCAGTAGCAAAAGATATAACATAGATTTTAGATAAATCAATTAAATGAATTTTTTCTCCTGTTTTCAGGAAAGTTATTGTATCTTTCTGTTTAAAACCTGGTACAGCTTTAGTAATTTCTTGGGCATTGTTTCTGAGCAGAATTTCATAAATTTCGGAATTCTTAAATTGTGCTTTCTGAATAGAAACCTTGAGTTTAGTAGAAGGGAAATCAAAAATGCCTTCTTTAAACATAATTACAACTTTTTGTTGGGGTGAATATTCTGCGAATAAAGGACCAGGTAATGTGTAAGTACTTAATATGAAGATTAAAACCAAAATGATTAAAAAACGACATATTATTTCATTGTATAAATTTTTTTTCTTAGCTAACATTTTTTACTTCTTTTTAAATAAACATTATGAAATTTAAATCAAAAAATATTTTAATTATTTAAATAATTACTTTTGAACTTTGTATACATATAATTGTAAATAAATCTAAATCTAAATCTAAATACTTATTTTTTCATTAGAAACTGCTACCTATGCCAAAGTTAAATTCTGAATGAGCAGCTTTTGATTCTGATAATAAGGAACTATTCATAAATGATAAATTTATTTTAAAAAATTTAAATGTATATCCTGTTCCAAAAGTTATAAAATACTGGTCGTAATTTTGTTTGAAACCAACAGATACAGTATTATTTTCGTGACCAAATAATTGTGTGAAAAATCCCGTTCTTATATTCCAATTATTATTAATAGAAAAGTCAAGACCGAAATTAAAATTATTTCTATTATTTAATTCAATTGCTTTCGATGTGTTTTCAAATCTGTAATTAATTTCAATCTTTAACAAATTCTCAAGTAATCTGGCTTGGATTCCAATACCAAATTTTGATGGATACCTTGCTAAAGTTGTATCATTTGTCAATCTATGGTCTACTGAACTCCATTCTCTAACTATGTTTTTATCAAATCCCTGTGTATAAGTCAAACCTATAGTAATTTCATTAATAGGATTTATTTGAATTCCGAAATCAGGGGCAATTCTTCCAAATGTCGTTTTCAAATTTACAATGGTGTCTGCATAAAACCGTTGTGGTCCCGTAAAATTTCCTTCATAAAATATATAATTGAAATTTACTCCGGCACTAAATATGTCTGTTCTATATACAAAAGGTATTGTTAAAGTATGAGTATAGTAACTTTCAGAGATATCAAATACACCATTTATATTCGAAAATTCACCGAAATCTCCATTTAGATTAATACCATTTCTATAGCTTAATCCTGTTTGAAATTTTTTATTAATTTTATATCCAAAAAATATTCCAACTGCCGGATGAATTTGTCTAATATAATTTTCACTACCATCAATATTATAATAATTAATTCCACTTTTGTAAGAAAATTCTGTTATAATTTCATATTTATTTTTAATGCAGATACTTGCGGGATTCAAAGTTATTCCGCTTATATCATTATTTCCGGCAATACCGGTTAATCCCAT
The DNA here is from genome assembly GCA_036508135.1 of Ignavibacteria bacterium. Lineage (GTDB taxonomy): Bacteria > Bacteroidota > Ignavibacteria > Tepidaquicellales > Tepidaquicellaceae > DATCHW01. Next base: position 11,563 of record DATCHW010000305.1, read on the forward strand.
ACCGCAGGAATATGCAGATAAATTATTTTGGGAATAAAAATCAGTATAAATCGACATTAATTTTTCTTCATTCGATTGTGCAACTAATACATTAAATGAAAAACAAAGGATAAGAATTAAGAAAGTTAGTTTTATCACTAAAATATGTTTGTAAAAGAAATAATGATATTGAAAAAGTTTTGTCTCCCAATCGAGGGATGACCAAACGAATATGTGGGAAACGGTGGTGGAAAATTGAGACTCATGAGGATATGATAATAAATTTTTCATAACATTATGTTTTCTTAAAAAAAACTTAAAATAAATAAAACTTTAAATTTCTTTAAATAAAAACGAATGATATTCTCCTAACAAAAGCAATATAGTTAGAAAAAAGTATTAGTGTCAACATAATATTTCATCAATCGAAAAAAATCATTGTATTTAAAACAGATAAGAAAACAAACAAGGGGTCCGGGACCTCTTGTCTGCTCATTTCTTCTTTCATCTTAGCTATAATTTCTTATAGTTAAGATGTCTTAATATTACATTTTTTTAAAATTGAAACTGAAAATTCAATTACCATTCGATTTTCGTCTGAAATCCTGACATATTAATAAATTATACGTTTTCCGGAAAACAGATTCTATTTGGTTTTAATTTAATTACGAATTTATATAAATTTTATATATATGAATACAAAAACCAATGATAATCTCTTCGATTTATTAAAAGAACTTTCCAAAGCCAATATAAAATATGTTGTCTGTGGGGGAGTTGCCTGTGTTTTGCAAGGTGTTGAAAGAGCAACATTTGATTTGGATATTGCTTTTTCTTTTACCAAAGAGGATTTAGATAAATTATTGAAGATTACTGAAAAATTTAAACTTACCCCAAGAATACCGGAACCCGTTAAGAATCTTTATGACGAAGAAAAAAGAGAAAAGTGGGTCAGAGAAAAAGGGGCTTTGGTATATACATTTTTTTCTTCAAGCGGACCTTTGCAAATTGATATTTTTTTAAGCTATCCTATAAGTTTTCAGGAATTATTTGTAAATGCTGATATTATAAAAGTTGAAGGATTAGAAGTATATGTTTCATCTAAAGAGGACCTTTTAAAAGCAAAGAAAAAAATTATACCCTTAAGAGATAAAGACAAGATAGATATTAAAGAGTTAAAAAAATTAATAGGTGAAAAGAAAAAAACAGATTAAAACAGACCCGCTTTTTGACGGACATATTGAAAAACCGCTCTCAAAAATGACTCCGCGGGAAAAAATTCATTACATATGGCTACAAATGGAATTCATGTACAAAATCAGAAACAGGAAAACGATAATTAAAAAAGCCATCCGGAAAATCACATGATGGCTTATAATCAGTGTAATCACACTAATCAGATGAACCAGTGATTTTATTTCAGTTTCCTCAATGATTTCTGTAACGATTCCATTGCATTTTTTGCATTGTCTATCGTGCAGGTTCCAACGGAAATTCTGAACCACGGAAAATCTTTTGATGAACCGAATGCGTGAAATGGTACCGTAGCAATTCTTGCATCATTCAGAATATAATTATATATATCTTCTGTCGTATTAATCACTTTACCCTCGGAATTTTTTTCCCCTCTTATATCTATTTTTACCGTCAGATATATTCCGCCCTGCGGATTTATAGCCTCAACATCGAATCCTTCCTCTTTCAGTTTTGTAAATGCATCATATATAATAACAAGTCTTTCATACAATTGCGATTTAAAATTAGCGAGGTATTCGTCAACAGCCTTTTTGTTGCTCAGGAAAACACCAAGACCCGTTTGTTCTGCTCTGGGTGCCCATGCTCCCATATGCAATATCACGGCTTGCATTTTCTTGATAACTTTAGGCGGACCGAAAGACCAGCCGACACGTAAACCTGTTGCCGCAAAACATTTTGATATTCCGTCAACATATAAAACATAGTCTTTAATTTCTGGTGTCAGGTCAACAGGATTGTAATGAATATTATCCTGATGTGTCAAAATCCAGTAAATCTGGTCTAATAGCAGATATAACGGACGTTCATCGTCTCTTCTTCTGTAATTTTCCTCCATTATCAAATCACAGATATCTTTTAATTGCTGTTTTTTAAACAGTGTACCTGTAGGATTTTGAGGAGAGCACAATGCTATAAGTTTTGCCTCTTTGATAAATGGTTTAAGGTCCTCCGCACTCGGCAGGAAATTATTTTCGGGTTTAGTTTCTACAATTAATGGTTTTGCGTTATTCATCAAACAGTAATGCTCATTATTCCAGGATGGGACGGGATATATTACCGAATCTCCGGGGTCCACGATAGTTCTATAAACCGAATAAATTATGGGTCTTGCACCGCTTGCAATTATTATTTCTTCCGGGTTAATATTAAATCCGCCTTTATCTTTTATGAATCCGGATATTGCGTTTCGTAACGCAGGTAATCCATTCGCCGGCGGATAATTGGTTTGTCTTGAGTTGTATGCTTTGATTATTTCTTCTTTTAATAATTCAGGTATCGGAAATACTTTCGGATTAAAATCTCCTATAGTTAAATTATATATTTGCTCACCATTGTTAATTTTACCGCTGATTTCGTTTGCGAGCCGTATTATTTCAGGTGGGGTTATAGCTTCAGCCATTTTGGATACCTTAAAATTTGATTTCTTCATAATGGTAAAATGAAAAGTTTGAAAAACTAAACATATCTAAAAAAAAATTCATTTTTAAGGAAAAAAAGATTACACAATTCTACGTTTTTTAAATCCTTTAATTTTCATAACTTTTTATAATTTTAAAAAATCAAATATTAATTACAATGGAGCAGACATCCTTTTTCGGCGAAGTTTGCAGGTACTTCGATAAAGCAGCAGAATTTCTAAACTATCCTAAAGGTCTTCTTGAGCAAATAAAAATGTGTAATAGTGTTTATCATTTTCAGTTTCCTCTGAGAAAAGATGATGATACATATGAAGTTGTTAATGCCTGGCGTGTCGAGCACTCGCATCACATGCTTCCAGTTAAAGGCGGAATCCGTTATGACGAAATGGTTGACGAAGATAAAATAATGGCTATGTCAGCACTAATGACTTTTAAATGTGCTATTGCAAATGTTCCTTTCGGCGGGGCAAAAGGCGGAATTAAAGTTGACCCTAAAAAACTGAAACTCTCAGAACTTGAAAGATTAACACGAAGATATACTACCGAATTAATAAAAAAGAATTTTATCGGTCCGGGAATAGATGTTCCTTCTCCCGATTACGGAACCGGTCCCCGCGAGATGGCGTGGATTGCGGATACTTACGCCACTTTTCACTCACATAATACAAACCAGATCGATTCATTGGCTTGTGTCACGGGTAAACCGCTCAGTCAGCATGGAATAATGGGTAGAACTGAAGCTGTAGGAAGAGGAGTATTTTTTGCTATCAGGGAAGCCTGCAAAATTGATGAAGATATGAAAAAACTTGGCTTGACAAAAGGTCTGGCTGGAAAACGAGTTGTGGTTCAGGGACTCGGTAATGTAGGGTATTGGGCGGCTAAACTTTTACAGGAAAGCGGAGTGATACTTGTCGGACTTGCTGAAAAAGAAGGAGCAATATATGATCCTAAAGGATTTGACCTGGAAGATGTGATGAAACACAGAAAAGAAACAGGCTCAATATTGAATTACAAGAACGCACAAAATTTTAATAACCCTATATCCTGCATTGAATTCGAATGCGATATTCTTATCCCTGCGGCTTTGGAGAATGTAATTATAAAAGAAAACGCCGGAGGAGTTAAAGCAAAGATAATAGCAGAAGGAGCAGAAGGTCCAACAACAAATGAAGCAGAGGAAATTCTTATAAAGAAAGGTGTTCTCGTGCTTGCAGATATGTACGCAAATGCAGGGGGTGTAACCGTTTCATATTTTGAATGGCTTAAAAATCTTTCACACGTTTCATTCGGAAGATTGGGAAGAAGGCACGAAGAAATCCTCGATACAAATTTTGCGAATGTTATCGAAAATATGACAGGAAAAAAACTTACTACCGAACAGAAAAAAATCGTTATCAAAGGTGCAAATGAGATAGACTATGTTAATTCAGGACTCGAGGATACTATGATAATATCTTATCACACAATTAGAAATATTATGATGAAAAATCCAAAAATTGAATCATTCAGAAGAGCTGCATACATCGATGCGATAAATAAAGTTGCTACATCTTATATGTCGCTCGGAATATTTCCGTAAGTTTTTTAAGAATCTAATTTCGCTCTTTTAGTCCCCCTTGAAAAAGGGGGATTTAGGGGTTGTTTGAAAAGCGTTAATCTTAATGTACATAAAATAAAAATCCTTATGAAAATTCATATTATTGGCTATCTTGTACGGCAAAAAATCAGTCGTAAAAAACTTTTCTCACTTTTTGTTATAACTTATCTTTTTTTAATTCTTAAACCTTCCCTGTCATATTCACAGGATGATACCACTTCTTATATCAAGAATTTCAGTATTAAAGGATATGTGGATGCATATTATGCCTGGGATACGGATAAAGACAAAACCGAGCGCCAGTTTCCTGCTTTTGAGCCGTACCGTGACCAATTTAAACTGAATATCGCTCAAATTTCGTTGGATTACAATTCTGATAAAATCAGGGGAAAGATGACGATTCAATATGGAGATATTCCGGTTTTTCTCTGGCCTTCAAATCAACAATATATACAGGAAGCTAATGTTGGTTTCTCTCCGTACAAAGGTTTATGGATAGATGCGGGATATTTCCTGACCCATATCGGTGCTGAGGGTTTTCCGATTAATAGTTTCTTTTCTTCTTACGCTATGGGTTCGTATTATGAACCAAATTATCAAAGTGGTTTGAGAATAAGTTACGACTTTTCAGAAAAATTCAACGGAAGTTTGCATATATTGAACGGATATAACATGTTTGATGACAACAATAAGAATAAATCTTTTGGTCTTCAGTTGGTTTATAAACCTGTAGCACAACTTTCCTTTGTCTATAATAATATAATCGGAAACGAGATGCCTTCCTCTGAAAACCATCCCAAAACAAGAATCCTGAATAATTTTATAACATATTATTCACCCAATGACAAACTCGATTTCATATTCGGAATTGATTTTACCGCACAGGAAAAATCGGGACTTTCTGATTCTACTGCTTCTGCCTCAATGTTTGCCGTAATGCTCTCAGGCAGGTATAAAATTACACCGAAGTTTTATCTGAGTCTGAGGGGGGAATATTTAAAAGACACTGATGGATTCCTTTCGGGTACTTTTATGGATTCAGACGGAAACATTACAGGTCTGAATATATTCGGAATTACGGGCGCTCTCGAATACAGACCGGTGGAAAATTATTTTTTAAGACTCGAATCAAGATTCCTTAGTGCAGAAAATAAACTGAAGATATTTTATAATAACTCAAATACAAGAACCGAAATCACACTGAATACAGGTCTCGAATTCTGATAAAAAAACGTTCTGAAAAATTGTTCTTTATAAAAAAGAAATCTTTTATAACATACGAGAGAGGAGGATTACTTATTAAAATAGCGGAGCTATTTAATAAGTAACATTCTTCGTGCTTCGCTGTAGCTATCCGTTTGAAGTTTATAAATATAAGTTCCGCTTGGTAAATTCAAAGCATTGAAATTCACTTCGTATTCACCCGGATTCAATTTTTCATTTACCAAAGATGAAATTTGTTTTCCCGTAATATCATATACGGAAAGTTTCACGTTTGACATTGAAGGTACATCAAATTTAATCTTCGTCGAAGGATTAAACGGATTAGGGTAATTCTGATATAATTTGTAATTTTTTATATTTCCAGCAATTGGTCCAACACCGGTTGTAGGCACAGGGCTTCCTGCATTTACCCATGCAGTATATATAAGCGATGCTAAAGATTTAGACGCATTCTTGAATAGCATAATAGTAAAATTCCCCGCACGGTTCCAAAATTCCTGGTAATACTGAGGACTGCTATTGCTTCCTGAAATCACATGGGCAATACTATCCGCCCTGTAAACAGAATCAACATAAACGTATGTATTATACACTATATTAAAAGCATACTGATTTATATCATTTACATAATAAATACTATCACTTGTATATTGTATGAATGCTGAATCCCTGCTAATCAAACCTGTTTCATATCTTGAGTGTATTCCGTTGGAAAATGTACTCCAGCCGTTATACCACCTCGTATCGTGTAATGGATTGTGAGCATCTCCTACATAATGACCAAGGTCAGCAGATTTCAGCATTGCTTTCTGAAAATTGTGTTGTAAAAAAGCCTGTTTAACCGAATCTGTATATGCAATTATAGCGAACGGAACAGTACCGTTTTGTGTAACAAAATTAATTCCGTATAAAGCAATTAATGAATCAAGCGTTTGTGGTATCCTGTGATTAGCAATAAATTCGGGATAGATATCTATATCTATGTAATGTCTGTATTCTTCAGTCGGGTCGGTGTCTTTCCTGTAATCGGCATCAGAAGCATGGGCTGCGAGTGAATCTCTCCAGTTTTGGAATGCATTCATTTGAGGAGGAAAAAACTGAGGGGTTTTCCGGTTTATTAATTTATGACCAACCGCACCCCATCCTGCAAAAAGAAAAACCGCAAAAATAAATGCGGTTAAGGCGATAGATTTATTTTTCATTAATAAATTTAACAAAAATTCACCGAATATAATAAGGAAATCATTCCCGGCAATATTATTTTAAGTTTTAAGGATTTTTGTTAATTTAATATAACACAATAATCTAAACCATTATGAAAAAATCAATATCATTATTAATTATTATTTTTATTTTCAGCTCCGACTTATATTCACAGAATAGCGAAACATTTTATTTTCTGAATAAACAGTATGTAAACAAAGAATATTTCAAGTTCAGAAACGGCTATACATCGGCAAAAGATAATCTGAATGATTTTGAACGGCTTTACCTGGGAGCATTCGGTGATGCAATATCCGGAAGCGCCGGAAATTCAAACAACCGCATTAAAAATTTGTTTTCTTCTTACTCAGACATACTCTCAGACTCTATGAAGTTTGAACTTCTGAAGTCAAAAGCAGACAACCTGATTCTGCTGAATAATTATAAAGAGGATTTCATGACTCTTAAAGAGCTTTTAAGCAGTTATGAATCATTGCTTGGCAAGGAAGAATTCGAAGATTACCTTGATACGAAAAATATGATGGAAATTCTTCAGGATTCTCCTCCGATGATTATTGTAAAAAAAGAAGAATCTGAGATAAGTATCTCCAAAGATATTGCAGGATTAATAAACATGCCGGTTAATATTTCCGGAAATAAGTTTGATTTTATATTCGATACAGGAGCAAATTTTTCCGTCATTACCGAGAGCAATGCAAAGAAAGTGAATATGAAACTGAGCGAAAAAACTTTCAAGGTGGGAACGGCAACCGGAATAAAAGCAGATGCATGGGTTGGAATATCGGGTCAAATCAATATAGGCAATTGTGTACTGGATAAAATTGCTTTTATTGTTTTGCCTGATGAAGCGCTTTCATTTGGGGGAGGGATCTATAAAATACAGGGCATCATCGGAATTCCCGTGGCAATTGCCCTTTCTGAAATTACCCTGAAAGATTATAAAGAAATGTTTATACCTGCCAAACCGGATACTATTCCGGGTAATTACAATATGTGCTTCTCCGGTCTTTTACCGATTATAAATCTTGAAAGAGGAATTGATTCACTTGCTTTTATTTTTGACAGCGGAGCTCAGATGACAATGCTTTTTGTGCCATACTATAATAAATACAAAAAAGAAATTGATGATAATTACAAACCGGAAAAATTTAAAATCGGCGGAGCAGGAGGAGATGTAGAGGTTACCGGTTTCATAATCGATTTTGTTAAACTGAAATCGGATTCTTATTCTGTTTCTTTAGGTGACGTAAGACTCATTTCGGAAAAGATAAAGGATACTCATTTGTACTTTTTCGGCAATCTCGGACAGGATTTCTTTAAAAAATCAAAAAACATAAAGCTTAATTTCCGTAATCCGTCAATTGTCATTAATTAATAAATTTTAACATTCGAAGTTTATTTTCGGTGAAAACCGCTTTTATTGAATTACATCTGTTATTTATTAGTTCTATATTTACGGTTTGATTTTCTGTAAATAATGACCAATAATAAGAAAAAAATAGTAATAATCGGACCTGCTTATCCTTACAGGGGCGGAAATTCTCTTTATGTATCATCTGTATATACAATACTTAAGGATTATTTCGACGTATCGGTTGTTAATTTCAGTCTTCTTTACCCCTCAATACTTTTTCCCGGTACAACCCAGAAAGATATCAGCGAAAAACAAATATATCAGATCCCAAGCGAAAGGATCATTAATTCGATAAATCCTTTCACCTGGTTCAAAACGGCAAAATATATTAAATCCCTGAAACCGGATATCGTGATTTTTGACTGGTGGAATCCGTTTTTCGGACCCGCATTGTTCTCGATTTCTAAATTGATTAAACGGGAATTAAAAAATAAAATTATTTTTATTACTGAAAATCTAATCTCACATGAGGGCAAATTTCTGGACAGGATACTTACAAAAATAGGACTTAAAAATGCTTCATCTTTCATAGTGCTTTCCGATGTTGTAGAAAAAGATATTGTGGAATATTCAAAAGGGCGAAGCGTTTATAAGTCAGCTCTTCCTGTTTACGATTGCTATATGTTGAATAAAAATCCTGATTTATTAAAAATCAAAAATCAACTTGGCTTTGATGCAGATGATACTATCATATTGTTCTTTGGCTACGTAAGAAAATATAAAGGACTGAATATTCTGATAGATGCAATGAAGGATATCACTTCATTCGATAAAAAAATAAAATTACTTATAGTAGGCGAATTTTATGATTCCCCGGATAAGTACTATTCTCAAATCAAAAATCTGAATCTTAGCGATAACATTAAAGTAGTACAGAAATTCGTTCCGAACGAGGATGTGGGTAACTATTATTCAATTGCAGACATTGTTGTATTGCCGTATCTTAATGCTACCCAGAGCGGTGTGCTGAATATCGCTTACGGTTTCCGTAAACCCGTTGTGGTTACCGATGTAGGCGGATTAAGCGAGGATGTGGTTGAGGGAAAAACAGGATATGTTGTCAAACCCGGCAAATCTGAATTTATTGCAGAAGGAATATTTAAATTTATGAAAAACCGCAGTGAAACAGAATTTGAAAAATATATTGAAGAAAAACTTTCAGAAAATGAATTTAACAAAATGCCGCAATTGGTCGGCAGGATTATAGAGGATTTAAGCAATGCTAATTAAAAATAATTGTAAATTCTTTCCCGGCGACAGACCCTGCAAACCCCATAAAGAAAGAGGAAAAGTCTGTGATACTTGTGATGAATATTCACCGGTAAAGCATAAAACCTTGATAATAAAACTCGACGCAATCGGTGATGTACTCAGAACAACTGCAATTTTAAGCTCACTGAAAAAAGCTTATCCCGGAACATATATTAAATGGCTGACAAAAAGTAATGCCAAAGAACTTTTTATTAACAATGATTTAGTTGACGAAATAATATGTTATGAAGTTCCCGTCACAAATATTAATCTGGCAATCGAAGAGTTTGATGTCGTAATCAATCTTGATCCTTCACCGGTAAGTTCTGCTCTTTGTTCGTTTGCTATAGGGAAAGAAAAATTCGGTTTCGGATTGAATTCAAAAGGCAAAGTTTATCCGGTTAATAAAGAAGCGGAAGAATGGTTCACGATGGGTTCATTCGATTCGGATAAAAAGAAAAACAAGAAAACTTATCAGCAAATAATTCACGAGATTTGCAGATTTCCTTATGACAAAAGCGAAATTATTTTATCGCTGAATAAAAAAGACATTGATTTTAAAAATGAATTCATTAAAAAGAACAAATTAGAAAACGATAAACTTATAGTTGGTATAAATGCCGGGGCAAGCATTAGATGGCAGTTCAAAAAATGGAGACTTGAAGGTTATAAAGAATTAATTAAAAAACTAACGGATAGTCTGGATTGCAGGATACTTCTTTATGGAGGTGCTGATGAAATCGAAACAAATAATGAACTTATTAAAACCAGCAAAAAAATATTGGATACAGGTCACGATAATTCTTTAAGACAGTTTATTGCTTTGATGGATATCCCGCAGATTCTTATAACGGGCGATACACTTGCTCTGCATGTAGCTGCAGCACTTAAGAAAAAAGTAATCTGTCTTTTTGGTCCTACTTCTTACAACGAAATTGAAGACTACGGAAGAATTACAAAAATTTATCCCGAAATGGAATGTCTGGTCTGTTATAAAAATAAATGCGATTTCATTCCGAACTGTATGGACTTGATTTCTGCTGATATGATTTTCAATGCAGTTAAAAAGTTATTATAATATTATACCGTGATTTAGGGATTATGTAATAACCCAGTGACTCGGTCATTCCCTAATGCCTTTATCGGGAATCCGGAAAGTTTTTGTTGTTTTTCTTTGTTTTTGCTTTTGATAACAGTCATTGTAGTCGTGAAAAAATCAGATAATAAAATTAACAGTCATTACAATAAATAATTTATGCAATACGATCCGGTAAAAAAAGTTTTTGGAAATATTGTATCACGAAATGTTTTCTTCAGGAAAATATTTTATTTTCTTCTTGACCTTATATTCCTCCGTGCCTGGCACATAAAAAAAATATTAAAAACCCTTTACAAAAGAGAAGAAAAACTTTCCATTTTCGATGCCGGTATGGGTTTCGGGCAATATACTTATTTTCTGGCAAAGCGTTTTCCGCAATCGGATATATTAGCCATTGACGTGAAAGAAGAACAGGTGGATGATTGCAAATATTTCTTCGGAAAAACCGGGTATGATAATGTGCATTTTCAGGTAGAGGATTTAACTAAACTTGAATACGAAAGCAAATTTGATTTCATACTGAATGTGGATGTAATGGAGCATATCGATGAAGATGAACTTGTATTAAGAAATTTTTCCAAAGCCCTTAAAAAAGGCGGGAAATTAATGATAAATACACCTTCCAATCTCGGTGGAAGCGATGCTCACTCTGATGAAGATGATAGCTTTATCGAAGAGCACGCAAGAAACGGGTATGGAAAAGATGAACTGATAGGAAAAGTTGAAAAAGCCGGAATGAAAGTTAATTTATTTAAATACACCTACGGAAAATTCGGTAAAATATACTGGAGATTTGGAATTAAGTATCCGATATTAATAGCCGGAGCATCAAAAATTCTTATATTGATTCTTCCTTTGTATTATCTTTTTACACTTTGGTTCGTTCTGATTTTTATGTGGCTCGATGTCAGGGCAGATAATAAAGAGGGAACAGGAATTATTCTTATAGCAGAAAAAGAATGATTGAACAATCAAATAAATTAACAAAGCGGGATAAAAAAATATTAATATATATTCTTGCGTCTGCTTTTATAATAAAAATTATTTTTGCACTCCTGCTCCAGGTTGATATTCGCTCCGATAGTCTCGATTATTATAATCTTGCGAAGAGTATTGTGGAAACGGGGACATATTCACTCGATGGTAAGCCGACGGCATATCTCGTTTGTGGTTATCCGCTTTTTCTTGCTTCAATATTTAAAATATTCGGGGATAGTATTTTCGCCGTAAAATTAATCCAGTCATTCCTTGAAATTTTTACCGGCTTATTTTTTTTTCTTGCAAGTTCTTATTTTTTCAAACCAAGGTATTCGCTTATTGCACTGGCAATATTTACTTTTTTACCTTCAAACCTTCTTTATTCCCAGACAATTTTAACCGAACCCCTTTATGGTTTCCTGTTTTCAGTGATTTTTTATTATTGCCTGAAGGAAAACATAAATAAAAATATAATTTTCGTCGGTATCCTCTGGGGACTGACAGTCCTGATACGTTCTTCGTTTGCAATCTCTTTTCTTCTGATGGCATCGTTTATTGTGATATACAGGAGAAAACTTTTTGAAGGATTTAAACTGAATAGAATGAAAAGAGCGGTACAATATGTGCTTCTTTTCCTGGTAGGATTTTTAATTGCCGTGGCACCATGGATTATACGGAATAAAATTACTATGAACACCTTCACACTTGCCACTCAGGGCGGTTTCACTTTCTGGGCAGGAAGCAATCCAGATGCAACAGGAACCTGGTATCACAATATTGTAGAGTCGAATTCCTTATTCAAAATCGAAGATGAAGTCCTGAGGGATAAAGAGTTTTATAAACAAGGAATCGAATATGCAGCCAAAAATCCGCATAAATATTTTATCACAGGAATAAAAAAAATCGGTTATCTGTTTTCAAGCGAAAGGATGATATTGCTTTACTTTGCCAAAACCGAAAAAGGACAGAACTCGACTGAAGTATATAGGTCAATTAATCCTCTTCTGATTGCACTGGTTAATATTCCATATTTTATAATTATGCTTATTGGTACATGGGGGCTGCTGGCATTTGAGAAAAAAAGATTTTTTATTTATGGATTTATACTCACCTGGTGCCTCACTTTCTTCATCTTTGTTGCACTAGCACGGTACCATTACGTTTTAATTCCATTCTTCGTTCTTGGAACGGTTAAATTTTTATCGGAAAGAAAAACAATTTTCAAAAAACTTGACGGATTCAAAATTGCATCTGCAATTGTTTTTAATGTTTTTCTGCTTGTAGTTTGGTTTATTGAGTTTTATTTATTAATAACAAAATAAAAGAAGTTTTGTATTTTAAAGACGACATAGAAAAAGATAAATATTTAAGAGAATATGCAGATAACAAAACTTATTTCAGCAGGAAAAGCAGTTATTACCATAAGTATCTTAATAACCTCATAAAATTTTTTATCCCCGAAGGTTCATCGGTAATTGAAATCGGCTGCGGTACGGGGGATACGTTGAATTCCGTAAAACCCGGTCAGGGAGTTGGAATTGACTATAATAATTACCTGATTGAAAAAGGAAGAAAAAAATACGGGGATTTATTTTTCATAAATGCCGATATAGAAAAAGAAGACTCGCTTAACGAACTTTTGCTAAAAAATCAAAAGTTCGATTATATAATAATATCAGATTTAATAGGTACACTCGATGATATACAGCAGGTCTTCGAAAAAATGAAATTCATATCCCACAGGCGGACTAAAATAATAGTTACATATTATAATTATTTTTGGAATCCCATCATAAAAATTCTGGAAGCTCTGAAATTGAAAATGCGAGGAGGCGAAAAAAACTGGTTATATATAGACGGAATAAAAAATCTTCTCACACTCTCGGATTTCCATATTAATAAAAGCGGACATGCCATCTTAATTCCCAGAAAAATTCCTCTTATCTCGTCTTTCTTTAATAAATATATCTCTAAACTGCCTCTGATAAGACGTTTATGCCTGACCGGATATGTGGTTGCAAATTATGAACCGTTTGAGAATTCAGCTCTCACAGGTAATTACAGCACTACTGTTCTTATTCCTTGCAGAAATGAAGAAGGAAATGTTGAAAGTATTATTAAGAGAGTTCCCCAACTCGGAAAACACACCGAGTTATTATTTGTAGAAGGAAATTCCACCGATAATACATTTGCAAAAATCGAAGAAGCAATTAAATCGAATCCTCAAAAAGATATCAGGCTGTTCAAGCAATATGGAAAAGGAAAAGCAGATGCCGTGAGGATGGGTTTCGAAAAGGCAAAATGTGATATTATGATGATACTTGATGCGGATATGACAGTCGAGCCGGAAGAACTTACTAAATTTTATGATGCTCTCATAAAAGGAAAAGGGGAGTTCATAAACGGAACGCGTCTTGTTTATCAAATGGATGACAAAGCTATGAGGTGGCTCAATAAACTTGGAAATATTTTTTTCAGCAAGATATTCAGCTGGATATTGGGACAGCGAATAACCGATACACTTTGCGGAACAAAAGTATTGCTCAAAAGCGATTACCTGAAAATTGTTAAAAACAGGAATTATTTCGGGGACTTCGACCCGTTTGGTGATTTTGATTTAATATTTGGTGCCTCAAAACTCAATCTGAAATTTATCGAAATACCTATTCATTACAAAAACCGGAAATACGGAACCACCAATATTAACCGTTTCCGCGACGGGTTCCTGCTCCTCAAAATGTGCATCTTTGCGATGAAAAAAATAAAATTTATCTGAGCCCCAGGATATAATATTAATTGTTTTTTTTATTCTCTGAAGAATAATCCGTTCACTTGCAGCAGCCTTCCGGTTCTTTTATCCGTGAATGCGGGTTCTACGGAATAAAGATCAAAACCGAAAGACTTCATCATTTCTATTAATTCAAGATAAAGTTTCTGACCTTCGAAAAGTTTCACAAGCGATAATTCCAGTTGAACGCCTTTTACTCTTTTTAATGTTGTTTCAGCACCTTTTAAAACCTTCTCCTCAAATCCTTGCGTATCAATTTTCAGGAAAGTAATGTTGTTATCGACGATGAATTTATCGGCGATTGAATCAAGCGTATATACTTTTATATTTTCTTTGCCGATAATTTTTGATGCGGGTTCTGAATCAGTATGCCCCGGAAGTATTTCCATAAGAGAACTGCTCACAGAGTTTTCGGTGATATTAATTTCCGAGTCTTCATTCTTATCTCCCAGGGCACATCTCTCCGCAATTATCCAGTTCGCATTGTTTTCCGAGTGTTTTAGTAATTGATTGTAAGCCTCTGATAACGGTTCAATTGAAACAATCTTCCCCTTGTATCCGAGACTAAACAACTCTCTGGCATATTGCCCTGTATTTGCTCCAACATCAAAGATAAGATCTATTTTGTTATGTTTTAATAATAGAATCACCCTTTCTTCATCTGTCATTTTAAAATCCATTCCGAATTTTGCCCCGGTTTTTCTCAATAACATCTCTAATTTTACTTTTATCGTTTTTAACATATTAATATAATTTCTTTTTATTTGTAAAATAATATTTCAAGAAGTTACTACCCATAATAATATGACTCCATAATAAAGGAAAAAGACCAAAATTCTTTTTGAGTATCCTGAATCTTTCTTTGTTAGATTTAATTATGTTTGTCTTCGAGTATCCACCGACGAGAAATTTAGAGAGGATTAGTTTTGTATTAATTATTTCTGTGCAATTTTTCATGGAATTAATCATCCAGTCAATATCAGCGCAGTGCTTGTATTTTGTATTATATAAAACAGCTTTACTTCTTTTTACGATAAAAGATTGATGACTAACCACCATTCCGTAAAGTAAATCTTTCCAGCTAAAAATTTCAGGAGGTTTTTTTAATTGCCGTGTACCAAGATTAATTCCGTTTTCATCAATATATTCGACATCGCCATAAAACACATCCGGAGAAATCTTTTTGCTTACTAAATTTTGCAGTGTATCTCTATTATAAATCTCATCGCCGGCATTTAAAAACCAGACATAATCTCCTTTTGAATTCTTTAACCCCTTATTCATTGCATCATAAATCCCGTTATCCTTTTCACTGACACAGTAAGAGATTTTGTCTTTGTATTTTTCAATGGTGTCTGTCGTCCCGTCTGTTGAACCGCCGTCAATAATTACATAATCAATATTTTTATAGGTTTGATTGATTACACTTAAAATCGTTTTTTCAAGCTGTACGTTCCTGTTATAAACAACTGTTATAATACTAAAAACAGGATTCGATATTTTTTTTGATTCAGTCATTTTATTTTCCGAGTATTTCTTCGTAATATTCCATTGTTTCCCCGGCACATTTATCCCAGCTGAATTTTTCTTTTTGTATATTACCCTTTTGTACTAAGGATTGCCTGAGTTCTTTATCGTTAATTAACATTTCAATTTTCTTTTCCATATCTTCCGGTTCATCCGGATTAATATATAGACCTGCATCACCAAGTATTTCAGGAATCGAACTTAAATTACTTGCGATTACGGGACATTGCATTTGCATTGCCTCGAGTAAGGACACACCGAAACCCTCATATTTAGAAGGATAAATGAACGCTTCTGCGTATTTGTATAAATTAGCAAGAGTCTTATCATTCGCATAAATATATTTTATATCATCCTGCACACCCAATGATTTAAAAAAATCCAATTCTTCGGCAGTGAAACTTCCTCCTCCAGAGCAAACTATTTTAATATCAGGATAATTTTTCTTTATTTTGGAAAATACTTTCACGAACATCTTGAAATTTTTATATCCTTCTCTTTTAGCAACGTAAAGAAAATATCTGAAAGGAAATATTGGTACCGTTTCAGAATCTTCATTTAAAGAATTTCCGAGATGAATAACCTTAATCTTCTCTTCAGGAATATTCAGTATTTCAACGATGTCTTTTTTCGTTGAATGGGAAATACTTATTATTCCGTCGGCAAGTTTTACAGCTTCTTTTTTATATGCCGCTGATTTATCTAACTTTCCGAAACTATCAGGATATAATTCATGCATCATATCCAGTACGGTCACTACTCTCTTTGCCTTTTTATTCAGGCAAAGATTTTCATAATATGTCTGGTGATAGATATCGGGCGTAACTTTGTCATAAAATCCCGGGAAAAATAACTTATTAACGAATAAATAAACCGGTTTACTTTTTTTGTAATTTTTATGCTTTTTACCGTTAAAATATTTGAAATTTTCACTACTTTTCTCAATTCCATATTCGCTAATAAACTGTCCCATAAAAAGTGATATTTCATTTTCCTTATTAATCGCTAAACGTTTAATGAGTTCGGTAAAATACCTTAAAGCACCTCCGTAATTGGAAATCGAAAATATCTGATGGTCATATAAAATTTTCATCTATATATGAATCATTTTTAAAATTTTATTAACCTTTTTATTTACATCTTCAGATACTTTGAATATAAATAATAATCCAAAATAAACTAATGCTGTTAAACTGCTTCTTACAGCTATATCTAAGTACAAACTATTAATTTTCGGGAAATACAAACCTGCGAGTAAACTTATAATCCCGATTATTAATACAAGAAAATTCTTTACACCGAATGGCTGCATATTATATTTCCATTTGAGAAATATCCATTTAAGAAAATTGAATAAGAGCATAGAAATCGCAGTCGCTATAGCCGCTCCCAGTCCGCCCATTAATTTTATGAATAAAAAATTGAGCAATACACACGAAACCATATAAATAAGATTGAATAATGTATCGTATCTAAATCTTGGTGACGTGTTTATAATATCTGAATTGAGACCTCCGGTCATATCAATAAGGAACGATATTCCGAGAAAAACAAAGAAAATGAAATTTTCCCTGTATCCGGGTTTCAGGAAATGGGAAATGTTATCCATATTAACAATAATACCGATGTATATTATCCCGCCTAGTATCATTAATATCAATGAACTCCGCTTATAAATCATTTTTATCTGCTCGGTGTCATTTTCAGCCCAGCAATTGGCAACAATTGGAACAGTAATTCTGTATAGAGAGCGTGCCGGAAATACGATAACTGTTGCAATGTAAAGGAATACCGAATATATGCCTACGATTTCAAGTCCCACAAGAGAACCGAGCATAATCTTATCAATATTCTGTGCGAAAAAATAAGTTGAACCCGCCAATAAAGTGAACATACCGTATTTTAATATCTCCCTTATCCTGTCAAACTTTATTTTACTGAAATCAAAATTAAATTTAAACTTTCTGCTGATAATGAATTGCAGAATCAGAATAAAAGCAATTAAAGTATTAGATAATACAAAGTAAAACACAAAGAACTCAAAACTTATCAGTTTAAAGAAATACAGAAAAATACCGATTGTGATAAGTAACCTGAAAAGCACATCTTTCAGGAATGCCGCAAATACCGTCCTGTGTATCGAACGAACATAACTTTCAAATACATTGAATAATAATGTAAAAAATGAAAGCGGAATCAGGACGTAATAATATTCTATGAAAATTGACGAGCGTTCAATATAAGCCGAAATAATTAATGGTCTGAATACGATATAAATGATTGTCACGAGAAGAAACCCTGATGTCATAATAAGCATTGTCCAGGCAACAAATCCGGAGTGCTTTCTGTCTTCACTTTTGAAAAACGGGAAATATCTTAAGATGATGTTGACAAGCCCGAAAGCCGAGAACTGAGCATATACAACGGATATACTCTGTATCAATTGAATCAATCCGAATTGTTCTATCGTAAAATAAGCTGGAAAGAATACTATAACATTCAAATACCCTAATACAAGTCCTACGTATGAAAGTATTGTATTCTTTAATGTTTGTTTTTCGATAACTCCCAAATTCTTTTCCCTTTATTTAACCTCTTTTAGTTTCTCTAAAATGTGTTTGTAATCGCTATTGTGCAGGGATGTTTTTTTCGGAAAAGCCCTCAATGAAAGATAAATATTTTTCAAACTGATATATTTGAACATAAGAGAGTTCAGTTTTCTCTCCGTGAAAAGATGAAGGTTCTTTTTATTTGTATAAAGGTTAAGCCCGTATTTCTTTGCAAGAAATTTCATTGTTTCGTACGAATAGAGTGAAATATGTTGCCCGTGCTCCAATCCGTAATACCACCATTCCCCGGGCTTAGGATTGCCCGCAGGGAATAAAAATGTACTTACTAAAATATTTTTTGAGTATTTTAGTATCTTTTCTATTTCTTCAACCGGATTTAAAAAATGCTCAAATAACTCAAAGCCTGTCACAAGTTCGAAATTTTCCGTTCCCGAATCCTCAATCGCAAAACCGTTTGAGAATATATTCTCACAGTAATTATCCTGCCAGTAAAAATCGTATCCGGAATCCCGCATTAACCTTACAAACAGACCGTATCCGGCACCGTAATCAAGGAATTTTCCGCTCTTGCTTAAAAAAAGATTTATTGTAAGTTTTGTAACTTTTGAAAGTACAAGATTTCTTCCTGCATACCCGATATCGCTGCTGTTTATTACTTCTGTATATGCTTCTTTCAGCCAATACGGTTCTTCTGTCTGGACAAAACCGCACACATCACATTTATAATATTTGATTTTATACTTATTTAATATCTCACCTTCTGAAAAAAAGGCAGATTCACTATTGCATATCTTACAAATCAAGCGCTAACTAATTGAATTTAACAAACTTTGTAAAATAGGAAGTATCTATAATAATGGCACTAACTAAATAAATGGTGAAAATTTATTGTAAATTCAAAATAACTTCTTCCATATATTTACAAAAGAACAGAGGCTAAATAAAAATCTTCCCTCTCCTTTCCAGGAGAGGGACTGAGGTGAGGTGTAAATTGTCAGTTAGTTTTTTGTGGTGATTTACTAAATACCGATTTCTCGAATATTTCTCACCCCACCCCAAACCCCTCCCCTTGAACTGGGAGGGGGAATTGAGCAGTTGTTGGCAACACTGCTCTTAACACCAACATCAGAAATGAATAGTGTCATTTCCTATCAATTTCTCATCAGATACTAGTTCAGTCTTTTGTATTTTTTAGATACAAGAATTATATTATTTTAAATAAATATTAAATAAATACATATTAAATGGCA
Organism: Ignavibacteria bacterium; assembly: GCA_036508135.1. Lineage (GTDB taxonomy): Bacteria > Bacteroidota > Ignavibacteria > Tepidaquicellales > Tepidaquicellaceae > DATCHW01. The sequence continues at coordinate 31,139 of DATCHW010000305.1, forward strand.
AAGGTTAAAAATACGGCACATTCTAAACCACAGGTACGGAAAAATATAGAAAAAAAAGAAGCAAATGCTTTGGATAAATTTTTTTCCGATAATAAAACAGTAAATTATGTTTTTTTAGGACTGATTGTTTTTGCAATACTGCTTTTCTTTAAAGACGGGATTTTCGGCGGGAAAATATTTGCTTCGCCTGATAATATGGCTCCGAATAGCTATAAAACTTTTCTGAGCGATGCTAAATCCCAGGGTATATTTCCTCTCTGGATTCCCTATATCTTTATGGGAATGCCGTCTCTCGGATCGCTTACAACGGCTTTACCGGCTATGCATAATATTTTTTCGTTTGTCTGGGATAGTATTCTGTCAGCGTTTTCCGGTGACAATCTTTTCCTGCTCACCGTACCTTATTATATTCTTTTTGCAGTTTCCCTTTATTTGTACATTCAGTATAAATTCAAGAATAATCTTATAGCACTGATCTGCTCTCTTGCAGGTGTATTCGCCACAGGTATTATCCAGTTAATAATCGTAGGACACCATACTAAAATGATGACCTTTGCCTTCTTTCCGCTGATTATGTTTATTATAGACAGGTTGATTGATTCCAGAGATAAGAATATTTTTAAAATGCTTCTCAATTTTGCTCTGCTCACTATATTAATTTATATCCAGTTGCATTTTCATCATATACAAATGCTTTATTATTCTTATATGATGATTGGAATTTATATCGGTTATATCCTTGTATACAGACTGATAAAAAAAATAGAAGTGATGAATATTGTTAAAGCTGTATCCATATTCATTATCGCTACTTTATTTGCAGTTGCAATGGATGCCGATATTCTGCTGTCAATTAAAGAATACAATAAATACTCTATCAGAGGTTCAGCGGGGATAGAAGCAAAAATGGACCCGGGCAAAACCGATGATAAACCGCTTGATTATAATTATGCTACAAATTGGTCATTCAGTCCCGGCGAAGTTCTTACTTTTTTTATGCCTTATTACTATGGATTTGGAACGGTTGAAACAAACGGTAAGCGGGATAATTTTTACTGGGGGCAAATGCCGTTTACGGATTCCCCTGTCTATTTCGGAGCAATAATTTTTGTTCTTGCAATAATCGGGATTTCATTTAACTTCAGGCGAAATCCTTTTGTTCAGGCACTTACACTGATAATTGTCCTTTTTCTTTTTGCTTCATTCGGAAGAACCTGGCCTATTTTGTATAATCTGATGTATAACTATCTCCCGTTCTTCAGTAGTTTCAGGGCTCCGGTGATGATACACTATTATATGGATCTGGCATTTGTTATACTTGCTGGATTCGGACTCAAATCTATAGTGGATGCTGCCAACGATGAAGTGCTTAAACGAAAATTTAAAATTACGAGTTATGTATTTCTTGGCGTTGCCGCACTCATGTTTATAATAGCAATCGTAGGCTTCGAAAGCTCATATAAAGATGCTGTCCTTAATGGTCCGAAAGCTATGGAGTATAAACAGATGGGTTATAATCTCCAGCAGGTAAATCAGCATTTTGTTGAAGTGGCAAAAACCGCTTACTCAAATACCATCAGCAATCTTATGCTAAATGCTTTTCTTATAATCATCGTTATTGTGTCTGCATATATGTTCACTTTGAAAAAATTATCCCTGAATATTTTTCTGGTTATTACCGCTGTAATTGTAGTATTCGATATTCTCAATATCAGCCTGAAGACGGTTCACTGGGATACTAAATCACAGAAAGATGATTATTTCAAAAAAGGTCCCGATGTGGAATGGATTTTAAATAAAGATGCAGACACTTATCAATACAGGGTTGCGGAGTTTAGCAAAGGAAAACTTACTACCTCTAATAGTCTTGCCGTTCACCGGCTTCAGCAGTTTAATGGATATCACGGTGCAAAGATGAGGATATATCAGGATGCAATTGATGTTGCAGGAGGCGAAAATCCGTTTCTTCTTGGCTTGGGAAACGTAAAATATTTGATTTCGGATTCGCCTATGAAAGACACCATAAATTTTAAAGAAGTCTATAGAGCAAACTCACTTGTATATGAAAATAAAGCAATGCTTCCGCGTGCGTTTTTTGCGGGTGAATATAAAGTAGCAGACGGAATGACAATTCTCAACAATATAAAAGCAGGAAATTTTGACCCAAGAATGACTGCTTTTGTTGAACAGGATATAAATAAAAAAATTGATAAACCGGATTCTTCGGCTTATGCAAAACTAGTGAAGGCGGATATTCATAAGTTAGAATATGATGTGAATGCAACGGGAAATAATCTTCTTGTCTTTAGCGAAATTTATTATCCACCGGATTGGAAAGCATATATAGACGGTAATGAAACGGAAATTTATAAAACAAATTATCTCTTGAGGGCAATTATCATTCCCGCAGGAAAACATAAGATTGAGATGAAATTTGTGTCCGAACCTTATGAAAAGGGCAGAATGATCAGCATTGCAGCAAACACATTAATTGTGGTTCTGCTCGTTGCTGGAATTTCGGGAAATATTATGAGAAAAAAGAAACAACAAGTCAGCTAAAGTTCTTTATAGAAATTTCCTTGTAATAAATAGTTAATTAAATAATGAAAACATAAATGAAAACCGCATTAATAACAGGTATAACCGGTCAGGACGGACCATATTTAACTAAGTGGCTTCTATCGAAAAATTACAAAGTAGTTGGGTTTGCACCGGATACTTCGGAATTCCAGATGAGAAACCTCAAATTTCTTAACCTTATAGATGATGTTAAGTTACACACTGCGAATTTACTCGACCTCTCTAACATTATCAGAATACTTGAAAAAGTTGAACCCGATGAGATATATCATCTTGCAGCTCAGAGTTCCGTTGGTTTATCATTTGACCAGCCTATCGGCACACTTGAATTTAATATCATAAGCACTGCTAATTTGCTCGAAGCTATCAGGATCATAAATCCAAAAATAAGGTTCTATAATGCCTCCAGCAGCGAAATGTATGGGAATGTTAAAGAAAACCAGTTGCCCGTTACAGAGGAATCAGTTTTGCATCCTGTCAGCCCATATGCTATTTCCAAAGCATCGGCTCACTGGATAACAATTAATTACAGGGAAGCATACAGACTTTATTCAACTTGCGGAATATTGTTTAATCACGAATCGGTTTTGCGGGGAAAAAACTTTGTCACAAAAAAAATACTTGATACGGCTATAAAAATTAAAAAGGGACTGGAAAAAGAACTGGTTCTCGGTAACATCAGTATTTCCCGTGACTGGGGTTATGCACCTGAATTTATTAAAGCAATGTGGCTGATGCTTCAGCAGGATAAACCGGATGATTACGTTATCTGCTCCGGAGAGCATCATAGTCTTGAAATATTTACAAAACTTGTTTTTAAAAAACTCGATCTCGATTTCAATAAATTTGTTAAGTGTGACGATAAGCATTTGAGACCGGTTGATCTGAAAATTATTTATGGGGATAACTCAAAAGCCAAAAAGGAACTTAAGTGGAAATACGATATTACCCTTGAAGAGCTTATTGATAAATTAATTGAAGACGAATATAAATTCTTTGAATGGGAAGCAAAGAACAGAAACTTTTAAATTTTATTTTATTAAAAGTATAATTAACTTAATATATTGTTTCCCTGTCCTATAATTGCAGGATATATTGTTACATTTTTTAGACATTTTTATTAATATATAAATCTTATCAAATTTGATAAAGAAATTACTTATCGCTAACAGGGGTGAAATAGCTGTCCGTATTATTACTTCTGCTAAAGAACTTGGAATCAAAACTGTTGCTGTATATTCGGATTTCGACCGGTATTCACTTTATACCAAACTTGCCGATGAGGCATATCATATTGGTGAATCTCCTGCAGCTAAAAGCTACCTTCTTGCAGATAGAATTATTCATGTTGCAAAGAAAACCGGAGCGGATGCCATCCATCCCGGGTACGGCTTTCTTTCCGAGCGTGGAATGTTTGCAAAATTGTGCCTTGATAATAATATAAAATTTGTCGGACCATCACATACAGCTATTGATAATCTCGGCAGCAAAACCAGGGCAAAAGAACTTGCCATTAAAAACAAAGTCCCGGTAGTAGCGGGTACCGAAAAAGCGATAAAAGACTTTGATGAAGCAAAACAGGTTGCGGTAAGTATCGGTTATCCTGTTATGATAAAAGCATCTGCCGGCGGCGGAGGTAAAGGTATGAGAGTCGTAAGGAGCGAAGAAGACCTTGAGAGTTCTCTCCGTATGGCTCAAAACGAAGCCCGATCTTCATTCGGCGATGATAGCGTCTTTATCGAAAAATACGTGGATGCTCCAAGGCATATTGAGTTCCAGATCCTTGTGGACGAACACGGTAAAGCAGTTCATCTCGGAGAAAGGGAATGCTCAATGCAGAGGCGTCATCAGAAGATCATTGAAGAAACCCCTTCGACAATTATGGATCCTGCACTTCGCCACGAAATGGGAGAGTGTGCCAAAAGGATTGCTCTTGCCTCCGGATACAGTAATGCAGGAACGGTAGAGTTTATGGTGGATAAAGATAATAATTTCTATTTCCTCGAAGTGAATACAAGGCTTCAGGTAGAACATCCCATTACCGAAATGAGAACGGGGATTGACCTTGTAAAGGAGCAGCTGAAAATTGCATCCGGTGAAACACTGTCTTTCGGTCAGGAAGATGTTGAGTTCAGGGGTGCATCTATCGAGTGCCGTATTTGTGCCGAAGATCCGGATAATAACTTTATGCCGTCAACAGGCAGATTAAATTATATCAGCAGGATACTCGGGAACGGAATGCGGGAAGATACAGGTATCGAGCAGGGAAATGAAATATCGATTTATTATGATTCTATGATTTCAAAACTTGTCTCATTCGGCGCCACGAGAAAATTAGCTATCGACAAAATGAAAAGAGCTCTCAGAGATTATAAAATTCAGGGTGTTAAAACCAATATTAGTTTTCTGCTTGCACTTCTTAACGACGAAGGCTTTATTACCGGCAATTATGATACACAATATGTAGAACGAAAATTTCTCCCGGAACTGATAAATAAAAAAACATCATTAAATGAAGAACAGAAACTTGCAGTTGCTATGGCAGCAATAGCTGTTAAAGAAAGGAACGACTCTTCAAATACAACCAATATCATAGTGAAAAAAGCAACGGTCTCAAGTAACTGGACTTTAAGAAAATTAAGGAATTACAGATGAGAAAATATTTTGTAAGTATTAACGGCAGCGACAAAATAATTGAAATTGAAATTCTCGATAATAAAACATTCTTGTATAAGGGTAATGAATATGAGTATGATGCTAAATCCCTGTCTGACGGTATGATGGTACTGAGGGTTAATGGAAATAATTATATCACCAGAACCGAGAGGGATGCCGAGTTGGAAGAAGACCACGCAGATATTGCTTTTACTGTTGATATAAACTCGGAGACTTACAATGTCATATGTAAAAGCGAACTCGATATTCTTACGGAAAAATTTGCTAAAGGCAAAAGTGACAGTAAATTTAAAAATGATGTATTATCTCCAATGCCGGGTGCTATTGTAAAGATGAATGTGAAGGAAGGCGGGCAGGTAAAAAAAGGAGATGTACTGCTTGTGCTCGAAGCAATGAAAATGGAAAATGAGATCAAAGCTTCGCGCAATTGTGTAGTGAAAAAAATATTTGTAGAAGAAAAAAGTTCTGTGGATAAAGGACAACTCCTCATCAAACTTGAATCTGTAGAGACTAACTAAAATTACTAAAGCAAAAATCAAATGAATTTAATACTCGCTGTTGCATCAATTTTTGCGGCTGTTATTCCGATGTTCACTTATCTTATAATAATCTGGTGGCTCGATAGAAATGAGCGCGAACCTTTCGGTATGCTGCTGTTATATTTTATATGGGGTGCAACCGGAGCTATTTTTCTTGGAATTTTAGGGAGTATTTTTTTTCAGATTCCGCTCAACGTTTTTCTTCAGACATTTTCAGGAGACAATTCGGAAGAACTCTTCGACCTTGCCGGTACAGTTATCACGGCACCTGTTGTAGAAGAATTTACTAAAGGTATTTTCCTTATACTTATGGCAGCAAACCGCAGGTTTGATGGTGTTGCTGATGGTGTGGTTTATGGTGCTGCAGTAGGACTTGGCTTCGGTATGACTGAAAATTTTCTCTATTTCATCTCTTATGGAACCACGCCCGAATCCTGGCTTTGGATAGTTGTTATCAGAACTTTGTTCTCGGCTGTAATGCATATGATGTCTCAGGCGACATTTGGAGCATTTATCGGAGCGGCTAAATTTAAACCGGCTGTCTTAAAAATGATATTTATACCTGCCGGATTTATTCTCGCTGTATTTTTGCATTTCTCGTGGAACTTCAGCGTAAGTTTTGAAGAGACTACTGTTCTCGGCTTTATATTCCTTATTATGTATGGAATTGCTCTGTTTGCAGTGTTCCAGATTGCAGTATATATGGAAGGAAAAACTGTTATACGCGAACTTCAGGAGGAAGCCGGTAACGGACTTATCCCTTATGAACATCTTAAATACATTCCTTATTTCACAAGAAGAGCAAGGCACGGATGGTGTCCGCCGGGTATTAATCAGAAAGACTATGTGAAAACTGCTATTAATCTTGCTTTGAGAAAACATCAATATAAACATTCCAATGCGAAAAATAAAAACCTGTATTTTGAAGAAGTAAAAAATATGCGCTACAAAATACAGATGATGTATTATAATGCACACCAGCCTTATAATAATAATTATGCTTCGGCTAAAATTTGATTCGCAAACAAAACGGGTAAAATGCAAAAAGATGTAATCTTATCTATAGTTATCGTAAACTGGAATTCCAGGAATGAAACTCTTTTTTGTTTAAAATCAATATTTGATATCTCTGACTTTAAAGAACGGGAAAACGAATTTGAAATAATTGTTATAGATAACGATTCAAAAGACGGTAGCATATCTGCGATAAAGAGTGAATTTCCTTCTGTTACTGTCCTTAAAAATAATTCTAATATCGGATACGCACCTGCCTGCAATACAGGGATGAAAATGGCAAAAGGTAAATATGTTCTTCTTCTTGGAAACGATACAAAATTGAAAAACGGTTCTTTATCCGGTACGATTAATTTTCTCGAGAGTGATTTAAATTGCGGAGCGGTTGGCTGCCGCCTTGTTTATCCTGACGGAACACTTCAGGGGAATTGCAAAAAATTTCCTGAATTGATTAATGCTTTTTATACATATCTGTCCCTTAATAATCTGAATAGAGATTATGATATGCTGTGGTTCAATTATGATAAAACTATGGAAGTCGACCAGATTGCAACGACTTTTTTAATGGTTAGAAATGAGATTTTAAAAAAGATAAATTATTTTGATGAACAGTATAAGATCTTGTATAATGATGTTGACCTGTGCAGGAAAATATGGAACTCCGGATTCAAAATATATTTCCTTCATACGGGGGAAATTGTGCATATCGGAAGTCACTCTACTACTAAAGCGGGTTTCGGGATCAGGAAGATTATGTACGGAGATATATTAAGATATTTCAGGAATAATTTCGGGCTCAGGGCTTATTTTCTATTACCGGTATTGTTCTTCCGTATTCTTTTTGTAACTTTCTTAAAACAATAGAATATTTATTAAATTTGAGTTTAACCGATAAAGTTATAAAAAATACTGTTTATTACTTAATTTCTCAGGTAATTGGTTTCATATTCCCTTTAATAACTACACCTTTTATTATTTCAAAAATTGGTAATGTTCAATTTGGATTATATGCCCTATTATTGGGTTTTCTCGGAACCTTCGGATTATTTGATTTTAGTATCTCTACCTCATTCATTAAGTTTATTTCTGAGCATTATAATAAAAAGGATTATGAAAGTTTAAATTATACTATTAATACCGGATTAATTTTTTATGTCGTATTTTCGATAATCATTTTCGCGGCAGGGTGGATTTTCACTGAAAAAATACTTTCCATCATTAATGTACCAAACGATTTAATTGAATTGAGTAAGTATGCTTTCAGAATCAGTTTGATTATCTTCTTGATAACAAGTTCTACCACAATTTTCAGCTCTATCCTGATCAGTATTCAGAAAATGTATATTACAAGTTTTATTGGTCTTATTATTAATTCTCTTAATTTTATTTCAATTCTGGTTTTACTCAGCCTTGGATATGGTCTGTCCGGTCTTTTATGGAGTCAATTGGTTACGGTATTCCTTTCTACGGTTATCACTGTTTATTTTTCTAAAAAGTATATGCCGGAAATGAGTTTTAGTTTTTCAAATTTCAGAGGAAAAACTTTTAAGGATATGAGTAAATTTGGAATTCAAATGCAGATTTCAAAGTTGTCTTCTTTTGCTTCTAACAAATATGACGAATTCCTTCTGGCATTTTTCTCTATTCTTAGTTCTGTCACATATTATAATATTGCTTTTCGAATCGCACGCGTGGGACAGTTCCTGCCTTTCCAGTTAATCCCGCAGGTTGCACCTGTTGCAGCTGAACTGAAAGCAAAAGAAAACATTTCAATAAAAGAATCTGATAATACACAAAATAAACCCGATAACAAACTAGTACAGCTTTTTAATGATATAACTAAATATTTGATTCTTTTTTCACTTCCCGTTTTTCTTTATCTTTTTGCTTTTTCCGACATAATAATAACTACCTGGATGGGAAATGGTTATGAATTATCAGCGTTTATTTTAAAAATTATAGTTCTCGGTCAGTTGATTAATATGATTTTTTCTGCTCCGGGTAATTCAATTACACCGAATATTGGTATTCCGAAATACCAGATGTACGAAGGATTAATAAATCTTTCTATTAACCTGGTATTAAGTTATTTCCTGATTAAATACTATAAAATAATAGGCGCAGCATATGGCAATACTATTGCAACAGCAATTGCTTCATTCTATGTGTTTTATATTTCAGTAAAATATTTTAAGCAAAACCATTTCCGGACGATATTTAAAATTTACCTGAAACCATTAACAATATCTGTTGTTAGTATATTGATTACTTATCTGATTTATTTTCTTGTCACAAAATTTATTTGTTATCCTCAAAACAGATTTCAGGGAATCATCTTTATATTAATCAGTGGTTTTATATTTATCGGTATGTTTACATTCGGGATTTTTAATGCCTGCTATCTTAATGAAAGGGATTATATTGTAATAATTAAAGCGTTCTTTAAAGTAGTTCCCCTCCAGTCAGTAATAAATAAAAACATTTCTAAGCAGAAATTAAAAACAGAATTTAACAAGTACAGTAATGAATTAGTTAGTATTTGTATACTTACTTATAATCGCCTGGATTTATTTAAAAAATGCATTAATTCATTATTGAAAACATTAAAAGATATCAATTATGAATTAATTATTTTTGATAATAATTCCGATGATGGAACAAAGGAGTTTTTAAAAGATTTACAGAACAATATCAGCCCAGAAGACAAACCGGATAAATTAAAAATAATATATAATAAAAAGAATATTGGTACTGCAGGGAAAGGAAAGATTGTAGAAATGGCTAAAGGTGACTTTATTATAGGTTTGGATGATGATGTTACATATTTTCCCGATAACTGGGTTCAGGATATGATATATGCTTATAAAAATATTCCTTTCATGGGATATCTGGTCGCTGACGTAATTCAGGATGACAAAACAACGGGAGCAAAACAGCCCGATGATTTTTATTTTTCCGAATATTATAACAATGGAAAAATTAAATTATCGGTTGGTCCCACTGGGGGATGGTGTTTTATGATATCCGGAAAAGTATATAATGAAGTCGGTAAATTTTATTTCCCTAAAGGTAGAATTTTCTTTCCTGAAGATGCAGACTATGGGAATAGAGTACTGAATAAAGGCTTAAAAGTAGGTATATTGGATGGCTTAAAAGTATACCATGCTACAGGGGAATATTATAATAGAAATTATAAAATTATTTTGGATTCTAAGTTATTAGATTATAAAAAGCATAAACCTTTTTTTTACGAATTTAAACTAAGCCTGAATAAAATATTTTCTTCTAAAAGATACTATAGAAGATTTTTAGATTTTGTAATTAAAAATGATTTGATATAAAACATATCCCTTTTTGTAAAAAGAATCTTTATTTCGACAGAGCTATAAATTAATTTGAAAATTTTAAAATAAATACCGGATAAAATCATTAATTTGAATATATCTATAATAATAGTTAATTATAATTCGGGAAATGTTCTTAAGGATTGTATAAATTCAATTTACAAATATGAAGATGAAAAAAGTTTTGAAATTATAATCGTTGATCAGAATTCAACAGATAATTCCGGGGAAATCATTAAAAATTTTCAGGAAAAATATAATAACATTAAATATATTTTTAATAATACGATAAAAAGTTTTTCATTTGCAAATAATCAGGGTTATGAAATCTCAGATGGGTATTACATTTTAATAATGAATCCGGATGTTTTATTCAAAAGTTCAATTTTAAATAAACTTATCACCGAATTAGAAAAAAATGATTCATTGGGGGCAATATGCCCTCAACTTATTGGCGAAGATGGGAATTTCCAGAGCAATTATTTCCAGAGATACCCGACATTAATGCAATTTATTCTTTTTTATTCTGTAATTTCAAAACTCTTTTTAAAATCAGAAAATCTAAGAAACAAATATCTGGAAGATAGAAATATTAATCTTAATTCAGGAAAAACAGAATTTGTAAAACAAATTCCCTGTGCTTTTTTCCTGTTAAAAAGAAAAATTTTTGAGGAAATTGAAAAGATGGATGAACATTATGTTCTGTTTTTTGAAGATGTCGATTTAAGTTATCAAATTAATAAAAAATATAAGTTAGCAATTGATACTTCATGCAAAGTAATTCATCTTGGAGGGATCACTATCAGAAACGAAAACGATTGGTGGGTCTATGGGAGATTTATAACAAGTATGCATTATTTTTTCAGGAAAAATTATGGTAGATGCAGTGCTTTTATATTAAAATTAATAGCGATTGAAAATTCAATTCCGATATTATTTTTTGAGTATCTGATAGTTTTTTTTGGTAAAAAGGATTTATATAAATTGAAAAAACATAAGAATTTTTTGAAATTAATATTTCATAATTGATATCTGTAGTTATTCCAAATTATAACGGCATTGAACATCTGAAGGATTGTTTTGATTCTTTGAGAAATCAAAGTTATAAAGATTTTCAGATAATCTTAGTCGATAATAACTCATCGGATAATTCAATCGAATTTACTAAAACTAATTATCCCGAAATTATAATATTGCAACAAAAAGAAAACACAGGATTTGCCAAAGCCGTGAATTGCGGTATAAAATTATCTTTAAAGAATAATAAGATAAAACATATTTTACTTCTTAATAACGATATTGAATGTGACATCAATTTTGCAAAAAAAATGCTCGCCGGATTTATTTCGGATGATGTTGGTTCTGTAACTTGTAAGATGTTGAACTTCTACAAACGGAATATAATTGATGCTGCGGGAGATTTTATTAAACGAGTAGGTTCTCCATATGCGCGGGGACATTCTGAAATTGACGAAGGTCAATATGATAAACCCGAATATGTCTTTGGTGCATGTGCAGGTGCTGCAATCTATAGAAAAGAAATTTTTGAAAAAATAGGTTTTTTTGATGAAGACTTTTTTGCATACTATGAAGATGTTGATTTTAGTCTGCGCCTGCAACTTACCGGATTTAAATGTTATTATAATCCTGAAGCGATTTGTTACCACAAACGCGGTGCTACTTCCGTTTATAATTCCGATTGGCAAACACAACTATGCGAGAAAAATCTCATTGCTCTTCGTATTAAAAACTATCCCGCCTCTCTTTATTTTAAACTTGCACCCCTTTTTCTTGCTGGAAGGGTAAAAAGATACTATGTGTTTCTACGGGAACATTCATATAAATTATTTATGAGTGCTTTGAGAGGATATTTTCTCGGACTATTCGAAATTCCAAAATCGCTGAAAAAAAGAATTACTATTCAAAGAAACAGAAAAATTAACGTAAAACATTTTAAAAATTTATTAAGCTGATATTGATAAGTATAGCTATAGTCACATATAACCGGTTTGAACTTTTTCGGAAATGTATTAATGCAGTTTTGAAAACTACGGAAAATGTTGAAAAAGAAATTATTATCTGGGATAACGCTTCTAAGGATAATACCATTTCATTTATCAAAGAACTTGAAAATAAATTTACATTTATTAAACCTGTTTTTTCTGAAAAAAATATCGGAGTAAACGCAAAAAGTATGTCAGTGATATTAACAAAAGGAGATTACATTATAGGAATAGATGATGATGTTATTGATTTTGAATCCGGATGGGTTGAGAAAATGATAAATGCTTTTAATTCAGTAAAAGAATTAGGTTATCTTGCACTCGATGTTGTGCAGGATGAGTTTACTAATGGAGCAAAACCCCCGGAGGAAAACTATGAAGAAAAAATTATTAACAAAAATGTGACACTGGAATATGGTCCGGTTGGTGGCTGGTGCTTTATGATACCAAGGTATGTTTATGAAAAAGTCGGAAAATTGAGGCAGTGTAAGAAGAGTATTTTTTTTAGCGAAGAATCTGATTATATCATTAGGTGTGAAATGAAAGGTTATTCAAGTGCAATTCTTAAAAATGTTAAGTGTTATCACGCTACCGGACCGTATTTTAATAAAAAATATCAGGATATTTATGATTCAAAACTGAAACAATTTACTGAGGATAAAGACTTTTATAAGTTTAAAAGAAAAATTAAATATAATATTTTCAAAATAAGGAAAAAATTATTCAAATAATTTCGTAATCATGGTATCCATAATTATCTTAAACTATAACGGGAAAGAATTTTTAAAAGATTGTTTCAATTCAGTTCTTGCTCAATCTTTTGATGATTTTGAAATTATTTTTGTAGATAATGCCTCAACGGATGGCAGTATGGATCTTATGAAAAATAATTTTTCTGATGCACGTATAAAAATATACTCAATCAAAATTAATATTGGATTTGCCGGTGGAAATAATTTTGGTCTTCAATATGCCAAAGGAAATTATGTCGTTTTGCTTAATAACGATACAGTTGTGGATAGAGACTGGTTAAAATATTTAGTTGAAACGATAGAATCGGGTGAACAAAACGGGGTAGTTCAGTCGCTCGTATATACCGAAGGTATCCCGGAAAAATATTACGAAAAAAACGGGACAATAAACCTGTTCGGACACAATATAATGGAAGTATTCGATATTAATGAAGATGGTATCGGTGAAATAATTCAGGCGACAGGATGTTCTTTAATTGTACGCAAAGATTTTCTTGATAGAACCTGCGGTCTTTTTCCTGATGAATATTTCTTGTATGCTGAAGATACTTACCTCAGCCTAAAAGCAAAATTTGCCGGTTATAAGATTCTTCATACTTCAAAATCAATCGTCCGGCACAAAGGAAGCGGAACCACGAAAAATCAAATCCCCTCGGAAATATATTTTTATCAGGAACGCAACCGCCTTCTTAATTTCTTTTTATTCTTTGACACCTCTTTTATTATCAGATATCTTCCCTTATTTGTTGTCAATTATAAACTGAAATTCTTTTATTGTTTGTTCTCAAAAAGATATTCATTAAAAGGTCTCATTCGTTCTTATTTCTGGTTCTGGGGAAATATTCCCTGGATTAAAAAGCAGAGAAAAAAAATCAAGGAAAATAAAGTCGTACCGGATAAAAAGGTGTTAAAATTTATTTCCTGTAAATTCTTTAACGGGAATAATATCTTTGAGAAAACAGTGAATTTCTTTTCACTGCTTTACTGTAAAATAACAGGATTAAATTTCCTCGAGAATGCAAAATAATCTTATTTCAATAATCATCATAAATTACCGGCAGAAAACATTTCTGGTTAACTGCATCAATTCTATTTACGAAAATATTAAATCTTATCCGTTTGAAATTGTCATAATAAATAATTCTCAGGAAGATTATATTTCACTTACTGAATATGAAAACTTAACCGTCGTTCTCAACGAAAACAAAGGCTTTTCCCGGGCAAATAATCTCGGAGTTAAACATTCACTGGGAGAGTACCTGCTGTTCCTCAATGCTGATACAATTGTGAAAAATGATTTCGCGGGGGAACTCATAAATCATTTTGAGAATATTGAATTCGGTGCCGTAGGGTTAAAATTACTGAATACAGATGGTACGTTTCAGATATCAAGTTACGAAAAAAATACATTTACGGGGGAAATCAGAAATAAAAAACTTGAAAATAAATTCAGCCAGCGGAATATTCCCTTTATTAATAAAATTGAAGCAGGACTAAAAAATATTACAAAAATCGAATGGGTCAGCGGTGCGGCACTATTTATGAAAAGAAAAATATTTGATGATATCGGAGGATTTAATGAAAAATATTTCCTTTTTTATGAAGATGCCGATATATGCAAAAGACTTAGTGATAAAGGACTTAGCAGTTACTTCTATCCGTTTTCTGAAATTATCCACCTAAAGGGTGAAAATGTAAATAGAGAATTTGAAACAAAAACATATTATTTTTCAAAGCTGTCTCAGCTTTTATATTACAAATTGCATAATAACCTTTTCGACAGGATAATATTAAGGATATATCTTTTTTCAAAGTTTCTTTTACTTAGTTTGTTTACATTTAAGAAAATCAACATTGAAATATTAAAGTTGGTCATTGGTATTAAAAATGATAAAAGTACTCGAACTTATTGATAGCGGTTTTCTTGGGGGAGGACAAATTCACGTTCTTTCTATTGCAGAAAACATTGACAAATCTGAATTTGATTTGACTATTGCGGCTAAAGGTGGCAAGAAATTTGAAGCAGTAGTTATAAAAGCAGGTATTCCTTTTCAGGATTTTTATATGCCTAAACTTCTCAGGAAAAAATATTTAAATCCTTTAATAAATTACTGCCGGCAGGAAAAAATTAATATTGTTCATTCACACGGAGGAGTAGCAGGTTTTTACGGTGGTATGATTAAAAAGTATTTGCCTGAAATAAAAACTGTCCATTCTATTCACGGAATTCATTATGTAAACTCAAAAAACCTGATTAGAAAATTCACTTCAGGTGCTATCGAACAATATATACTTAAATATACCGATACTACTATTTGTTCATCTTATTCTGACCTTGAAAAAGCATGTCGTATGGGAATTGCAGATATTAATAATTCGGTATTAATAAATAACGGTATTAACGTAAGTAAATATTCTGAAATTGATTCAAAAAGCGAATTGCTCTCTTTGAAATTTGATCTTTCTGATATGAATTTTGTAGTCGGTAATATCTCAAGATTCGATGAACAAAAGAATCAGAAATTAATAATAAAAGCTGCAGCACGTCTCCTTAAAAAATATCCCGAAATGAAATTTGTATTCGTCGGAGACGGCGAGCAACTCTTTTCTGCACAATCCCTCGCCAAGCATTATGGCATTCAGCATAATTTGTATTTTGAAGGAGAGCGGGAAAATCTTTTGGATTATTATTCAGTCTTTGATGCTTTTGTATTTCCGACTTTCTGGGAAGGAATGCCCTATGTACTTCTCGAAGCAATGGCTTCACATGTTCCGGTGATATGCAGTGATATCCCCTGCCATAGGGAAATATTGGGAGAAGAAGATTGTGCCCTTTTAATCGATCCTAAAGATGTAAATGAACTCTGTGAAAAGATAATCTGCTTATATGAAGATAAGGATTTAGGAAAATCAATTTCTGAAAAAGCATTCGAGAGGGTGAAAATTTTCGACGAGGCAGCAATGGTGCAAAAAATTGAAAATGTTTATCGGGAGGTAATGGAAAAATGAAGCGTTTCGGAATCTTTGGAGGCACATTCAATCCTCCGCATATCGCACATTCCATTATTGCAGAAGATATCCGCGGGCAGTTTACTCTTGATAAAATATTATTTCTTCCCTCGGGTGTTCCCCCCTTAAAAGAAGGAAGTGAAGTGATATCCGCACAGCACAGGCTTAATATGGCTCGGCTTGCTTTTGATGGCGAAGAAGATTTTAAGGTGAGTGATATTGAAATTAATGATTCTTCCGGAAAATCTTATACGGTTGATACTTTGCTAAAACTTCATGAAATATATAAAAATGATAACGTGAAATTTTATCTTATAATAGGAATTGATAACCTGATTAATTTTCCCCAATGGAAAGACCCCGAAAAACTTTTTCTTATTTCGGAAGTTGTTGTGGTCAATCGCCCTTTCCGCACCGAACAGGAAACTCTGCCGGAATATTCCTCATGTGTTACATTTGCAAAAGTTCCAATGCTTGAAGTTTCCTCCTCGATGATAAGGGATTATGTTAAAAATAAAAAATCAATAAAGTTCCTTGTCCACCCGGAAGTAGAAAAATACATTTCCGAAAATAAATTGTATTTAATTTAGTGTAACAAATAATTAATTTTTCAGTATAATAAAATTAAATTTAAATTTTATGACAGACGAAAACTTTACCAATCAACCGGATGAACAGATTCCGGAAACAGTCGGGGACAACGAACCCCTTGGAAAATTTGAGGCGGCAACCGGAGTACTAACCGAACCTTCGGATACTTTCGGGAAAATTGCATCCGTAAAGCCATCTATCTACTGGGCAGTACCAATCATTATATTTATTATTGCAAATCTTATTGCTTCATTTTTATTCATTTCAGATATTGATTTGTTTAACTCGGTTATGGATAAGCAGAAGAAAAACATGGAAGAAAGATTTGATAAAAGCGTGAAAGAAGGAAAGATGACTCAGGAGCAGAAATCAATAGCGATGGAATCTGCGGAAAAATTTATGAACCCAAAAAGTCCGTTCGCAATTGGGATGGCTGTCGGTGGCAGTGTTGTCGGACCATTTTTCATAATGGTGCTGATGTCTGTTATTTATCTTCTCGCCCTTAAGGTGCTGAAAGGAGATATTAACTTTACAAATATTCTTAATGTTGTAGGGCTGTCATTCATAATAGGGTCTATCGGAAAAATACTCGATACAGTTCTTTCTATCATTATGGGCTCAGTAAATAATTTCAGTCTTGGTCTTGTTCTCTCAGAAGCAAGCATAGGAAGCCTTGCCCACGGGCTGATTATGAGGATTGATGTATTTTCGATATGGTCACTCATAATTATTTCAATTGGCTTAATCAAAGTCGGGAAACTGAAATCAAACACAATTTATTTTATAGTTTTCGGAATATGGCTCGTATGGGTTGCTATTGCTTCATTTTTATTGCCCTCATAGGATAAATGGAGGATGTTATATCACAAACAATCCCGGGTGAAGACCGTGCAAAGAGATATTCCGAACTTAAGCATAAACTTTCCATAAGGAAATCTCTGTTGTCTTTTTGTGTTTTGTTTTTCATCTTCATTTCCGGATTAAGTAAAGAGTTTGAAAGAATTTCTTACTCCTTTTCTCATAATGATTATTTTGCGCTTCTTGTTTTTGTCTTTTTGATAGGACTTGTTGAAGGTGTGGTTACATTTCCACTGAGCTTTTATTCCGCATATATCATTGAACATAAATTTAATCTGTCCAATCAGACACTTTTTTCTTATTTTAAGGAAGAACTTAAGGGCTTTGCCGTCGGAGCCGTATTAGGTATTCCCGTAATCCTGATCTTTTATTACATTATTAAAAATTATCCTTCTGTATGGTGGCTTATAATGGGGATAGTCCTTTTTATTTTTTCCACTTTGGTCGCAAGAATTATGCCGGTATTGATACTCCCGTTGTTCTATAAATTTAAACCGGTTGAAAATGAATCCCTTAATAAAAAAATCCTCGCTCTTAGCGAAAAAATAGGAGTCCGGATAAAAGGTGTATTCACTTTTAATATGAGTAAGGACACCAAGAAAGCAAATGCCGCTTTTACCGGGCTGGGAAAATCGAAAAGAATAATTCTTGGAGATACTCTTCTGGAAAATTTCACCGAGAATGAAATTGAATCTGTTTTTGCACACGAACTCGGGCATTACAGAATGAAGCATATCAGAAAATTATTACTCTTATCCACTGTCGTCACTTTTTCCGGGTTATTTTTGACGTCATTTCTTTACAGCAAATCTCTTTCTTTCTTTTACATTCCAAATGTATGGACGTTGTCTGCTCTTCCTTTGCTTCTTTTATATTTGATCGCCTTTTTTACGGTCATATCCCCATTGTCTAATTATGTCTCCAGAAGATTTGAATGGCAGGCTGATAAATTTGCTTTACAGATCTGTTCTGATAATCTTAGCTTCGCTTCTGCACTGGAAAAACTTGCAGAGCAAAACCTCTCTGATAAAAACCCGAAAAAAAAGACAGAGATACTTTTTCACTCTCACCCATCACTTTCAAAAAGGATAGATTACGCAAAGAATTTTAAAAAATCGTAACTAGAAATCCCCCCTTTAACAAAGGGGGAAGGGGGGGTCTCATTACGAATCTGAAGATTCGTAAAATTTACAATCCTGAATAATTTCTCTTCACCTTCTACGCAACAAATGAATCCTTTAATCCTCTTAATCAAGTTTAAGACAATATTTCCTAATATTGTTTTATTTGTACAAAATAACTATCTTTTGGAAAAAATTATTATGACAACATTAAAAGATCTTCTGAAAGATAAGAGACTTTTATTTGTAAAGTCTGGAATGAATGTGTTTGATGTTGTGAAGTTTATGGATTTGCACAATATCGGAGCTGTTCCGGTTTTAGGAGAAAAGAATGTGATGAAAGGCATCTTTTCCGAGCGCGATCTTCTCCGGAAGTGCATTACAAGAGACCTTGACCTGAAAACCACTCTTGTAGATGACGTGATGACGAAAGATGTCTTCGTTATCGAATCCTCCGATACTATTGAGTATTGTATGCAGATTATGAAGCAGAAAAATATCAGGCATATACCCGTGATAGAGGGTGATAATCTTGCCGGTTTTCTGTCTATACGCGACCTGATGCTCTTTGATATGAAATTAAAAGACGAAAAAATTGAAACGCTGAACGCATACATCCAATACAACGGTTAAACGGCACTCCTCTACGGGTTGTTTCCATAAATACTTGAATCTGTTAATTAATTTCACTAATTTATCCTTTTTTAATAAAATTTAAGAGCGAGTTTTTATGAAAAAGAACATACATCCGAAATACTACAAATGTAATGTTATTTGTAACTGTGGAGAAAATAGAGGAGTATTATTTACTACCCGTTCTACCGTTCCGGAAATAAAAGTTGAAGTCTGTTCGTTGTGCCATCCGTTTTTCACCGGTACGCAAAAGATTATGGATACAGCAGGAAGAGTTGAGAAATTTATGAAGAAGTACGGAAAAACAAGAACAGCAGAAACAAAAGCATAAAATTTTATACCGTTATATATTAATAAGCCGGCATCATTATGTTGGCTTTTTTTATTTAAGAAATAAAAATTGGGAGCATCAATATGGAATTCATAATTTTCGAAGGCAAAGGTTGTGAAAACTTTTATCCCCTGAATTTATTAAGAGGTACATTTGATATCAGGTGCGGAATATTCTCTGCAAAAGAGAGGCTCGAATTTTTCACTAAGAAAAAAACCACTCTCTTTGTTGAATCCTCTATGGAAAGTTATATCAGAGATGTTTACCCCGAAAACTGTATTAACCTGATACCAAAAGACGACTCGCTTTGTTTTAACTCACGTGCTCTTATTTCGAAAAAATTTTATGATACCATTCTGAAAATTAAAGATAAAGAATGGATTATTGTTGACCTTGGTACTATTATTGCCGCAAAACTGAAGAAAAAAAATATTCCCGGTAATTTACAGTTTTCCAATTTTGATTTCACGAAATCTTTCAGGAGGATAAGCCTTAAAGAACTTAATCTTACTTCCGAATGCCTTATAATGGAATATGCATGGGATGCTGTTAAATATCTGGATTTTCTGCTCCCTTCTGACCTGAAACTAATTTGCAATAATAAATTCCTGCCGAAGAAGAAAAATCCGGGATTTATAAATCCTAAAAATATCTTCCTGAACAAAAATGTTAATATATTTCCAAATATAGTTCTTGACGCTTCAGAGGGAAGTATTTTTATTGACGAAGGAACGGTGATTGAACCATTTTCATTAATTAAAGGTCCCGTTTATATCGGTAAAAACTGTGTAATAAAATCCGGCGCCAAAATTTACGGACCCGATTTTATCGGAAATTATTCAAAAGTTGCCGGTGAAATATCCCATTCAATATTCCATCAATACGTAAATAAACAGCACGATGGATTCATCGGACATACCTATGCTTGCGAATTCATAAACTTCGGAGCGGATACGGTTACAAGCAACCTGAAAAACAACTATTCAAAAGTAAGTGTAACTCTGAATGAAAAAAGATTCAATACAGGAATGCAATTTCTCGGAAGTTTGATAGGCGATCATACAAAGTTCGGTATAAATACAATGATGAACACCGGAACAATTATCGGAATATTTACAAATATAGCCGGCAGCGGTTTTCCTCCAAAGTTTATAAAATCTTTCTCCTGGAATATCTACGGAAGGGATGTGACAAAGTATAAAATCGAAGAAGCTATTCAGACTGCAGAGGTAGTTATGAGCAGGCGCGGCGTAAAAATGAGCAAACAGTACGAAAATCTCATTCGCTCTATGTACGAAAAATTATGATAATCTATTTTAACGGTAACTATATTAATGAAGAAGACTGCTTCATTTCTCCGTATGATAGAGGCTTCCTGTTCGCTGATGGAATTTACGAAGTAATTAAATATACAGGGAAAAAATTTTTCGAGTTTGATTCGCACCTCTCAAGATTGAATAATGGTTTGGAATTTCTGAAAATCAACTATAATGAATCATGGAAACTTCTCGAAATATGTAATGAACTAATCTCAATTAATAATTTTAAAAATTCTTTAGCAACTGTTTATATCCAGATCACAAGGGGCATATCAAAACCCAGAAATCATTTATTCCCGGAAATCGGAACACCTCCTACTGTTTTGGTTAATGTTTCTGAACTAAAACCGGAAGATGGAAAATCCGGATTCAGGGTAATACTGACCGAAGATATTCGCTGGTCGGGATGCAATATTAAATCCACTTTACTGCTTCCAAATGTATTAGCACGCCAAAAGTCTTATGAAAATAACGCAGATGAAGCATTGCTTGTTCGTGACGGATTAATAACAGAAGGTTCGCATACAAATTTTTGTGCAATTCGTGACGGTAATTTATATACAACCCCTTTATCAAATAATATCCTGCCGGGAATCACACGAAAAGTTGTCCTGAATATTTGCAGGGAAATTGGAATTCCTATCTTTGAAATTAGTATCAAAGCTGATGAATTAAATTTATACAGCGAGTTATTTTTGACCAGTACAAAGATGGATATTGTTCCTGTATTACAAGTCGGGGACAGGCTCATTAACAATGGAATACCCGGACCTGTTACTGTTAAGCTGAGTAAAATACTTAAAGAGTTAATAAATAACTAAGGTTACACTTTTTTTTCTCATTACGAAGGTCCACCTTCGTAATGCTTATTAAAATCACTTCCCCCGGAGTTTATCCCGATTTAATCGAAAGAGGGGGATTGAGGGGGAGGAAAAGTCCCCCTTGTTTCGAAGGCCTACCTTCGAAACTCTTTTTTTGAAAAACAATAACGAATCAAAACCTGAATAAATGAAAAAAATTTATTTTTTCAATCTGCTGATACTTGTACTTGCATTATTATTACCTGCTTGCAGTAAGAATAAAGACACAGCGAACGAAAACCAAAAAGATACATTAAACGGAAAAACAATCAGAGGGACAGAACAAAATGACTCACTGAAAAACTTCTCCGGCTATTATCAGGGAACGGCAAAAGATGTCAAAATGGAACTTAATATTGAAAACTTTGATGGAAAGAATTTTTCAGGGTATAATATAATTTTTTGGAAACCGGGAAAAGGATTGAGAGCAGATTTTAAAGGTAAATATGATAAAGGGACACGCAAAGTACTGATGACCGAATCGGAAGATGTAAAAGGAGCAGGATATTTTGATGGTTACTATTATCCCGCAGAAAATAAAATTGAAGGGGACTGGTTCAGATATTCTGATAACGGATCATACAAATGGATACTGCAGAAATCAAATCAGCAAAACATTGATAATAATTCCGGTTCTGCAACGGGAAACAACTTCAGGCATTTCATTTGTTTCGGAACCGAACCATTTTGGAACATTGAAGTTACTCGGCAGAATATTACATTTGAAAAACCTGGAGAAAAGAAAGTAACATTCGCATATGTTGATCCTCAACCTGCGGCAGGATTTACGCTCGAACATATGAGAATATATAATATTGATGTATCGAAAAATATCATCCTAACTATAAAGAGCAGTAAAGGCGGTTGTTCAGATAATATGTCCGATGATTTATATCCCTATGAAGCTACTTTCCAATATGGCAATACGACCTATTCCGGTTGTGCAAAATAAAAAAGATAATAAATCACTTTTTCTTAAGGTATGAGACAAGGGGGCTTGTCGAAGATCCCGACCTATCAGACATTTTTAACGTACATTTTATTTGACTTTTTATTTAAAGTGAAAATCTACTTTATAATCAAATAACCAAGGTACTTTGGGGTTTATATTATCTTTTTCAAGTTTTCGAGGCAGATCTTCATAAAATTCTCTTAAACCAAGTCTCTCGGGGATACCATAAAGAGTTACAATTATTGTATCACTTTTAACACGTAAGTCTCCATTAAATTTATGAAATATCTCATCTGATATGTGTTTGACTTCATATTGCCTGTATTCTGCCGGCAATTTTTTCCTTAACTGGTTTATTAAATATTGTGAAATTAGTGATAACGACATTTTACCGTACCTTATATTTAGATTCCGGGTTAATGCTTTATTCCAACCTAAACTTCCTTCATATTTAAAATATTCCTCTATTGTCCAACGAGATGGAAATTCTTTTGTTAACATCTCAACAATATTTTCTCTTCGGGTTGAAATAAAAGGTTTGTATTGATATTCGGTTTGTTTTTCTCTTTGAACAATTAGTATCTGCTCCGGAATGTTTTTTTCGTCACAAAATCTTATCGGGGTTGTTCCTATGTAATATCCAGGCCAATATTCTTTATATTCTAATTTGTCAAAATAATTTACTATTCTTGAGTTTCTTGGAGCAGGAATCAAAATATCTAATGATTTGTCTTTGGCAAATAGACATATGAGTTCTTCTGTATAGTGTTCTGAATCTGATAATATTAATGAATTGTTTTGACTGGGTATAATTTCTTTAATTTGTGCAACTAAATTCTTTGTCCCATTGCTAACTGTGTTTGATGAAAATCCTATCTCAAATCCTATCGGTTGCCCTGTTTGTGAATCTATTGCGAAAAAGGTTTGCAATACTTTCTTTGCTTGTTCGTTTCGCTTTGTTTTTTTCTTGGGAGTTATTCGTTCTGTATAACTGCTTATTCTATGTGGATCCATAGCTATTAAATTGCCTTTATAATCACCCTGTATTTGTCTTAATTTCCCTAATGCTATTTGTAACTCTCTTGCTTCTTCTATGTTACGCTCTGATAATAAATCGTGTATTTGAACATCACTGGCGATAAATGGTAAACCATTAAGAATATCAAAACCTTGATGACATATTGTATTACTCTCTCTGATTCTCGTGCTACACATTGCGGCTTCATGTATTACTTGTAATCCTAATTTCCTTTTCAATGAAATTTCTTCCTGTTCTTTTGTAAACATTGTTAATAAATCCCATGTGCCAAGTTTTAAATGATACGGTATTAGTAGCCATAATCCAATTGTTGTCCCCGATACTTTGTTTGAAAGAATTTCTCTAAATTGTCTTTCTATATCAACAGAATTTACTCTTTCTATTTTCTCTTTTCTTTTCGTCTTATGTATCTTAATCTCTATTTTCTTTTCGGGATTTAACGTGAAAAGTTTTTTTTAGAGAGCCCTTTTTCTGTAATTGTCCTCATAACACTTCTTTGGCTGATACTAATACCTTGTTGCTTTAATTTCTGAGCTATTACGGCAGCTGACATTGAAGGATCTAAAAATTTATATCTAACAATTAAGTTTTCAGTGTTTTCCGTTCTGATTCTATTCTTCTTAGGCCCTGTCTTTTGTGTCATCAAAGCTTCTATGCCATGCTGTTTATAAATACTCAAAATCTGAAAAAATCTTTGCTTTGTATAACCATATTTCTCTCTGATATATCTAATACTAACGCCACTATAAATATATTCCATAATCATATTTACTTTTAGGGAAAATTTGTCATCCCGGAAAATAACAGAGGTATGTTTTCCTTTCCCGACACTTATCGGGTTTTCTTGATTAGTAGAGGTTTTCATAATAAAAATTATTTTAAACTTAAGAAATAGATAGGCAAAAATAACTAATATATCGATAAAAGTCAAATAAAATATGGCTATTATAGTTGGTCGTTAAACGCATAACTGTTTTGATTATTATATCACTTTAAGAATACAAAGATATGTCAATAACAATAAATATTGTATGTACAGATATATAATTATTACTTTAAGTAAGAAATAAATATTGATGTTCAGGGGTTAATAAGCCATTATTTATTTTACTCTTTAAAGGCTTACTTTGTTAATATTTGTATGTTTTCTGCAATTTTAAAAGATTCTAGTAAAATAAACATAGTCGTTAAAATGTCTGACCTATCGGGGGCCCCCTTGCTTTATCTTCTTATGTAATGCTTTTCCCCTGAACATATTAAAACTTAGTTTCCCTTTTCACCTTTTCTGGTTTTATGTTAAATAGTTTTATTGTTAATTCGGGAACAATAACAAGAATGATGAACATAGAACAATAAACGATAGGTATTCCCCATAATTCAATTCATTCTACAAAAAAATCCGTGCAAATCTCTTTATTCTGTGTTATCTGTGTGCTTTTCTTTTTTTCCGCCTTTGTTGGTGTTTGAGCGTAGCGTCACCAACAAAATATCCAATCCGGTTTAATTTTTCGGCATTGCTTCAATGTTAAAATAAAAATACATTTATCAATCGGATTTGTTAAATATTCCCGCTTTTCCCGATGTATAGAGGATAAATCGGTTAATTGAATTACATAACATCTAAATTATGAAAGCATTACTCTTAAATAAAATTTGTAACCTTAATGAAAATAATTCGCCGCTTCAACTGAAAGATATTCCTGCCCCGGTTCCCTTAGAAAATGAGATATTGATAAAAGTCCATACTTGCGGTGTTTGCCACACCGAACTGGATGAAATAGAAGGCAGAACCCCGCCTCCGGTTTTTCCTATCGTTCTCGGTCATCAGGTAGTTGGGAAAGTAATAGAAAAAGGAAATAGAGCAAATAAATTCAAAATCGATAACCGTGTAGGAGTAGGCTGGAAGTTTTCTTCCTGCGGCAAGTGCAGCTATTGCCTTGACGGCAATGATAATCTTTGTTCGGAATTCAAAGCAACAGGCAGGGATGTTAATGGCGGCTATGCGGAATATATGGCGGTTCCCGAAGATTCTGCATTTTTAATTCCGGATATATTTTCTGACTCCGAAGCCGCACCTCTGCTGTGTGCAGGTGCAATAGGTTATCGTTCCGTAAAACTTTCTTTGCTTCGGAATGGACAGAGTATTGGTCTTACCGGTTTTGGTGCATCAGCTCATCTCGTTCTTAAAATGATCAAACATAAATTTCCCGATACAAAAATATTTGTTTTTGCAAGAAGTGAAAAAGAAAGAGAATTTGCACGCTACCTTGGTGCAGACTGGACAGGAAATACAACAGACTTGTCGCCTGAAAAATTAAACAGCATTATCGATACAACTCCAGTCTGGTCACCGATTGTGGAAGCTCTCCGGAATCTCATGCCCGGCGGTCGATTGGTAATTAATGCAATCCGGAAAGAAGATATTGATAAGGATTATCTTATGAAAATAAATTATCCCGAACATCTCTGGATGGAAAAAGAAATAAAAAGTGTTGCTAACGTTTCGGCATCAGATATAGAACAATTTCTAAAATTAGCATCGGAAATACCCATTAGACCCGAATATTTGGAATATAAATTTGAAGATGCTAATGTGGCGCTGTCAGAACTCAAACAGCGTCACATCCGCGGTGCCAAAGTCCTTGTTATTTAATATATTATTAACCCGCTTTTTCTTTGCCATGTACTAATTTGATTAATTTTTAAATAGTCTTGCAGTATTAAACTGTAACACAAATTTAGATAAAGACATAGAATCTCTATGTAATACAAAAATAACCAAATTATCTGCGAATAATTCTGAATGTCAGGCCAGACCTTACGGAGCATTTAATTTATTGAGAGATTCTACTTGTAAATTATTCAATACTCTGATGAATGGCACATATTCTATTGAAGGATTTACAAGAAAAGAAATTATTAAAGCTTTAATAAAAATGAATGTTTTTGCAACTTCGGAACTTAATAATATGAAGAGGTTAGTTGGAAAAGTAACAAGACTTTTAGCAAAACTAAGAGCACACGGCTTAATAACAAAATACCCAAAGACGTTTAAATATCGTGTTACTCAAAAAGGACAGGAAATTATTAGAAGGATTTTATTATTCAAAAAGATGGACCTAATTGTTGTCTAAAAAGTTTGTTTTTATTACAACATTTTTTAGGATTGTAACACAAAGTTAAGAAAATTTGTCTGAATCGAACAAACGGCAAATTTAAATTAAATTTGGAATTCCATCCGAACGAGAAAATAATATTATTAGCAACTATTATTTAGTTGCATTTTTAATTTTGATATAATATATTTAATAGTGAGCAAAATAGAGAAGTTAATTCAAAGGCTTAAAAATTATCCAAAAGATTTTTCTTATGATGAATTGAGAAAAATTTTAAGCCAGTTTGGATATGAAGAAATAAATACCGAGAAAACATCAGGTTCACGTGTTGCTTTTTATCGGAAAACAACACGACATATTATCCGGCTGCATAAGCCACATCAAAAACCGGTATTGAAAGAATATCAGATACAATTGCTCATAGAAGAATTAAAGAATCAAAATTTATTAAAATGAAAAATACAATAACATATAAATCATTCATCGGTTCGCTTCAGTTTAGTCAAAGCGATAAAACATTTTTTGGGAAAATTGAGGGAATTAATCACCTGGTTACTTTCGAAGGGAAAAAGGTTGATGATCTTATAAAAGCTTTTCATGAAGCAGTTGATGATTATCTCGATATTTGCAAGCTGAAAAAGAAAGAACCGAATAAATCTTTTAAAGGGAGTTTTAACGTTAGAGTTGCACCCGAAATTCATGCAAAGGCTTATCACTCTGCTAAATCATTAAATCTTTCATTAAATCAGTTTGTCCGGAAATCAATTGAAAAAAGTCTTTCTGAAGGGTTGGGAAAATAAAAGAAGAAGTTAATGAGTTAAGGAGTTAAGAATGCCGAATAAATACACCTTTACCCTTTACAAACAAAATAGTTTATAAGCTAATAATTCATATTGGTAAATTAGTATATAAACTAATATTATTCTGTTGATTATTAGCTTATAAATTTCTATATTTATAGAAAATAAAAGTAATGTGAGCTATAATCTATTAAAAATACGTCAGTTAGATAAAAAATTTGAAATAATTAAAAAAGTTATTGATGAGAATGTTTCCCCAAAAGGTTGGATTTATGAAATCCGGAATGCTCTGAAATTGACTTTTGGACACTTATCCAAGCGAATCGGTATTTCTGCTCCTACAATTAAAGTGTTTGAGAATAGTGAAGTAAAAGGAACTATTACTTTGAATTCACTCCG
Organism: Ignavibacteria bacterium; assembly: GCA_036508135.1. Lineage (GTDB taxonomy): Bacteria > Bacteroidota > Ignavibacteria > Tepidaquicellales > Tepidaquicellaceae > DATCHW01. Next base: position 59,075 of record DATCHW010000305.1, read on the forward strand.
CAAATTTGCTGAATCAGTTAATTGCAAACTCGTGTATGCTATAGTACCAAATGAATCACTGGAAAAAATTATTAATAATCAAATAGAAAAAGTTGCTGATGGTATAGTCAGACGCACTTCGCATTCTATGAACCTTGAAAACCAAAATATCAATTCGGAAGAAGAGAAAAAACAAATAGAAGAACTGAAAATAAATTTAAAAGCTAACTTCTCAAGCAAAATCTGGAATTATGAAGTTTGATTATCCTGAAGGTGCGACCCCTATTGATGCTGATGAGCTTGCAGATTTAATTCCTACGCATATCACGCTTCAAAAAGAATTGAACGAATGGGAACAGAAAAATATTTCAGATGCTACAGAATTATATTATAACAAACAATTTACCATAGAGGAAATTCTTGAATTCAGTTTTATACTTGAAGTTCACAAGAAAATGTTCAATGAAACCTGGAAATGGGCTGGCAAAACAAGAAAAACTTTGAAAACATTAGGTGTTCCTATTGAGCGTATATTCGAAGAAACAGAATATCTGCTCGGTGATACTGTGTTCTGGATTGAAAATAATACTTATTCAAATAATGAAATTGGTGCAAGATTTCATCATCGCCTTGTTCAGATACATCTTTTTCCAAACGGAAACGGAAGACATTCAAGGTTTGTAACAGATTTATTGATGAAAAGCATTGGAAACGAATTGTTCACCTGGGGCAATAAAGATTTATATAACCAATCATCTGTTAGAAATAATTATATTAATTCTTTAAAAGAAGCAGATAATAATAATTATAAACTGTTACTTGATTTTGTAAGAACATAAGAACAATTAGTAATTAATAATGAATAATTAACAATAAAGAGTACAAAGGGTTACGAAGCTGGGTCTTCGTAACAAGACAAAACAAAAATTTTTATAAATTATTTTAGTGAAATTAGTGCCCTCGTATGTTACAAAAAAGCGATTTTTACTTTTGGCATAAACTCTTCACCCTTTACGCTTCGTTACTCATTGTCGAAGCGAGGCGTAGATCCCGTATGAGCGTAGCGAATCGGGATTTTTTAACCTTTTCCCTTTTTACAAACGGAAAATTGTAATTTTTAGATTGAAAAATTTCTTATATTTACATAACTTACATACTTTATTTAGGGCGGTTAGCTCAGTTTGGTTAGAGCGCCACGTTGACATCGTGGAGGTCATTGGTTCGAGTCCATTACCGCCCACAAAACAAGAAAGTTATCTAAATTATATCCTCCCAGGAAAGGAAAATTTATGAAAAAAATAAATAAACTTGCTTTAATTAGCATATTCATCTTCGTTCTTTGCAATATTTCATTCGCTCAATCGGATAATTTTATCAATCAATATGATCCATACGTAACAACACCCAAGAAACTGACGTTTTATTATCCTGTTGACGACGATCCCCTGAGTGCATCTTCTAAATTCGCAATATTTATATATGGCACTATAGGTTCACAAAAAGATGCTTTTATTAAAATCATTACTGCCGATAAAATCGGATTTGATGCAAGTAAGGAGCTTCAAGATGGTTATCTGCAGGATATTTCTATAATGGATTTAAGGGGTATTCTTGTTCCCCCGATAAAAGATATGGGCGGCTCAAATTTTCTCGTTCTGAACATCAGACTCTATGCGGGTTTCAACGAGACAGATTACGCAAAATTGAAAAGAATCTCGGATGAAGGTACGGTAACCATAAACTCTTCTATTATCAATCCTTTTATGGGATTTTATAGTTTTTATGGCAGCAAAAATGAAGTTTATAAACCTACCGATGAAAATTGGGCTGAAGTCCAGGTATTTCTCTCGGGTATGGGTACCCGCCAGAAAGTCGACTGTGGTGGAATTGAGCTTGTAATTCCTTATGTTACAACAGTTACTAATATTAAGTCCGGGGATAATTTCGTTCCGGGTGATAAAGTATTCGAAGATAAAAAATCGAATTCAATGGCAATCGTTAATTTCAAACTGGTGAATAACGAGTTGCTTGTTATGGCGCAGGATTATTATAAAAAACTTCTTGATAGATTTTTGAAATATGCCGGCAATAGTATATATAATGATGCTCTTCCGGGTATAATGGAAGAACTTAACGATTTTAAATCTGTAGGTTTCAAAGATAAAAATGATGTATATGTAAGTCCCGAAGCTAAAAAACAATTGATGTATGTTCTTGATTTGCTTATTCTTGGACAGCCGATAAAAGCAGATACCACAGTCAATACCTCCAGAATTCCGCTCGAAGGTGAATTAGTCCTTGATTATTTCAGGGCGAATATCTCCGGAGATAAAACAAAGAGCAACAGATATATTTTTGAAGATTTTATTGGTAACGATATGAACAGGATTAAACTGCAAAGGGAACTTGAATTAGTTAGAAATTATTATAATATAAAATAAAAAGATTTAATTTGGCAAATAAAATAAAAATTACTTTCCCTGACGGGAGTTTTAAAGAATTTGATAAAGATGTGACCTCTTATCAGGTGGCGCTTAGTATCAGCAAACGTCTCGCAGTAGAGGTATTGCTCGCAGAGGTGAACGGAAAACAAAAAGACCTTGCCGCACCCATCGGGGAAGACGCAAATATTGTTTTGTATAAATTTGGTTCAAAGCAGGGAAGAGAAACTTATTGGCATACCTCATCCCATATTATGGCACAGGCAATTGAGGAATTATACCCGGGTGCAAAATTCGGTGTCGGACCGGCAATTGAAAATGGATTCTATTACGATATTGATTCGGATACAAAATTCAGTGAAGAAGATTTAAAAAAGATCGAAGATAGAATGCTCGAAATTGCAAAAAGAAATCTCGTTCCCGTTCGTGAAGATATGCCGAGGGATAAAGCAATTGAATATTTTAGAACTGTCAGAAAAGATCCTTATAAGGTCGAGATACTCGAGACCATTGCAAAAGATGAATTGTCTGTTTCAATATATCATCAGGGAGAGTTTTCAGATCTGTGCCGCGGACCGCATTTACCTTCCACCGGAAAACTTGTATCGGTGAAACTGCTTTCCTGCTCAGGCTCTTACTGGAGAGGTGATGAAAAAAATAAAATGCTCCAGAGGATTTACGGAATATCTTTTCCGAATAAAAAAGACCTCGATAAATATATACATGATCTCGAAGAAGCAAAAAAGAGAGACCACAGAAAACTCGGGAAAGAACTAGAACTATTCTTTTTCCATGAATACAGTCCCGGTGCGCCTTACTGGCTGCCAAACGGTATGGTGATTTTTGTTGAACTCGAAAGATATTGGCGGGAACTTCACAATGCAGGAGGATATAATGAAATCAGTACTCCGATTATTGTTAAAGATGCACTTTTCAGGCAATCCGGACACCTTGATAATTATAAAGAAAATATGTTCGAGATCAATAACGATGATGAAATCTATTATCTGAAACCAATGAACTGTCCTGAAGCAACTGTGGTATATTCACAAAAACTAAGAAGTTATAAAGACCTTCCTGTACGTTTAAGTGAAATCGGACGGCTTCACAGAAATGAGATACGAGGTGCTCTCGGCGGGATGTTCAGGGTCAGACAGATAACTATGGATGATGCACACATCTTTTGCACTGATGACCAGATTCTGGAGGAAATTACCGGTGTATTAAAACTTGGTCTGGAAATTTACAAAACTTTTGGATTCAAACCAAATTATTATCTGTCAACCAGACCCGATAAAGCTATGGGTGAAATTGAAGTATGGAATAAAGCCGAAGCTTCACTCAAAGCCGCATTGATAGCGAATAATCTCGATTTTCATGTAAATGAAAAAGATGGTGCTTTCTACGGTCCTAAAATAGATATTCATATTAAAGATGCACTTAATAGAACCTGGCAGCTTGCAACCGTCCAGCTTGATTATCAAATGCCGGAAAGATTTGATCTGACTTACGAAGGCAGTGATGGAAAAAAACACAGACCCGTAATGATCCACAGAGCTCTATTCGGAAGCTTTGAAAGATTCCTCGGAATATTAACCGAGCACTTTGCAGGTAATTTTCCTTTGTGGATTTCTCCCGTTCAGGTTGTTGTTCTTTCTATAACTGATGTAGTAAATGAATATTCTAAAAAAATATACAATGAATTAAAGAAAAACGGTATAAGGGTGATTTTTGACGAAAGAAATGAAAAAATCGGATACAAAATCAGGGAAGCGGAAAGTAAAAAAGTCCCCTATATGGTAGTAGTAGGCGAAAAAGAGAAGGAATTGGGGAATATCAGTATTCGCGAACATAAAAAAGGTGATATTGGTAAATTTGAATTGAAAGAATTCATAGAAAACCTTAAATTAAAAATTAGTCAAAAGTTAATTTAAATATTTTATATTAATTAAACAAAAAACAGTATTAAAGACAACAAGAAGTACAGGGAACGTGTAAATCAGGAGATATCGGTTTATCAGGTCAGGGTCATCGATGAAGACGGAAATTCGCTTGGAGTATTACCTACGAATGAAGCTTTAAGGATAGCAATAGCAAGGGGTTTTGATTTAGTCGAAATAGCTCCGAATTCAAGTCCTCCGGTCGCCAAAATAATTGATTACGGTAAATATAACTATGAGCGGCAGAAGAAAGATAAACTTGCCAAGAAAAATCAGGTAACTATGAACGTGAAAGAAATACGGTATAATGCTAATACAGATACTCATGACTTTGAGTTTAAGTCCAGACATCTGCGTCAGTTCCTGCTGGATGGTCATAAAGTGAAAGCAAGTATCACTTACAAAGGCAGGATGATAACGCATCCGGAAATCGGACAAAAACTGATGCAGGAAGTTCTTGAAAGAGTACTGGAATTAGGCAAACTCGAATCTAATCCGAGGATGGAAGGTAAATTGTTAATTGCATACATACTTCCCGATAAAAATAAGATACAATTATATAAAGAGAAATTAGCAAAGCAAACATCGGAAGAAAAAAAACAAGAAGCAGAAAATAATAATAAAATACAAAAGGAAATCACAGAAAATGCCAAAAATGAAATCTAACAGGGCTGCTGCTAAGCGATTTAAAGTGACAGCATCAGGCAAAATTAAAAGAGAGAAAGCTTACAAAAGCCATATCTTAACAAAGAAAACAACAAAAAGGAAAAGAAATTTAAGAACAGCAACTTTAGTCTCAAACGGAGATTCCAAGAGAGTGAAGAGAATGATTTTAGCTGAATAATTTTCTCAAAGAAAATTTGATTATTTATTAACCCAAAAAAGAAGAGGTCCTGTTTAAACATCTGCAATACGCAGATTACCTCAATTAAAAGGAGAAGAAATGCCAAGATCTAAAAACAAAGTAGCATCGCACAGAAAAAAGAAACGTGTATTAGATGAAGCCAAAGGGTACTGGGGAGCCAGAAGCAAGGTTTATACAATTGCGAAAAACTCAGTGGAAAAAGCTCTTCAGCATGCCTACAGACACAGAAGAACTAAAAAAAGAGAATTCAGAAGCCTCTGGATTACCAGAATAAACGCAGCTGCAAGGTTATGCGATATTTCATATTCAGAACTTATCGGATTGCTTAATAAAAAGGAAATCGTAATTAACAGGAAGACTCTTGCAGAATTAGCATACAGCAATTTAGATGCATTCAAAGAAATTGTTAAATTTGCAAAAAGTTAATTATTTTTATTTTATATAATAATGAAGGCGGGTTATATATCCGCCTTTGTTATTCAAATAATTTAAAAGACCTCAAAAGATTAATATGCTTGAAAAAATTGTAAATATTAAATCAGAAGCAGCACTTCAGGCAGAAAAAATAGACTCTCCGCAACTGCTCGAAAATTTCAGACTAAAATATCTTTCCCGCAACGGAATGCTTAACGAACTTTTCGAAGAAATGAAAAGCGTTGATAAACAGAAGAAAGGTTTAGTCGGAAAGGCGCTGAATGAACTGAAGAATTCTTTGCAAAACGCCTTTAATGAAAAGAAGTCATTTTTCGAAACTGACAAAAAAGATATTTCAATTTTAGATGATATTACTCTCCCGGGAAAGAAGTTCAATACCGGTACTAAGCATTTAATTAATCAGGCACTCGATGATATTTCGGAAATTTTCAGAAAAATCGGATTTAATGTCTATGAGGGGTTTGAGATTGAAGACGAATATCACAATTTTGATGCTCTGAATACTCCGGATTGGCATCCGTCAAGGGATATGCAGGATACATTTTATCTTGACAGCAAAGGTAAGGATAAAAGATACCTGCTTCGCACACACACATCCCCCGGTCAAATCAGGGTGATGGAGCAAAGCATGCCGCCGATTAGAGTTATTGTTCCGGGTAAGTGTTATCGCAATGAAGCTATCAGTTCGAGAAGTCTCGGAATGTTTCACCAGATAGAAGGACTGTATGTTGATAAAAATGTTACATTCAGGGAACTGAAGGGAACGCTTGATTACTTTGCTAAATCTTTTTTTGGAAAAGATTTAAAAACAAGATTAAGACCAAGCTTTTTCCCGTTCACTGAGCCGTCCGCAGAAATGGACGTTGAGTGCTATTTATGTAAAGGTAAAGGGTGCAGGATTTGTAAATATTCCGGCTGGCTCGAAATTCTTGGATGCGGAATGATTGACCCGAATGTATTTAATTTTGTTGGCTATGACCCCGAAGAGTATAGCGGCTATGCATTCGGAATGGGTATAGAAAGAACTCTTATGATTAAGCATGGTATTCCCGATATACGAATGTTCTACGAAAATGATATTAGATTTCTAAAGCAATTTAAATAAAGTTTAAATCCCGGTTCTTGTACTTCCCCTCTTGAGAGTCGAAGAGCTTGCAAATCCTCCGGGGAGGTGGGATTGAGGGTTGTGATAAAATATTAAAAAGGACTCTATCTATTCCCCCTTAGAAAAGTCGAAGAGTCCCGATTTATCGGGATGGGGATTAAGGGGGTTATAAAATTTAAAATTCAATATAAATCAAATCAAATAAAATAAACACAGGAGATAATAAATGAAAAATTTAAAAAATTTATTCTTCATTTTATTTTTAGTGTCAGCATTTGTAATTGCCGGCTGCGGAAAAAATGAAAATAAAACAGATGTTAAAAAAGAGGAAAATAAAATTGATACCGTAAAAACGCAGATCCAGAATACCACTCCTCAAACAGAACAGAAAAAAGATACTGTAAAAAAAGAAGATGCTAACGTTAAGACAGATGAAAAATCAACCGGAGACGTAATGAAAATAGTAACCACAATGGGCACTATAAAAATAAAATTATTCCCGGATAAAGCTCCGAAAACTGTTGAACACATTAAAGCTCTCGTAAATAAAGGATTCTATAATGGAATCATTTTCCATAGAGTTATTGACGGATTTATGATACAAGGCGGTGATCCGACAGGCACAGGCTCGGGTAATTCAGGGCAGACGATTCCCGATGAATTCGGTAACGGATTAAAACACAACAAAGCCGGTATAGTTGCTATGGCAAATACAGGAAGACCTAATTCACAGGATTCCCAGTTCTATATTACCTTAGATGCAACTCCTACTCTTGATGGTAAATATACTGTATTTGGTGAGGTTATCGATGGACTGGATGTTGTCAAGAAAATCGGAAAAGTAAAAACCGGAGTAGATGACAAACCGGTAGAACCTGTAAAAATGACTAAAGTCACTATGGATGATAAGTGATTTCATCTGAAATTTAAGAATTACAAGTAGTTTAATTATTGAATATCGTGGATAACTATCCAAATTTAGATAAATATAGATTTCTCCGGAAGATTGGCGAAGGAGGAATGGGTAGTGTTTATTTAGCAATTGATATTAAATTAGATAGAAAAGTTGCGATAAAGGAATTAAACCTTGGATTTTACAACAACAATAATTTTATTGAAAGATTTTATCACGAAGCAAAAATTCAGGCAAAATTATCTCACCCTAATCTCGTATCTATTTATAGTTTTGAAGAAATAGGCAATAGATTATATATCATAATGGAGTATGTTGAAGGAATAACATTAGATATATTAATAAAAGAGAATAAACGCATATCAGAAAAATATAGTTTCGATTTATTAAAGCAAATACTAATTGGACTGGATTATGCGCATAAAAACAATGTTATTCATCGGGATATAAAACCAAATAATATTATTATTAATAAAGAAGGTATTGTTAAAATAATGGATTTTGGAATTTCAAAAAATATAGGGGATAATAGTATGACAAGTACTGGCGCAACAATTGGTACTTTATATTATATGTCTCCTGAACAAATATTACGACCGAGGAGTATTGATCAAAGAACCGATTTGTATTCTTTAGGAATTTCTTTCTACCAAATGTTAACAGGGGAACTACCGTTTAATGTAGATACAGACAGTGATTATATTATAAAAGACTCAATTTTAAAATCTTCAATTCCAAATCCACAAAATATAAACGGTGAAATTTCAGAATCGGCTGTTATAATAATTAATAAATTAACTCAAAAAAACCCGGATAATAGATATCAAAATTGTAAAGAATGTCTAAATGATATTATTTCTCATTATAATAAAAATATTTTTACAAGTGAAAATAAAAATTTAGAAGAAAATAAAAGTAATTATCAAAAGAATCAACAAACTGCTATTAGTAGCTATAATCAAGAAACCCCAAAATCTAACAGTAAAAGTAATATTTTAATTGATGAAAAGAAAATTATTAACAAAAAAATATTTACAAATAAGAATATAATATTGTTTTCGGGAGTTTTTGTAACAATTATAATAATTGTTATTATAATATTAAATGTTTCCAAAAACGATAATATTATGATAAATAATTCGGGTTCAAACACGAAATCCATTATTCAAAAAGACACTGCTAGCAATGATAATATTCAAAAAAAGATAGAAGATGAACCAGCTAACAATGTTAACATTGAAAAAAAGGTAGAAGATGATTTTGTTAATTCTAATATTATGAAACTTGAAACCACAATGGGTACGATTAAAATTAAATTATTCCCGGACAAAGCACCAAAAACAGTACAACATATTAAAGCTCTCGTAAATAAAAAATTTTACGATGGGATAATTTTCCACAGAGTAATTGATGGATTTGTGATTCAGGGTGGCGACCCGACCGGTATAGGCAATGGCGGTTCTGGTGAGGCGATTCCCGATGAATTCGGTAATGGATTAAAGCATAACAAGACGGGAATTGTTGCGATGGCAAATACCGGCAGACCAAATTCACAGGATTCTCAATTCTATATTACTTTAGATGCTACTCCACACCTCGACGGTAAATATACCGTGTTTGGTGAGGTTATAGATGGTTTAGATATAGTCAAAAAAATCGGGAAAGTAAAAACCGGAGTAAATGACAAACCGGTAGAACCGGTAAAAATGACCAAAGTTACTATGGTTGATAAGTGATATTGTTTACTTATGATGATTTTTAATGAGCGGGCATGACCCGCTCATTTTATTTTTGTAATAAAATATATATTTGTATCAACCGGTAAATATTACTTAATGCATAAAGGAATCTTTACACCGTACTTTTGTTAATATTTTTTAAATAGAAAATAATTTATTTAATAACTATTTTACTATTAATTGTTTTTTATAATACATAAAATAATTTTAAACTTAAATTTTATCTTCTTTTATAAAACATGGCAGATAATATCTATTCAGTAATTAAAGCTTCGGGGTGTTTTATCCCGCCTGGAATAATTAAGAACAGTGATTTTCTTTCAAATGTCTTTTATGATGCTGAAGGTAAAATTCTTGGAGTTCCGAATGAAGAAATTATAAGCAAGTTTAAAAAAATAACCAATATTTCCGAGAGAAGACATCTGGAAAATCAATATGTAACTTCCGATATGGCATATTTTGCCGCTTCAGATGCAATAAAGTCATCAGATATAGATCCTGAAACGATTGATTATGTGATAATGGCACACAATTTCGGTGATGTAAAAGCAGATAACGTTAGATCTGATATGGTACCAAGCCTTGCCGCAAGAGTAAAACACAGACTCGGTATAAAAAATCCTTTTGCAGTTGCTTACGACGTTATTTTCGGATGCCCGGGATGGCTTCAGGGTGTGATTCAGGCAAATTATTATATTAAATCAGGCGACGCTAAAAGAGTGCTTGTAATCGGTGCGGAAGCACTTTCAAGAATCAGTGATCCTCACGACCGCGATAGTATGATTTATTCTGATGGTGCAGGTGCGGTTATTTGGGAAGCTAAGGAGAGTAATGAACCGGTGGGAATTCTATCTCATGCTACAAGATCCGACACGCACACTCATGCCCACCTTCTTTGGATGAATAAATCGTACAATCCCGGACATCAGGGCGAAGAAATTTTTTTAAAAATGAACGGTAGAAGACTTTACGAATATGCGCTGAACAATGTGCCGCAGGTTGTTAAACAGTGCATTGAAAAAGCCAATCTTACACTTGAAGAAATAGATAAGGTTCTCATCCATCAGGCAAACGAGAAAATGGATGAAGCAATATTAGAGAGACTTTTTAAGTTGTATGATAATGCTGTAATACCCTCAGGTATAATGCCGATGGTCATTGATAAACTCGGAAACAGTTCCGTTGCTACAATTCCTATCTTGCTCGACCTGATTTTAAAAGGAAAAATGGAGTCACAAAAACTCGAGCCGGGATATAATGTGGTATTTGCATCTGTCGGAGCGGGAATGAATATTAATTCAGTAACTTATAGATTTGCTTAGTGCACTATTCTATCCGCAAATAATTTTAATATTGTCCGGACCTTTTCGGATTCTTAATAATTAAATATCAGAATTATATTATGATAAAGAGTAGAAATTATTTTATTGCAATTTTCCTTTTAATTTTATTTTCATTAATTAATTTAAATTGTATGCATTCAGATAACAGCGGTAATAAAACAGTATCGAACACAATACGTTTCGAAACAAATATGGGAACATTCGATGTGAAAGTTTTTCCGGACAAGGCTCCTAAAACATCGGCACGCATAAAAGAACTCGCCGCAAGCGGTTTTTATAACGGAATTATTTTCCACAGGATAATTGATACATTCATGATTCAGGGCGGTGACCCTACAGGCACAGGTATGAGCGGCTCGGGCACTCCGATTCCCGATGAATTTGATAACGGTTTGAAGCACGATAAAGAAGGTGTCGTTGCTATGGCAAATTCCGGAAAACCCAATTCTCAGGATTCACAATTTTATATTACGCTCGCTCCGCTTCCTTTCCTCGACGGAAAATATACGGTGTTTGGTGAAGTAGTTTCAGGTATGGATGTCGTTAGGGCGATAGGAAAAGTTAAAACAGGCACAGGAGACAGGCCCGTAAAAGATGTCGTTATGACAAAAGTATATTTACTCGAAGAGTAAAAATAATTTCCCCTCTCCTTAAAAAGGAGAGGGATTAGGGGTGTGGTTAAAATCCCACTTTCAAATCCAAATAAAAATTCCTCGTTGCCGCAGGTATCCAATATGATGTTCCGTACGAATCCACATTTCCCGTGGTTTCATAAAGTTTGTCAAAAATGTTATTGATCCTGAAAGTGAATTCCACTCTTTGTATATATTTATTAACAAAATTCAAAGCCGGCATAAGATTATAACTTATTGAAGCATTAAAAACCGTATAAGGTTCTATCGTTTTATTAATGTATCCGGGTAGATTTTTTATAGAAGGATTTTTTCTTTCATCTTCGGAGTTATCAAGATACTGCTTCCCTATATATTGCATCGAAATATTAAATCCTAATCCAAAGTCGGTATTGTAACCGAGTGCAAGGTTTCCTATTATACCCGGGTTCAGCAAAATTTTATTTCCGGAATAATCATTTCCGTAAATAATATTTCCAGATGTATCCCTGCCAAGAATTTCTTTATACTCATTAAAATAATTTTCGGAAAAATTGATATTTCCGTTTAATGATAATCCCCTTAAAAATTTATAATCCTTCAAATTCTTGAATGGCAATAAATCGAATTCAAATTCAATTCCTTTATGTATGGATTTCGCAGCATTTCCGCTTATCGGCTGACCTACATTATCTAGCTGCCCGTTGTTCACAATTTCATTACTGAAGTCCATCCAGTAAAAATTCAGGTTCGTGCGTAATAATTCAGATGTATAACCGAATCCCGCTTCATAATTTATCATTTCTTCCGGCTTAACGAGAGGGTCTTCATAGATTTGCCTGACAGTATCAATCACCCTGAAATTAGGAGCGGAATTTTGATTCTCTGCATCGTATATGTCTTTCAGTCTCGGTTCCCGTTTTGCAAAAGATATATTTACAAACGTCCTGAAGTTTTGATTAAATGCATAATTCACTCCCGCTCTCGGTGTTAAGAAATTATAGTTTACATCAAATGTGTACGGTTTGAATTTATCATTTAATATCGAATACTGATGATTTACAAACTGCGCTCCAAGCATCGCTGTTAATTTATTGCTTATTTTATATATTTCATTTGCATAAAGTGACATTGTTCTTTTGCGCCCGTTATAAAAATAATACCGGTAATTATCAGGTGTTCCCTGCGGAAGTGCATCTGCAAATGTGATTTCGCCGTAGTGCTCGGATCTGTGAAATCTTAGTTCACCTCCGATGACAAGAGTACCTTTATCGGAACTGTGATTTAACTGCACCTTGGGAAACCAACCGTAAGTATTATTGTTTACCACAAGGTTTGTCACTATGTTGCTTCTAACTATTTCAAAACCCTTACCCGGCTGGAATATAAGATTCCCGTTCCCGTCCCTTTTATAATATCCGGGGTTATATGCTGTTGAATCAAAAGTGAAAAATGTAGGTAACCGGAAATATCCAAAATCGTATCCGTAATATGCGGGGAAGTTTGTTACAAAATAACCCTCGCCTCGTATGTAACTAAATGTATTTGAAATAAAAAGATTCTTTGCCGGCTGTGTATTAAATACAAGTTCATAATGCGGTTGATTGTAGTTGTCAGACTCATTAGGAAAAGTTAAAAAATTATATTTCCTGTCAACTATTGCATCACCGGTAATTTTGCCGTCAAGATAATCTTTTGTTACTCCTAAATATGCAAGGTGATTTTTAATAGGTCCTCCGAAGAAATTAATTTTCAAAACAGAATTACTGCCCAGCATTTTTCCGGCACTCAGAAAATATGACCAGTGATCAGACCATGACTGGTCTCTGTATCCGTCGGTCTGCGTTTTTGTGAATTTTCCGTAAACACCGAGTCCGCCGTTAATCAAACCTGAAGAATACTCAAGTGAATATCTGCGTGAATTAAAATCTCCCGCACCTATGGTCAAATTCAGAAAATTTCTCCTGAAAAAATCTATCGTCTGAATATTTACCACCCCGCCTATCGAAGATGTACCGTAAAGAGCCGTTCCTATTCCTCTCTGTATCTGAATATTTTCAACCGAAGAAGTAATATCCGATAGGTCAACCCAGTAAACCTGGTGATCTTCAGGGTCATTTTGCGGTACACCGTTTATCAAAATAGAAACTCTTTTTTGATCAAATCCTCTCAAAGAGAAATATGAATATCCGACAGATGCACCGGATTCGGAATATGAATTAATGCTTGTACTTCCATTTAGGAACATAGGCAAATCCTGCATCCAGTATTTTTTCTCAACAACATCTCTTTTGATATTAGTAAAAGTAATGGGGGTAAGTTTCTCAATGCCGGATAGAGCCTGCACTTCAATCGTCTCGGTTCTGTAAATAGTTGTATCAGTATTTACCTGGGAATACGCATTAAAGGAAACGGATACAAAAAGAATGAAAGTAAAGATAAATTTTGAAAACATTTTTTATTTCTCCGTAAAATAAAAAACGCCTAATTTTTTTCCGAACCTGATTATGAAAAAAAATTAAGCGTCAAAATAATTTTTGTTTTTCCTACGCCGGAATTACCCGGTTCAGGTTCGATGGGTATTCTCTCAGATTTCCCGAATCAAGGGAAGACACCCCAAAACAAGTTGTTGCTAAAAAGAACTACTTAAAATTATTCTAATTAAAGCAATCTGTCAAGCCTTAATATTTTCTTATTTATTTTTTTGTCGTTTTACTAATATTATTGCAAAATTGTCAATGAACAACGATAGGTTCTCTTATTAGAGTTATTCCGAAAAGAGTATTTACACCGGATTCAATTTCTTTTGCTAAATCCAGAACATCTTTAGTATTCCCGCCTGAATTAATTATTGCCAATGTATGTTTTGAAGAAATTCCGGCACCTTTTCTTCTGTAACCTTTTTGAAAACCTGCATTTTCAATGAGCCATGCTGCAGGAATCTTTACTCCCCGTTCCGTCAGGAAATGCGGAATCTCGTTAATTGTTTTTCTTAGTTCGGAATTCTTTATTCTTGACTCAAATTCCAGGTATTCTTCCATATTGAGTACAGGATTTATAAAAAATGAACCACAAGATATTGAGTCAGGATCATTTTCATCAACTACCATTGATTTATTTTTCCGGAGTTCGATAACAGCATTCCTTACGAGTTTAAGTTCTGAAAATTTTCTTCTTTTATCTTCTTTAGATGCAAGGTCCTTTGTATCCGGGTTTTTTAATTTCAAATTATCGATGTGCTCTTTTAGCTCAGGATACTTTATCTCCGGTTCTCCGTTTCTTTTTAATAAAAATTTAACTTCCGTAATTATGTATTTACCCGCATCTTCTGACTTAAATCTGCTCTGTCTGTAGCCAAAGCGGCAATCGGAATTTGAAAATACCACTTTATTTAAAGTGGAAATTTCTATTGTAGTAACTTCAGAAATCGTACTGCTCACTTCCTGTCCGTATGCTCCGACATTCTGAATCGGGGTTGCTCCAACAGTCCCGGGAATTCCTGACAGGCATTCTACTCCGGCAAAACACTGACTGACACAAATCCTCACAAAATCATCCCAGGCCATGCCTGCTTCTGCAGTAACAAGAACAATATCACTTCCTCCTTTTCCGGATATTGTAATATTTTTCATTGCGGTTTTCAGGATCATTCCGTCATATCCTTCATCTGAAAATATTACATTGCTTCCGCCGCCTAGTATCTGAACCTTCAGATTTTTCTCTTTCACAAACGCAAGGCATTCAAGCAGTTGCTCTTCATTTATGCATTCGCAAAAATATTCAGCATTTCCTCCAAGCTGAATATTTGTGTGTCCGGAAAGCAGGATATTCTCTTTTACAATAAGCATTATACCTTAATTTGCAAAATATCTGAATTTGAGTAAATGCAAAAGAATTTAATTTGCAGGAATCAGAAAACTGATTTGATATTTACAGTATAAATTTATAGTTTTAATTAAATAATAAGAATTTGGGACTGATAAAACAAAAAACATACGGCGGGAAAAGAAAAGCAGTTGTAATGATGGTTTTAGGGTGGACACTTGCTCTTCAATATATAATTCTCAGATCTGCAGGAATTATACAACCTTCAAAAGTTTGGGTATGGTCTGATTTGCTTGGTGGAATTTCAGTTATAGGTGCAATAATAGGTATAATCGGATTGGTTATGTACATAAGAGCAGATAAAATAAGCGATGATTGAAATACCTATATTATACTCTTAATTTCGATTTCAGTATAAAATAAAATTAGTTTTACATTTAAAAATAAATTAAATACTTTTACATTATTAAAAATACTCTAAAACATTAATTCAAATATAATGAGAAACTTAAAAATTGACCGAAACCTATTTATTCAAAACAGGAAAAAACTCTCCGCACAGTTGAAACCAAATTCGCTCGCACTTGTGAATGCAAACGACTATATGCCCACTAATGCAGATGGTACTATGCACTTTAAGCAAAACACAGATTTATACTGGCTTACCGGAGTTGACCAGGAAGAAACTATTTTAGTACTCTTTCCTGATTCACCTGACCCGAAATTAAAGGAAATCCTTTTCGTCAAAGAAACAAGTGATCTGATCGCTATATGGCATGGTAAAAAACTTTCAAAAGCAGAAGCAACAGAACTCACGGGAATTGAAAATATTATGTGGCTTTCCGAATTTCCCGCAGTTTTCCATGCACTCGTAACTGACTGCGATAATATTTATCTCCAATCAAATGAACATAAGCGGACAGAGATTATTGTTCAAACACGCAATGCTCGATTCATAGATTGGTGTCAGAAAGAATATCCTCTTCATACTTATATGAGGATTGCTCCGATTATCAACCGCCTCAGAATGATTAAATCACCTGTCGAAATTGACCTGCTTCAGAAAGCCTGTGACCTTACTGAAAAAGGATTCAGGCGGGTATTGAAATTCACAAAACCGGGAGTAATGGAGTATGAAATCGAGGCTGAATTCACACACGAGTTTATAAGCAATGGCAGCGGCTATGCGGATTATTATCCAATAATTGCCTCTGGTCCGGGTGCCTGCGTTCTTCATTATATCAAAAATGATGAGGAGTGTAAAGACGGTGATCTGGTATTGATAGACACAGGTGCAGCGTGCGGATATTACAATGCTGATATGACAAGAACAATTCCAGTTAATGGAAAATTTACCAAGAGGCAGAAAGCCGTTTATAATGCAGTTCTTCGTATTATGAAATCAACTATTAAACTGATGGTAAAAGGTGCTATCTGGAAAGAAATTCAGCTAGTAACCGAACAGAACACTGAAAAAGAACTTGTTGATTTAAGAATTCTGAAAATGAGAGATATTAAAAAGCAGGATCCGAATAAACCATTGTATAAAAAATATTTCATGCACAATGTATCACATTATCTCGGACTCGATGTTCACGATGTCGGGTATTTACACTACCCTTATAAACCGGGAATGGTATTTACTGTAGAGCCCGGAATATATATCCCTGAAGAAGGTATAGGAATAAGATTAGAAGATAATATTTTGATTAAAGAAAAGGGAAATTTTGATTTGATGAGAAACATACCTATCGAAGTGGACGAAATTGAAGAACTGATGAGTAAAAAATAAAATTAATTTTTATCTGCATCTACTATATGGGGGAGTAAATGTAATTTTAAATGGTTTCGAAGTTATTGCTTTCGAAACCATTTTCTTTATATACATCATATTATTTTTAAGCGATGGTCAGGAGCACTGCCTTACCGTCATGGTCGTCAGTAGAGTAAATATCATCATCCAGAAGATTATCCATTTCAACAAGACCTAATATCGAAACCCCGGAAACTTTCCCGAACATTTCTGAAAATTTATCCCTTGCCGATGAAAAAGAAATATATTTATGTGTAAAACCGGTTTCCTTACTAACTGCTCCGCAGTAAAAATAACAACCATTCTTTTCTGCGGGTCCGAAAAATCTTCCGTGGCTATTTTCTTTCGTCCATATCTGATCTGAAAAAGAATGGAAAAACTTTTCCGGCAAGTGCTTGTAAAAAACTCCATCGATAACTCCATAGCGGGGTGTTATATGACCCCAACGAATTTTAAGACCTGCTTTTTTAAGCAAATTGTATAAAAGCAATTTCGACTCTTCTTTGCTTTCCGAAATATTGTCCCTGATAATAATATTGATAGACTCGCAGATTAATTTACCGCCAATTTTTCTGTTCAGCCAGAGAGAGGGTTTCTTGTTCCTGTCATACAGCCATCTCCCGAATTCAGGTAATTCTGCGTTTAAATTCAAATCTTTTAATAAAGGGTTAAATAATTTAATGATATATTGCGATTGGGCAAAAAAAACGTGCGGGCTACTCAAATATTTTTAAAAAAAGCAGACACATTGTTTCTATTTCAGTGCTGCAAGTGTTTCCTATAACACAATTACACGAGTTAGCCCGCACTATTATTTTAATTCACCAAAATCTAAAATCTAATTATATAAAAGAATAGGTAAAAATTTTCCCCCTATTTTTTAAACTTAATAGACTTAACGAACTATTTTATCATCGGCATCTTTATTCCGAATTTTCTCATATTATCAATTGCTCTGTCATACCCAGCATCGGCATGCCTTACTATTCCCATCCCAGGGTCGTAAGTGAGGCATCGTAAAAGTTTTTCTTCCGCTTCGGGAGTTCCGTCTGCTACAATCACCATCCCTGCGTGAATAGAGTTTCCTATTCCTACACCGCCTCCGTGATGCAGTGAAATCCAGCTTGCACCTCCGATTGCATTCAGTGCAAAATTAAGAATTGGCCAATCGGCAATTGCATCCGACCCGTCTTTCATTTTTTCTGTTTCTCTGTTAGGTGATGCAACACTCCCGCAATCGAGATGGTCACGCCCTATCACTATAGGAGCTTTTACTTTTCCGGATTTTACAAGTTCATTGAACGCCTTACCTGCTTTTGCTCTTTCTCCGTAACCAAGCCAGCATATTCGTGCCGGAAGTCCCTGGAAGTGCACTCTTTCCTTCGCGGCTTTTAACCAGTTATGTAAAAGTTTATCATCGGGAAAAATTTCCATAATGGCTTCATCTGTTGTGTAAATATCTTTCGGGTCGCCTGAAAGCGCTACCCATCTGAAGGGTCCCTTTCCATCACAGAAAAGCGGACGAATATATTCGGGAACGAATCCCGGAATTTCAAATGCTTTTTCAAATCCATTAGCCTGTGCTTCGCCTCTTATATTATTTCCATAATCAAATGTTATCGCGCCTCTGTTCATAAATTCCCACATCGTCTTGCAATGGACAACTGCAGTCTTTTTTGCAAGCTCCTGATACTTGTCCGGATTATTTTTCCTGAGTTTTAATGCTTCTTCAAATTTCATTCCCATTGGAACATATCCGTTCAGCATATCATGTGCGGAGGTCTGGTCTGTAAGTATATCAGGTATTATTCCCCTTTTCAAAATTTCCGGAAGCACTTCACCTGCATTGCCTACTAACCCGATTGATTTCGCAATCTTTTTTTCTTTTGCTTCAAGCACAAGTTTCAGAGCCTCATCTAAACTTTCAGTCATCACGTCGCAATATCCCGTATCCAGTCTTTTCTGAATTCGTGACTTATCGACATCTATTCCCAGGAATGCTCCGCCGTTCAGGGTTGCTGCAAGGGGCTGAGCTCCGCCCATTCCGCCTAATCCAGCAGTCAGTACAAACCTTCCCGAAAGCGTTCCGCCAAAATGTTTCTTTGCAGCAGAAGCGAAAGTTTCATATGTACCTTGTAAAATTCCCTGTGTACCTATATAAATCCAGGAGCCGGCAGTCATCTGTCCATACATCGTCAACCCTAATCCTTCAAGCCGTCTGAATTCATCCCACGTAGCCCATTTAGGTACAATCTGAGAATTTGATATAATTACTCTCGGAGCATTTTTATGTGTTTTGAAAACAGCAACAGGTTTACCAGATTGAACAAGTAAAGTATCGTCTTCTTCTAAAGTTTTTAAAGTTTCGACAATTGCATCAAAGCATTCCCAGTTCCTTACCGCTTTTCCTGAACCGCCATAAACTATTAAATCTTGCGGTCTTTCGGCAACATCAGGGTCGAGATTATTCATCAGCATTCTCATTGCCGCTTCTGCCTGCCAGTTCTTGCAGGACATTTTGGTTCCCGTTGGAGCTTTTACTGTTCGAGACATAGTATGATATTTAAAATGTTAAAATTAAAATTGAAAAAAGATTTAAAAACTTAAACTAATAATATAAAATAAATAATATGATTCATAAAAAGAATTTAGAAATTACAGTTAGAAGATTTATTCAAGAATTAAGAATGTCAACATAAAGAACACCAAGTAATGTGAAAAAAAAGATACTTGCATTGCAACGCAAAAATCTAAAAGAATAATGAAAAATATAAAATAAAATTGGAATCATTACTTTAAAATAGTGGAGTAATTCAAAATATTAAGAGTATCTCCATAAGAAAAATCTTTGCCTTTATATATTAAAGAAGCAGGTTCATTTTTACTCTTCAAAGATTCGATCCCTTTGAGCATATTCGATTTAAAAGTTGATGAACCTTTTATTTCATAAAAATGGCGTTTTCCAGCTTTCGTAATAATTAAATCTGCTTCGACACCATTGCTCGTTCTTAAATAGTAAAATCCTGAATTGGATTTTTTGTGAATCTCTTTTTTAAGAAATTCTGAAATTATATAATTTTCAAATAAAGGTCCTGCCACGTGTGTTTTTTCAATATTTGTATTATATAATCCCATTAGATATACCGGTAACCCTGTATCAAAGAAATAAATTTTTGGACTTTTAATTATTCTTTTTCCTATGTTTGAATGGTAAGGAGGCAATAAAAATATTATATAGGATGCTTCAAGAATAGAAATCCATCTTTTTGCGGTACTGACAGCAATACCAATTTCTTTTGAAATTTCAGAAAGATTTAAAATCTGCGATACCCGGGCACCAAGTAATTTGATGAATGATAAAAAATCTCTTAAATCTCCTATATTTGAAATATTTCTTACATCTTTTTCCAAATATGTGTTAATATAGGATGAATACCATAAATCGGTGTTCCGGTATTTCAGGAATGATAATTCCGGGTAAGAGCCACGATACATAGATGCTTTCTTATATTTATCCGGAATTTCTGAATATTGGAAGGGCAGAAGGGTTAACAATCCTATTCTGCCCGCAAGACTTTCTGTAATTTTCTGAACAAAAGCGAATTGAGAGGAACCTGTAATAATAAATTTACCGCGTTTTTCTCTTCTCTTATCTATCAATATCTTGATATAATTGAATATTTCCGGTACATATTGCACCTCATCAAAAATAATTTTATCATTATACCTGTTCATAAATCCTTCGGGGTCCCTGTGAAAATATTCTATGTTATTTATGTCGTCAAAAGATATGTATTCATATTTATCCTTAAACATATTAAGAAGCATAGTTGACTTTCCGGACTGCCGGGGACCTGTAACGCCTACTGCTGAAAATATTTTTATATGCTTTTTCAGGGTTTCCTCAAGAACCCGGTTTATGTATTTCATAAATTATGTAATTTTTCGATACCATCGCAAATATACATAAATATTTATAATGATACAATCTCTATATAAGAATACAGTAGCCAGTAACCAGTAGGACAGACATGCGAAACAATTAATAATGAATAATTAATAATTAAGAAGAAAATAGAAAACTGTTAGTAGGACAGGACAAGGGAAGAGAATAGCAACCCCCATTCCCCCTTTAGTTAAATGGGGGTAATGTATTTAATCAATAGAATGTAAGGTTACAACGCAGAGCATTGTAACCAGAAAGAAATAATTCACACCTCACCCCATGGTCCCCTCTCCCGGAACTGAGAGGGGATGTTTAGAAGAGGTTTTCATTTTTCAATAAATTGAATTCACGTTAGATTTTGTTTGATTTACTCGTGATGTCAGGACTTACGTCCTGACATGTGTCGGGAGGAAACTCCTGACACCACATCTACGACTCTCGAGAGGGGAGAGTACAGATTTTTTTTAATAAATTGAATTCACCTTAGATTTTGTTTAATTTGGAAATAAGCGTTATAAATCGATCTCAATGCCGGAACCAAAGTATTCGAAATTAGTAAAACACTGGTTGCTAGATAAATCAGTGACTTTTCTTAACCATGGCTCATTTGGAGCCTGTCCTACACCTATACTTGAAAAGCAATCAGAGTACAGGAAACAGCTTGAATCCGAACCGCTAAGGTTTATGATGAGGGAATGCGATGCGTTATTAGCAAAATCGAAGAATAAACTCTCTGCTTTTGTAAATTGTAATCCCGGAGATTTAGTATTTATAAATAATGCTACTTCAGGTGTAAATACTGTCCTTAAATCTCTTAATTTTAAATCAGGGTCGGAAATTTTAATCACAAACCATATTTATCCTGCTTGTAAAAATACGATTAAAAAAATTGCTAAAGAAAAGAATCTGACAATTAAAGAAATAAAAATTCCGTTACCTGTTTTTAATTCCTCAAATATAACCGATAAAATCATAAATGGAGTGAATTCAAAAACCGCAATTGTATTAATTGACCATATTTCATCTATTCCGGGAATCAGGTTTCCGGTTGAAGAGATTGTAAATGAACTCAATTCAAGAAATATTGATGTATTAGTTGACGGGGCACATGCTCCGGGTATGGTACCGCTTAATCTTAATAAATTAAATGCTCCTTATTATACCGGGAACTGCCATAAATGGATTTGCTCTCCGAAAGGTTCTGCATTCCTTTTTGTAAGAGAAGATAAGCAGAAACTTATTAAACCCCTTGTAACAAGCCGTTTGTATGGTGAAGTGAAAACCACACTATCCGAAATGCAATATAATTTTAGCTGGCAGGGAACATTCGACCCGACTCCATATATTTGCATAGCAGATGCAATCGATTTTATGGGGTCACTCTTTCCGGGCGGATGGAAAGAGTTAATGAAGCATAATCACGAACTAGCACTTTCAGCCGGTAAAAAAATATGTAATGAGTTTGAAATTGAATTTCCGTATTTAGATGATTTGATAGCGGGATTAATGGGCATTCCGTTTTTCAAAGACAAGAAATTGAGTAAAAGAAAATTGAGTCTTCACGATTACAGTCCTCTCCAGGATGATTTATTTTATAATTACAATATTGAGGTTGTGGTAAATTATTGGGAGAAAGCCCCGCAGAGGATTCTTAGAATCTCACCGCAGGTTTATAACGATATTTCGCAGTATGAATATCTAATTTATGCTTTGAAGAAAGTTAAAAGGTTAAAAAGTAAAAGGTAAAATGTCAAATGTGAGACGTCAAACGTAAGACGCGAGAGGTAAAAAGGAAAGAGCAAAACCCTCAATCCCACCTCCCAGGAGGTTCTTAGACCTTAGGTAAAGGGGGGAGAAAGAATAAGGTTGCATTAATTTTTTCCTATTAAATACCAACAGCAGCAAAATATTTGAATTAAATGGTTTTTATTTTACAGCTTGAATTTTACCGGCACGTTTAGGAGCAAAAAGAAGTTTTCCCTGCGGAATTAGAACAGGTGGAGGTAATGTTAAGCCAATATTAAATATCTGTGTTTGCCATCTGAAAAGTCCGGTTTTAGATAACGAGCCCGCTGTTATTCCGCTCATATCCCGTATATAATAAATATTATCTTCGTCGTCAAGCATTACGCCCTCAGCCCCTCCACCATCAGTAAATGCCGGTTTTTTCCAGATTTCATTTCCTGCCGTATCATACGCCGCTATATTATTATCGGTTGACACAAAAATGATATTATCTTTACTTATTACCGGTGAGCTGAATTGATTTGCATTCGGTTTACTCCATTTCAACTGACCGTTTTTATTTAAGCAATAAAAAGTTCGATTACTATATCCATTAAAATAAACATTTCCGAATCCGTCAATAACAATTCCCTCAGTTAAAGAACTTGAAGTAAATTGCCATATTATATCACCGTTTGTTTTACTTGCTTTAACTATTCCCGTGTTTTGCGTTAAATATAAATTATCTGCTTCATCGAGTGATATTTTTGTATTAGTATAAACCTGTGTAATGTTAGGAGAAGTCCAAACAATATTATTATAAGATGATATCGCAGTTAGAAACCCACCTTTGAAAGTATATATTGTCCCGTCCCTTCCGATTACCGGTTTTGCACCGCCAATACAACCGGGAATAAACCAATTCACGGTTCCTCCGGAATCAACGCAATATAGCCCTTCTGCGTATGGCTGTATTTTATATGCAGATAAATATATTTTCTTTTCGTCTGCACTCAGAGAAATTCCGCAGTAATTATTTTGCATAAGACTGTCAATTTTCCAGACAAGTGTTCCATCATATCTGAATTTGTATAATGCTCCTGCGGGATACAACTGATTTAAATAGTAAATGTTTCCTTTTGAATCTACACAAAACTCTCCACCATCACTAAAATTTCCGGATGGAAAAAGGTAGGACCAATCGCTTACACCTTGCAGAACAGGGTTCATATAAACATAAGGGCTTTTTGGATTTGAGGTATTTCTTGCATTAAATCCCGGTTGTGGCCAGACAGGTGAATTATTAGTTGTGAAAATATTATTAGTAGAGTTATCGTTGCATCCTGCAAGAATAACAAGAAAAAAAAGTAACGGATATAAGATATTTTTTCCCATAGAAATTCGAGATTTATTTAAAAAAATACTGATATAATAAAATAAAGAAAAGATATTAATTGTTGTTTACCTTTTCCGCAATTCTTAGAGAAAATCCATTTTTACTTACAATAATTATTTCTAATAACTATATTATTTTAATCTTAAAATAACCATGAATAATCTTTTTTTAAGAGTTAAAGCATTAATCTTAATTCCGGTTTTTTTCTTTGCAGTTAATGCAAATGTTTTGCCGCAGGATACTTCAAAGGTAAAACCCGTTAGCAAGAAAAGCGACCTTATTCAATTCATTCTGCCTGCAGCTCTCGTCGGTTTTGGACTTACCTGTTTTGACAAAAATAATATAACCCCCAATAATACCAATGTATATGACTGGAGGCAGAGGAACTATAAAGATTTTCATACCCGGGCAGATGATTTTCTCGCTTTTGCTCCCACCGTAGCGGCTTACGGACTTCAGTTCCTGGGTGTTAAAGGCACCAATGACTGGAAGAAAATGACTCTTATTTATGCAGCCACCAATGCAATTTTGTTCGGAACGGCAGAAGGATTGAAAATGATAACAAAAAATTACCGTCCGGATAGTTCGGATACGGAATCTTTTCCATCAGCACATGCAGCATTTGTCTTTGCCGCAGCAGATATGCTTAATTTTGAATATGGAAGTAAAAGTGTCTGGATTAGCATTGCAGGATATACAACCGCGACAGCAGTCGGTATGATAAGAATACTTAATAACAAGCACTGGATATCGGATGTTTTTGTAGGAGCAGGTATCGGAATCTTGTCTAACAGGTTAGCTTATTTGTTATATGATAAGTTAATTAAAAATAAATCCGGCAAGGGCAATAATTTGAACTTTATGTTTTCACCCGATATTAAGAACAAAGGAATGAAGTTCGGACTTCAATTCAAAATCTGATTTTACCTGACGCTCTTTATATTCCTTTAAATTTTCCGTAAACTTTACTAAATATATATTAAATTATGAAAATTTTTAAAAATATTATCATAGTGTCAGTAATTTTTCTTCTGTTCTTATCTTGCGGAAAATCAAACAAAACAGATTTAAAGCAGGGAGCCTGGAGAGGAGTATTGCTGATTGATAAAGAAAATCCTTCGGTGGAGCTTCCTTTTAATTTCACTTTTGAAAAATCTTCCGAAGGAAAAGGAAAAATAGTAATCACTAACGCGGATGAAAAAATCACCACAGATGAAATTTCATTTTCCGGAGATTCCATATTTATCAAAATGCCGGTTTTTAAAGATGAAATTCGTGCGAAGGTCATTAATGCAGATTCAATTGCGGGCGAATATATGCATTACGGCAGTAAGAGCAAATATGGAATTCCATTTTATGCATCTGCCGGAAAGACGGAACGGTTTACCGGCGCTATGAAACAACCGGCTCTTGATATTTCGGGACGATGGGAAGCAACATTCCAGCCGGGAGATTCGGATGAATATAAAACCGTTGGAGAATTTATGCAAAAAGGCAATCATCTTACGGGTACTTTTCTCACTTCTTCGGGCGATTATAGATTTCTTGAAGGTGCAGTATCCGGTAATGATATGATGTTATCCTGCCTTGATGGAGCCCATAGTTTGCTGTTTAAGGCGACTATTGCATCTGACGGAAATTTACAAAATGGAATTCTAATCGGTGGTCCGACCTGGAAAGAAAAATGGATTGCCGTGAAAAACGATAAAGCAGAACTGCCGGATCCTGAAAAACAATCGGCAATTAAAGAAGGTACGGAAAAAATAGATTTCACTTTTGTTGACCTCTCCAATAAAAAAGTGAGTTTGAGCGATGATAAATATAAAGGCAAAGCAGTTGTAGTTCAGATAATGGGTTCCTGGTGTCCGAATTGCATGGATGAAACAAGACTCTTCTCCGAACTTTACACCACTTATCAACCAAAGGGACTTGAGATAATCGGACTTTGTTTTGAATCCAAGGATTTTGAAGAATCCAGACAAAGAATTGAAAGATTTGTAAAACAGCTGAATGCAAAGTACGATTTTCTTTATGCGGGAGAAGTCGGGAATAAACAATTAATGCAAGCACTTCCGTTTATGAAAGTTTTTAAAGGATATCCGACCACAATTTATTTGGACAGGAATCATAAAGTAGTGAAAGTATTTACAGGATTCTCAGGACCCGGCACCGGTAAGCATTATGAAAAGCAGAAAAATGATGTGGTGCAGACCTTTGATAAATTAGTAAGTAATAATTAGTAATTAATAGTATTTCCCATTATGAGTCAAGACAAGTTCTTACGCTGAATATGACCCTCCGCAAAGGGCATAACTTCAATTACTAATTATTAATTTTCATTGATGCACTGTCAAGTTGCTGCTGGATACGTTTTAATTCATTTTGTTTATCCTGTACTTGTTTTTGTATATCAAGTAATCTTTTATCGTATTCATCGAGTTTCTTTTCGTAATCTTCTTTATCCCAGTATCCTATATCTTCAAAGTATCCTTTAAATAAAAAATTATGTTTCAGGGCTTCCATATTCTGATACAAACTGAATGCACCGCGCTCTAAACTCTTAGTTGTTGCATTTGCATTTTCTATTGTTTGCTTTAAATTGTTAGCCAGAGTGGTATCTGTAAGTATAGTACCGACAAAACTCGAAGGGGAATTCAGCTTTTCTGTTATCTGACCTATGTTTTTGGTTATATCGTTTACTCCCGCTGAAAGAGTATTAATACTATTTCCAACCTGTGTCATCAGGTTGTTAAGATTGCCGCTTGCTTTTGCAAAATTCCGGAACAGGGAATCGACACTGTTATAAAGTGAGTTATTATTTACTAACTGTCCCAGAGTTCCTTCGCCCTCATTCACTTTCTTCACAATATCAGTCAATTCCTTCGTTATAGTTTGAGCATCCTTTGTAGAATTATTCAGGTTTTCAAGTATATCGCCGATTTCAACCGGTACAACTGAATTTAAAAAATCACCGTCTTCAACAGATGAAGACTTTTCAGTTCCTGCAGATATAGATATCATCTTATTTCCGACAAGACCTTCAGAGCCGATAATTACTTCCGCATCTTTTTTAATAAATTTCTGAATCTTGGATTGTATAACCATCTCGACAACAACCTTATCTGTTCCAATAACTTCTATTTTTTGTACGTTCCCCACGGAAATCCCTGAAAATCTTACAGTATTACCTTCTACAAGTCCACCCACAGATTTGAAATAAGATTTGATTACAAAAGTAGAAGAAAAAAGATTCTGCTTGCTTCCAACGTAATACATTGCCACGATAAGAAATAACAATCCCAGTGCCACAAAAACCCCGAGTTTAATGTTATGTGATTTTTTTTCCATAATAATTATTTTAATAAACTTTTACAAATCTTTAATATTGAAAAAACCCTTTAATAAAATCGTCATCAGATGCACTTAATTCTTCATAGGTCCCTTCTTTATAAAAAACTCCGTCGTTTAAAATTACGATTCTGTTTGCTACTAATTTTGCACATGCTATATCGTGAGTTACTATTAATGAAGTCACTTTATATTTCTTTTGCATATCAATTATAAGTTCGCTTATTTCCTTCGAAGTTGCAGGATCTAAACCGGTTGTGGGCTCATCATACAGGATAATTTCCGGTTCGAGCATAAGTGTTCTTGCAAGCCCTACTCTTTTCTTCATTCCTCCTGAAAGTTCTGACGGCATTTTATCAATTGCATCAAGCAGTCCGACACTCGTGAGTACTTCTTCTGTTTTTTCGTCAAAGTTCATATCCTTCATTTCCAAATGCCTTTCCACGGGGAATATCAAATTTTCTCTTACGGTCATCGAGTCGTACAATGCTCCGCTTTGAAAAAGAAATCCAAGTTTCTTTCGGAACAGTTTTAATTCTTCCGGTTTCAAATCAAAAAGATTTTTTCCGAAAACTTCAATTGTACCTTCATCCGGTTCTAATAGTCCTATTATGCATTTAAGAATAACGGATTTACCGGTGCCAGATTTTCCCAGTATAACGATTGTTTCTCCGCTGCTAACGGACAGGCTCACGTTATTTATTACATTAAAGCTGCCGAAAGATTTTTTTACATTTTTTATTTCTAATATTATATCTTTCCTGTCCATTAAAATAAAATTGACATTAATTGAACATTTATCATATCAATTATTATAACTGCAAGCGATGATATTACAACGGCAGTATTTGCAGCAACTCCAACGCTTTCTGTCCCGCGGCTTGCATTAAAACCCTCATAACATCCAATCACACCAATAGCGAAACCGAATACCCCGGTTTTTATGACTGACGGAATAAGATCATCAAATTTAATACTCGAAAAAGAATCCTGTAAATATAATTTAAAACTCACATCATTTACCAGACTGAAAGCGATAAATCCACCTATAATTGCAATGGCATTTGAGAATATTACAAGAACCGGAAGCATAAGAGTGGTCGCAGTAATTCTTGTTACAGCAAGATGGTTAAAAGGATTTGTACCTGAAATCTCCATCGCATCTATCTGTTCGGAAACCTTCATTGAGCCAAGCTCAGCACCTATGCTCGAACCGATTTTCCCCGCAAATATTAATGCTGATATTACGGGTCCGATTTCTAAAATAATAGCAAGCGCTATCATTGAAGGAACCAGTGATACTGCACCAAATTTTTGCATTGAAGGAATAGACTGAAGTGTAAGGGTGATGCCGATTACAAAACCCGTGACAGCAATTAACGAAAGAGATTTGTATCCTATTTCAAATAATTGTTTTAGTAATTCTTTTAATTCATAAGGTGGTTTATATACTTCCTTGAAATATCTCGCTCCGAATATCACTATTCCTGAAATCGTCAGAAATCCTTCTCTCATTGATGCGGGTAATTTCACCTTGAAAGTTTTCATAATCTAATACTGTCTTCTGATTTTTAAATCAACAAAAGGATTAGCTATCCCCAGAGTAATTCCGAATGAAAAATCAAAAATATTTTTCTTATCCTTTGTTGTCATTACGGTATATCTGAGTTTGATATTTGGATAAATCAAAAGTTTGTGATTCCTGAGCGAATATCCGTAAGACACTTCGGGAAAAAATCCATTTCCGTGGAGATCCGTGAAATATCCTCCGCCTAATGAAAGTACCGGAGTTCCCTGAATTAAATTTGAAGGTTTGATAGAACTTTTAAGGAGTATATCGTATTTATAACTTAATCTGAAAAAACTATTTGAATTACCCCTGAAAATGTATGAATAATCAAATGCAGCCCTATGTTCACCAAAATAACCAAATCCGACAGATATTTCTTTAGTAAAACCTCCTCCGATTTTATTGTTTTCGAAAATAAATATTGGATTTAATAAATACAGTATTGCAGCTAATCCAATTGAAAAAGTTGAAATGGATGAAGAATTTTCAGTCCTTTTGCCTATTTCAATTGAGTCTTTAAGAATTCCGGAACCGATATTATCTCTGTAATCAGAATTATTATACGAAATATTTTGAGCGGAAACGCCCGTACTGAATAGTGTAAATATAAATATAAATAAATATCTGTTCATGCAAAAAAATAAATTCAAACGCTAGTTTTCAAATTATCAATTATTATAAATATCAGCAAGGTTAAAATTTTATTTAAACTATAAACAATAGTGCCAATTAAACTCAACAAATAAAACGAAGTATGTTAAGTTAGATATCATTCCAAATAGTATGAAAATTATAACATCTCTTTTTACCGATAACCCGATTGGTTAACTAAATTTTTTCTCTTTACGAATCAGGAGATTTATAAAGAGGGGAAAAAATCCTCAAACCTCAAAATTCGTATAAAAAAGTTTAAAATAATGATAAATAATTTTAAGTATGTTTCCGTTATTTTTCCTGTAAGTATTAAAAATTCCTTCTTGATATAAAAGCTGTTTTAAGTTATATTAAAATTAACATTTTAACTTATAATTACAGCAATTAATTGTAAACTATTTAATTTATTTATTTGTTGAGATAAAAATGATTCTTACTAAATCATTTTATATAAATGATAAATGAAAAAACTTGCAAAAGTAGAAAATCCCGGGCAAAATAATTCTTCTATAAGAAAAATTGTAACCAAAGAAAAGTTCCCGCTCACATTTCTTTTATCTTTGTCTTTAATATTTCTCCTCATACTTTACGTTGTTTACCGTTTTTACCTGTCCGAGACAGAATCTATTAAACGTGACAAGACGAACGATTTAATTTCGGTTGCAGATTTGAAAGTTAAACTTATTCTCGATTGGAGAACTGAAAGATTAGCAGACGGTAAAAATATTTCCGGTAATAAAATAGTTACAAATGAAATTCTTGCTTATGCCAGGAATAGAACAGGAGGTGAAAAAGAAAAACATATAATTGAATGGTTCAAAAGTTTATGCGATGATTATAATTATACAAGTGTAAGGATGGTTGATACTAATGCGAATTTAATACTTTCCTACAAAGAAAAATCAAAGACTCCCGGTGAAAATGTCCGCAAAAACATAATAAAAGTTTTAAAGTCAAAGAAACCTCTTTTGTCAGATATTCATTTTTATGAATCTACCGAGGAAATCCACCTTGACCTAGTAATTCCTCTTATTTCAACATCTTCTCAAAATGTTGAAATTTTATTATTACTAGAAATTAACCCCTATAATTATATCTATCCGCTGATACAAACATGGACATCAGACAGCAAGACATCAGAAACTCTTTTGATAGAAAAAGACGGAGATGATGCGCTTTACCTTAACGACCTAAGACTTCAGAAAAATACGGCACTCCGTCTGAGAAAAAATATTTCCGAGGATCAGATCCTCGCTGTTAAAGCAATAAAAGGTATTACAGGATATGCAGAAGGAATTGATTATGTAGGATATCCTGTAATCGGAATTATCAGACCAGTTCCGGGAACTGATTGGTTTTTGATTTGTAAAGTTGAAAAAAAAGAAATATTCGGAGATATCAATATTATCTCAATATGGGCATTTTCACTCCTAATGTTACTTATTTTACTCGGAGCCGGAATTGCACTTATACGCTGGCAAAGAATAAGAGGGAGACATTATAAAAAATTATACGAATCTGAACAAAACCGGTTAGCGATAGTAAAACATTTTGAATATGTGATGAACTATGCAAATGATATAATTCTGCTTTTCAATGAAAATGGGAAAGTAATCGAAGCAAATGAAAGAGCCCTCTCATCTTATGGCTATACAAGGAATGAAATACTCGAACTGAGAATTAAAGATATACGTGCGCCATCTGAAAGAGAAAAATTTGAAGATTTACAAATGAGATTAGATAAAGTTGATGGATTGGTATTCGAAACAATTCATATCCGGAAAGATGGAACTGAATTTCCAGTGGAAGCAAGTGCGAGATTGGTAAAGATCGATGAAACAATTTTTTACCAGTCAATAATAAGGGATATAACCGAGAGAAAACAGACCGAAGAGGCGCTTAAAGAGCGTGAATTTTGGTTAAGAGAATCCCAGCGTGTAGGGAATATCGGCTCTTACAATCTTGATATACAGGCTAATAAATGGACTTCATCAGAAGTACTCGATGAAATTTTCGGGATTGAACGGGATTCAGAAAAAACACTTGAAAGCTGGAATGTCTTGACGCATCCGGAGCACCAAAAAGAAATGCTGGATTATTTTTTGAATTATGTTGTTAAAGGAAAAAACCCGTTCAATAAAAATTATAAAATCGTGCGACCCGCAAACGGAGAAGTGAGATGGGTATGGGGTCACGGAGAATTGAGTTTTAATAATGAAGGTACACCTTTGAAGATGTTTGGAACGATTCAGGATATTACAGAACTCAAACAGGCAGAAATAAGAATCCAGTGCCTGAACAGACTTTATGCGTTTTTAAGCGAAGTCAATCAGGTTATTGTCCGTGCTGATAGCAGTGAAACTCTTTATTCGGAAATATGCAGAATAGCAATTGAATACGGTAAGTTCAATATGGCATGGATAGGCTTAAAAGACGAGAAAACTCAAAAAATTATTCCTGCAGCATCGGAAGGCGATGCAGATGGTTACTTCGATCATTTCAATATATCTGATGCAAATAGTATTGATGCAAATCCGGTGTTGTACGATGTGTTGAATAAGGGGAGATATTTCATTTCAAATGATATAAGCAAAACCAAATTATTTTCAAATAGACAAATTCATCTTCTCGAACTGGGATATAAATCATTAGCAGTTTTTCCGTTCAGGCAAAACGGCAGGGTGATCGGGACTCTGAATCTTTATTCTGATAAGATAGATTTCTTTATGCAGGAAGAAGTTTCACTGCTAAAAGAAATTTGTTTGGATATTTCTTTTGCATTGGATGTGTTTACAAGGGAAGTCCACAGAAAAGAAATTTACGATGAACTGATATCATCAGAAAAAAAATTCCGGTCAATCTTCGAAAATGCAAGCGATGCTATACTATTGCTCGATGACAACAAATTTATTGAATTCAATAAATCTGCGGAGGAATTATACGGTTACAGCAGGGACGAACTATTATATAAAACACCTTATGAAGTATCTCCCAAAAATCAACTTGACGGCACTTCGTCAAAACAAAGTGCAATGAAACATATTAATGCAGCACTGAACGGAGAAGATAGTAATTTCGAGTGGCTGCATATAAAACCTGATAGTACAGTTTTAGAAACAGAAGTTAAACTTAATCCTGTAACCGTTGGGAACAAAAAAATGCTCCTTGCTGTTGTATATGACATTACCGAAAGAAAAAAATATGAAGCCGGACTTAAAGAAGCAAAAGAAAAAGCAGAAGAAATAAGCAGATTGAAAACCAGCTTTCTTGCAAATATGAGCCACGAACTCAGAACACCTATGACAGGAATTCTCGGATTTGCCGAAATCCTGCAGGATAGTATCATAGACCCGGCACAGAAACAAATGGCAGAAGCAATATTAAAAGGCGGGAAGCGCTTAACCAATACTCTTAATTTGATACTGGATTTATCAAAAATAGAAGCTGAAGCATTAACAACAAATATTTCAAATGTTAATATTTCGGATGTAATCCGGGAATCAATGAAGCTATATGAAAAAGTTGCAAAAAATGAAAAACTTGATTATGATTTTGAATGCGAAGAAAATCTTTCAGCTATGCTCGACTCAAGAATCCTCAGCCAGATTCTAAATAATTTAATCAAGAATGCAGTAATATATACTAAAAAAGGAAGCGTAAGAGTGAAACTGCAAAGAGAAAAATTGAATGACATTGACTTTGCAGTTATTAAAGTTATCGATACAGGTATAGGTATTCCTGAAGAACTTCAGGAAATAATATTCGAACCCTTCAGGCAGGTAAGCGAGGGTTTGAGCAGGCATTTCGAAGGGACAGGTCTTGGTCTTACAATTACAAAAAAATTCGTAGAACTAATGGAAGGTACAATCAGTGTTCAAAGCAAACCCGGTAAAGGGACTGAATTCACTTTGAAGTTCATCGCCTCATCGGAAAATGATGACTCCCCAAAAGAGATAATTAACGAGCCGGAAATCGAGTTATCAAAAGAAAATTTTACCGGAAAAAAACTTCTTCTTGTAGAAGATGACGAATCAAGTATTTTTACCGTGCAAAAAGTTTTATCGAATGTTTGCGATATTGATATTACGGATACGGGTATCGAGTCTATTGAGCTTTCGAAAAAAAACTCATATACAGCAATTTTAATGGATATCGGACTGAAAGGTATGAACGGGCTGGAAGCAGCTCAGGAAATAAGAAAAATTTCCGGATATGAAAAAATCCCGATTGTTGCGTTTACTGCTTATGCTATGGAAGGCGATAAAGAAAGATTTCTTGAAGGCGGGTGTACGCATTATCTTTCAAAACCTTTTACAATCAGAGAATTAAAAGAAATTATTGCAGAAATAATGGGGTGATATAATTTCTTACATCATTAATTTAAATATCGAAATCAAATGAATTTTTTTCAGAAAGAAATAGTACTATCAGAAAAACCGAGAGGTTTCCATCTTGTCACAAGGGAGATATTTAGTCAGATATCCGGAATAAAAGAATTTAAAAAAGGTATTGCCCATATCTTTATTCAGCATACATCAGCATCTCTGACAGTAAACGAAAATGCTGACCCTACGGTTCGCAGTGATATGGAAACTTATTTCAACTTAACAGTTCCTGAAGATGCAGAATACTATGAGCATACTCTGGAAGGTCCCGATGATACGACGTCTCATATTAAATCGTCAATACTCGGTCAAAGCATTACTGTGCCTGTGACAAACGGTACGTTCAATCTCGGCACCTGGCAGGGGATTTATCTTTGCGAGCACAGAAATCAAGGAGGCAAGCGGCATATAATTGTCACTATTACCGGAGAGTGAATATTTTTGCAAGAAAGGAACAAATTAACGCTTAATTCTATTTAATTTAGTAAGTCTCAATTAAGATTTTCAAAATTTAAATATATATTGATTTATGAAGAAACTTATTGTTGTGATTTTTATATTCTTTGCCGTTAATTCTTATTCTCAAAAAATTACCGAAAAGAAAATTGCAAGTTTTCCCGCCGACACTTCTGAAAATTATTATGACTTTTCATACGACTCTGAAAATGGTACATATGTAAGGATGTCTTATGATTCAGGAACGGATAAATATTCCCTTGAAAGTAACAAAGGAAAATCTGCTGCATATACGTTTTTTGAGTTTTATAGCTTGTTGTATGATAAATATGGAAATTATTATGTTGTTGCCCAAACATACAACTCTGAGTCTGATTCAAAATCCTTTTTTTTAAAAAACGGAAGAGAAATTGCAACATATGGTTTTATCAATGGAAATATTTCGGTTGACGATGATTATGTTTATTTCAACGCAACTGATAATGAAAAAAGTTTTGTCGGAAAATACAATTTCAGAAAAGAAAAATTAGAATTCAGCAAATATTACGAGTATATAAATTTATGTGCCTACGATAAAGAGGCGGCTGGGGAACCCGTCTTCACTTTTGGATTTGATGAGTCAGGGAAATTGTATTATATAGCCGGATTAGATGGTAAAGAATTTATTGTGATTGGTGATAAAGAGCAAAAGAAATTCACTTCTGTTGACTCATATAGTGTAACACTGGATTTAAATGGAGATGTTTGCTATGTAGGAACGGATGATAGCGGTTCATATTCTCACTTAATTCAGGGCAGTAAAGAATACATGGGATTTAATTATGTCCGGGGTCCTGCAAAATTCGATAATGATAATGTTCCCGTTTATCTTGCATCAGATGATATCGACAATACACAAAACCTCGGAATAATTGTATATGGAAATAAAAAAACCAAAACAAATTATTTAGGAGGTATCTATGATTTCGCCGTATCTCCTTCGGGTAAAATAGCATTTGTCGCCTTAGAATCAACAGAAAATGATTCGAAAAGTTTAGTTGTATATCAGGGAAAAGAGAGTAAAACATATGATAATATTTATAATTTAATGTTCAATCCTGACGACAAATTAATTTATTCTGCATCGGAAAAAGATATGAGTACGCTTGTCGTGGACAATAAAGAAACCGGAGCAAAATATCCCAATATATATTATGTTACTATATCACCGGATAACAAAATTTGTTACATAGGCCAAAATTATAAAGTCCAGCCAGACAGCACTCGCTCGGATGAAAGTTACTTTGTAATTGGAGATAAAGTTCTGGGTCCTTACTATGATTTTATAAATGATTATGATATGAATTATGACAATTTTGTATTTGATGAATCAGGTTCAGTTGCATTCATTGCTTCTGATGAAGCAGGAAATGATTCTGATGTTACCGGTTATAAAGTATTTACCGATAAATGGTCAAGCGATCCATTCGGAATAATCCAGAATTTGGGCATTTATGATAAGAATGTTTACTACCTGGCTTTTACCGATGAACCTCAAACGTATGCATTCTATAAAAATAAAAAGAAAATATCCCGAGATTATAAATCCGTGTTAAATCTTAAATACGATGATGATAATGTATCTTTCATCGGAAACAAGGATAACAGTTATTATTTTGTAACGATAGAATTATAGATTCAGATTAATCAGCAGTGGTCATCACAGTTTTCCGATTCGTATTCGAATTCGATGGTTGAGTGTATATCACCGTATTTTTTAATCTCTTCCCTTATTCGGGATTTTAAAGCAATCATATCAGCGGGCTCGATTGAGTCTTTTACTTTTATATGCGCAGACAGGACATGCTGTGTGCCTTCGAGCGACCAGATATGAAAATCTTCTATTGAAATTATATTTTTATCTTCTTTAATCTTAAATAATATCTCATTCGAATCTATTGTCGCCGGAGATTTCTGCATAAATAGCTGAAATGCAGAACGGAGATTTTTAAATACATTAAATAAGATGTAAAGAGTTATTGCTATGGATAATATCGGATCAATTATATGAAGATTGAAAAACTTAATAACTATTCCGCCAATAAGGACAGAAACCCATCCGAGGACATCTTCAAGTAAATGAAGACCCATAACCTTGGAATTCAACCCTTCGTTTGTTTTAAGTTTATACAGAGCCAGACCATTTGCAATCACACCGGCAAAAGCAATTATAATCATTAATTCTGCTTTAGGAGATTCATGTGTGAACAACCGGGGAATGGTATTATAAAGAATAAATATTGATCCGACAAGCAGAATAACTGAATTTATAAATGCACTTAACAGGGGAAGGCGGTTTAATCCATAAGTGTAATTTTCATCGTTTGTTTTATGAGAGGCAAATCTTTCACTGAAATATGAAAATGATAATGCAACAGTATCTCCTAAATCGTGAACTGCATTGGAAATTATGGCAACACTGTTAGCAAGAAAACCTCCAATCAATTCGATAATCGTAAAAGCGAAATTTATGAACAGGGCAAGCTTAATATTCTTGATGTTATTTGATGTGTGACTATGTATGTTGTGCTCGTTATTCATTTTTTAACATCAGATTTTTATAAAAAACGAAAGAATTCCAAGTATGATAAGAATGATACCGGTAATCAATTTTTCATAATGTTCAAGGAAGTGAAGTTTGTGATTTAGGAAGTCAAGACTTCTTCTTCCTAAATCCACTATCATCATCATAGCAAGTACGGTAACGATAAGATAAATTACCGAGAGTGTGATAATACCTGTCCAACCGAGATAACTTACCGAGAAATAGTATGCTTCTATTTCAATACACGGTGAGAAAAACATCATAGTTCCAAGTGCTGTAATAATAGCCGCCTTTGATTTTTTGGACGCTTCTTTGATGCCGTCAGAATCTATGTGGCAGTGAGTGTGAAGGTCAGGCTTTCTGAGATTCCGGATAATAAAGATCAATCCTAAACCTATTAATATTGTTGGAGCGTATATGCTGGCGACAAGTTCAATCGTATCACCGAGTCTGTATCCTATGAAACCTATAATGATACCGATTACTATAGTGCTTATAGTATGCAGAAAACCAATAAGGGCTGTAATCTTCAAAGATTCAGCCCGTGACCATTTTTCCGAAATGCTTACGGCAGCGATCGGAAACCAATGATTTGGAATCAGAGCGTGGGTAATACTTAACAGCAACCCCCCTATAATAACTGATACCATTAATTATTTAAACGTTTCTTTTGAATTTATAATTTCCACATTCCTGATGTTTAGTTTATAAACAGCTACTTCATCATCTTCCTGTAATACATCTTTCGGAAGTCCGGCTTTTACAATATTAGAATAGCTCATTGGTGATGGTGTATTATTCTTCAAACTTGCTGCAAGTTCTTCTGCTTCGGAAGCATCTGTTATTATTGTGATGCACATATTATCAACCTGCCAGTATTTTTTAATGGCTCTATTTACGTCTTCAACGGAAAGTTTTGCAAGCAAATTATCCGTTTCCGAAATGTAATCATTTCTTCCGTAGTATTTTGAATCCATTAAATATCCCAGTTGAGTTGAGGGAGTTTGTATGTATAATTTGATATAACTCCTTAAAAATTCTCTCGTTGCTTCGAAATTTTCTTTTGTCATTCCATTCTTAACGAGTTTATCAACTTCCCTTATCGCAAGTCTGATTGAGTAATGTGCGTGTCCGATTTTAATATCTGATAGTTCCTCGTATTGTATCTTCAGTTGTTTCGCAATCTGCACTGGTCTTATCCACATTGAAAAATAGTTCGATAATCTGGGAACTCCCGGAGGAGGAAGCATATTGCCTCCACCCTCATCGTACCATTCAATATATGAATAATCACCATAATTCATTGAACGTGTTTCTCTTAATTTATTATAAAGCACTCCGTAAGATTTCCTGTGCTCTCCGAGGTAAGAGTTTGCCACCATCAATGCGGCAAATTCATCATTCGCTCTTGTAATATCCATTGGAAAGCCCATAAATACTGCTGATCCGAATGCTTCGTCTTTGGAAATAATTTCGACATTGATTCCTTCCGGAGTTTTAGGAGTAACTTTTGCTTCAAGGTCATAGGTAACCTCAGGAAGAGTACCTAAATCAGTCTTCAAAGTGTTTAGAAATTCCGGTGTGTAATTACCTGCAATACCAATCATTAAACCGGATTTTGTAAAATGATTTTTGTAATGATTTTTTATGTCATCAAGTGTTATTGACTGGACACTTGAAATTTTTCCCTGGACCATATGCTGATACCGGGTACCCCGGAAAATAAAATCTTCAAGTGCCTTTTTGCTGTATTCCTCATCGGATGAAGCCCTTATTCCCTGGTCAACATAATTCTGAATATTCGATTTCACTCTTTCAAAATCCTTTTCATCAAAGGAGGGAGTTAATATTAATCCCTTCAATACCGGGTAAAAATCAGCAAGAAAAAATTTCGGCACCTGAAAAGTGAATACTGTTACTTCCTTATCTACGTTTACACCATATCCGGCAGCCATAGGAAATAATTTTTCCTGAATCTGCTTAAGAGTTAAGTCTTTCGTCCCGCCGTTTGTTATCAGGTTGGCAGTTAAATAAGTGAGCCCCTCTTTACCCGCGGGGTCGCAGACAGAGCCGTTTTTAAACATCAGCTTTATAACCACTTTTTCGGAGTTGGGAATTTTCAGCTCCACGACCTGCTGGGGAAATAAATTTGAATTTATCACAACAACAAAAATAATTGAAATTAAAACTTTTATAATATTCATATAATTTAATATTAAAAATAATTTTTTTGATTATTTAATTACACAATTTTCATCTGCAGTAATTGTACCGATTGTTAGCCCTGTTTCAACAAAATATTTATTTGCCGTTTTCATAATGTCTTCAGGTGTGACTTTATCGAATAATTCATAATATCTGTTCAGCGATTCCGGGTCGCCGGAGAGTGCAATATATTGTGCAAGAATAGCGGCTATAGAGCCCGGATTATCTGAGCGCATTATGAATCCGTACTTTCTGTTCGAAATAACTTCATCAAGCATTTTCTTATCCACAAGGTTATTTTTCAATCCGTTCAAAGTATTCATCAATTCATCTTTTACATATTGAATATCATTTTTATCTTTGAGTTGTGCATATACTTCAATCAAGTTCGGGTCCCTGCTCATTCCGGGATAGAACCCTACACGGCGGACTTTTCGCTCGTTAATAACAAGCTTCTGGTTCAAATCAGATTTATTGGAAAAGGCAATTCCTTCTATAATACTCAAAGCAGCGAGGTCAACATCCGAATCGCTGTAACCCGGACCTTTAAAACAAAGAGTGAGATACGGAGGAACATCTCCGTTTTGCAGATGAACAAATTTTGTTTCGGTCTGCATTGGTTCGGACGGGATATCTTCTTTAAAACTTCCATTTTTCCAACTCCCAAAATATTTTTCCGCGAGTTTATTTACTTTTTCCTGTGTCACATCGCCCACAACTATTACCGTGCAGTATTCGGGTCTGTAGTATCTGTCGAAGAATTTTAAAGAATACTGATATTGATTAGGCATATCAACTATATCTGCAAAAACCCCCATTGTTGTATGCTTATAAGTATGAGTAGTAAATGCAATATTGTTTATGCTTTCATCGAGCCTGCTAAGAGGGTCGGCATAATTCTTTGTGTACTCACCTTTGATAGCTCCTGCTTCAGTCTTGAAATCGTGTTCGGAGTATTTAAGGTTTTGAAACCTGTCCGATTCAATTTCAAACATAAGTTCAAGTTTTTCCACATTACCAAGCATATGATATACGGTCCTGTCGTTTGAAGTATTCGCATTGGCAGATGCTCCGATTGATTTTAAAACCTCTTCATATTTTTCTTTGGAGTATCGCTCGGTTCCCCTGAACATAATATGTTCGAAAAAGTGTGCAAAACCGGTAACTCCTTTTTCAACCTCGTTACGGGAACCGGTCCTTACGGCAATATAGAATGCCGCAATACCCGGGCTGTCAAACGGTACCGTAACCACATTTAAACCGTTCTGCATTTTGTATTGTTGTATCGGATACGGCAGGATCTTTTCTTTCGTTTGACTGTATAAACCGGATACAGATAAAACTAATGTAGATAATAAGATTACCATTAAAAATTTTTTTAACATAATAAATTTATTTTAGTTAACTTGTTAAGACTAATTTGTGCTTACGAGCAGTTCCGGTCTGTATTCAAAGTGCATTGTGTCGTAGTGATACCATTTACCGCCCCAGATGAAGCCGTATTTTTCAAATATTTTTACAATTTCCATCGGTATTTTATTTCTGTATTCAATCTTCCCTTTTTTGCCGCCGTCCCATTGCCAGTAATTTGAATAGTCTGTGTTTATATCGATTGCAATCCCGAAGCTGTGCATACTGAGTCTGTTTGTTCCTGCAATTACTCTCCAGTAAAATGTCCCGGCAAGCCTCGTTACATATTTCTTTAGATTTTCAGGAAGGTTATCAAGCTCCCGCGAAACCGCTTCCAGCTGTATGTTTGCATCATTAACGCTCGTAAAGGGAATTGAAGAACCGACAGTTTTCGGCATCCACGTAACGTTTACAAGGTTTCCCTGGGCTGCACCCGAAGTATTGCCGTATATTTTTCTGAAAAATTCTTCACATCTGATCCTTCCCGGCTCAAAATTAACAGGAGGCGGATTTTCAAAATCTTCTCCCATTCCATATTCCTGTGACATCTGGTCTTTTAGAGATGCATTGTCAAGCATATCTTCAAAATCTTTTTCCCTGCCGTCGTCATATTTCATCTTTGTACCGTCTTTCCAGTATAAATAATTTTCATCAGCTGAGTCCAGAAAATCCGGATAAGCTTTCACGAGCTTCCGGAGACCTTCCGGAACGCTAGATTGTTTCTTCTCAACGGAATCTTTGGCAATTG
This sequence comes from Ignavibacteria bacterium, assembly GCA_036508135.1. Taxonomy (GTDB): domain Bacteria; phylum Bacteroidota; class Ignavibacteria; order Tepidaquicellales; family Tepidaquicellaceae; genus DATCHW01. Next base: position 100,511 of record DATCHW010000305.1, read on the forward strand.
TATTGCTTACGGTATTCTTTATCTCTGCGTTTTGCTTGTTGCAGAATGAAAAAACAAAAAATAGAAGTGCAAGCGAAGGAAATATTAATAGTTTATTTGTGAATTTCATAATTTGATTTTATTTTGATAAAAATACCTCTAATAGTATTATATATCAATTTAAAAGCAAGTCTTACATCCATTTTTAAACCCTCTTATTCCACAAAAGACATCTCCTGATGTATAACGAACTCATCCGATATCCTTAAATCACGGGATGGGTTTTCTCTTCCTTATAATTTTTATTTACCGTTAACAGAAATCAGTTGACGGTAAACGAACCTGTCATACCCATTGTATAGTGAAAGTTGCAGTAGCAGAAGCAGTTGCAGAAGCAGGGAAAGTGGGTAAGTGAAAGTTGCATTGGAAATTATAAGTACCGGCAGCGGTAATTATATATATAAAAGATGGGCTTGAAGAATTTAACGGAGAATTCCAGGTTACCGCACCTGTAGGAACCGATGTAGAAGTTGTTGTATGCGAACCGGATGACCATACGAATTTAATTGTGTCTCCAACTTTTGCAGTAACCGAATTCGGAGAAAATGCCGTTCCCCCGGCGCTGATTACATGAGTCCCTGATGTAGTAGTAGTAGTTATATTACTGTTAACAATATTATCTGATTTATTGCATCCAAATAATATTATCGTCAAGGAGATTAAAATTATTATGTTTTTCATAGTTTTATAGTCTAATGTTTAATTTAATGTTATAGAACATTTAGAAATACCAATTCGTTCTTATAATTTTTCTCTACTCTCCCCTTTTGTTTGTTTTTGAATCCCTGCCTGTGCCGATTCATCGGGAGCTTGTCGGGAAGAGGGGACTAAAGGGTGTGTGTTTTTCTCCCCTTTCCATGCTTCCGTAACTGTTCCCACCACTGCATCTGACACTGCATCTGCATCTGCTGCCACTGCAACTGTTCTTCTTCTCTCGTTAGAATGGTCCACCGTTGTAACGTGTATCAGAAAAATCGTAGAGTCCCGATAAGTCGGGATGGAGGCTAGTAGGGGGTTGATTTTATTTTTAATTTCCCCGTCGTTTACGACGGGGTAGTGCATCTGATACCAAACAGGGCTTTAGCCCAAATTTCCCCTCGTTGCAATGGTCTGTAGTTGTAACATATTTCAGAATATTCCCCCTTAAAAAAGGGGGAACAAAAGGGGGTTGTTATTTCCACTTTAACTTAACGAATGAATTCCCCAGTCTGTTTTTATTGATGCATCTCGGGGAATTTAACTACTACTCCGGAAGCGACTTCATTTAAGAAGTGAATATACGGCATTCCGATAACCCCGGCATTCTTCATTGCTTCTTTGAGTTCCTGAGAATTCATAAACTTTTCAGCATTTTCAAAACTATCCCAGGTAAAGAGCAAAAATATATCATTTGGTTTATCTTTAGGACAAAATATCTGAAATGTCTTTTCTCCTCCTTTTCTTCTCACATCTATGAAATCATCAAATGCCTGCTTCCATTTTGAAAAATCTGTGACTTGGTGAAAAACATGCACATAATTTTGTTTTGATTCATTATTCATTTTATTAACCCTTTCTGTAAATTAAAAAATTGAAAAAAGTAAAAAACAAAACAATCTGAAAAGTATATTAATTCCTGAATCATTTTCTCAATTGTTCTTGTTCTTTCTTATCCTCCATTTTTTAAAAAAGCCTGTCCCGAATTCATTGGAACCCCTCGGGATCGGAGAGACCCGACCTGTCAGGATAAAGGGAGAGGTGTAAATTTCAAGATTTCAAGAAAACATATATTGTTGATTGATTTGAATCTTGGGCATTCCGTTATAAATTTTACCGTTCAGTTCTCTACCGTTTGCCTTTTTATTCATTCCACCCCATTGCTTGAAGAAAAATTCCACATTTGCTTTTTCACACTGGTCTTTAATATCGATAATCCATTCTTTTTGAACAGGTCTGGATTTTGTTCCGGATTCACCTCCTACAATTACCCAGTCAATACCCTTTAAGTTGAGATTTGGCAGAGAAGAAAGCAAAGGCTCTAATGACAAGAATTTTATTTTTGCGGGGGTGTTTTTTAAATTTGTAATTCTATTTATTACTCTATTATCTTCAACCGAAACACCCATCCAGATATTCTCAGTCCAGTTGAATTTATTTGCAAGTTCTTCGAGTCTTTCCGAACGTTTTGTCAATACTTGATATATATGCCTTGGAGTATCATTCATAACTTTAAAAACCTTTTTCAAAAAATCGAGAGGAATCCTTTCGTGAAAAATATCACTCATACTATTAACAAAAACAACTTTTGAATGTTTCCATCTCTTTGGTTCATCTAATACATCCGGATGAATAGTAAGATCAAAGCCGTTTCTATATTTATGATTTCCCATCGCCTGAAGTCTCTGAGCAAATATTTCGGCATAACAATTCTTACAACCCGCCGAAACTTTATTACAACCCGTCGCAGGATTCCATGTAACCTCAGTCCATTCAATTTTTGATTTAGACATTTATTTAGTTCTCCTGACAATTTATTCATTTTTTCTGATAATATTGATGGTGTATTAAAAAATACCTTTACATTTGTAAATAATTTGCCTTTTTTGAGAATAATTCTCAAAAACCAAAGAAAATGTTAATAGAATTTAATATATCTAATTATCTTTCAATAAAAAGAAAGATTTCACTTGATATGAGGGCTGCATCAATTTCCGAGCATAAAGATTCAAACCTGATTTTTTTACCGAAATTTGAATTATTAAAAAGTGCCGCAATTTATGGTGCAAATGCAAGCGGAAAAACTAATTTAATAAAAGGGATTCGCTTTATGAAATCTTTTGTGATGAATTCTTCTACATCATATCAGGTTAATGATAAAATTGACGTTACTCCTTTCCGATTAAATGTCGAAAATGAATATAAACCAAGTTTTTTTGAGGTTGTTTTTTATTTAAATATGAAAAAATACCGGTATGGTTTTGAAGTTTCTAAAAACGAAGTATTTTCAGAATGGTTATACGAAGCAAAAGTTACAAGTGAAAAAATGCTTTTCAAAAGAAAAAGAAACAATATTGAAATCAATAAAAGGAATTTTAAAGAAGGAGCAGGATTTGAAGATAAAACCAGAAATAATGCTTTGTTTTTATCTGTATGTGCACAATTTAATGGAAATTTATCTATTTCAATTTTGAATTGGTTTTCAAAATTAAATGCTATCCATGGTATTCAAGACGAATTATACGAAGGATTTACCATCAATATGATGAAAGACAATTTAAAAGATAAAATCATCGAGTTTGTAAAAAAAGCTGATATGAATATTCTTGATATTAATGTTGAAGAATTAGATTTAAAAGCGGAAAATATAACCGATAAAATTCCCTTAGAGATTAGATTACAAATAGAAAAGGATTTAGGACCAAAATCTAAATTAAATAAATTACATACTATTCATAATATTTATAATGAAGATAATGAAGTAATAAATAAAATGTCATTTAATCTAAATGACGCTGAATCAGAAGGGACAAAGAAATTTTTCAGATTTGCGGGACCTATAATAGATACCTTAATAAATGGGAAAATTCTTGTCGTAGATGAATTTGATGCAAAAATGCATCCTCTATTAACAAAATCTATTGTTAAATTATTTAATTCGAGTGAAACAAATCAAAATAATGCTCAATTAATTTTTGCTACCCACGATACTAACTTACTCAGTTCTAATATTTTTCGAAGAGATCAAATTTGGTTCACGGAAAAAGACCATGGTGAATCTACTGATTTATATTCGTTAGTTGAGTTTAAAATTTCTGAGAAATCAAATAAATTTACAGAAAAAGATCTGGGCGAATCTTTAGATAATTCCTCTTTAAATGAGTTAAAACTTCCTGATAAGTTAATTAAAGTAAGAAAAGATGCTTCTTTTGAAAATGATTATCTCCGAGGAAGATACGGAGCAATTCCATTTATTTTTGGTTTAAATAATATAATTGAAAGTAATGGAGAAAAAAGTGAGGATTGATAATCAAGATAATTCTAAAATTAGAAAAAGTAATCTTCCAAAAACAAGAAAAGAAGATATAAGAAAACCCCGACAATACTTTTTAATAGTCTGCGAAGGAGAAAAAACTGAACCGAATTATTTTAAATCATTTAAGAAATTTTTACCACCAAATATGATGATAATTCATGGGGAGGGTAGAAACACACTTAGTTTGATAGATGAAGCTGAAAAATTATTTAAAGATTATAATTTTAGTGGAAATATTATTGATGAAATATGGGTCGTTTTTGACAGGGATAGTTTTAATGCTGATAATTTTGATAATGCTATTCATAGAGCAAATAATTTGAGGTTTCACTGTGCTTATTCAAATGAGGCTTTCGAACTTTGGTATATATTACATTTTGAGTATAAACAAAATGCAGCATCTCGAGATGATTATAAATCGATTTTAACAAAATATTTAAATTTTGATTATAAAAAAAATGACCCTGGAATGTATTATAATCTGAAAGATACAGGAAATCAGGAACAAGCAATTAAATGGGCAAAAAAATTACTTCGAGATCATAATTCTAAAAATATTCCTCCTTCTAAAGCAAATCCTTGTACAACTGTTTTTGCTTTAGTAGAAAGACTTAATGAGTTTATAGAAATAAAACAAATAAATGATTTTTAATTAACCTTTCAATGATTCCTGTAACACCACTTGCATTTGTTTTTCGGTTTCGATGTTATCTTTCATTATTTTTTTTAATTCATTAAAATCATTAGTAGTCGACATCGGATCAGCAGGTTTTAGGTTTGAAATATCGTCGAGTTTACATTCTTCATTGTCCTTTTTCAAACAAGATTTAAAAGATGAATCCAGTTTTGACAATTCAGAAATGAATTTAATTTTAAACTTAAGCATATCAAGAACATTATAACTGCGATATGAAAGACCATCCAATGAAGCATTAATTTTATTAAGCTCATCGGCAAGCAATTTAACACGGTTTTTAGTAGAAACCTGCAGAGATTCCATCATTGATTCAAAAGCTGACTCTTTCAATGAATTAATCTCATTTAATCTTTCTTTATTCCATCGAATGAGGGTTTTCTTATTAATTTTGAGCTTTTCGCTGATTTTATCGAAAGAAAGCCCCTGAGCCCGGAGGGACAGGAATTCATTTTTTCGTGTTTCGGTATGCATAGTAGAAATCCTCGTATTTTAAAGTTTACCATAATTATATATGGCTGATGCAAAAATAATATGAATAAACTAAAAAGTCAATAGGGGAAGAAAATAAATTAAACAATTAGGACACGAAGGGCACGAAGAAATGGAAGAAAAAAGGACGGGAATATGGGGTATAAACTAAATAGTCAATAGGGAAAATATTAAAATAACAGTAAATAAACGAACAGATTCTCATATTAACAAGAAGGACTCTAAAGCAGGAGAAAAAACTAATATTTTGTGACCTGAATTTTGAAGATGGAATGATTTTCGTTAGATAAAAGATTTTTTTAGGAAAGACTAAAATTAATAATATCCTTTCCCCGGAATTACGTGTCTTACTCCACCTCGAGGATTTTCAGTATCGCCTTCATATCTTGGGATTAAATGACAATGAAAGTGCATTACTGTTTGACCAGAACTTGAACCGCAGTTTATTCCAATGTTATAACCATCAGGTTTATATTCGTTATCAATGATGCTTTTTGCTTTCAAAAGCATATCATTCAGTTCGTTCTTTTCTTTGATAGTTAAATCAAAATAATTTTCTCTATGTTCCTTTGAAATTATTAGTAAATGACCTGGAGAGACAGGAAAATTATCTTTAATAATCCAATATTCATCGTTTGAGAATAATATTTTTTCTTTTTCAATATTACAAAATTGACAATTATTCATTAATTGTTTTAATAAAATTGATTCAAGATACAAAGATTACTATATCCAAGGTTCATAGCCATGATTAATTAGATAATTACATCTTTCCAAGAGTGATTCAAAACATATTTGCAATAGTTTACTTCTGTCATAAATCTTCCCTGTCAAAGTGTATTCAACTTCTTGGATAAATAAGTTTTCATTTTGTTCTAAATACTTTCCCCAATAAAAAACTACTTCTTTTTTACTTTTTACCAATCTGTTTTCTGTAGGTATTTTGTCTAACTTGCTTAAATTGGTTTTGCTATCAGATGGTAACAAATTCCAGAGATTATTGTTTGGCCATACAGCGAAAGGAATAACATGATCAATTGCGCATTCTGCTTTTGTCAAAACATTTCCTGACCATATACATTTTAATTTATTACTCGATTGTAATTTACTTAACATGCTTTTTACCATTTGCACATTCCGTTCTGTATTAGGACTTCGCAAAAGTAAATTATAAATTGTTGATTCTTTAATATTATCAATAGTTCGCAATTTCAAAGTAAAATTAGTCCATTTTGATAACAATGAAGAATTTCCTAAAATGTATCTGCCTAAATTTTCAAAAACTATAAAGTATCGATATGGGATTGTAAATGTTCCGAAAGTTTCTATATCCAAATAAGCTGATAATGAGAACTTTTCAGAAATAATGTGACCATCATTGTTAAAATATGCAACTTTATAATAATCACCAAAATAACTCTTCCCTAAATATCTCATTGGCATATTTTTAATGACACGGGATATATTTTTTATCAATAACAACAAATCTTTCTTTATCTCTATTGGAATATCATTTTTCTTGAAATCATTGTAAAACTTTTCAATACCGCCTCTCTTTTCAACTTCGTAATGTTGTATAATAGGAGAAAAATATTTTCTAATTGCTAAATTATTATTGTTTTGCGTTTCACCATTCTTTTGCGGGATAAAAACACTAGAGGAGAAAATCGGGTAGTAATAAAATATCCAATTAAAAATTAACAAACCAAATGGTAATTTTACCTTATCTTCATTCTCAAACTTTATTATCAATTGAGGATACTCAATAATGATATCAATTATTCCTCGTAGCAAAGCATATTTATAAGTAGAATCTTTGCTATCTCTTTCTATTATTGAATTAATTTCAATTAAAGATTTTATATCTATTGATTTGTCCATTTAATTAAAGCATTTCGCTTTATACCTTATTTGTAGCTTTTTTGTTGACTAAAGCCATATAAAAACAAATAATATTTTTATTTATTTCTTCTTAGAAATAAAGTCCTTCAGTTAAACAACTATATTTCTTCCCATTTGAACATTTTTGATTTTTCATTTTCTTTACAGAAATTCCTCATATTTTGTTCATTAGCGAGTTTTGAACCGATTTTTGTGTGCCAATGATTACTTGATTCCTTTACAGTTATCTTAAGAAAATGTTGTTCAATCACATCAAATTGAAAAGATGAAAGTCCGATTTTATCATTTCTGACCTCTTTAAAAACTGTTTCAATTTCTTTTTGTTTTTTTCTTAAATCTAAATTGGAATCTATATTGCATAGCTGTAATGAATATTTATTTATCACTGACATAATTTTTAATTAAAATTTTAATATTCCCCCTTGCTAAGACCTAAAATAAGGTATGAAAAAAGAAGAATTTAAAAAACATAAAAAGAATCACAGAAAATCACAAATTAGAATGATTCAAATGATTATATGATTTAAAATTAGAGGAGTAGGTGAACACAAGAACACCAAAAAAAACCCGACTTCGAATTAGAAGATCTGGATTCCCCTCCAAAGAGAAGGAGGGTCCCGACCGGAGTCGGGATTGACTCAGCGAGTACCTCGCTTCGCTAACAGGCAAAAGGGGGATAAGATTAACTTTACAACGTCCCGATAAATGCGGGATCTTCGACTGGAGCATGGGAACGAGAAAAAATTTATCATTATATAATCAGGAACCCGCAGATGAAATAGGAAGTCTATTTGGTATGACTTTATGGAATGTGCTTGCAGAAGATTCGGAAAACTGGAAGTTTCTAATGAAATCAATTGATTCTTTTGATGATTCAAAGGGGACTCAGTATTTTAAGTAAAGTATTACCGACGAATAAAGAGATTGTGTAAAAAACCGAATTTTCGAATAACTCGTTTGGGCTGAAGTCCCGATATAGAGCATCGGGATTTCCAACCCTAAGACAGGGCGGTTTAGCTATCCCCGTCGTAAACGACGGGGAAATTAAAAAGAAGAACAAAATATCTTATCTCGATTTTGATTAATGGGGATTTACGTTCCCACGTCCCGATAAATGCGGGATCTTCGACTGGAGCATGGGAACGAGGAAAAATCGGGACAGGCAGGGGGATTGGGAATGAGGATCAAAAGCATATACACCCCACCCTGTATCCCTCCCCTAGAATTGGGAGGGAGATATTGTTGGGGGAATGTATTTATGGATAATTTTTTGAATATTATTATTAGTCAATTTATTTAATTTTATATCTATAAATCATTTTTAATACGATTGTCAGAAATTACTAATTTCGGCTTATTTAGATATTTCTTTTATCTTGGTTCTACTGTATTTGGCGGACCGCTTGCAGTCATCGATATGATGAGATATGATCTTGTTATGAATAAAAAATGGCTTACGTTCAGTGAATTCGAAGATATTTTCGGATATGCACAGATTGCACCCGGACCTCTTGCATTTCAGGTGGCAGTATATTTTTCATATTTTAAAAAAGGATTTTGGGGCGCAGTTGCCGGAGGAATAGGTTTTGTTCTGCCGTCATTCTTTCTGGTACTTGCATTTTCGTTCTTTTACTTAGCTTATAAGGATATATCTTATATAGAAAATTGTCTTTACGGATTAAGCCCTGTAATAATTGCAATAATTTTTTATTCCGGATATAAATTAAGCACATCAATCCTGAAAAAAGAAATTATTCTGTATCTGCTTTTCGCTGCGTCTATCATTCTTACTGTTTTTTTCAAAGTCTATATAATATTTCTAATTATTGGTGCTGCGATCATTTCAGTTGTATATTATTCCATTTCAGAAAAAAAAATCAATAAAAATAAATTAAGTATTTTCTCTCTTTATATAATACCAATAGCTGTCTTAGGATTTTCTAAAGTAATACTATTTATAAAAGAAATTTCGGTTTCCAAAATGTTGGAAATGGCATTACTGTTTCTGAAGGTAGGAAGTCTCACATACGGGAGTGGTTTTGTTATCGTAGGGGTATTGAAGCAGGAAGTGGTGGATGCCAGGCATTGGCTGACCGCAAAAGAATTTATAGATGGTATTGCATTCGGGCAGATTACTCCAGGACCGGTTGTAATTACTTCTACTTTTATAGGCTATATTATGCAGGGTATTCCCGGGGCTATTATATCTACAATATGTATTTTTCTTCCGACATTTATTTTTGTCCTTATCCTTGCCCGGCAAATCGGTAAGTATAAGTATAATTTCTACCTGAAATCACTTATAAAAGGTGCAAATGCTGCGGCTATCGGGGCAATTCTTTCAACAGCATATCTCCTGTCTAAAGATGCAATTATTGATATTCCTACTTTTATACTCTTTGTCGCCGCATTGCCGGTTTTATTTTTTACAAAAATAAAATCAATTTATATAATAATAGCCGCCGCTCTTGCCGGAATTCTAATAAAAACCTTCATTTTTCCTTGAAATTGATGAAACAAATTCCGAATATTGATAGTATAAAATTTATAAAGACGGGGTATTTATGCAAAAAATAAACTTACTGATTTTTTCCGTTTTGCTTTTTGCCTTAAACGGAAATTTAACAGCACAATGCGTCCAAACTGATAAAAGGTTTTATATGGGGATAGGCACCGGTATTTCTACTTACGTCGGAGGTGAATTCGGAAACCGATTCCAAGTAAGAGTTTCGGGTTCTAACTATAACAATTACGATTATAACAATAATTATTATTACAACCGATACAATTATAATGATAATTATTATGACAATTCTTCATTTTACCCTTTACAGGCGGATTTTACACTTGGAATCAAGACATCGGAAATGATGTCTGTAGAAATTAATGCGGGCATTATATGGCATAATAACGGAAATCCGAATCCGGTATATGAAACCGGAACGTACGGCAATTACGACTATACAGACAGGTATGATTATTCAAGAGTTCTCGCGATTCCTATCACAGCGTCAGTAAAAATATATCCACTTTGGGCTATCAAAGCTCCTCTCTATCTGAAAGCAGGATACGGAGTGCAATACACACACGAAGAATTAAGCAGGGTAAGAGAATTTTATGATCCGAATTCTTATTATGGATACTATGATAATGTTTATTCATATCCTATTGCGGAGTATTCAGATTCAAGATGGCTTCACGGTTTCAGTGTGGGAATCGGTTTTTCTTACAGGGTATATGAACAATTTTCCGGTGATGTAGAAGTTACTTACTCAAATTTCTTCTCTAAATTAAAAGAAGGAAGTCCGCTTGCGATGAATCAGACGAAGAATATTGGAAATATCTCACTCGGAACAAAAGTCTATTTCGGGTTCTGAAGCAATCCGTTAGAAAAAAAGCATTTAATATAAAATTTTTGTTTCCGAACCAAACCATTCGAGGAATATTTTCCGGGCATCTTCGTTATTAATGTGAATCATTTCAATTTTCCTTTGTACTTCAGGCAATGCTAATTCCTTATAAATAAATTCGTCATCAAATCCAATTGCGGCGGCATCTTGTTTCGTGTTAGCATAATATATTTTATCTAACCTTGCCCAGTAAATAGCCGACAGGCACATCGGACACGGTTCACAGTTTGTATAGATTTCGCATCCCTTGAGGTTGAAGTCATTTAAATGTTTGCTTGCATTTCTTATTGCCTGAATCTCGGCATGAGCGGTAGGATCTTTTGTAGCAAGCACAGCATTTCTTCCCTCTGAAATTATTTTACCCTCTTTAACTATCACTGCCCCGAATGGTCCTCCTGCTCCGTCTGTCAGGTTTTCTTTTGAAAGTCTAATCGCTTCTCTTAAAAATTCCGTATTAAATTCTGCCATACCTTATGAATTAATTTTAGTCTTTAAATCTCTGAATGATTTTCTGTCGTGAATTTTTAAAGCCTTATCTATCGCATCATTTGCTTTCTCTTTTTCCCCGAAAGTTTTGTAAACAGATGCCTGATAATAGTACATACTCGCTTCGTGAATAGTGCCTATTACATAATGAATATTATTCTCTGACAAAAGTAATGCTTCTTTTAAAGCATCGTTGGAAGGATCTTTCGATGTAACAATTGTAGCAACCTGGTTAAGTATAAACTGACCGTAAGCATATTTAACCTCAAAATCTTCTTTCCCGAATTTTTCAAATGCTTCATCAAAAGTCTTTTGTGCTTTTTCGTTGTCCGTTAATTTTGTATAGTAAATTTCTCCGAGCATCAGATAAGAATCTTTCACTTTTTCTGAATTAGGATAAAGTGAAGGAAATTCTTTAAGTTTTTCAGTATCGTCGTCGATATATGCTTTAAGAAGAACTGCAGCATCAAGGTAACCGCTTGAGTTTGTGTTGTCCAGTTCTATAACCTTTGCGATGTATGGTTTTGCTTCGTCCTTATTTTCAAGGTCAACTAATTTTTCACCCATTTTAAAGTTTGAAGTGATATCATTTGGATTTTCTTTTAACTTTGTCTTGAGATAATCCATGGTATTGATGCCTTTCTGATAGTCTGTGATAATGCCGTAGAATTTTTTTGCAGGAAAGTAACCGACTATCCTGTCAATTTCAGTACCATCGCTTTTCATAAATATAATCGAAGGGTAACTCGGGATATTATATGTTTTCGCCAGTTCAACACCTTCACCTTTCTCCGCATCAATTTTCCAGCTGATAAAATTATTATTGGCGAATCCGGCAACCTGCGGATCCGTATATACAAAATTATCAAGTTCCACGCACCACTTGCACCAGTCAGTGAAAAAATCAACCATGATTATTTTATTTTCCTTTGCAGCTTTGTCTTTCATTTCCTGAAAAGAACCGGTTTCAAATTTGACCTGTGAAAATAAATTTGACGATAAAAACAGAAATAACGAAACAAAAATTAATTTAGATATATTTTTCATGCTTAATATTTTCTTTTAATTTATATAAATAAGCAAACCAAAAAAACACAATTATTAATTCCAAAATGATTATCCTAGTTGCCCGAAACAAATTAGGAATTTAAATTAATTACTGAAATTACGCATTTGTCATGTTGAGCGTAGCGAAACATTTTGTTAAAACCATCCTTTTTAAATAGGTTATGCGAAAATAAAAAACACTCCCTCCATCAGTACATAAGGCAAGGATTGTTTTAATTTCATAATGATTCTTGCTATCCACCCCACCCATAATCCCTCCATCCGACAAATCGGATTCCGAGACCTTGAATGGGGAGGGAATGTAATATGAATGTTAATTTTTAAAGTTATATTTTGGACAGATATGAAAGATAATCGGGAAAATAAATTGAATTAATATTTTTAATTTCTTTTTAAAATATTATCTTTAATTAATTAAAACGAATAGAAATTCTATCGCCGCTGTTGGTGCTCACAATCCTCCACTTTTTATGGAGGATTTAAGCGCAGCGTCACCAACAGCTTATATAATGCTTATAAAATTAATTAAAACAAATAAAAATTGAGTAAAGATTTAAGTAAAAAAGCAAAGGAACTCGGGATTAATGAAGTGAAAAGACACATATTCCTCTGCTCGGAATCCAAATGCTCCAAAAAAAATGATGGCGATGAATCCTGGGGTTACCTCAAAAAGAGAATGAAAGAATTAAAACTTGAAAAAGAAGGAGTTTTGAGAACAAGAGCAAAATGCTTCAGAATATGCGAGAACGGTCCGATAGCCGTGATATATCCTGATAAAGTGTGGTATCACTCCTGCACACCGGATGTCCTGGAAGAAATTATTCAAAAACACTTAAAAGACGGCGAAGCGGTGAAAAAATATGTTATAGAAGACTGAGTATCGAATTTATGCTTTAATATTTTCACTTCTGAAAACCACAATAATATAAATTGCCACCAGAACTGCTCCTATTGCCGAAACTGCAAATGTTACCGGCGGTGAAAACGTACTCCATATAAGACCTGCGATAATGCTTGCAAGCAAAGTAAATACGCTGCTGAATCCGGTAAAAAACCCAATTGCGGTAGCAGTATCATCTTTTGCCGATATATTTGTAATCCACGCTTTAGAAATACTTTCAGTTGCCGAAGCATAAAGTGCGTAAAAGAAAAACAAAATAAAAATCACAACTAACGAAGGCTGAAATGACATTCCACCGTAAACCAAAGCAAATAGAAAAAGCCCTGCGATAAAAATATTTTTAAGACCAAGTTTATCCGCAAGTATTCCAACAGGATATGAAGAAACAGCATATATAAAATTGTAAAAAATATATGCTGCAATAACTTCAGTGCTTGAATATCCAATCTGCTTAATCATCAGTAAAAGAAAAATATCCGAACTATTTATAAGTGCAAATGCGAGGAGACCCGTAACAAGTTTTTTATAATCTTTGCCTGCAATTTTCCAGTATTTTAAAAAAGAAAAAAATCCACGACCCTTTATGTTAGGATTTGCCTCAACTTTTCTATCCTTAATAAAAAAAGAAAACCCTACGGCTAAAAGACCGGGTATGAACGCTATTAAAAAAAGCAGTCTGAAATTTTCCACATATATCGAAAGGAAAATCAAAGCAAAGACAGGACCTATAAATGCACCGGCAGTATCAAGTGCCCTGTGCAATCCGAAAACCCTGCCTTTTGTTTCGGGAGTAGATTCAGAGGATAATATTGCATCCCGTGCAGATGTTCTGATTCCTTTACCAAGTCTGTCAATTGTTCGTGCAAAAAATATCCATAGCGGAAAAACAAAAGCTGCCAGCATAGGTTTTGACACAGAGCTTAATCCATAACCAAACTGAACAAATGGTGCACGTTTGCCTGACCTGTCTGATAAATTTCCAAAATATCCCTTACTGAAACCGGCGGTTGCCTCCGCAAACCCCTCAAGTAATCCGATGATAAGCGCCGAGAATCCTATACTTTTCAGATATACAGGCATTACCGGGTATAACATTTCGCTCGCGATGTCAGTGAAAAGACTTACGAAACATAATATCCATACTGCTTTTGAGATCTTCGGTTTTGTCATAATTTTAAATTACTACTTCGTATTTCTCAATTTGTTGAAATCGAAAGCAATTACACAATATTGTATCCAGGATTTATTAAACAATTTATTTTGTTTCGTTTTGTAATGAAAATAAATTTAATAATAATCAATATGTTTAAAAACTCTTTAATGTTAGTACTGTTTTTTACCGTTATTTCGATAATAAGCTGTGCTAAAAACGATACTAAAGTTCAACAAGCTCCAAATAATCAAAATAACACACAGGTGAATAAAAAAAATGACAGTCCGAATATATCAGATATGATAGTAAAGACAATGGATGGAACTGATAAACCGTTATCTGATTACAAGGGAAAAGTTTTATTAATCGTAAATGTGGCTTCAAAATGCGGATTTACGCCGCAGTATGAAGGACTCGAAAATCTTTACGAAAAATATAAAGACAAAGGATTTGAAATTTTAGCATTCCCCTGCAATGATTTCGGCGGACAGGAACCCGGCTCAAATGAAGAAATAAAAAATTTCTGCTCAACAAAGTACAATGTTTCTTTTACTTTGTTCGATAAAATAAAAGTACTCGGTGATAGTAAAAGTCCCTTATATACTAAACTCATACAAGCAGAGCCGGCAGGAGATATCAGCTGGAATTTTGAAAAATTTGTGATAGATAAAAACGGTAATGTAACAGCAAGGTATAAAAGCAAAACAAAGCCTGAAGATGGAGAGATAACTTCGGTGATTGAAAACTTGCTGAAACAGAGTTAACTAAGATATTGGTACGCTTCCTTTAAAGGGATTGGAATCAGAATAGAAAGGATTTGAACCGAAAAAAATTCAAATAGTGGTTTCCAGAAATTCTGAAAGATAGGAATTAAATTCCCTCGGATTTTCCAGAGGGCTTAAATGTCCGGAGTTTGATATTATTTTTAATTGGGAATTTTTTAGTTTGGATTTCATTCTTTCTGAATATTCAAATGGCGTAAACTTATCATTATCTCCCACCATAATCAAAACAGGTATGTTTATATCTTTGAAGTAATCAATAGTGTTTGTTCTCATTGCCATTGCAAGCGATGCACCGCACATTGCTTCCACGCTTTGCTGATCGATTATATCTTTGATGAATTTATATAAAATCTTATTTTCGTAGTTATCTTTATACATTAACCGTCTCATAAAGTTGTCCGCTGCGCTTTCTTTTCCGAAATTTTTCAGATTACTTATGAATCTTGCTCTTTTAATTACATCTTCGTCATCATCTCTTTCTGCTTTGGAGTCTGCAAGTATCATAGAGGAAAATTTACCGGTGCTTTTAATAACGGCACGCTGGACGATATAACCCCCCATTGATAGTCCGCATATATTAACTTCCTTTAAGCGAAGGTATTCAATAATGTTCAGAACGTCATCAGAAAAATCTTCCATTGTATAAATATGATAGAAAGAGTCTGTGCTTTTCCCAAAACCTCTGATATCAAAAGTAATTACACGATAATGATTACTGAAATAGTTGATTTGATAATCCCACATCCGGTGATTGAACGGGAAAGCATGAACAAAAAGAAGGGTTTTTCCGCTTCCTTCGTAATCATATACGTAAATTTCTCCTGCGAAAACTTCCTTCATAAAAAAATTAAATCTGTAAACCTTTTGAACCTAATGTGTCGTAATCAATTCCTTTTTTCTCAAGAACTTTTATGCATAATTCAGTGAATACCTCTTCTGAATTTTCAAAAAGGAAATCGTGACCCATCACTTTTGCAAGAAGTTTGAATATTTTCCAGGTTGGTCTTGCATTAAATTTTGTCCCGTGAGTCCATCTGTCATTGTGAGCACCGAATTTATCAAGCCGGGATAATTCAAATTCGCCGATAAGCCGCTCCTTTTCAAGTGTTGCCACCGAGGGTTTTATTCTCTGTATCCTGTTATTGAAATTAACAAACGTTCCGTTTATTTCAGCATAAGAGGATTCTGAAAATATCACATTTGAATACGGATAGAAACCATTTTTTGTGTGCTGGTGCTGAATAACAAAATCTATTTTTTTTGTAAGTTCTTTGAAATCAGGAAACTTCGAAAAATCCTCGTTTATTATATAGAGGAAATGATACTTGCCGTCTTTAAGGTCGTTTTTATCATTCTCATTGTAAGGTCTGATACCCAGAAGTTTTAAGCCGTTGGTATTGGGAGTTTTGTCGGCTTTTTTCAGAATATTATCTTCAAAACTTTCATCGATACAAGGGATATAAATAATGTTATCACTTTTGAAAACCTTATTTGCAAACTTCTTTAAAGCATAATTATCTTCGAGTGTGGAATATGGCGATGCAACGAAAAGAATTTCTTTATCTTTATTAATTAATTTATATAATGCTTTGGATATTGCTTCATCCCAATCAACTTCAATAATTTCCTCTTTCTTGTTATCTTCCGGGTCAAGTTTAATCATAGGAGATTTTATTCTTGATTTCCCGTCATTTACAAATTTATAAGTATTCAGTCTTCCGTAATCGCAGAGCCAGTAATCATTTACATCCGGATTTTCCCTTGGCTCAATTCTCAGAATCTCATTATTTCTTACACCGACGATTGTATTGCAACCTCTTGAGCAGCCAATACAGATACCATCGGTGAAGGACATTTCCCAGACCCGTGATTTAAACCTGAAATTTCTTGAAGTCAATGCACCAACGGGACAAATCTCTATCACGTTCATAGAATAAGGGTTATCTAGTTGCTTTCCCGGGAAGGTTTCTATTGTAACATTCTCTCCCCTCTGTACAAATGTAAGCTGCGGTTCTTTTGCGATTTCTTCACAGAACCTTATGCACCGTGAGCAGCTTATGCATCTTTCCCGGTCAAACATTACATTCGGACCCAGTTCTATTCTCTTATTCTTGTGATTTTTTTCTTCATCGAAGCGGGATTTACCGATACTATACTTATAAGCATAATCCTGAAGTTTGCATTCCCCTGCTTCATCGCAGATGGGGCAATCGAGCGGATGATTTATAAGAAGAAATTCCATCACTGCATTCTGAGCGGTGACAGTTTTTTCCGATTTTGTATGAATCACCATACCATCCGAAGCAAGCGTGGAACATGCAATAGCCAGCTTTGGAAGTTCTTCGATTTCCACGAGGCATATTCTGCAGTTACCCGAAACAGATAATCCCGGATGCCAGCAGAAGTTTGGAATATCTATACCATTATTCGTAGCGACCTGAATTACAGTCTGTCCCGGTTTGAATTCAAGTTCTTTTCCGTCAATAATTATTTTAGGCATAGAAAAATTTTATTTTAAATATTATACATTATAATCCTGCGTAATATCTGTCCTATCTTTGCCTGATAGAAATTTAAACTCGTCCAGAGACATAGTGTCGTCGGTTTCAATACTAATAAAAATAAAGTATTTAAAAAATAACTTAATTTTATTATTTGTGTATCCGCTAAAGAGATGCGATTTCTGTATCGGATTAATTACAAGTGTTAAAAATCTGCTGTTCTTGTCTGATTTGTAGCGGGTAATCCAGCGCTCAATTTCTTTCACAAAGCTTGCTTTTGATTGGACCCGTCCCGTGCCATTGCACATCGGGCAGTTATCAGTTACACGCTGCAATATGCTTTGCCTTATACGCTGCCTTGTAATCTGGATAATACCGAAATCACTCATTGGCAGTACTGTTACCTTTGCACGGTCTTTCCTGAATTCTTTGCGCATCTCGTCGTACAATTTCCTTTTATTTGGTTCGTCATACAGATCAATGAAATCAACGACAATTATCCCGCCGATATCCCTTAACCGGAGCTGCCGGACCACTTCCCGGGCGGCGTCAAAGTTTATTTTCAGCGAATTCATTTCCTGGTCTTTCAGCTTTGCGTATTTCCCGCTGTTGACGTCAATAACCGTCATTGCTTCGGTGGTTTCTATAATGATATATCCTGAGTTTTTCAGGGAAACTCTTTTCTCGAGACTTTCATCAATCTGCTTTTCTATATCATACGCATCAAATATAGGTTTTGACTGATTGTAAAGCTGAACTTTATCTGCTTTATCCGGAGATGTGGTTTCCACATAGTTACGGATTTCCTTGTACAGTTTTTTGGAATTTACAACAATTTTGCTAACGTCATCTCTGAACATATCGCGGATAACGGAGGATGTTGTAGAAACGTCCTTAAAAAGAAGTACAGGTGCTTTCAAAGTCTTCATTTTTTCCTGTATCTGATTCCATTTCATAATCAGGTTGTTGAAATCATCGAGTATCAGACTCTCATCCACTCCTGAGGCTACGGTTCTCACAATTACGCCGAGATCTTTCGGTTTTACCGATCTGACAATATTCTTCAGGCGTCTTTTTTCTTTGAAGTTGTATATTTTTTTGGAAGTTCCGATGCGTTTATTGAACGGCATTAACACCAGATATCTTCCCGGAATGGAAACTTTGGAAGTAACCCTTAAACCTTTTTTCCCGACTCTTTCTTTTGTTATTTGGACTATGATATCCTGATTGGGTACGAGTTTTGAAGGGTCGAACCTGTCCCTGTAATCATTTTTGGAAGAAACTTCATCTTCATCATCGTCCTCTTCTTCAACGTCCGAATCATCTCCGATAATTGCGGCATATTCATCAAAGGAATTATCGATGTCTGAAAAGTGCAGGAATGCATCCTGTGCAAAACCGAGATTGATAAACACGGCTTTTATCCCGACCTTCACGCGGGCTACTTTGCCGAGATAAATATCCCCGACGTTTCTGTCCTGGTCAGGGCTTTCGACAAAAAGCTCGGCAAGCTTTCCGTCTTCTGTAATTGCAACTCTTACTTCGTTAGAAGTGGAATTGATCAGTATTTCTTTTTTCATCAAAAATCATATTTATGGTTCATTATTTTCTTACGAGTTCATAGAAGCCATAAATTCACGGTTTGATTTTGTACCGCGCATTTTATCGAGGAGGAATTCCATTGCCTCAATCGGATTGTAATCCGAAAGAAGTTTTCTAAGAAGGAATACTCTGTTAAGTACATCTCCATCAAGCAGCAGTTCTTCTTTTCTCGTGCCGGACCTGTTCAGGTCGATTGCAGGGAAAATTCTTCTGTCCGAAAGCCTTCTGTCGAGAATGATTTCCGAATTACCGGTACCTTTGAATTCTTCAAAGATAACTTCGTCCATTCTGCTTCCGGTTTCGATCAATGCTGTCGCTATGATAGTTAAGCTGCCGCCTTCGTCAATATTTCTTGCGGCGCCAAAAAATCTTTTTGGTTTGTGCAGTGCATTTGCATCTACACCACCCGATAAAATCTTTCCGCTGTGCGGAATCACGGTGTTATGTGCCCGTGCGAGACGTGTGATACTATCAAGTAGTATTACCACATCCTTTTTAGCTTCTGTTAATCTTTTTGCTTTTTGTAATACCATCTCTGATACCTGTACGTGCCTTTCCGGCGGTTCATCAAACGTAGAACTGATAACTTCAGCCCTTACGTTACGCTCCATATCCGTTACCTCTTCAGGTCTTTCGTCTATGAGCAGAACTATCAGGTGTACTTCAGGATGGTTTCTTGTAATACTGTTTGCTATCGTCTGCAGTATTATGGTTTTTCCGCTCTTCGGCGGAGATACTATTAAACCTCTTTGTCCTTTACCCACAGGTGTAAACAGATCCATTATCCTCATCCCGTATTCGGTAGGGTATGATTCTAATGTGAATTTTTCAGTCGGGTATAAAGGCGTGAGGTTATCAAACAAAATTCTATCCCTGATCGTATCCGGATCTTCAAAATTTACTTCCTCTACTTTTAATAAGGCATAAAATCTTTCGCCTTCTTTTGGTGGTCTCACCTGTCCGCTTACATAATCTCCAGTTCTTAGAAGGAACTTTTTAATTTGTGAAGGCGATACGTAGATATCGTCTGTAGAAGGGAGATAATTGTAATCTGCGGAGCGTAAAAATCCATATCCGTCCGGAAGTGTCTCAAGTACGCCGGCGGCAAATGCGAGCCCGTCTTTTTGAGTCTGGGCTTCGAATATTTTTAATATAAGTTCCTGTTTCTTTAAATCGCTGTATCCTGTTAGCTTCAATGCTTTTGCAATTTCTATAAGGTCAACCACTTTTTTGGATTTAAGAACTTCCATATTAGAAGCATCTTTATCATGGCTTGTGCTCTTGTGTTGGACCGGTTCTTTTGGCGGCGGCTCTAAATAGGGCTTATCTTTTTTATCGTAATCTTTTTTGTATGATTGTTTTTTATCGGATTCTTTCGGTTCAGACTCTTTTTTTACGAAGTCTTTCTTTTCGACTTCCTTTTTTTCGTCCATTGTGTTTTCCTTTTTTTTTGGTGCCAATTCTTTGATGTGTTATTTAATGGTTTTTAAAAATTGTTTCGCAATTAGTTAAGTTCTATATGTTTATTATGTTTAACTATTTCACTAATTACCTGAAGTTTATAACAGGCGTGTTAAACGATGCATGATAATCTATTATAAATGTTGATAAGTTTCAAGTGATAAATGAAATTTTTAATTTTCAATTAAGTTCAAGTAAAACATACATTAAAAGGGTCAAAGTGAAACCGTCTTTTATTTCTCTACGTTTTATCATTTCCTTAATATACTCTTTTTTGAACCATTTTGTTTCGAGAATCTCGTTCGTATCCGTATGGTCAGAGATTTGTTTTACTTCTTTAATGTGGTAGCAGTGAAAAATTTGATTACTGCACCCAATCACCGGATAGTAATTTCCGAGATATATTAAATTACTTTTTTCGGCTTCGCATCCTGCTTCTTCTTTCAATTCCTGGATTATACAATCGGAGTGATGCTGTCCGGGAGGGACTGTCCCCGCAGGCACTTCCCATCCGGTAAAATCCGGAACATACCTGTAACTTTTTACAAGTATTATTTCACCTTTATCATTTTCTGCAACTGCACCAACTCCGGCTCTGTAAAAATCCAGTGCTTCAAATTCAATTTGCTTTCCGTCGGGCAATATTATCTGGTCTATATTCAGATTTATCCAGTTACCTCTGAATCCGGGCTTCGTTTCAATCACTTTCCAGTGTTTTTTATCGTTTTTCATTATTATCTAAATCAGTTGTTAAATGTAAAATTCTCTATTATATGCTTTCCGAATTCTGAGCAGGTTATCTTTGTAGAGCCGAATATCTGATGTGCAAAGTCTGCAGTAACATATTTACTCTTTATTGATTTTCTCAAACCTCTTTCAATCAGTTTTGCCGCTTCCTTCCAGCCCATATATTCGAGCATCATTTTTGCGGATAGAATAAGTGATGAGGGATTTGCAATATCCATACCTGCGATTGTCGGCGCCGTACCGTGTGTGGCTTCAAATACTGCGTGTCCTGTAACGAAATTAATATTTGCACCAGGAGCTATTCCTATTCCGCCCACCTGTGCAGCGATTGCATCAGAAAGATAATCTCCGTTCAGATTCTCAGTTGCTATCACATCGAAATCTTCAGGATATAAAAGAACAAGCTGAAGTGCATTATCTGCAATTGAATCTTTTATTATCAGTTTATTTTCGGCAATAGCTTTTTCCTTTGCGTTATCGGCAGCATCCTTGCCTTCTGATTCCTTTATTTTCGCCCATCCCTGCATAGTGAATACTTTATCTCCGAACATTTTTTCTGCCGTTTCATAACACCAGGCTGAAAATGCTCCCGAAGTGAATTTCATAATATTGCCTTTGTGAACAATTGTTATAGATTTCCGTTTATTCTCGAGTGCATATTTTATTGCAGCCAGCATCAATCTTTGTGTTCCTGTCTTTGAAATTACTTTAATGCCGACTCCGACAAGAGTATCCTCTTCTTCGGGGAAGCCTGCCATTTTCAAAAACTCGTTTGATTTTTCTTTTGTTCCGAATCTTATCTTTTCGAATTCCTTAGGGAACTCTTTTTCAATAAAACCCAGTACCTTTTTATTATCATCCGTACCTGCCTTGAATTCTATTCCTGTATAAATATCTTCTGTATTTTCCCTGAAAACCACCATATTCACTTTATCGGGTCTTCGCATAGGCGTTTCAATACCGCCGTAATATTTCACGGGTCTGAGGCAGACATATAAATCGAGGATTTGCCTTATAGTGACATTAAGCGAGCGGATACCTCCGCCGATGGGGGTAGTAAGTGGACCTTTAAGTCCTATATGGTATTCAGAAAAAGCCGCAACGGTTTCCCCGGGAAGCCATGTGTTGAATATTTTAAAAGCTTTTTCACCTGCAAAAACTTCGAACCATTCTATTTTTCTTTTTCCGTCATAAGCTTTATGGACTGCCGCATCAATCACTGCCTGTGCAGGTTTCCATATATCGGCACCGATACCATCTCCTTCAATAAAGGGTATTGCAGGATTATCCGGAACAATCAATTTCGCATCCGCAACTGTCACTTTTTCACCGCGCATAAAATATATTCAAATTGGATTTTTAATAAGGTATCAATTTATCTAATAAAACAAAAGAAAAACATATAAAATTTAATATAGTAATCTAATCTCCTGATATAAATTCCCCCCTTAGAAAAGGGGGATTAAAGGGGGTTGTTATTTCTCCTCTGTTTATGAATCTCCCAGCCTGTCCCTAGCCCTCGGGAGGAGATAACATTCACTCCCCATTCAAGGGAGGGATTAAGGGTGAGGTGGATCTGAAATATTCCCACTTTTTTCAAAGGGGGGACCTGGGGGTTTCTTCTCCCCTTCTTGTCATTCCAGCCTCCAAGCTGGAATCCATTTCCCATGTTGTTCTTCCTCACTCTCTCACTTCTTCACTTCCTCACTTCTTCACTTATTTACTTTTCTCCCTATTCGTCCGGAACAAACAGTAGAAAAATCCGTAAATAAAATTAAAAAAAGAAATTAATAATAAACAATTTCATAAAAATAAATTTTATAAAGCTATGAACAGGATAAAGTACTCTTTAATTTTCATATCAGCTTCGCTGATATTTCTGGTTTCAGGATGCGGAGTTCTTCCGCCGCCGTTTTTTTTCAATAGTTATCACCATTCCGACAGGCATAGAGACAGGGAGGACAGGAAGGTTCATATTAATTCAGGAGAAAAATTTCACGAAAAACTTCAAAGCAAAATTCACGATAAGCTTGAAAAAATGAAAATCAAAATTATGAACAAAAATGATTCTCTCGGTGATAAAATGAACCGGATGCATGACAGGCTTGAGCATATGCATATCAAGATAGATTCATTGAACAAAGAATTAATTATTTTGAACGATTCATTTCCATCTGACATGAATATTGAAATCAATCTGGATAAACTGGATGAAACAATTAATTCTTCATTAGAAGATCTTGATAAAGAGATTGAACTATCCGTAAACGGCTCTCTGGTGCATCTGGAAGACATGGATATTGATGATAAGGATATGGAAGATTTTGATATTAATCATGATAGTTTTGACATTAAATTTGAAAAAATTGATGGTGATAAAGTCATGATAATAAAATATTTTGATGAGGATTTGCAAGAATGGAAAGAAATAAAGATAAACATGCCCCGTATAAAAAGTGAGTAGTCCCGATTCTCGGGTTCATCGGGGGGATCTACGCTGCGCTCCGATAAGTAGTGAGTGGTGCACCCCTTGTCCCTATGCTTGCCCACCATGGTGTGGCTCCAGCGTGGGGACGTTTTTTATTCTTTCCCTCGTTACAATGGTCTACCGTTGTAACGCGTTTTTCAATCATCCTCGTTACGAAGGAACACGAAGTACGAACATAAAGATTCCACTCGTCGGTGAACAAGCACGAAGAAAAAATCAACACGGGAAGCAAATTATAAATTCACACTGAACGAAATTTTTGTATTCAATGCTGAGAACACTTTTTTTATTGTTCCAATGGTAATGTTTGTAGAACCCTTTTCAAGTTTAGAAATCTGTGCCTTCTTTACTCCAATTCTCTGGCCTAGTTTTTCCTGTGTTAGATTATTCTTTAATCGTGCAGTTTTAATTATCTCTCCGAGAATATCCATTTGAAGTTCAAATTCAAATCCGTCTCTTTTGGAATCACCAACTTTTCCAATGAATTTGTCTTTTACTTCGTCAAGCGAGTAAATTCGAAGTTTATTTTTAGTTCTCATATTAATTATTTTAAAAAATAAATTTTTCTTAAATTTTCTGCTTTAATAATTTCTTTTCCCTGCACTTTGTCTTTCTTTTTTATCAATCCTGTAGCTGCAATAACTAACGTTTTATTGCTTTCTATTTTGTCCCAGAAAGCTAAAAGCCGGTATTGTAATTTATTAAACTCAGTTCTAAATTCCCAAATTGTTTCGGATAATTTCTTAAACAGCTTTGGATCATTCAAATACCTTGATTTATTAACATTGTAAAGTATTTTGTTCCTTGTCTTTTCATCAAGTGTTGATAAAAATTCTATTGCATCTTCAAGAAATTCTACGTCAAATTTAGCATTCATTATTCTATAAAATTAACACCATAACTTAATATAAGTTTCCATAAAAGTAAACTCTAAAAAGTAAAATAAATATTTTCCCCTCGTTCCTACGCTCCAGCGTGGGGACGTATTTAACCCACAGCTGTCCAAAATAAATTTGGAACTTTAATAAATGTTTAATTTTATAAAAAATATTAATCATTTTGGACAGCTGTGTATTTAACCATACAGAGAATTATTTTCAGAACTGACATTTTCAAAGAATTTTCATAAATTTAAAAAATTAAAAAAACAAAGATGAGCAAATATATACTGTTTTTATTGTTACTTGTTTTAACCCTGCCGGCAAAAATCATCTCTCAGGAAAAAGAGCATCCGATTGATGTCATTATGGATTCCTGTATGGAAAAAGATCCTTCAACATTCGGTTCGATTAAATGTGTTGAAGAAGCATCGAAGTTATGGGATGCTGAAATTGAAAAATACAATAAACTTCTCCTTGGTATCCTCGACGCTGAATCTGTAAAAATATACAAATCTGCACAGGCAGAATGGCTGATTTACAAAGAAAAGGAACTGGCAAATATTGACCGGATCTACTCTCAGATACAGGGGACGATGTTTTTGCAAATAGCTGCGGGAGAAAAACTCGATATTGTTAAACAAAGAGCGCTCCAGCTACAAAGCTATTACGACGATCTGGAAAAAAATTAAAATTAACAGAGGAACAAGAAGAATAAACTCGAAGTATCACGAAAAAAACGGAGAATAATCACGAAGTACCACGATGATTTCTCTTGTTACAATGGTCTACCGTTGTAACGGGAGAAATACTTTCCCAATCGGGAGATGACCCAAGGGGTATTCGGGAAAGAGAAAAAAGGGGGAAAGGCGAGAATAAAAATATAAAAAACGAATATTTTACTGAATTAGAACAGAAGTTGGTTGTTTCTTATTCCTTCCATTTAATAAATGTGGAATTCCTCGTGGTGTCCTGACTTACGTTTCCGACAAGAAGGAATCTACTACCTGACACGTATCGTTAGGAAACTCCCGACACCTTGACACAAAATGTTATCGTTATGGTCTATGTTTTTTCCATTTCAAACCGGAATTTTTTTCGTATTTTTTTGAACTTTTTTCGTAATTTCCGAGTTTTCAAATTTATACGTCACATATTTGAATATAAGTGACTTTTTTTTAAAACGAAATACGACTAATTTAGTCCTGTTTTAATTTGATAGAAATTAACGATGAAAACACACGGGAATGAAAAGGAAAAAGATGAACTTAATAACTAAAAATAAATAACTTATGGATGATGAAGATGTAATGCTGGAAAAACTTACCGGAAGCGATTATAAGTACGGCTTCACGTCGGAATTTGAAACGGATTCTATCGCTAAAGGATTGAATGAGGATGTCGTAAGGTTTATTTCGAAAAAGAAAAACGAACCTGATTTTATGCTCGAATACAGGTTAAAAGCATACAGGCACTGGCTTATTATGAAGGAACCGATATGGGCTAATGTCCATTATCCGAAAATAAATTATCAGGATATAATCTATTACTCAGCACCGAAGAAAGCAAAGACTTTGAACAGCATCGAAGAGCTCGATCCGGATATAAAAAAGGCATACGATAAACTCGGAATTCCCCTGGAAGAACAGTTATTTCTTGCGGGAGTTGCTGTTGATGCCGTTATGGATAGCGTTTCGGTTGTTACTACTTACAAAAATAAACTGAAAGAACTTGGAATTATTTTTTGCTCGATGAGCGAAGCCATTACGGAACATCCAGAACTTATAAAAAAATATCTTGGTTCCGTAGTCCCTTATTCGGATAATTACTTCACCACTCTGAACTCGGCAGTCTTCAGCGACGGCTCATTTGTTTACATACCAAAAGGCGTAAGATGCCCGATGGAACTTTCGACATATTTCAGGATAAATGCGGCAAACACAGGGCAGTTTGAAAGGACACTTATAGTTGCCGATGAAGGAAGTTATGTGAGTTACCTTGAAGGATGCACGGCACCGATGAGGGACGAAAATCAATTGCACGCCGCAGTGGTAGAGCTGATAACAATGGATAATGCGGAGATAAAATATTCAACCGTGCAGAACTGGTATCCGGGTGATAAAGAAGGCAAGGGCGGAGTTTATAATTTTGTTACAAAAAGAGGAATGTGTGCGGGAGTGAATTCCAAAATTTCCTGGACACAGGTTGAAACCGGCTCTGCTATTACGTGGAAATATCCAAGCTGCATTCTGAAAGGCGATAATTCGGTAGGGGAATTCTATTCCGTAGCACTTACGAATAATTATCAGCAGGCAGATACGGGTACAAAGATGATTCATCTTGGAAAAAATACAAAGAGCAGGATAGTATCAAAAGGAATCTCGGCGGGATTCAGTAACAATAGTTACAGAGGATTGGTACGGGTTGCGGAAAATGCCGA
Organism: Ignavibacteria bacterium; assembly: GCA_036508135.1. Taxonomy (GTDB): domain Bacteria; phylum Bacteroidota; class Ignavibacteria; order Tepidaquicellales; family Tepidaquicellaceae; genus DATCHW01. The sequence goes on from DATCHW010000305.1 coordinate 127,570, forward strand.
GAATGCAAGAAATTATTCACAGTGTGATTCATTGCTGATGGGTGATAAAAGTGGAGCACATACTTTTCCGTATTTTGAAATCAAAAACAGGAGTGCTATTGTAGAGCACGAAGCAACCACCTCTAAAATCAGTGAAGATATTTTATTCTACTGCAATCAGAGAGGTTTATCACAGGAAGATTCAATTGCTTTGATTGTGAACGGATATGCGAAGGAAGTTTTGAATCAGCTGCCGATGGAGTTTGCAGTTGAGGCGCAGAAACTTCTTGCAATAAGCCTGGAAGGAAGCGTGGGATAAAGAGTAAGTAAGTAGGTGAATAAGTGAGAAAGTGAATAAGAGAAAAGAGAATAAGTAATTAGTGGTTGGTGATTAGTGATAAAACCAAAAATAAAAAAGCAAAAAGAAATAAGAGGGGAAGTGAGTAAGTGAATAATAAGTAATTACAAACAACTAAAGAACCAAACAACAAATAACCGATAAATATGTTATCAATAAAAGATTTAAAAGCAGGGATTGAAGGGAAAGAAATTTTAAATGGTATCAATCTGGAAGTGAAGCCGGGAGAGGTGCACGCAATAATGGGACCGAACGGTTCAGGTAAAAGTACCCTTGCAAGCGTGCTTGCCGGGAAGGAAAACTTTGAAGTGAGAAGCGGAGAAGTTTTATTCGAAGGAAAAAATCTTCTGGAACTTTCACCTGAAGACAGGGCGAGGGAAGGTATTTTTCTTGCATTCCAGTATCCGGTGGAGATACCCGGTGTATCGAACACAAATTTTATGAAAACCGCAGTAAATGAAGTGAGAAAGTACAAAGGACTTGAGCCGCTTAGTTCGGTTGATTTCCTTAAACTTCTGAAAGAGAAAGCCGCACTCGTCGGGATGGATAAAACAATGACAAGCAGGTATGTAAATGTTGGTTTCTCGGGCGGCGAAAAGAAGAGAAATGAAATATTCCAGTTAGCAATGCTGAATCCGAAACTTTCCATACTTGATGAAACAGATTCCGGACTTGATATTGATGCATTGAAAATTGTTGCTGAAGGTGTGAACAAATTGAAAACAAAAGACAATGCCTTTATCGTCATAACGCACTATCAGAGACTTCTGGATTATATTATCCCTGATTTCGTGCACGTATTGAACGAGGGAAAAATAGTATTATCGGGCGGGAAAGAGCTGGCACTCGAACTTGAAGAAAAAGGATACGACTGGCTGAAAAACGGAGAAAGAATTAATAATTAGTAATTAATAATTAATAGCAGAAGTTATATAGAAATTAACCCGTTTTGTCATTCTGAATTTATTTCAGAATCTCATTTATTAGTGGTTAGAACAGACCCTGAAACGAGTTCAGGGTGACAAGGTAAATTTATAAAAATAATTAACATCAATACAAGGAAAAAATATGACACAAGGTTTTGATTTAAAAGATAAAGTAATAAAATATTTCACGGAGTTTGAAAATTCTTTAAATGGATTTGCCAAAGATGTGAATGGAGATACTACGAAGATACACTCAATAAGAATTGATGCAATCAAAAGGTTTGAAAAGATTGGATTTCCGGAATTCAAAACCGAAGAGTGGAAATACACAAATATTAGACCAATAACGGGAAAAGATTTCACACTCGCTCCTGAGGCATCTGCGTTAACTTCAGAAAACGTAAAAAAGTTTATAATCCCGGGGCTCAAAGCAAATATTCTTGTGTTCATAAACGGAAAATACTCGGAGAAATTTTCTAAGATAATATCCAAAGACAAAGATGTTTTTATCGGAAGTCTGAAATCAGGATTAATTCAGCACAAAAATATCATTGAAGAACACTTTTCGAAATATGCAGTTTATAATAATGACGGGTTCACAGCCCTGAACACGGCATATGCAATAGACGGGGCGTTCGTATATGTGCCGAAAGGTATAGTAGTTACAGAGCCCGTGCATCTGATATTTATTTCGGATAATAATTCTTCCGATGTACTTTCACAGCCGAGAAATTTAATTATCTGCAGTGAAAGTTCAGAATTAAATATATTAGAAACATATCATTCATTAAACAGCAATTACAGTTTTACGAATGTAGTAACCGAAGTTTATTCGGGCATTAATTCCCGAATCGAGCATTATAAGATACAGGATGAAAATGATAAAAGTTTTAATGTAAATACAACGCAGGTACGGCAGGAAAAGGACAGTTATTATAATTCGCTTACCATCACGTGGGGCGGAAGTATTGTAAGAAATAACCTTAACTCAGCATTATCCGGAAAAAACGGAGAATGCCATTTTCTTGGATTATATCTTTCGAAAAATATTGAATTATTCGATAATCATACATTAGTGGACCACGCCGTTCCGAATTGCTTCAGCAATGAACTATATAAAGGAATACTCGATGACAATTCAAGCGGAGTATTCAACGGTAAAATTATGGTGAGAAAAGATGCACAAAAAACGAATGCATATCAATCGAATAAGAATATAATTCTTTCAAAAAAAGCTTCGATTAATTCGAAACCCCAGCTTGAGATTTTTGCAGATGACGTTAAGTGCAGCCACGGTGCCACTACAGGGCAATTGAATCCTGAAGAGCTATTCTATCTGATGTCTAGAGGGATAGGGAAAAAAGAGGCGGAAAATATGCTGCTCATTGCTTTTGCAAATGATGTAATTGAAAATATAAAGATAGAACCACTGAAAGAAATGCTGTTTGATACATTGGTTGAGAAATTGAAGAAAGATTGAATTTATGTATGTTCCCAAAGGAGAGACTGTGTGAATACTGTCATCCTGAGGAACGAAGTGACCGAAGGATCTCATTTCCATTCTGTTTCTGGGATTCTTCGCTGCGCTCAGAATGACAAATTGTGATTCTCACTCTGTCTCAGGGCTTTTGGAATGAATTGAACAAAAATTTAAAAATGCAGTAAAAGATATTTTATAAACTAAATATATACAAAAGTGACTTTCGATGTAAATAAAATACGCAATGATTTTCCGATACTGAAACAAAAAATCAACGGAAAGCCGCTTGTATATTTCGATAATGCAGCCACTTCACAGAAGCCGCAGATAGTGATCGACACACTGAGAAAATACTATGAAGAGTATAACAGCAATATTCACAGGGGAGTACACTTCCTTAGTGCCAAAGCAACTGATAGATATGAGGCAGCGCGAAACCGTATTAAAGAATTCATTAATGCAGACAAATCAGGTGAAATAATTTTCACAAAAGGAACAACAGAAGCGATAAATTTAGTAGCAAGTTCTTATGGTGAGAAATTTCTGAAAGAAGGTGATGAGGTGATAATTTCAGAAATGGAGCATCACTCAAATATTGTCCCCTGGCAGTTACTTCGCGATAAAAAGAAAATAGTTCTAAAAATTATTCCGGTAAGTGACAGCGGGGAGATAATATTCGAGGAATTTGAGAAACTGATTTCAAAGAAAACAAAGTTTGTATCCATCGTTCATATTTCCAATTCCCTTGGAACAATTAATCCTGTCCAGGAAATGATTAAGGTTGCTCACAAACACAAAATACCCGTGCTGGTGGACGGAGCGCAGTCAGTGCCTCACAGCCAGATAGATGTGCGGTATCTCGATTGTGATTTCTTTGCATTCTCGGGGCATAAAGTATTTGGTCCTACCGGAATCGGGGTTCTTTACGGTAAAAAAGAATTTCTTGAGAAAATGCCGCCGTATCAGGGTGGCGGCGATATGATAAAGAATGTAACTTTTGAGAAGACGACTTATAATGACCTGCCTTACAAATTTGAAGCAGGGACTCCTAATGTTGCAGGTGTAATTGGTATGGGAGCGGCAATTGACTATATTAATTTTGTCGGAATGGGAAATATTTCTGCTTACGAAAAAGAATTACTGAAATACGCAACAGAAAAACTTACACAGATCCCGGAATTAAGAATAATCGGAACGGCAAAGCGGAAAGCAAGTGTGATTTCTTTTCTGGTGGGGAATATACATCCTTATGATGCCGGAATAATACTCGACCAGCTTGGGGTTGCTGTCAGGACGGGTGTACATTGCACACAGCCGATTATCGACCGGTTTAAAATACCCGGGACGGTGAGGGCATCATTCAGCTTCTATAACACAAAAGAAGAAATTGATATTCTGGAGTATGGCATTAAAAAGGTAATTAAAATGTTAAAATAAATATAGTATGGAAAATTTTACTATTCAGGAAATTGAGGATGAGATAGTAAGTGAGTTTGAAATGTTCACTGACTGGTCAGATAAGTACGAATATATAATTGAACTTGGTAAAAAATTGCCATTGATAGATGAGAAATATAAAACGGAAGTAAATAAAGTTCAGGGATGCCAGTCGCAGGTGTGGCTTCACTCGGATTTAGAAAACGGAAGACTGATATTCAGTGCGGACAGCGATGCGATTATAACAAAAGGATTGATAGGACTATTAATAAGGGTATTGTCGAATCAAAAGCCCGCAGATGTAGCAAATGCTAAACTTGATTTCATAGAAAAAATAGGAATGAAGGAGCATCTTTCATCAACAAGGGCAAACGGACTCGTTTCTATGATTAACCATATGAGACGCATTGCGCAAAAAGAAGCAAATAAAAATTAGCATCGGAATCACATAAAAAATGGAAGAGACAAAAAAATCAGAAGCACAAAAGGATAACACCGTGCAGGCTCATAGCACAGAAGAGATAAAAGAGGAAGTAATGAAAGTTTTACGTACCTGCTACGACCCGGAGATACCTGTTAACATAGTGGATTTAGGGTTGATTTATGATATTAAAATCGCAACTAACGGCGATGTGTTTGTAGTGATGACGCTCACTTCTCCTGCCTGCCCTGTTGCAGGGATACTTCCGCCTGAAGTTCAGCAAAAATTAAAAGACCGTCCTATGATTCACGATGCAAGAGTAGAAATCACTTTTGACCCGCCCTGGTCTCCCGACCGAATGTCCGAAGAAGCAAAACTCGAACTGGGATTCCTGTAATACTCATAAGATAAATATCATCATTACAGTTTGTTATTCATTCTAAAACTCATCGGATGAATTACCAACGTTACTGCTTGTTATTCATCCGATGAGTATTTGAAATTCATAACATCGTATCTATTTCTTTAGCAATATTTATATCTTTCTCCGTAATGCCACCGGCTGTATGTGTTGAGAATGAGACTTTTACTTCTGCATATTTCAATGTAAGATAATCAGGATGATGATCATGCTGCTGGCATAATCCGCAAATACCGCTGACGAGAGCCATAGTCTGAGGAAAATTTTTTGTTTTAAATATCTTTACAATTGACTTATCTACTACTTTCCATCCTTTTTTCTGAATTATCTTCAGTGTTTGGTTTGTCGTTGAAATTTTTTGTACTTCTTTTTTTATTTTGCTTTTCATAGAACTTAAACTCTATTTCGGTTTTTTGTTTAATTAGTGATGTAAAATATTTTTTATTCTGCATTTCGTTATGATTTGTTTTATGAAACGCATTTTTAACTTAAAAAGTTTAAAGTTTTCATTCCCCGCGGTATAAAAAAAGACAAGGGGCTAAAACCTCTTGTCAAATTACTCTTTTATAATTACTAATTATCGAAGCGTAGCGTAGATCCCGATGAACCTGTGAATCGGGACTCATTATTAATTGCTAATTGCTCACTGTCCTTGTGCCAGTGTATATCCGGCTTCACCATTGAAATCATATAAATGCTCGGTCTTAATGAAATCGAAACCTGCGTCGTATATTTTTGTTAATAATTCAATTATCTGATGATGTGTGATTGGTTTCTCTTTGTTCTTGCCCATAAATCTGCAGCTCCAGTGGTCAGAGCAGAAATTCTCAAATGCTTTTCCGGGCCAGACTTTTATACCGCGATTGCTAATCACCTGCAATTCAAGATGTTCTGTCGTAACCTTTTTCATAAGTTCTCCCAGATCTAACGATGTTCCAAAATTCCAGTCAATAAACACATCAATTCCGACAAGATCTTTTACAGATTTTCTTCCTTTCGTTTTTTCAAACGGCTGTTGTTTATATTCGACCTGAGCTTTATACTGAGCGGGCTTTAAAGTTTTAGGAATTTCACCCAGCCTTTGAATCACAGCATCGGCAAATTCTTTTGTGCCGACCTTTACTTTGCTTGTATCGGGTTTGAAAATATCATAGGTATGGATTCCATCTTCGAGAGTCTTCATCCAGGCATTGTGAACCTTTGTTGCAATATCGCCCTGTCCGATATGAACGAGCATCAATACAGCACCCAGCAATAATCCTGATGGATTTGCGAGGTTCTGATTCGCTCTTCTCGGTGCCGAGCCGTGAATTGCTTCAAACATAGAACATTGCTCACCTACGTTTGCAGAACCAGCAAGCCCTACCGAGCCGGACATTTGTGCGGCTACATCAGAAAGGATGTCTCCGTAAAGATTTTCCATTACAAGCACATCAAAATTTTCCGGTGAAGATGCCATTTTTGCTGCACCGATATCTATAATCCAGCTTTCTTTTTCAATATCAGGATATTCCTCGCCTATTTCGTCGAATACTTTATGGAATAAACCATCGGTCATTTTCATAATATTATCTTTCATAAAGCAGGTCACTTTTTTTCTGTCATTGTTTTTTGCATATTCAAAAGCATACCTTACTATTTTTTCACTGCCGGGTCTCGAAATTAATTTCAGGCATTGATATACCTGCTCGGTTTGCCTGTGTTCGATTCCTGCATATAAGTCTTCTTCGTTTTCCCTTACGATTACTAAATCCATCACAGGATGTTTCGTCTTTACATAAGGATAATAAGATATCACAGGTCTTATGTTTGCATAAAGTCCGAGTGTTTTTCTTGCAGTTACGTTCAAGCTTTTATAGCCGCCGCCTTGCGGGGTTGTGATAGGTGCTTTCAGAAAAACTTTTGTCCTTCTTAGCGACTCCCATGCAGATGGTTCGATGCCCGCTGTATTTCCGCGGAGGTAAACTTTCTCACCGATTTCGATTTCTTCGATATCGACTCTTGCTCCGGCTTCAAGTATGATTCTCAAAGTGGCGTCCATAATTTCAGGACCGATTCCGTCTCCGTGTGCTACGGTAATAGGTATGTTTTCTGACATAAATTTTTCTCTTAAATGATTAATGTTAAATTTACTGAAAATACAAAATCTATTCGTTATTTTAAACAAATTATTATTAATAACAAAATGGTCATAACCTTCGAGAAAAATTTAAGAGAAAAAGCAAATGAACTTAAAGAAAATTTAAGAAAAGAGAATATAAACGCGGCACTTAATGAAGATAGCTGGGAGGAATACTGCGTATCAATGAACATCAAACATGCAGGCATTGATATAGGCGATGTGAAAATATATTACAGTCCGAATAAAAAAACATATAAATACATAAACCTGATAAAAGATAAAAACTTTAAAGAAATAATAAAAAATATTCAGAACAGTTCGGATATTAAGGATGTATATACCAATAAAGGATACGAGATTGATGTTGACGGCTCTTATCAGAAAGGCAGGACAGCATACGGAGCAATTATCAGGAAAAACGGAAAAGTAATAAAAAAATTATCAGGAGAAGTTACTGAAAATGAAACAGACGGCTCAAGGCAGATTGCAGGGGAATTACGTGCTGTCGAAGAAACAGTGAACTGGTGCAAAGAAAATAAAATAAATGACATCACGATCTATTATGATTACGCGGGAATTGAAAACTGGGCAAGAGGGAGGTGGATGGCAAAAAAAAACATTACTAAGAAATATGCTATGTTTATAAATAAAGCAGGAATGAAGATTAATTGGGTAAAGATAAAAAGCCACACGGGAGTATTCTGGAACGAAGAAGCAGATAAACTGGCAAATAAAGCAATTAGTAATTAGTCCCGATTTGCAGGCTCATCGGGATCTACGCTATGCTTCGATAATTAGTAATTAATAATAAAAATTACGCAAAAAATTGTAAACAGTCAGTTTTGTAATGCTGAACTTGGTTCAGCATCTAAGTTCTTTTCCGATGTTTCATACGAGATCCCGAAATAAATTCGGGATGACAAAATTTAGTTCTCGGATTCTTTTACTGTATAGTTAGGAGTTACCTCCTGACTTTTCTGCTTTACATTACTCATCGGATGAATTACCAATATTACTGCTTGATATTCATCCGATGAGTTCGTTGATGATTTTATTTAATTACCATTCCTCCATAAAGATCGGAGCCCGCCCAGGCGGATTTTCAAGATTTCTGATTAAATGACTATCGTCATTTAATCACCATCAGCTTTTTCGTCTCCGAAAAGTTTCCGGCAGTTAGTCTATAAAAATATATTCCGCTTGAGAGATTTCCTGCATTGAATTCAGTGATGTATGATCCTGCCGGAACATTACCATTTATTATCGATACAACTTCCTTTCCAAGTAAATCGTAAACTTTTAATGTAACCAATCCGGATTTTGGAATATCGTATTGTATCTTCGTCGTTGGATTAAACGGATTCGGATAGTTCTGATAAAGCTTGAATCCGGTAGGAGTTTCATTTACATTTCTTGTAATACCAACTGGATTCTGGGCAAGATTTATCTGGTAAATCCCGTTACCGTGCGTTGTCGCACGGAGCTTTCTGTTTGCATTTACTATAGATAAATCGAACACAATAGCGTAGGGCATACCGTTCCGGAACTCGCTCCAGCTTGTTCCTCCATTAGCAGATACATAAACTGCAAGGTCATTTCCGACGTAAATATTCTGAGGATAAAGCGGGTCGGTTACAATGCAATGGTAAGGCAGGTCAGGTAAGTTTCCTGTAATGTCAATCCAGCTTACTCCTCCGTTCGTTGTTTTAAATACATGCCCTGAACTGAATCCACCATAAGTTACATAAACTATATTTGCATTAACTCCGTCTATATGTATATCTGTTGGATACCGGTTTGGTAAAACATTGGTATCAGCAATTTCTGTCCACACCGTTCCGCCATTTACACTTTTAAAAATGCTTGCTCTTAAAGTTGAACCAATGGTAGGGGGGATGACTCCGCAATAAAGTGTATCTGTACTATTATTAGAACAAGCAAGAGAAAGTACTTTCCTGCCGCCAAAACTACCATAAGGTCCCTGCCAACTTCCTGAACCGGTTGTTGATTTATAAACTGTAACCCCTCCGATATAAACATAATTAGGATTCGATCTGCATACAACATAGGGAGCGCAGAAGCAATAGTTCGCTTCACTGCCTGAATTTGAAGGAGCGATATCTGTCCAACTTACCCCACCATCAGTTGAACGATTTATATCACCCCAACCATATTCTGTATAACAGATACTATTGTTTTGAGAATTTACTGCACTGCTAAAACCATCACCCACAAATGTTTTATACCACGCTGTGGTACCCTGATAAAATACAGCCCTGTTATCCTGTAAGCCGCCGACGCAGAAAATTGAATCTGTATAGGATTGACCGAGACTTGCATAAAACTGTGTAGTTACATATCCTCCGTTGCAGGAATAAAATGTAGTTCCGAAATCGTTTGACCGGTATAACCCCCCATCTGTGACAGAATAAATTTTATTCGGGTCTTTCGGATTAGATGCAAAATAATGCTGGTCTGCGTGGGAAAAGTTAGTAGATGTGCCGCCTTCCGGTTGCCCGGGAGGTGTTGCTCCATCTATCCAACCTTGCCAATTAGATAATTTTGTAAAAGATGTTCCACCATTAATTGATCTGTACACATCCAGATTACCCAAGAGAACATTATTTTGATTGTTATTCTTTATTAAGAAAGCATTATTATACCATCCCTGGTTTGTCATAAAACCTGTGTTATTATATTTTTGAGTCCAGCTATTTCCTCCATCTGTGCTCATATATAAACCCACGTAGGAATTACTTGGATTAGTTGGGTCGTTGGCAATGCTTGCAAATATGACATTAGGATTTCCCTGGTAAATACCCAATGTAGTTTTTCCTGACCAAAAAGTCGGTAATCCATGCGTTCCGTCAGACAGTTTAATCCATGATGTACCTGCATTTGTTGATTTGTAAATCCCGACATTGGAATTTGGAATGTTATTGCTTAAATTACCAACAGAAGCAATCAAAATTGTTGTATCGATTGGATTAAGCACTAAATCCATTCCCATCAGATAATTTAAAACCTGATTCCAGTTTGCACCTGCATCATAAGATTTATAAATACCCTCGCTTGTTGCGGCATATAATATATTAGGGTTTTTCGGATTGATAATCACTTTCCACACGCCTCTCTGATTATTGTAAGACCAGTCAAGCGATTTAGTCCAGGTTGTTCCGCCATTTGTCGTTTTCAAAATACCGATTCCATACATACCACGGGTTACGCGGACGTTAACACCATTATTAACTGAATACTGGTAGCCGTAATTTTCTCCCGTACCGATGAACATTACATTCGGATTAGTTGAATCTATAGCAATAGAACTTACTGCAAGACTGGGATAACCTGTGTTTATAAGTGTCCAGGCGCTTGCTCCCAGGCCGCCGGTTGTTGATTTCCATAAACCGCCGGATGCTGAGCCCATAAAAAGTGTAGCCGTATCAACCGGATGTACGGCAAGGCAAAGACTTCTTCCGCCTACATTATTCGGACCAATTGATTGCCAGGCTTCCATATTATCGAGGTTCTTATCCTGTGCAAGATTATTTTTTGAATATTCGAATGCTTCGTAGAATTTTTCCTGTGGAATGTCTTTATCCGGATAGGCACGTATCTGCGATATCCACTGCATTGATTCGAGTGCTCCGGATGATGTTTCTTCATTTTCGGTAAAAGATTCTTCGTTATGCTGAATAATTCCAGGTAAGATACCGAGAGATATTATAAGTAATAATACAATATAAACTTTTAAAAGGAATGATGAATTTTGTTTCATTTATTCAAATATTATTTGTTGAAAACTCTTAATATCCGATATTAAAAACAATACAAAAGAAATAAAGTGAATCACTAATCAGTTGAATTACAGGTATTACCGCTTGTATTTACAGGATGAGTTTCTTGTTCCCAATCCCCTGAGATCGTGTGAGAACTGTCATCCTGAGGAACGGAGTGACCGAAGGATCTAGTTTCCATTCTGTTTTTGAGATTCTTCACTTCGTTCAGAATGAGAAATATAGGTTTAAACACACACTCCCCTGATTGGGAACGTAAATTAAATGCCCACTCTCAAAACATTTTCATTAAAAAAACCGCGGGAAAAACATCGGTGCTTTGTCCCTGTACTCCATATATTCCTGTCCAAATCTTTTAATGAGTTCCGGCTCTTCGATTTTTTTAAGCTCGATTACATTAAGAATTACGAAAACCGGTGTTACAATAACGTAAGTGAAACAGAACCAGTACATATTCCAAAACCAAACAACTGAAGGAAAACCCCGTAAGCATTGGATTACGTGAATATGCATAAGGACCTCCGGTAATGACTTTTTTGGGAGGATTCAGAGGAACCGGAGTACCTTTTGACTTAATAAAATATATTACGCAAATGCAAACAAGCACAATGCCAAATGCTATTAACGGCAGACCTATCATCAGATTTAACGGGCGGGAAACGAAAGAAGAAAAATTTAAAGCTGAATCAAGAAAGAATGCAAAAAAATCAAAGCCGAAACAAAACTTACAAAAAATATAAATCCGACCAGAGTCATTAAATTCCTCCGGAACTTACTGCCTGTTGCAACTTCGAATAGAGAATTGATCCATTTTTCGCTGAGAGACATTTTATACCCCCATTAAAATTATTACAATATATTTGTTGAAAGATAAATAAACAGAAATGAAAAAACCCGCTAAAAGAAAATTAGTAATTAATAATTAAAGAACAAAAAAGAGCAGATAGTAATTAGTAAAAGTATTTTTTCACTCTCGTTTCTCATCCAACAATTGGGAACATAAGATCAGCTTCCTTCTGCTGATTTTAATGTCTCGGGGGTAAAATATCCTTCTTTCAATTCGTTATTTACAAACCACTGACATTTTACATCCCCATCCTTGTAACCCTTGGAAGCTTTTAGAAGTAATTCTATATTTTTTATTTTCTGGTCTCTGGAGTCGCCGATGATTTTATTCACGGTCATATTGGGACCGCCAGATTTTAACTGAACAATATCGCCTGTTTTAAATATATTTGTGTCGGGCATTGTTTTACTCATTAAATTTAAAAATTTTATTCTTGATTTGCTTAATAATATTTTACCCTGAATAAAACACTAAGTTACAGTGTTTTCACTTTTGATTCTGGGGGTGCACCTTTATTTATAATCTAATCCGAACAGAACTCCTATTATTTCTTACCCTTGTTACCGGGTGAATCTTTGGGATAAGATTTATCATCGTGACACTCAGTACATTTCGGTGTTGCCGTGAAATCTCCATTCACATGGCAAACATTACATTCAATATCCTTGTGGGCTTCAGAAAGAGTAATACCTGTTACACTGTGATTGAAACTACCTTTTGTAAAATTCTTGTGACAGGATGTGCAATTCCTGTTCAGTTTCTTCGGCATCGCATTACCGTGACATCTTGCGCACGCTAACTGGCTGTGATAGGACTTCAATGTCCATCCAACGGATCTGCCATGATTAAATGGCAATGATTCCTTTTCTGTATGGCATTTCTGGCAGTAATCCATATTGTGACAACTATTACACGGCTTCTGATGCTCCTCCGGCGATTTGGTTTTCTTTACAGGATTGGTAAGATCTTTTGGGTTTTTTGTATCATGACATTTTATACAATTATCCTGACTATGACAGATTTTGCAATCTATTTTAAATAGCTTATTGTGTTCATCGTGGAAGAAGGTAACGGTTTTTCCTTCATCATAATTTGTTTCCCATACAAGTTTTGCGGGTTCAGTACGGGTTGGATGAGTTTTATTCGTAATAGCAGTGATTTGTTCTTTGCTAAGCGGTTGAGTGTTTGCATCTTTTCTTAAATGGCATTGCGAATTGCATCCGTTTTCATGACTCCACTGTAAATGACATGCAGTACACTGGCGATGGTAGGCGGCTTTCAAATCAGGAACCGAAACATCTTCACGGGTTCGTATATTATCGTGACACTCACGGCAATTTAATATAGGTCCGGTAGTATTGTAATGATGGCAGTTTGTACAACCGGAGGACATTTCTGCCATCTGCGAATGTATTTTGTGTGAAAAGACAACCCCGGTATATTTATCCGACATTTGGTCAAGAACCACTACATCAGGACCTTCTTTGGAAGAATGAAAAATAGATTTCATATCGTTGCGGGGACAATTAATCAAGCATGGGTCCTGTTTCGTAGGATATTCGCATGTATGGCAGGATTTACAATTGAGTGCTTGCAACGAATGGTCTGATGGTATATCCTTATTAGTATTTATCAGATTCTGGACAGATGAAATTTTATCATTAGTTTTTACAATTTCTGATTTTGTCCGGGGTAACAAGGTTATAATTATTATATAGCCTATCAGAATTAACGGTATTATAATAAAAAATAGTTTTTTCATTTGTAATTTACCTGTTCTTATACAATTAATTACTTATAATTTTAGATTTTTATTACTCATACTTTATTTTCCTGGCTTATAACCGGGAAATTAATAACAATAGCTCTGTAAGCAAGTACAAGTAATGCTATACATCCTATTGTAACCGATATTTCTCCGATAGACGGATAATAAATATTAGGATTATAAAATGGATTATAAGCTATAATAAAATTATTAACACGATTGAGAAGTACTCCTGCTATTACAAGTGACGAAGCTATAAAAAGTCTGGCAGGAGAATTTTCTGTCTTTTTTGACATGAACATAAAGAAAGCTCTAACCAGTATTGCGATTTCAGTAATAAACATCCAGGATTGAGTATCAAGAATAACAATATATTTGAAAGATTCACGAACAAAGATATCTCCGATTTTGACAGCAAGATATATTGCTAAAATAGGAGCAACCATTTTACCTAGATTTGACAGTACTTCAATTTCCGGTTTCATTTTAAAGCTGCGGGCAGCAATTAGAGACTCAAAGATTATCATCGGAAAACCCACTGCGATAGCCGAAAGAAGGAACAAAAGAGGCAATATGGGAGTCTGCCAGAGCGGATGCATTTTATAACCCGCGATTACCATAAGGGTACCCAGCGAAGATTGATGAAGTGTGGAAAGTACTACTCCTGCAATTATAAATACGAACATTGTTTTTGACAAACCCTTATCGAGAATTCTTAATAATGCATCTACAGGTTTATTCAATATTTTCAGTATCCCTGGTAAATTAACCCTGCCAATAAATCTTTCAGTTACAACCGGAAGAAATTCTATATAAAGAACCGACATAAGATCATTACGCAAATACCTACTTCAAACAAAGCAGAATTTCCATTCCACATTATAAGCGGATGCCAGATATAATAAAAACGTCCGATATCAACGCAAACAGCAAATGCTACTAAAGTATATCCGAGCATAGCAGTTAGTAAAGCAGGACGGACAATTGCGTGATAACTCTCGCGGTGCATAACGTGACCTAAAGCAGCTGAAGTAAAACCACCCGCAGCCAGAGCAATACTGGCGGCAACATCAACACCAATCCATAAACCCCATGGTGTATTATTATCAAGATTAGTAACTGCCCCGATTCCGTATATAAATCTAATAGCTAAAAATACTAATCCGTTAAGTGCTAAAACGCTTATTATAAGGACACCGGGAGTAAAAAAGCGATGTTTAACAGGAGTCGGTATCATAATTCTTCCTCCTTCTTATCGGGTTTTGGTTCATGACTGTCTTCGATGTCTTCTTCCTTGCTTCGCTTGGTGATCCACATAATAATTCCCAGCAATGCATATAAAGTAACCGGAGGTACAAAGTAAGCAAAGATTCCGTGCTGTATTGATTCAGATGTTCTGGGAGCGGGATTGACTCCAAGGGTAGGCATTTTAAGCTTATCGAAGTTTTTAGTTGCTAAATACATCCATGATATTCCGCCGATTTCCTGTTCTCCATAAATATGATCCACATAGACATCTGATTTTCGTTTTATTCTGTTTTTTGCTATTCTCAAAAGTTCAGTGCGTTTGCCGAACAAAAGAACTTCATTAGTACAAATATCAACACACGCCGGCAACTTACCATCTTTTCGTCTATCATAACATAAATCACATTTCCTGATATGAGGATCAATTGACTTATTATAATCATATGTAGGTATCTGAAATTGACAGGCGACCATGCAATACCTGCACCCGATACATTTACTGTCATCCCAAACCACACTTCCATCCTCAAGTTTTGATAATGCACCAACTATACAGGCAGAAACACATGCCGGACGTTCACAATGCAGCATTGAAATTTTACGCGTATCGGGAGCAGAGGGTTTTTTTCGTTTTCGAATTCATTGACTACTGTTAATGAATTCGAATCTGTGCGTCTGTATTCTTTAAAAACAGAATTGTCGGCGTAGTTATCAAGATCTGGAGTAGGTAATCATGTGCAACACGGCATGCCCATTCACAGTGACGGCATCCCACACAAACATCAGTATCAACGAGTACCGATTCTATCTTCTGAAAGTATCTTATCGGCTCCTTTAACAGATGAGGCGCCGAGAGTAGCGGCTGAAACTCCGATAGCTGCTGTCTTTAAAAAATCGCGTCTATTCAGATTTTTCATATAATACTATGATTTTTTAAATGTGATTGTGAATTAAGAAATGATTAAAGATATGGTAATATTTCTGTATTTCCAACAATATGGCTGAAGTAACTGATTTATATTGGACAACGATTACTTGATTCTAAGTTATTAATATTATTTAATAAATAAAACATATCTTTTTGTCTAGTGAATCACAGAAAAATATTTTTTATTAATAGAGGTATAAAAAGGGGTAGTTATTAATGTATCAGTTAAGATAATCCTGTCAATCATTGAATCTTATGAATCATGGTTCAGGTTTTGTTCGCCATTTAACTTTTTAACCTTTAAACTTATTAACTTCTCTTACCGGGTGAGTTTTTTTATTTGTGAATTAATATAGTAAAGAATTTGTTATGTCATCTAATTAACTTTTTAATAAACTATAAAAGGAGAACCATATGTTTGTGAAAAATCTATCCACTCCGGATGAAACCCGGAAAATGCCCAAAACGAAAATCGAAGTAATAAATCTCGGCGGTGAAACAATAATGAGAGCCATATTCCAGCCGGGATGGAAATGGTCGGAATGTGTAAAACCGACTGTTGGTACGGATAGCTGCCTTGCGCCTCACGTAAACTATATTGTTTCCGGAAGAATGATGATAAAAATGGATAACGGAACTCAAAAGGAGACCGGACCCGGTGATGCAGCAGTAATTCCTCCGGGACACGATGCCTGGGTCCTCGGGGACGAGGAATGCGTAGCAATTGATTTCGGTGCAGGTAAAATGTACGGAAAAGCAAAATAGCATGATAAATAGTATATCAGATGTTTCATCTCTTTAAGGGATGGAATATCTGATATTGACTTTTCCCGGAAAATTTGTGAAGGCGGCTTTTGTTTCTTTACTGCCTTTAGCGGTGCAGTTTTCTTAACCCTTTTAAATATTTAAGGGCGGAACGATCTGCGTTATAAGTTATAGGAATGTGAATTTCCATTGAGGATTCTTAATATCGTCCCAGCCCTTAAAAATCGTCTTTTAATTAATATGATATAATTAAACTCTGAATTTTGAACTCTTTCTTAATTATAAAGAAAAAAGAATATACTATTAATATGAAGCGTAACAATATGCGAATGATCGAACCTGAAGAAACAGGAGTTATGAGCAAAAATCTTAAGTGAAACCTTCGCATATCTTTATTTACAAATTGTTAAAACTAAAATCCAAGTTAGTTAACTTTTTAATTACTTTCAGGAGAAATATAAGAACTAAACTTTTATCAAATAACCTGACCTGTAAATTTGGTCAAAACTAATTTTCTGAAACTTTGCAGGTATTTTAACACCTGCGGAACATCGATTATCATTTTCCGCAAACCGGACAGAACCAATTGCAACCTTCGGGTGCTTTAGGATGCTCTTTTTCCTGTATGTCTATTGCAAGTTCCCTGAATACATGATAATGCGTGCATTCGAGGAAAAAAGCGTCATACTTGCTGAATGCATAACTGAACTGAAAGTGGTGATAATTGCCAACGTATTTCTTCAATTCCTGGTTCAGGTCAGTATCAGAGCGTCCAAGAGAAAGGACTGAGAAGCCATTTGTTTCGCTGGTGCTTTCCCCGAGGAGGAAATTCCCTACGATACCCTTCGGTACTTTTTTGTCGATAGTCGATAGTTCCAATTTAAAGGGGCCGTATAAATGGGAATTTGTCATAATCGAATTAAATTAAATGGTTAATTAAATATGATAAATTTAAATTATTCTAAGGATTCTACCCATATATGAACAACTTTTCCACCGGGATTATATACATAAATAAGCCATGCACCATTTTCATAAACTCTTACATAGGTAAATACATCTCCCGGGTCGGTGATGGTAACATCATTTTTCGCCAGAACCGCAGTGCTGCTGAAAGTAAAAGTTGAGAATAAAATTGCTAAGAATGCAAATAAAGTTACAATTAATTTTTTCATTTCGATTTCTCCTGTTTAATTTATTTTAATATTTTTTAAGTTATTTAATTTTCTTGTGTAAAATTAATAAGATTAATTTAATTAAGCAAATAATTTTTTTATAAAAAGTTGCTTTTTATTTTATGAAAAAAGTCTATTTTTTTTGTAATATGTTGATTTTTATAAAAATATCACTTATATTAGGTCATAAATTTCTTTAAAAATGTTGCTTAGCCGGAAAGGGCAAAAATTTATGAAAAATAAAATAATAGATATACTTAAATCATTCTCTGCGGATGAGATAAAAAAATTTAATATATATCTTGCTTCTCCTTATTTTAACAGAAGCCGCAAAATACAACGATTATATGCTGAAATTATAAACTTTTCCCCTTTTTATAATTCTGCTGAATTTAGTTATAAAAATTTACATTTCAAAGTCAGTCCTCATATCCCATATAATTCCGTCACAATGAGGAGACTTCTCGCCGATCTGGAAAAATATGCCCTTGATTTCCTGAGACAGATAAATCTGGATAAGGATGAAATCAGCACGCATAATTACCTGCGTGACGAACTCCAGTCCCGGTCACTTTCAAAATTGTTCGAAAACAGTGTAAATGAATTCGAGGAAAAATTCGGCAGTGAGAATTATATAGACGAAAGATATTTTATAAATAAACTGAATCTAGAAACGGATAAGCTCAATTATTCATACATTAGCAAGAATCTTTCGAAGAAATTGAATGTGAACTCGCTTATTCTTTACCTTGTAACAGCAAGTAAATACCTTTTCCTCTACTTCACGATGAAAATGGTATCTTATTACCTCAATTTGCAGACTATGCAGGCTAATTACAAAGATACCGAAGAACGAGATTCGCTTTATAAATTTCTTGTAAAATTCTTTGACGGCATAGATAATTTTTACCTTAAAGAATTCCTGAAAGATAAAGTGAACGATTATTATTATGTCTATGATATTTATTTTAATCTTTTCAAGGCATTTTCCGGCAAAATGGACTTGAGATATTATAATAAATGCAAGAAACTTTTAACGGCAAATGCTAAATATTTCAGAACAAGCGAAAAAAATATATTGTTTGGAAATCTTATAAACTTCTGTGAATTAAAGCAAAGAGTAAATCCGGAAGATGAATTTTCTAAAAAAGAACTGTTCCGTTTGTATGATTTATTCCTTTCCAAAAAATATTATGAGACGGAAAACTCGCTCTACCTGCCGATACCTTTATTCCGAAACATTGTAAATTTTGCAATCAGAAACAAAAAATATGCCTGGGCTGAGAAATTCATTAAAATATATTCTAACAGATTATATCCTGATTTCAAAAATGATCTTAAAAATCTTGGTTTTGCGCGGGTTGCATTTAACAGAAATCAGTTTACCGATACATTGAGGTATATGTCAAAAGTGAATCCTGAAGCGCCAAATGCAAAACTGGATTATAAGAATTTAAATATTATGGTGCATTATGAACTCGGGAATTATGAAACCGTTAGAAATGCGATTGAATCTTATAAATTATTTATCAGAGGAAGTGGTGTTGTATCGAAAGAAAATAAGGTATACTACAGGAATTTTATACATTACACTGAAAAGCTCATTAACTTTATCAACAACAGGAATAAAACATATTTCGAATCATTAACGGATAGTATAAAAACTGCAGATATGCTTGTTTATAAAGCCTGGCTGTTGAGCAAAGCTAACGCACTGGCTTCTATGAAGACAAAGGCAGCATAAAGAACATCTTGCGGGAAAAGCGTTTTGCAGTATATGTTACAATGTGCTTTTATTAGTACTGTATTATTAAGAAATTCAATATTCAATATTCAGTTTTACCGGTGTTCCGGTTCGTAAGGAACTGCACGCCTGTATTTTGTGTATAATAATTAGATTTCTATAAAGACTTTTTGTAGTATATTATAAATTTATAAATCTATGAAAAAATTATATTCTCTCTTCTTTCTGATGTTTTTACCGCTTGTGATGTTCGGGCAAGATATTATTTTTACGGATATGTCAACGAAGTTTTCCGGCAGTGATGCCTGGCGGGACTGGAGCATCAGGACGGAAAATAATATCGGCAATCTTAATACAATTTTTTCCGGCAATGATTCGTGGAAGGAATGGCGTGTGGTTATAGGAAGCTTTGAAGGTTCAATACGGACGATGTTTTCTGATGATGATGCCTGGAAGGAATGGCGGTTTGATTTTCAGAATTCCTCAGGCTATATCAGAACAAGATATTCCGGAAATGATGCCTGGCGGGACTGGGACATTTACGATTATAATACAAGTTTATATGCGGGCACTGTTTATTCGGGAGATGATGCGTGGAAAGAATGGCGCATTTACGGTCAAAGAGGGGAAATAAGAGTGAGGTCAAAATTTGGAGGAAATGATGCGTGGAAGGACTGGAGCATCGAAGATAGGATGAGAACTGAAGATAACGGTCTAAAAATGGCTGCCATTTTTGCCTGCATAATCTCTGCAGTAATGCAGAACAAACAATAAAATCCATTGAACTTTCATCACGGAGAAAACGAAGTTTGTTTTCCGCCACATCGATAAAGAGATTTCAAGATGGAAGCATTTCGATGTGGTCGTTTATAATAGGGCAGCGTTAAAATAGTCACATATTATTATAAATCATATAAAAACCACCAAGTATTACCAAAGCTCCGCAGATGCGTTTGATGTATGTAGTTGCTTTTGATTTTTCCGTCCAGTTTAGATATTGCTGGACTTTCTTTGATAATGTTCCTGCCGTAACTATTACTAAAATATGCCCGATTCCAAAAGCAAGAAGTAATATTATGGAATAAATGATATTCGTTTTTGCAACCTGAAATACAACTCCGAGTACAGGCGCCATATATGCAAATGTGCAGGGACCAAGACCAATCCCGAACAAAAGACCAAGTATTAATGCGGCAAGAACTCCTTTTTGTTTAGTCGTCTTTACGCCTGCACCATCCCAGGGAAGTTTTATTATATCCATCAGATATAATCCGATTACAAAAAAAACAATAGCAACAATGTAATTACCAATAACGCCGACATCTCCCATTAGCCTTCCTATTATTGCAGTAATTAACCCAATTAACGCTATCGTGATTAAAATTCCTGCACCGAAAACAAGAGAAATTTTAAACGTCCTTTTTAATGTGATTTCACCCTGAGAACTAATAAATCCAATTACTAATGGAATACCAGAGAGGTGGCAGGGACTTAGAAGAACACTTACTATACCCCATCCGAATGATGCAAAAACGGCAGTGTATGGATTGTCCGTGAGAGCAGAGCTGAGAAAATTAAATATAGAATCAATCATATTATTAGTTTGAAATATTCAATCCCTGCGATTGTAAAAATTTATCAATATCCTCTTCCGGGAAAAATCCCTGGTGACGCATAAGTTCTTTTCCGCCTGCGTCAAGAAATACCTGTGTGGGTATTAAATCAATCCCATATTTTTTTGCAGGTGCATCATCTTTCCATACGTCGTGGAATGTAACTTTCACCTGTCCCGCATATTTTTTCTCTATTGAAGCCATAACCGGCTGCATTTTTTTGCAAGGTATGCAGTTCACAGAGCCAAGTTCGACAAATTCAATTTTATAATCCTGACTGACTGATTGTTTTCCGGAAGTTGTTTTTTGTTCGCTTTTTACATCGTTCTTTTTACAGGATGAAATTAAAATAACGGATACAAACAATAAAAAAATAGAAATTTTAATTGTTTTCATTAATTGATTTCCTCCTTTATCCAGTTTAATATTTGTTCATCTTTAGGAAGTATTCCGCTTGATTTTAATTTTTCATTTATGACAAGCCCCGGTGTAGCCATAATGCCGTATTTAATCATATCCTGAATATCTGTCACTTTTTCGATTTCAGTATTAATATTATTCTTTGCAACCAAATCCCTTACCTGCTGTTCGAGTTTCTTACAGCGTGAACAGCCGACGCCGAGTATTTTTATATTCATAGTTTTAATTATTTATAAATTGATTTATTTCCTTTTCCGTATATTCGAAAAATTTTATTTTGTTATTTGTATATGACCAGATGGAGTCAAGATTTTTCCACTTTTTATTCTCCGAATTTTCAATGATAACAGAGCTGAACAGCAGGTTAAAATCCTTTCTGTAATGTTCATTCTCTTTTTGCTCTATATTTACTTCTTTAAATCTGAATCCCGAACTTAAATATTTTGTTTCTATAAGCTCTTTAATATAATTTTCAAGGTTTATACAGCTTTCACATCTCGCTGTCGGATGAAAATAATATGCTGTATATTTTACTTCGGAATTATTATTTGTTTTCACTTTATCCTTTTTTCCGCAGCCTGTGAGTATTACGAAAAATAGTATGAAAGAAAATAATATTGATGTTTTATTTATCATATTTTTATATTAAGGACAAAGGTCAGGGGATTTAATATTTCCTTCTTCAACTGTTTTAAAATATTTTTTCTGAATCCATAGAGCTACATTTACCAGAGAGATTAATACAGGCACTTCCACAAGAGGACCTATAACGGCGGCGAATG
Source organism: Ignavibacteria bacterium (assembly GCA_036508135.1). Taxonomy (GTDB): domain Bacteria; phylum Bacteroidota; class Ignavibacteria; order Tepidaquicellales; family Tepidaquicellaceae; genus DATCHW01. The sequence goes on from DATCHW010000305.1 coordinate 149,801, forward strand.
CCTCACCTGAATTTATTGTAAACACTGCAACTGCTACCGCTATTGCGAGTTCAAAGTTATTGCTCGCCGCAGTGAATGATAATGTTGCAGTCTTGGAATAATCTGCTCCGATTTTCTTTCCCATGAAAAATGAAACAAAAAACATAATGACAAAATATAAAACAAGCGGTATTGCAATTCTTATAACATCCAGGGGAATTTTAATAATCATTTCACCTTTCATTGAGAACATTACAAAAATTGTGAAGAGCAGAGCAATTAAAGTAATCGGACTTATTTTAGGAATAAATTTTGTATGATACCATTCTTTGCTTTTTAACTTTACCAGAATAAGTCTTGTCAGCATTCCGGCAATGAATGGAATTCCAAGATAAATAAAAACGCTTTCTGCAATTTGTCTGATAGTAACATTAACAGCAAATGATTTAAGTCCGAACAGTTCAGGAAGCACTGTCAAAAAAATATAAGCATACACCGAGAAAAACAAAACCTGAAAAACAGAATTGAAAGCAACTAATCCCGCGGCATATTCAGTATCCCCTTTTGCAAGTTCATTCCAGACAATTACCATAGCGATGCATCTTGCAAGCCCTATCAATATCAATCCCGCCATATAATGAGGGTAATCCTGCAGGAATATTATTGCAAGGACGAACATAAGAATAGGACCGATTATCCAATTCTGGATAAGAGACAGTGCTAAAATTTTATAGTCTTTGAAAACTTTCCCAAGATCCTCATAATGTACTTTTGCTAATGGCGGATACATCATTAAAATTAATCCGATAGCGATAGGAATATTCGTTGTACCGGACTGAAATGAATTCCAGAAATTTACTATTCCAGGTAAGAAATATCCTGTTAAGACCGCTGAAAACATTATAACGAATATCCAAAGTGTCAGATATCTGTCAAGAAAAGATAATTTTTTCGATACTTTTTCCATAATATTTTTAATAAATAAAATTAAAAATGTACCCAACAATAATAATTCCTACCCCCACTACTCCGAAAAAAATAAATAGAAGAGGTAATTTTAAAACTTTTTTCAGAATAATTGCTTCAGGTAAAGAAAGTCCGATAACCGCCATCATAAAAGCAAGTGCCGTTCCGAGTGATGCACCTTTTTCCAGCAGTGCCTGAACAATCGGAATTATACCGGCAGCATTAGAATATAACGGAATACCTATTAATACGGAAACAGGAACAGACCACCACACAGATTTTCCCATAATAGAAGCCATGAAATTTTCAGGAACATACCCGTGAACACCCGCACCGACAGCGATACCTATTACTACATAAAGCCATACCTTTGAAACTATATCTTTGACAGCAGCGAAACCATATGATAATCTGTCAGGAAATTTCATCTTTTCCTCAGGTAATTCTGTTCCTGAACTTTTAATTTCATATACCCAATCTGCCACAAACCGTTCGAGTTTTAATTTTCCTATAACAAAACCGGCTGTAATTGCAATTATCAAGCCTGTGGAAACATATATCAGGGCTGTTTTCCATCCGAATAATCCAAAAAGCAAAATAACAGCAATCTCGTTTATCATAGGTGCAGCTATTAAAAATGAAAAAGTTACACCAAGCGGAATTCCGGCTTCTACAAAACCGATAAACAGCGGTACTGCCGAACAGGAGCAGAAAGGCGTTACAATCCCGAGCATGCTTGCGAGAACATTTCCAAGGAATAAGGGCTTGCCTTCAAGTTTCTTTCTAGTCTTTTCCGGAGAGAAAAATGAGCGTATTATTCCGATGAAGAAAACAATTATTATAAGAAGTATTAATACTTTAGGAACCTCATATATGAAAAAGTAAATCGCAGCGGTAAATGGTGCCTGAGGGTCAAGATTAAATAAACTATAAACGATACCGTTTGCAATCCATTCAAGATTAAAATATATTACTATTAATGCAGGAATAAATAAAAGATAATAATAAAATTTCTTGTTATTGTCGTCCATTATATATTATTCTTCATTATCCAGTGAATAAGTGTTGATTTCGTCGGAAGTTTACCGCTGCAATAAACTTTGTCATTGATTACAAGTCCGGGAGTTGACATAACTCCGTAGCCTGCAATTATTTTCATATCTGAAATTTTCTGTATATCGGCATCAATATTATTTTCGGCAAGAACGTTGAAGCACATTTTTTCGAGTTCTTCACATCTTGAACAGCACGCTCCTAATACACGTATTGTTACCATGTTTTTTAATTATTTTTAATAAACTCTTTTATTTTTTCTTTTATGTTATTTCTGATAATTCTTATTCTTTCAAGTTTTTCTTCTTCGTTTCCCGTTAAAGAGGATGGGTCATCAAATGTCCAATGCATTCTTTTCCCATTTCCCGGAAAATAAGGACATCTTTCTCCGGAGGTTTCATCGCATACTGTAATTATATAATCGAAACATTTTCCATTTTCCAAAAAATCAAATACGCTCTTTGTTTTATTTCCTGCGATATCAATGCCGTCTACCTGCATTACTTTAACTACAAGGGGATTCAGAACTCCCGGTTCGAGACCGGCACTCTCGGCGAAAAAATTATCTCCTCCCAAAAAATTCAGATATGCTTCTGCCATCTGGCTTCTGGCGCTATTGTGAATACAGACAAATAGAAGTCTGGTTTTTTCCACTTACTTAATATTTTATTTTTATTTATCCCCGCATCCGCACTCTGCGTCGGGCACGGTTGATTTATTCTGTGCCTTTTTGTTTAATGTCAAAACAAATTTATCCATCTTTGAAGCAGCACCTCTTCTTACAAGTGTTCCTACATTAATTGCTTCTGATATTTCTGATTCATCCGCTCCGTATTCCAGAGCTTTATTAAGATGATAATCAAGACAGGGCTGACAGTTAGCTGATATTGATGCCCCGATAGCTATTAATTCTTTTGTTTTATCATTAAGTTTCATACTCTTGAAAATTTATTTGATTAATTACAACACCCCATTCCCGGCTCACAGGAGGTTTCAGGTTTATCAGCATATACGTTTATACTCACAAGATTCACGCCTGACTCTTTAAACTTTTTGAGTTCATCATCTGAAATAAATTTAAGGTAAATTTCATCAGGAATTTCTATTACCCGTTCTTTTTGTATTTTTAAATTCACGAAGCCCGTATCTTCTATTATCCCGAGATATTCAGATTTTTCAATTGCACCGGAAACACATCCTGCATATAGTTCTGCACCTGACTTAATCGATTGCGGCAGTTCTCCTGTGGCAACGATATCGGATACTGAAAAATGACCTCCGGGTTTTAACACGCGGTAAATTTCCTTAAATGCTTTTACTTTATCCGGAACAAGATTCAGGACACAATTACTTATAATTACATCTGCAACATTTGCAGTAACCGGCATTTTTTCTATATCACCAAAACGGAATGCAACATTATTAAAACCTAATTTCTCAGCATTTTCACGAGATTTGTTTATCATCTCGTCAGTAAAATCTATCCCTATAACTGTTCCTTTTTCTCCGGTAATAGCTCTGGCAACAAAAGCATCATTACCCGCTCCAGAGCCGAGGTCTAATACAGTATCACCTTTTTTAATCAGAGCAAATTCTGTGGGCAATCCGCATCCGAGCCCTAAATCTGCATCAGGATTATATCCCTGTAATTTTGAATAGTCTTCGGCAAAAACCGAGTAATCAACACCTGTACAACTTCCGGTTCCACAGCAGGATGATTCACTAACGGTTTTGGATTGTAAAGCGATTTCTCCATATTTTTCTTTTACAATTTTTTTTATTGATTCGCTGTTTTCCATTGGTTTTTAAATTTTAATTTTTGTTAGTTCATTTTACGATATAACGAAATGAAAGTTTCATTATTTACAGCATAAAATTTTTCTGTCAACACTTTCAATCAACTTTCTGTCGCTTTTTATAAGTTCATCATCTTCAATTTGCAGTTGCACAAATAGTAAAGCGCTCGAAACAACATTATCCTTAGGATGAGGATTTATTTTATAATTTATCCATTTACCATCCTTTTCTCCAATAACGAAGCCAGTATCCGATAATATACTCAGATGATTTGAAACTGTTGATGTTGCCAATTTCAGAATTTCCGTTATCTCGCAAACGCAAAGCGGTTTAATGATAAGCATTTTTAAAATACGGAGACGGCTTTTATCCGATAAAGCCTTAAAAATTTTTTCGTATTGATTTAGTGTGTTCATTTCGTTCTTTATCGAAACATAAAAAGATTAAAATTAAAAAGCAATTACAATTTGAGGATATTAATAGGAAGAAGGAATTAGTCAGGAAAAGAGTCTCTCCATCACCTTAAAAATCTTTAAATAATCACCGCTATGATTGGTTATATATTTTCTTGATAAAAAAACAGGCTACAAGAAAACTTGTAACCTGTCAATTTCTACTTTTTAACTTCTTTTATGCGCCGTATATATCAATTACTTCCTGTTTAGTCTTATGAAGTATATTATACTTCTTTCCGACTTTCAGGAATGCTGCCAATGCCTTTTCCAGATGATGCATTTCATGAGCTGCTGAAAGCTGAGTACGGATCCTTGCCTGTCCTTTCGGAACAACAGGGAAGAAGAATCCTACCGCATAAATACCTTCAGTATATAAATCCTTTGCGAAATCCTGAGAAAGCTTTGCATTGAAAAGCATTACAGGAACGATTGCTGTTTCACCTTCTTTAATAATCAACCCGCCTTCGGTCAGCCCTTTTCTCCAGAACTCTGTGCTCTTTTCCAGCTTATCCCTTCTTTCGGTTGATTTCGAAATAATATCGAGCACTTTCAATGCACCTTCAACAATGACAGGAGCGACAGTATTTGAAAAGAGATAAGGTCTTCCTTTTTGTCTGCACATTTCAACGATTTCTGTTCTGCCGGATACGCATCCCCCGGACGCTCCTCCGAGTGCTTTACCCAGAGTTGTTGTTATAATATCAATTTTTCCCACCACATTAAAATATTCATGAGTACCTCTTCCCGTTTTTCCGATATATCCTGATGAGTGTGAATCGTCAACGAATACCATCGAATTATATTTCTCTGCGAGTTCAACAATTTTGCCGAGCTTTGCCAAATCGCCGTCCATAGAGAATGCACCGTCAGTGATAACGAGTCTTAATCTTTTATTCTGATGAAGCTGAAGTTTAGATTCGAGATGCGCCATATCCGAATGCTTAAATGTATCCTGCTGTGCTTTGCAAAGACGCATACCGTCGACTATGGAAGCGTGAACGAGCCTGTCCGCAATCATCACGTCTTCTTCTGTAAGCACTGCTTCGAACACTCCTGCATTTGCATCCATACAGGACGGGAAAAGAATTGTATCTTCTGTCCCGAGAAATTCCGTAAGCTTTTGTTCGAGTTGTTTGTGTATGTCCTGGGTTCCGCAAATAAATCTTACGGAAGACATTCCATATCCTCTTACGTCAAGACCGTCGTGTGCTGCTTTCACTACATCTGGATGGGAAGAGAGCCCGAGATAGTTATTAGCGCACATATTAATTACGGTTTTCTTTTCGGAGCCGATAGGGAATTCTACTATAATTTCAGAATCCTGTGGCGAGCATATAGCACGCTCTTCCTTAAAAATACCTGCGGATTTTAAATCTTCAATTTGTGTTTTAAAAATATTTCTGTCTTCAGTTCTAAATGCCATGATACCTCCTTTGTTTATAGCGCCTTCCGTTTAAGTAGAGGGCGCTGAAATTTTTATTCTATGTTAAAATCTTTCAGTAATGCGACAATATTATTCACACTGTCAAATGCTTCCGGTGTTGCCTTTGCATCCGGTATCGAAATGTTATACTTGGTTTCTAAAAACACTTTAAGTGATACCATTGAGAAGGAATCTACGATTCCTCCGGAAATAAGAGGCGTATCGAAGGTTAATTCTCTGTCATCACCTTCTTCAAGGTATTCTCCTTTTACATATTCGAGGATTGCATCTTTTACCATTTTGTTTCTCCGTTTTAAGATTTAATGAAATATTATTTAAAGTATATAAATTTAATTTTAGATTTATGTAATAAATTACTGCTTATATTTTTAATACCGCTCTATATCTTATAGTATTATCTCTTACTTTTTTAATTGCTTTATTCACATCAGCGAATGCAAAAAGTTCCGTTTTTGCTTTGACATGATTCCTTGATGCAAATTCCAGCATTTCGGCTATCATAGCACGTCCCCCTATCATACTTCCGCTAACAGATTTATACTGAAGAAGCATACCAACAGGTATATCAAGGTTTCCGACTGAAGCACCTACGAAATTGAGTCTTCCGGTTGGTTTTAATGCTATAACAAAAGGTATCCAATCTAGATTTGCAGTCACAGTGGAGATAATGAAGTCAAGTTTACCCGCTGTTTTTTTGAGAGCATTGCCGTCTTTACTGCTGATAAAATTTTCCGCGCCAAAAGATTTAGCTTCCGCTTCTTTATCCGGTGAAGAAGAAAATGCAGTCACTTCACAACCCATTGCTTTTGCAAATTGAATCGCAAGGTGTCCGAGTCCGCCGATTCCAATCACCCCTATCTTATCTTTTGGTTTCGCTCCGAAAAATCTTAATGGGGAATACACCGTAATACCTCCGCAAAGCAGGGGAGCAGTCGTTTCGGAATCCATCTTTTCGGGGATCGGAAATGCAAATCTTGAATCAGTGATTATGAAATCAGCAAAACCCCCGTGTCTTCCGACAATCGTTCCTTTGTTTTCACTGCAAAGGTTTTCCATACCGGAACTGCACCATTCGCATACGTGGCAGCTTTCTGATTGCCACCCGACTCCTACCCTCTGCCCTATCATTAAACCTTTCACGTCTTCTCCGATTTTTGTGACAACTCCTATTATCTCGTGTCCCGGAACCAACGGATATCCGGACATCATCCAGTCGTTATCTATCATATGGATATCACTGTGGCAAATTCCGCAATGCGATATTTTTATTTCTATTCCAAATCTTCCCGGTTCTTCAGCCTCGAATTCGTATGGTTTAAGTTCCTCACCTTTTTTATGTGAAGCATAAGATTTTATTTTCATAATTTATTTTACCTTTACGTTTTAAAATTTGTTCTTTCTTCAATTACATATCATTTTCAAGAGTTGATATATCTCCGATTTCTTCGCCCCATTCTTTTGCTCTTAATACACGTCTCATAATTTTTCCGCTTCTTGTTTTCGGGAGTGAATTTACAAATTCAATTTCCTGAGGCATTGCAAGCGGTGACAATTTTTTTCTTATAAAATTCATAATGTCTAGTTCCAGCATCTTATCCGGTTTGAATTCAGGCTTAAGAGCGATGAACGCTTTTACAACTTCCATATTCACGGGGTCAGGTTTACCCACAACTGCGGATTCTGCTACTGCGTGATGTTCCAGCAAAGCAGATTCAATTTCAAAAGGACCGACTAAATGTCCCGCAGTATTGATAACGTCATCATCTCTTCCTACAAACCAATAGTAACCTTCTTCATCAATGCTTGCCCGATCGCCACAGAGATACCAGCCGTTTTTAAACTTGCCTTGATAAGTAATTTCATTATTCCAGTAAGTCCTGAACATCGCAGGCCAGCCGGGCTTTGCGGCAATCATACCAACAACACCTCTTTTCTCAAGCGGCAGAAAAGTTTTTAAATCAACTACGGTAGCTGTAATTCCCGGGAAGGGCTTACCCATTGAACCCGGTTTTATTTTCATTCCCGGGTAGTTGCTTACCATAATACTCCCTGTTTCTGTTTGCCAGAAAGTATCGTGAAATGCTATACCGAAAACTTTTTCTGACCATATAACCGCTTCTGCGTTTAATGGTTCTCCCACGCTTGCCAGATGTCTTAAGTTTGACAGATCAAATTTCTTGACAATTTCATCTCCCTCTTTCATCAGTGACCTGATGGCAGTAGGGGCAGAATACCATACCGTTATTTTATATTTTTCTAAAAAGCCGTACCAGTTTTCCGCCATAAACCCTTTATCCATAACGTATTGAGTAACTCCATTTGCCCAAGGACCAATGATACCATATGAAGTCCCTGTTACCCAACCCGGGTCTGCAGTGCACCAGTATCTGTCATCGTCGTGCAGGTCTAACACATATTTTGCAGTTATATATTGGGATATTAAGGAGTAGTGAACATGCTGTGCTCCTTTCGGTTTACCGGTTGTTCCGGAAGTGTAATGAAGAACGGAAGGAGTTTCAGCTGTGGAAGGATAGATATCAAAATTTTCAACTTTTTCTTCTTTGTAAATATTGAGTGCAACCTCTTTTTCTTTTAATGGTTTGCTGCCGTCATCATCAACCACAATAATGGTTTTTAAACAAGGTAAATCTTTTACGATATTCCTCACTTTCTGAAGGTGCTTTTTCTGCACAAGAACAGCAGAAGTTTGAGCATCTTCAAGTCTGGTAAGGAGTGATTCAGAGCCAAACGCGGAAAACAGCGGTTGTGCTATTCCGCCCATCTTTAAGATTCCTAAAAACCCAAGATATAATTCCGGAACCTTATCCATAAACAAACAAATCCTTTCGCCGGGATTCAATCCGACTTTTTTCAGATATGCAGCGATAGTATTCGTATAAATTCTCATATCATTAAACGTAAACTCTTTTACATCACCTGCGTGCCCTTCCCATACAAATCCAAGTTTGTCACCTTTTCCGAGGCGGCATATCCGGTCTGTACAGTATTCACCGATATTTATCACGTCTCCCTTTTTATAGCCAAGTTCTTTTTCCGCAATATTCCAAGAAAAGGTATTTCTTTCCTCTTCATATGATTTCATATTATTTTCCATTTTGATAAATTAAATTTTTAAATTTATTGTAATATTATTTTAAATATTTATTGATTATTTCGTAAAAAAATGCTCTGCCAAAAGGCTTTGGTACATATTCATCCATTCCGCTTTTCATACATTCGGCAATCTCGTTTTCATTTGTATATGCAGAGAAACCGATTATCGGTATTCTTTTTCCTGATTTCTCTTCATTCTTTCTTATCAGTTCTGTAGCTGTGATACCGTTACTTCCGAAAAGATGAACATCCATTATTATTAAATCATATTTGTTTTCACAGTATAATTCAAATGCCTTATCTCCATCGTCTATTACATCAATATCAAATCCTTTGTCTAAAAGCAAGCTTCTGAATAATTTTTGATTAATAATATCATCTTCAACAACAAGAATATTTCTTTTACCTTTATCTTTATACCGGTTATCTAAACTTGTATTTTTAATTTCCAGAGGAATTTCAAAGATGAAGCGGCTTCCGGTACCTTTTTTACTTTCCAGGGTAATTTTCCCTCTTATCAGTTCAGTTAGTTTTTTCACAATAGATAGCCCAAGTCCGGTACCCTTGTATAGTTTGTTGATTGAATCATCAAGTTGTTTAAAACTCTCAAATAAAATATCAAATTTATCTTCGGGTATTCCTATACCCGTATCCGATACCGTAATCAAAAGTGTAAGTTTTGTTCCGGAAATAAATTTCCCTTCAGTGGAAACTATAACATGTCCCGATTTTGTAAATTTAATTGCATTCGAAATAAGATTAGATAATATTTGCTCAATCTTTTGCGAATCACCCACTACATTGAAATTCAAATCATTTTTGAAATCCAGAATATATTCGAGATTTTTATTTTCTGCTTCAATCTTGTATATATTAAAAATACGGCTCAGAAAAATTCCGAGATGAAAGGTTTGTAAATCTAACTTCTCAAACCCGGATTCGATTTTCGAAAAATCAAGAATGTTATTTAACAGATTCGTAAGGATATCCGATGAGTAACGAAGTAGTTTAATATAATCCTTCTGTTCCTTTACAAGGTCGGTCATTTCAAGAAGTTGTATCATTCCGGAAATTCCGTTCATAGGAGTTCTGATCTCATGGCTGACATTCGCAAGGAATGAACTTTTAGCCCGGCTTAGCTCCTCTGCTTTTTCTTTTGCGTATTTTAACTGTTCTTCTACTTTTATAGTGTTCGTAATGTCTATCTGGGAGCCCCAAAAAGTGAAGAGTAAGTTATTTTTTATTACTCCAAATGAATTATTAAGAAAATATTTTGTGTTATTATCTTTATCAATTTCCTTAGACATCACCTGCTCGACTCTGAAATTATGGTTGTATAAGTCTTTCAACATACCGATATTTTCCGGAACATCGTCTCTCCCGTGCATCTCTAAAATTTTCTTTCCCTCAATATCAGATTCTTGTTCATAACCGCACATTTTCGCAAAGGATTTATTACACTCGGCAATATATGCGAATTTGTAAAAATGAGAGACAAATTTATTAAAATCCTGTCCAACGGGAAACGGTTTTTCAAATTCAATTCTAAAAATACCGTCACTTGTCTGCTCAATAAATGTTTTGTATCTGTGTTCGCTTGTCTGGAGAGCTTCTTCAGTTTTTTTCCTTTCGGTGATATCAATGCAAATTTGATTCAGAAACTCAATGGTGCCTTTCTCGTTGAATTCGGAATAAAGGTAAGTCTCAAGCCATACAATTTGCTTGTTTTTATTTATTATACGGTACTCTATTTTTTTTAATCCCTGATATCCTTCTTTCTGCCATGTACTAAAAAAATCAAAAATCCTGTATCTGTCATCAGAATAAATCATTTCAATCAGTTCCTGGTCAGAAAGAGAATTAAACTCATCAAGCGTGTATCCGGATTGCCTCGTGAATTCCTTATTTACGGTTTCATAATTTTTATCTTTAAGTCTTAACCTTGTAACGGATACAGGTTCATTTTCTACAAGATTTTTGTATCTGGCTTCACTTACACTTAATGCTTTTTCAATTTTTCTTTTTTCGGAAAACTCATGCCAGAATCCCTGTATGTAAATAAGCTTATCATTCTCAAACATACAAACTCCCCTGTCTTCTACTAAAATATATTTTCCTTTCTTGGTCCGTACCCTGTAAATTATATTAAAACTTCCCTTTTTGTTGATTGCCTCATTAAGTTTTTCCATTATTTGTTCAATGTCATCCGGGTGAAAGAGGTCAACGAGATACATCTTTTTTTTCAGAAATAAATCAGGTGAATATCCTGTTAATTTTTCAATATATTTATTTATGTAAATTATTGAAAAGCGAAGGTCATTTTTGGCTAAATATATAACTCCCGGTATGTTATCGGCAAGTTCGGAAAATTTAATGTCTTCGTTTCTTATTATTATTTTACCTTTATCTTGAATCTTTTTGTTGAGCATTGAACAAATTACGGTGCTATTGCCGCTAATAAAATTAAATCCGTATATGCAAAATAAACATAAAGCTAATTGTATAAAAGCTAAAAAAAATTAAATGTGTTAATCTTTAATCGATCGATTTATTTGAATTCGTTACTGAAGTTACTCAAAACTGTAATTTACGTTTAAAAATCCGATTATTAAAAAAATTCATTATGATAAACCGTTGAAACGGTTAGATTTGTTCGTTACTTATCCTCACAGATAAATCTATGGGTTGGGTTAAAAATATTTTATGATTCCGAGTAATTTCAGTCAGTGATAAATATTCTCTGTTATATTACTGAAAATTTCTTTAAATTATTTCGGATGAAAAAATATATTTTAATATTTTCTTCGGTAATAATCCTTACCGGTCTTCTGTTTCCGCAATCCGGAAAAGAAATCAAAGGTACATCCACGTTCAAACTTGCAAGGTTAAAATATGCAGGAGGAGGTGACTGGTATAATGACCCATCTGCAGAAATCAATATGATGAAGTACCTCAAACAAAATACTACAATTGATGTCGGTGAACCGGACTTTTACTCCGTTGACGTAAACTCCGACGAGATATTCAATTATCCTTTTATTATTTTGACTGGTCATGGTAATATCAGCTTCTCCGATATCGAACTTGCGAGACTACGTAAATACTGCGATTCCGGGGGATTCCTTTATGCAGACGATGATTACGGAATGGATGAATCTTTCAGAAGGGAAATGAAAAAATTATTTCCTAATGACGAATTGAAAGAAATCCCTTTTAACCATAAAATTTACAGTTCTCATTTCAGTTTCCCGAATGGTCTTCCGAAAACTCATGAGCACGACGGAAAGCCGCCTCAGGGATTTGCAATTTACAGAAATGGCAGAATGTGCTTGTATTATACTTACGAGACTAATATCAGCGACGGATGGGCAGATACTCAGGAGCATCAGGACCCGCCCGAAAAGCGCGAAGAAGCTTTCAGAATGGGAACAAATATTATTGTTTATGCTTTGATGAATTGAAATTATGGAGATTAAGAAATTTTTTCTGAAAACTTTTTATAACCATCTAATAACATTTTTCTTTCATTGATTAATCTACTCAGCTTTTCCTGATAAAACATTTCTATTCTTTCTTTTGGAACCATTAAATAAGCGAGTTCCATTAACTCAAGATATTGCTTAAATTTTTGTTCACCGGTAAGTTTATTTTTCAGCTTGTATTCTTCTTCCCACTGATTATACTTATTCATTCTATTAATATATTTCTTCAATTCGTTATCCATCCAAGTATTTTTTTATTTTTTCTAAAATTTCAGCTTTTGATAACCAATCGGATAATTCTTTACAATGTTTCAGAATGTAATCTTTATTCAAATTATTAATATTAATTTTAATAATATTTCTAATATCATTCCAGTCTTTTTCTCTCTCAGAAACACATTTCTGAATAATCAAATCTTCAGGCCTGCAAACATTTATTTCTATTGAATCATAGTTGTATCTAACTGAATTATCAATTGCTTCTTTCTCGAAATTTAAATCTGCGAATATTAAATCTATTTTTGTGCCTTCTATATTAATTGGAAACACTCTCATTTCGTTTGCAAAATTAACAGGGTTTTGATGAATTGATTCAGAAATTTTACTTAATCTTTCTAAAAGTTCAACCAGACTTATTTGCTCATTTATTTTTATTTTAATATCTATATCAAAAGTCTGTCTTGGTTCCCCGTATATGCTATTTGCAATACCTCCAATTACCATATATGGTATCTTATTCGTTTCGAGAAATTCGATTATAACTTTTAATGCTGCGAATAAACTCATAAATATAAGTTACTTATTTTAGTTTAAAACTTCATCTACAGATTTTATACCTTCATAAAATGATAGTATCTTCAGCATAACCGCTTCCACGATTGCATCAGGACATGAGGCACCGCTGGTCAGAATTATTTTCACAACTTTTTTTTCTGGTAAAAAGTTTTCTGTTTTTACTTCTTTATGATTGTGAAAGTCATAGTGGGAAATAAAATTTTTCGATAATATTTTTTCAGCCGAAGAAATAAAATAAGTATTCAGTTTTTCTTCGCATAGTTCTACTATATGAGAAGTGTTCGAACTGTTATATCCCCCTACGACTACGGCTAAATCGGCATTCTGTTCAAGCAGTGCATAGGTTGCACTCTGATTATCGTGAGTTGCATAGCATAGTGTATCGCGGGTATCGGCGAAGTGTTCTTTAATATTTTCTTCGCCATATTTTTTAATCATCGCTATCTTCAGACAATCGGCAATCGATTGGGTTTCCGTAGCAAGCATTGTTGTCTGGTTTACTACTCCGATTTTCGATAAATGCTTTGAAGGGTCGAAACCATAAGAATGTTTTCCTTCAAATAAGGTGTAAAATTCTTCAAAGCTTCTTGTCCCGCAGATGATATCGCACAAAAGTTTGGTTTCCTCCGCATCCCTGACTATAACTGTCGGAGCTTTTTCCTTGCTATGGGAAAATGTAGCCCGCGTTTCTTCGTGCTTATGTTTTCCGTGAACAACTATTGTATAATCGGATTTTCCGAGAGTGGCAGCCTTATTCCAGACTTTTTCCACGAAAGGGCAGGTAGTGTCATATTCTATAGTATTAATGCCTATTTCACTTATCTTGTTCTGTATTTCAACAGTTGTTCCAAACGCAGGAACAATAATTACATCATCCGGATTCAGTTCTTTCCAGTCAATAATCTGTGTTCCCGAGGTTTCCATAATAAACTTCACTCCTCTGGAAATCAAATCTGCATTCACACCGGGATTATGTATCATTTCACTCAGAAGAAAAATTCTTTTGCCGGGATTTTCCGCTATGGCTTTATAAGATATTTCGATGGCATTCTCAACACCATAACAAAATCCGAAATGCCTTCCCAGATAAAAAATTACCGGACCGAAATCCAGTTTAGTAGAGGAATAATCCTTTTTTCGCGGATCCTTATCCTCTCTCAGCTTTTTAATTCTTTGAATTAAATTACTCTTATAATATACTGGAATTGCAAAAACTTTCATTTTATTCTATTAACATTTTATTTTGTATTTAATCACTACTACTAACTACTAGCTACTTCCTACTTGCTTTTTATTTTTAATTTTCAAAAGAGCTTATCCCCGTTATATCCTCGCCCAGTATCAGTGTATGCATTTCGTGTGTACCTTCGTATGTTTTAACTGATTCAATATTGTTCAGGTGTCTCATAATAGGATATTCATCGAGTATTCCGTTTGCTCCAAGCATCTCCCTTGCCATACTTGCAATTGTTTTTGCAATTTCACAATTATTTCTTTTTGCCATTGAAACCTGCTGGGGTCTCATTTTTCCGGAGTCTTTCATCTGTGCAAGTCTTAAATTCAATAATTGTGCTTTTGTTATTTCCGTCAGCATATATGCAAGTTTTTCCTGCGTGATCTGAAATGATGCAATAGGTTTACCGAACTGAATCCTGGAAAGGGAATATTTCAATGCAGTATCATAACAATGCATTGCCATTCCTGTAACTCCCCAGGCAATGCCATATCTTGCTTGTGTCAGGCACTTAAGCGGAGATTTTAATCCGCCGCTGCCGGGTAAAAGATTTTCTTCGGGAATCAAACAGTCTTCAAATACAAGTTCCGATGTAACTGATGCCCTCAATGAAAGTTTTCCTTTCATTTCCGGTGCAGTAAATCCCTTGGTTCCTTTTTCAACTATAAAACCTCTGACATTTCCGTCAAGCTTTGCCCATACTACTGCGACATCAGCAAGAGTTCCGTTAGTTATCCACATCTTTGCACCGTTCAGAAGATATCCGCCCTCGGCTTTTTCTGCTTTAGTTATCATACCGCCGGGATTGCTTCCATAGTCCGGTTCGGTTAATCCAAAACAACCAATCATTTCAGCCGAAGCAAGTTTCGGAAGATATTTTTTCCTTTGCTCTTCACTTCCGAAAGTATATATAGGGTACATCACAAGTGCAGATTGTACAGACGCAAAACTTCTTACCCCGCTGTCTCCGCGTTCGAGTTCCTGCATAATCAATCCGTACGCAATGTTATTTATTCCTATCCCGCCGAATTCAGGAGGAAGTGTCGGACCGAAAACCCCGATTTCCGCCATCTTTGGAATCAAGTGCATCGGGAATTTCATTTCCTGGTTATATTTTTCAATAATCGGGATCACTTCTTTATCTACAAAATCCCTTACAGTATCCCTTATGGATTTTTCCTCATCGGTTAAAATATCATCTATCGAATAGTAATCAACTCCTTTATATTCTGATTTGCTCATAATTTATTTTGATAGTTTTTCTAATTGTAAGATATTTTTTTCGTTTGTTTCCAGTTTGATTTTTATTGATGTTTTCAGATATTTCACTTCTTTCACATCAGCAAGTTTATATACCTGGTTCAGGCCTTTATAATTATCTGGTTTTAACCTGATGATTCTCTCTATGTTATTCTCACTGATTTCATTTCGTAATGTTTCTATAAGTGAATTCAGATTTATTCCTTTTGAAGCAGAAATAGCAACAGAGTGTGAATATTTTCTTCTGATTTCTTTTAACAGATCTTTATCATTCAGTTTATCCACTTTATTAAATATGTGAATTATTTTTTTATTATCGGCACCAATTTCTTCCAGTGTATCATTTACAACAGAAATTTGTTCTTCAAAATTCGTATTTGATACATCAATTACATGCAGAAGAAAATCAGATTCTACTACCTCCGAAAGTGTTGATTTAAAAGACTCTATCAGGTTATGGGGAAGATTTCTGATAAATCCCACTGTGTCGGAAATCAATACTTTTTTCGGAAATCTTGATTCAAGATTTTTTCCTGCCCGGGATAAATTCAGAGCTCTGGTAGAAGTGTCAAGTGTTGCAAAAAGCTTATTTTCCACGTAAACATCCGAATCTGTCAGCATGTTAAGGAGAGTTGATTTCCCTGCATTTGTATAGCCGACCAATGCCAACCGTATATATTTTTTTCTTTCTTCAGATTGTGTTTTTCTTTGCTGAACTATCGTTTTCAGTTTGTTCTTTAAAACCGAAATCCTTGTATTGATTAATCTTCTGTCAGTTTCAATCTGTGTTTCACCCGGACCTTTTGTCCCAATTCCGCCGTATTGCTTAGATAAGTGAGTCCATTGCCTTGTGAGTCTGGGTAAAAGATATTCAAGCTGGGCAAGTTCCACTTGCAGTTTCGCTTGTGCAGTTCTTGCATTCTGTGCAAAGATATCGAGTATGAGATTCGATTTATCAAGTATCTTGCATTTGATTTTCTGCTCAAGATTTCTAAGCTGTGTATATCCAAGTTCATTTTCAAAGATCACAAGTGATATATCATTTGCCTCCGTGTAAATCGAAATCTCGTCAACTTTACCTTTGCCTATAACGAATCTCGAATCAAAGGAATCCTTTTCCTGGAAAAATGTTTTTACCACTTTCGCACCCGCTGTCTCTGCAAGAAAACTCAACTCGTCAAGAGTTTCCTTAAGTGGAATAATACTTTTCTCTTTCTTATTTATATAGCAGACTAATACTACTTTTTCTTTTTGTTTATGTGTATTTATCAAAAATCAATAATATAATTAAATCAATTTACTTAAAAACAATTCACTATAAAATAAATAAATTAATATAGAGCAATTAATAATGAATAATTGATGTTAAGTATTTCTTCTCTTTTTCTTCGTGGGCTTCGTGAAATTATCTCTTTCCACCCTCTGTTTACGAATCTCCAGCCTGTCCCGATTTGTTCCAGCCTGTCCCGAGAATTCGGAAGCCCCCGGTGATGATTCGGGAATTCGTAAACTATAATTTCTACCTCCATGCCCATAGAATTTAATTTTGTAATTAATATAAATTATCTCTATATTTAATTGTAAACTTTTTGGGGGGAATTTTAAAGAAATTCAATAAAGTTAATCCTAAAATTTCATTTTTCAATGCAAATTTTGAATGCAATTATTGTTGATGATGAACTCCACGGAAGGAATAACCTTCATTCGTTTCTAAAATCCTATTGTCCTGAAATCAATGTAATCGGAAAAGCCGCCTCTGCTCCCGAAGCAAAAAAGATGATTTATGAGTTAAATCCCGATGTAGTTTTTCTCGACATAAACATGCCGCAGATAAATGGTTTTGAACTGCTCGAGAGTCTGGTAGAAAAGAATTTCCTGACTGTATTTGTAACTGCACATTCCGAATATGGAATACAAGCCGTTAAAGCAAATGCCGTTGATTATCTGCTGAAACCAATCGATATTATTGAGCTTCAGAAAACAGTAAAAAAACTTCTTTCACTCAGCGAAAAGAAACCTGCTGCGAAAGATAATCATGATGCAAAGAATAAAATTTTAGTTTCTCACAGTGAGGGGACTTCTCTATTAGACTTTGCCGATATTATAAGATTTGAGGGTGAAAATAATTATACTACGATACATCTTTGTAATAAAAAATCATTGGTGGTAGCAAAAACGTTGAAAGAATTCGAGACCTCGATTCCCAAAAATATTTTTTTCAGAGTGCATAAGTCTGACATTATAAATCTGAATTATGTAATAGAGTTCACAAATCGCGACGGCGGATGTGTAACAATGAAAGGAGGGACGAAAATTGCGATTTCCCGGAGACGGCTTCAGCACTTCGAAGAAGTAATAAAAAAATATTCCTGTTCATCTTTTACTAATCACAAATGAATAAGACATTAAATGCAATAGTTTATGCTTTTGCTTTTGTATATCTGTTTCTCTCATCTTCGATTTTAAATTCTCAAACATTTCCTTACTATCATTATACCACAAAAGACGGACTCGTAAATGCAAATGTTTATTACATCTGTCAGGATAAACTCGGTTATATCTGGTTTGCGACAAACAATGGACTAAGCAGGTTCGACGGAAACACATTCCAAAATTATTATATTCCAGACGGTTTAAATTCAAACAGTTTTACGAGCATAGCTTTAGGAGAAGACAGCACTCTTTATTTTGCCAATTTCGAAAAAGGAATAAATACTTATAAAAACGGAATCTTTTCTAATTACGAAGTATATCCTGCCTCGTCTATTACTATTTCTACTATGTCTCTAAGGAATGACACAATTTATATAGTACAAAAGCCAAATTATTTCTCTGTTATTTATAATCACATATTCAATAAATCTTTACTTTATAAATATAATACTGAAGGTATTCATTATTTGTATCCTTATAAAAATATTAACTCTTCCTCATATAAAATATTAATTGGTAATGACAGAGGCTTGTTTGAATTAAGCAAAGAATACAGTACAAAAACACGGTTGCAGGGAATTGGTGATTTTTCTGTTTATAAAATTGCGGAAGACAAATACAAAAATCTTTGGCTTGGATGTGACGGTAAAATATTAAAATATGGTGATAATAAAGTTGAGAAAACTATCACACTGAATGAAGATATAAAAGGAAAAGTTAATAAAATATTAGTTGATAGCCGCGGAATAATCTGGTTTCATCCGATGAATAAAGGATTGTATATTTTTAAGGATAACGAAATATTTGATATAGGGAATAAAATATCCTTAGGCAATACGTCAGTAAATCATATTTATGAAGATAAAGAAAGCAATGTATGGGTTTCCACATCAGGGAAAGGTGTGTTTTGCTTTAATAATATTTTTATGTCGAATTATTTTGAAAGAGACGGGCTATCTCACAATAACATTATTTCACTTCTTGTAAATAATAAAGGAGAAAAGTTAATTGGAACTTTTGATGGATTGAACATTTTAGAAAAAACAAAAATTGAAAAAATAAAAACAGGTCTGGAAGAAAATATAACAGACTATATTTACGAAATTAAAGCAGGGATTTATGATAATTATCTGGTATGTGGAAGTTATAATTTAGCTAGCTTTGAGAGAAAATATCGTAACAATAAACTATTTTTTATAACTACTTTCTCGGCTTGCCAGATTGATTCCTCTACGTTTGTATTTGATTTTGCCTCAAGGAAATTAAACTTTATTAATTATGCGGGAAATAAAACATTGTTGTTAGGGGATTATGACACGAGCAAGCCATCCTGGAATGTTGTTAATCGCGATAAAATTAAGCAGATTCAAACGAAAACTATTTTTGAAGACTTTCCCGGTAATTTAAAAATAAACGAAATTGAAAAAACAAGTGATGGTGCGCTATGGATTGGAACAAATCTTGGACTATGCAAAATGAATGGTGATATTAAATCATATTACAAGGATGACACTGTTCTTAATGCAAAAATTAATTGTATAAAAGTAAACAAGCCGGGTTATATTCTTATCGCAGGTGAAAAAGGCTTTTCGGTGATATCGGGAAACCCGGAGAAAATAATTTCACTCGAAAAAACCGAATATTTCGATTTCAGTTCATCTACATCCATCGATGTTGACAAGGATAATAATATCTGGATTGGAAATTTAAAGGGATTATACCGCATTCCATTAGATTCGTTTCTAAACGGAAAGTATAATAATGTAACTTATTTTAATGAAAAAACAGCTCTGCCCTCAAGTGAAGTCCATACTGTTTCTTATGATAAAATAAAAAACGAACTCTGGGTAGGTACAGCAGATGGCTTGATTAAAATGGAACTGAACGATTTGCATAATTATTTACAGCCGCCGCCAAAGGTATTAATTGAAAATATTATATTGGGTGATACAAACCTGACAAATTTTAATAATCTTGTTTTTAAGCCCTCCCAGAATAATATTCGCATTCATTATACGTCGTTTAATTTCAATTCACCTAAAAGCATAAAATACGAACATAAATTAGAGGGGGAACGGGATTGGACAGAAACGGAATACTCCGATGTTGATTTTAATTCCCAGCCCCCGGGTAAATATAATTTATTACTGCGTACCGTAAATCTCAATAATGTTAAAGGCGAAATCACGAGTCTGAAATTTGAAATCCTCGCCCCATTTTGGAAAACCATCTGGTTTTATCTTCTCATTTTTTTATTATTTTCTGCTTTGATAATTTTCTTATATTTTAAAAGGGTTCAATATATAAAACTCAAAGCGAATGAAAATCTTGAGATACAAAATAATATTTCATCTCTGAGGCATCAGGCACTATCTGCTTCACTGAATCCCCATTTTATATTTAATACTCTTAATTCAATTCAATACTATATTAATGAACACAGTACCGAAGAAGCAAATAAATACCTTGTAAACTTTTCGAGACTGATAAGAATGAATCTTGATTTAGCCGGTAATACATTTATTTCCCTGAATAAAGAACTGGAAAGACTTGAACTGTATATGAAATACGAAAAATTAAGATTCGGTGAAAATATGGATTATAAAATAAATATTGGTGGAAACATCAATCCGGAGAAACTTGAAATTCCGAATATGATATTACAGCCATTTGTTGAAAATTCTATCTGGCACGGGTTATTAAACAAAAATGTCAATGGAAGGATTGATATTAATATCAGTAAGAATGAAAAAGTCATATCAAAAGTGAATTATCCGGTAATTGAAATAGAAATTTTAGATAATGGAATCGGACTGGAAGAAAGTATAAAATTCAAAAAATCAAATCACATTTCAAAAGGGATATCAATAATAAGAGACCGTTTGAATCTTCTTGCACCGGAAATTAAAGATTTTGATTTCATTACAATAAAAGACAGAACCGACGGGACACAGGGAGTAATAGTAAATATCATCCTGCTGCCGAAGCAGTATAATATTATTTAATGTTTTTTCAATTGTATGTAATATCTTCACGAAGTGAACGAAGAACAAGATAAACACTTAGAACACTAAAAACACAAGGAAAAACCACGTTATTATTCATACGTTAACTCACTTTGCTTGGAAGTCAGAGGATGATAAAATTATTTTTTTATTTTTAATTACTCATTACTCATTGTTTTTCTTTCGGGAGCTTCGTGAAATTGTTTTTTATAATCTTTATTCTCGTTCTCAATCTGCGGATGATAAAATTATTTTATTCTTCTCTTTTTCTTCGAAAGCTTCATGAAATTGTTTTTAATTATTATTTTCTTATCTTTTTCTTCAAGAACTTCGTGAAATTGTTTTTTATAATCTTTATTCTCGTTCTCAATCTGCGGATGATAAAATTATTTTATTCTTCTCTTTTTCTTTGAAAGCTTCATGAAATTGTTTTTAATTATTATTTTCTTATCTTTTTCTTCCTGAGCTTCGTAAAATTATTTTTGATTATTATTTTCTTCTCTTTTTCTTCAAGAGCTTCGTGAAAGTTTTTTTTATAATCTTTATTCTCGTTCCCGATCTGCGGATGATAAAGTTATTTTTTTCTTCGAAAGCTTCATGAAATTGTTTTTAATTATTATTTTCTTATCTTTTTCTTCCTGAGCTTCGTAAAATTATTTATTATGTTTTTTTTCTTCTTGGTTCTGGCTTTTCATGTCTATGATTAAGCGAAATTGATGGATTCGTTGCCTGAGTCCGGCTTTGACTTACCTATCCCAAAAGTACTTAACGCTTATTTTTAATTACTCATTACTAATTATTTCCCGATTCTCAAGTTCATCGGGATTTAGCTTCTCTTTTTTTCATTTTTAATTTTTAATTTTTAATTGAGAAAAGCCGTTCCCTCAATGGAAACGACCGTTCCCTAAATAAGAACGACCGTTTGCTAAACCTCCCTTGATAAAAATTAAATACGAACATAGTTTTGAAGCAAAACAACGTTCAAATGTCAAAATTTAAGGTTTTTAATTAAAAAATCATTAAAATAAAATGGCACTCAAAAAAAGAAAACCGGGAAGTATCGTCAGGAAGGCAGAGCAGCGGCTTAAAGGTATGCTGAAAATAGATAAAAATTATAATTCAGTGATTGATTACGGCGGACCCATAAATCCATTGTCGAGTAAAGAGGTGAAACAACAAATAAAGCATTGTCTTGAGACGAACAAACAATATAATGAGGCATTAAGAATAGCGGATGAGAAAGTATCATTGCTGAAAGAAGCAGAAGAAAAACTCGCAGAAATGTATTCAAGAATATTATCCGGATGTGTAAGTAAGTTTGGAATTGATGCAACGGAAATTACTTTGCTCGGAGGTACCCGTAAATCAGAAAGAAAAAAAATGAAAAGAAATAAAATCCAATAATTAGTTTTTCTAAAAAATTAAAATTAAAAACAGGAGATACAAAATGAAAAACTCAAAAAAGAACATTTACAAAATTTCAATGTTAGCATTTTTCTTTTTGCTAATAGCTTCAGGATTTTCGTCCAAATCAATTTTTGATTTTGGAAAGTTTAATGAATCTTCAGTCTTTAATAAGACACCGGAATCCGGATTTATTAATAAGGAAAATGATAATAGCCTTGAAGATGAACTTTTTGTACAATTACCTTCTTCGGGATTTATCAACACGTTTTTTACCGTTGCTGTATCGGGTGATACGTCCAATCCTTTAATAAACAGCTATGTAACAATTTCAGGCGGACCAAATATGCACGGGAACACAATTTTGAATAATGTTAATGGAACTGCTTACTTTAACGATATTTATTTTGATGCCGCAGGAACATATAGAATTGATGCTTCAGCAGGTGCACTTACAGGACACGGTCAAATTGTGATTTATCCGACTTTAGATCCGTCTAAATTAGTAATAACAAATATAACCGCTTGCGACTCTACCGGAATAATGGTTAATAGTCTGTTCAGTGTAACGGTTCAGGCACAGGATATTAATAATTTTCCTGCAAATGTAAATATTCTGGGTGGTTTAGATGTATCACTCACCTTGATTCCTCCGGTGCCGGGGGGACTTTCAGGAAATACGAGCGGGAATATGGGGTATCAAACAAATACTCTTACTATTTCGGGTGTAAAAATTACACAAATACAAACAGGAGTAAAAATTCAAGCTTCCGGAGGAACGTTAACTCCGGGTTTAAGCTCCGAGAAAAATGTAATTGCCGGACCACACCATATTGGATTTGTGAATTTGCCTCCATCGGGTTTTGTAAACTTTCCGCTTCAAACATTCCAGGTCGCTTATTATAATTCAGATAACACTCCGGCGAATTGTTATGACGGAATGATAACACTATCTCAAAACACACCCCCACCCCTTCCTACATTTCTGACAGGTACTACTCAGGTTACATCTAACAATGGCAGAGCAACGTTCAGTGCTGTTTATTTTATTATAAATGGTATATTTACAATAAAAGCATCCTCTCCCGGTTTACCTGTACCTGATGTAATAAGTGGTCCAATATCAATCGCTCCGGGAGACCCGGAAATTACTTCGACAATATTACCTTTAAATATGCAGGGAAATTCTGATAACATTGGACATACGCCTTTTGTATTTCTCGCTAAAATCAGTTTTTTAAATCCTAATTTCACATACAAATATTATAATAGAGTGGTCCATACCGTCAACACTGAACCGGGAGAGGGTTGGGGAAATGTGATTTTTGCTAATCCAAGCGGAAATTTTACAAGAACCTCAAATCCAAATTTTACTACAGCCGGGGATTACGGAGAATTTACAACTGATGCATACGGCAGTTATACAGGTTGGTTTATTTCGGAAGCAACAGGTGATGCTGTTTTTACTACTCCGGGAGATTCTGTTAAAATGCGAATCAGCATAAAAGATCCAAATACTACCGGTGCCATTATGTTGACTACAACACAAAATGTAAGAATCCGCGATTATAATTATACTTCTCTAGAAGTTTCTAAGAGATGTACTTTTTTAGACCAAGTTATTGACGGTACCGGAACACCGTTACAGCCTAAGAATTTCTTATTATTTTATTCTCAGGTAGATAGTTCGAATTTAAGACCCGTTTCTGGTACTTTAATAGAAAGCGACGGATTATCATTAACCGGACTTCCTTATTTTACAAATTATATAAGTGATGTTGACGGTGTTAACAAGCGATGGGGAACAATAATTCCCTGTGATGGCCCGGGTATTACAAAAATTGAAGAAAGAACTTTAACAGGTAATAAAATAGGAAATTCCGTAACGTCATTACCGGGTTCAATAAGAAGTGTTGCATATTCATCAACCGGTGTTTGGGTACCAGGCGTAGATACTAAAAACCCTCCGGGAGGAAACACAGTACTTTCTATTCAACCGATGTTTATCAATGTCGGTATAACACAAATAGGTAATCAAGTACCGTCGGAATATAAACTTTCACAGAATTATCCGAATCCGTTTAATCCTGTAACAAAGATTAAATTTGAAATTCCAAAGTCTTCATTTGTGAATCTTACTGTTTACGATATTCTCGGACGGGTAGTAGCAAAATTAGTCAATGAAAAACTCAATGCGGGAATCTACCTAGTTGACTGGAACGCAAGCAGTTTCCCAAGTGGTGTATATTTCTATAAACTTACATCAAAAGATTTTTCCACAGTTAAAAAAATGGTGTTAATAAAATAAGTACCAAGAAAAGCATAAACTAAATCTGTATAAATAAATAACGGATTGAATTTTAATTAGGTGAAGCGGGGAGTTGCGACCCCGCTAAGTCCTAATCCCTGAACAAGAAAGCACTTAAATGAAGCAGCAAGAAAAAAACTAAAGGTATTAATTTTTTCTTAAATTAAAGAAAACACGAGTATGAAAATATTTACGAAAATTTTAAGCTTTGTATTTGTTATTGCTATTGCGATTACATCAATAGTCAAAGCAGAATTAACTCCAGCCGAATTAGTATTATGGTATACTGTTAATGACGTTGTTTATGCAGGTGGACCTTCAGTATTAGCAGGTACAGATGGCGGATTATTAAGGTCAGGAAACCATGGTATAAGCTTTTATACTACTGACATACATATCAGAGTCGTATGTTTAGATTATGATGCAACTTCAAACATTGTTTATATTGGAACTGTTCAGGGTCTTTACTATGGTCCGCCAAATGCATCTTCTTTTACAAAAGCAACGGGTTTGGGCAATAATGTTGTTAAGGATATTGCGGTTGTTGGAGAAGGAATTGTATCAGGTAAAAATAGGATAATTATAAGTTATGGTGGAGTAGTTGCTTATAAATCAGACGATAATGGATTAAGTTGGTCTTTACTATCATTAGAACAAGGTTATTCTTATAAATTAGAATATGGTGGAATAATAAATGGGAATAAAGTTGTTTTTGCTTCTAATAATAAAGTTTATAGAAATGATAATAATGGAGACGGGGTTTGGATTAATATGTATAACTCCTATCCCAATCATAATATAAACGGAATGTCATTCAGTATAGTATCCTCCTCAATACCAAGATTATACTTCGTTCAAACGCATCTAACGTACGGTATGGGTGAAATTTGGGAGTTTTCTTATTCTTATACTTTTAATGATTGGAAAAATGAGCAATTAATATTAAATATACCCTATCAGTTTTTTGCTGGTCCATTGTTTTCTGATGAGTTAAACAATGTTCGTGCGGGAACAAAAATTGTAGGTATTATTAAACCTAGTGGTGGAGCTAATTCTTTTAGTTACGATTGGAATGGTTCAAACAACCGTAATATTCAATCGATAAAATCTAGTCCTTCATATTTATTTGCATGCACTTATGGAGGCGGTATTTATTATAGACCATTACCGGTTAATAGCTCAGGAACATGGACTCAGAGTACTATAATAGAATGGACACGACCATCAATTAACACGCTCGAAGCGCAAGCAGTACCTTTTTATCAATTTGCCTCCCTTGGATATTATGGAATTTTTCGCTCTACAAATCAAGGTACAAATTGGAACTTGTCTAATTCAGGTCTGACAAATTTAAATGTAGAGCAAACAATAAGTCAAAATAATACTGTTTTTGCGGCAACGCATGGAGGTGTTCATAAATCAACAAATTACGGAACAAGCTGGATACTTTGGAATAATGGAATAACGGATTCGGTCATTAACTGCTTTGCAAAAACCTCTTCAATTATTTTTGCAGGTACAGATTCAAAAGGTGTGTTTCGTTCCACGAATGATACCCTGGTTTGGGTCACCGCCGGATTATCTAATAAGAAGATAAGAAAACTTTTTGTTACGGGAAATTTTGTTTTTGCAGCGACAAATTCAGGAGTTTATAAAACATCAAATTCCGGTGCAGTGTGGGAAACACCTTCTTTATCAGATACTGCTATTAATGGTTTTGCTGTACGCGGTTCAAGTTTATATGCTGTATCCGGAAATAATGGTGTTTTTGTTTCAACGAATAACGGAACAAACTGGTCAACTTTCAATAGCGGTTTGACTTCAACGAGCATCAATACAATTTTATCGAATAATAATATATTATATGTTGGAACAAAAGATTCCGGTCTTTTCAATGCAAGTGCAGGAAATTGGGAATCGACAAATCGTAATGCAGGAATTTTTTCATTAAATATTACAGCGTTAGCCGCCGATTCAAACAATATATATGTCGGTGATAATTGCGGATTGGTTTATAGTGGTCCATTTAGTTCTATTGTTAATATTGAAAATAAAAATAATGAAACACCTTCTGATTATAATTTGAGTCAAAACTATCCGAATCCGTTTAATCCTGTAACAAAAATTAAATTTGGAATTCCGAAGTCTTCATTCGTGAATCTTGCTGTTTATGATATTCTCGGACGTGAAGTAGCGAAATTAGTTAATGACAAACTTAATTCGGGAACGTATTTGGTTGATTGGAATGCGTCGCAATATCCGAGCGGGGTTTACTTCTACCGTCTGCAGTCAGGTGATTTTGTCGATGTAAAGAAAATGTTGATGATTAAATGACGATAGTCACTTAATCAGAAATCCTCCACTTTTTCCGGAGGGATACTTATAAAGTGATTAAATACATTTATAGACTCATCGGATGAATATAAGATGGTAATGTTTGTAATTCATCCGATGAGTATTCGAGGTGTAAAGAGGAAACTACTGGCATAGCAAAATTAGTTAATGACAAACTTACTCCCGGGACGTATGAAGTGGAATGGAACGCAAGTAGTTTTCCGAGCGGAGTATATTTCTACAGACTAACTACAGAAGGTTTTTCTGAAATCAAAAAAATGGTATTAATAAAATAATATGAAAACCTTAATTACATTAATATTTATTATTGTCTTATCAGGAATAGTAAATGCTCAGTGGGAAGCAGATGTCAGAATGACAAATAATACTGCAATTTCACGTACTTCATCAAACAATGCATGGTGTATCGCATCAAACGGTAATGTAGTCCATATAGTGTATTTTGATGCCAGAACTGGAAGTACCGATATATATTATAAACGTTCCATAGATGGTGGGGTAAATTGGGAAAATGATATAAATTTAACAAATAGTTCAAGTAATTCAAGTGCAGTTGCTCCCTCAATTGCACTGAATGGAACATCAGTTCATTTGGTATGGCGTGATTCACGAGATGGACCAAATGGTGAAATATACTATAAAAGATCAATTGATAATGGTGTAACCTGGGATGCTGACATAAGATTGACAAACAATTCTGAATTATCCTGGCAACCTACAATTTGCGTTTCAGGTTTAAATCTGCATGTTGTATGGTATGATAATAGGGATGGTGTAAGTCAAGTATATTATAAACGATCGATAGATGGTGGCTTAAACTGGGAAGCAGATGTTCGATTGACCAGCCACTCTTATAACGAAACAAACCCATCTGTTTGTGTGTCAGGGACTAATGTTCATGTTGTATGGTATGATAATCAAAATGGAATTACAAAAATATATTACAAACGTTCAATGGATGGAGGTTTAACCTGGAGTTCGGATTATCTTCTTTCAAATGCAGGTGATTTTCCTACAATTGCTGTTTCGGGCTCTAAAGTATATGCTGCGTGGAATGGTGCAAACTCAATCCAATACAGGAAATCGTTAGATGGGGGTATATCCTGGAATACCGAATCTATTTTAACTAATGCTCCAAATTTAGGTGTCCCGAATCCTAATATTTGTTTTAACGGCTCATTTGTTCATATTGTCTGGAAAGATAATAGAAACGGCAACTACGAGATATATTACAAAAAATCAAGAAACGAAGGATTGACGTGGGAGGCAGATACAAGACTCACAAATGCTTTAGATGAATCAAGAAACGCCTTTGTTGCTGCATCTAATTCAAAAGTTCATGTAGTATGGCAGGATTCACGCGATGGAAATCAAGAGATTTATTACAAAAGAGATTCGACCGGAAATTCGACCGGAATACATAACCTTAACAAAGGAATTCCAGATAAATATAAACTATACCAAAATTACCCGAACCCTTTCAATCCGACGACAAAGATACGATTCAGTATTCCAATGAGATCCCCGATAGAAACATTTGGGGATGACAGGGTGGTATTGAATGTTTATGATATTCTTGGCAAAGAAGTTGCTATACTGGTAAATGAAAGACTTAATCCAGGAACTTATGAGGTTGAATGGAATGCCCGCCTCGGCGGGTCTACGACATTTCCGAGCGGAGTATATTTTTACAGACTTACGACAGAAGGTTTTTCGGAAACAAAAAAAATGGTGTTAATAAAATAGTATCATATGATACTAATTAATTAATCTTAAAAATGGAGATAAAATGAAATCAAAATTATTAATTGGGTTTTTAATCGTGCAAGCATTTCTGCTAATCGGTTATTTTGTAGTTAGCAAATCTATGGCTGCAAAATCAACTAACCCAAAAATTGTATTCGAAGAACTCACTCACGACTTCGGGAAGGTTGCTCAGGGAACGGTACTGGAGCATTCGTATAAATTTAAAAATGAAGGAAGCGGGAAGTTAATAGTTTCAAGTATTAGAGCTTCCTGCGGATGTACAGGTGCTGTTTTAGACGGAAAAAAAGAGTTCGAAGAAAATGAAACAGGAGAAATTAAAGTGACTTTAAATACACAGGGAAGAGAAGGAATTCAAGTTAAGACAGTATTTGTCACGTCAAATGACTCAACTCAAATGGATGTAGTTTTAACATTCAAATGCGAAATCTATAAAAACCAATAAATTGAATAATATTTTTAAAAAATTAAATAATTGAATTATGAGAAATTTAAACCGTTATTTATTAAGTTTATTTGTCTTGACCGTTCTGTTTTCTTTTTCATTAAACGAGAAAACTTATGGACAAACAGTGATTGTAAAACTCTCACCTGCCCCGCAGGGTAAACTGGGTATTGCTGATTTATGGAATGTCTCACTTACTAATATTTCTAATGAAACATACGAGATTTATCTATTCGGAACTCTCACGGAAAAAAGTGACGGTCTTATTGCAACAGCAACAACGACAAGCTTTGATCTAAAGAAAGGTACCAGGAAGATTAAAGCAAGTGATTTCCCGGCAACACCTGATGTAACTTACCCAAGTGGAAATCCGAAATATAAAGAATCATTAATAAGAACAGGAAGTCTTCCCCCGGGGGATTATGAATATTGCGTTTATGCAAGATTAAAGAGCAATAATAATGGAATTGGAAGCGACTGTCTTGAGCAGATATTAGAAGATATGAGGATTATTTCCTTAATGTCGCCCAGTGACGGCGAAAAAATCGATCCAAAGATTCCTTTAACATTTACCTGGATGTCGCCGCCACTTCCAAAAAATACTTACTATACATTAAAAATAGTCGAAGTAAGAGCAGGTCAGTCACCTGAAATGGCATTTAAACTAAACACATCATGGTTTGAAAAGACAGATATTAAAACAAATTCATTTTCATATCCTAAGGTGGCAAAACCATTCGAAACAGGTAACAAATATGCCTGGGGAGTGAGTTTTGGAGGAATAACAAGTGAAATATTTACACTCGAGATTTCTAATATTCACGATTCAACAAGTTTTAAAAAGGTATATATGCTGGATAAAATGGGAGTACCTGGGACCGGATGCGAAGGATATGGTGTTTGTTTCACGGCAGGGTCGGAACCTTGGTATAACGGTGGGATTAAATCATATGGTTATGTGAAAAATAATAATTTGGTTATAGAATATGAAGAAGAACGTCCGAGTAATAATGGTAGGGTACCAATAATATTTGATCTACCATTACATCCGAAATTTAGTAAACTTTTCGGGTACGATAGGATGGTTTTAAGGAAAGGGAATTATAAGATCGATTACAGCAAATCAAAATTCGGGCAATTAGTTATTCCCGTGTATGAGATGTCCCCTTCCAAACAGTGTGAAGCCTCTGTAAAAGATGGTGTAGTGTTATTGATGAGCGGACATTGCGATGATTGCGGTGACAATAATTGTATGTGTGATGTCCACGGATCAATGGACCCGACCCCTATTGGTTTTAAGTCTATTATTGCTTTTTTTGATGATGACTATGTGATAATAGAATTTGCAAATGAATTAAAGAAAAAAACAGAAAAATATGAAATTAATTCTGATATAAAACTCAATAAAGATTTATGTGAAAAATTCAATATTCCGCAGAAAATACTTAAAAAGGGTTCCTATGGAATTGATTATATGAATTCAAAGTATGGAACGATTTATGTGAAAACGGAAGCATTGGAAACCGAAGGATGTGATTTGTTCGAAGATAATTATGATAATCCCTCACTTTGGACGACAGTTAAGCAAAATTCAAATATACACAATGCTAACGGTGATATTCTAGTTCAAAGTTCACAATGCAAGTTTATTAATGCTGAATCCGCTTGTGATATTAGAGTTTGGCGGGATATGGGAATAACTCTTCCGGATACATGGCAGGCGGATTTTGATTATAAATTCACCGGAATTGGTTCTACATCACCATATGTCGGGCACACTATTTTTGCATTAACCGCTGGCAATCTGAATGCCATTAATGATACTAGACCGGGATATGACATGATTAATGAAAAGTCAAATCAGGATGCAGTATCAGTTGTACATATATACGATACACAACCTCCCTACCAATACCAAAAAGGGTTGAGAATACTGGTTAAAAAAGGTATAGATGCTGATAATAGTGAATTCATATCTATTAATGAAAATACACTGTATTCCATAAGATTAGAAAGAGTAAGCAATAATAAATTTGTCCTTTCTATTTTTTCGAATCCTGATAGGTTGGAGTCGCATCTTATAAAAAGAATTTGTTTTATATCTCAATATAATCCAACTCAATTAAAATTTTTACAACACAGTAATGCACCACAAGGTAATGTTCAAAGAAGGCTCACAGGTGTCATAGATAATACGTGTATTAACAACAGAATATCAAATGACGATCCATGCAGTGATTGTGATTTATTCGAAGATAATTATGATAATCCCTCACTTTGGACGACAGTTAAGCAGAATTCAAATATACACAATGCTTCTGGTGATATTCTAGTTCTAAGTTCACAATGCAAGTTTATTAATGCTGAATCCGAATGTGATATAAGAGTTTGGAGAGATATGGAAATTACTCTTCCTGACAAATGGACAGCAGATTTTGAATATGAATATACCGAAATTGGAACCAATGACCCTTTTGTCGGGCATCCTATTTTTGCGTTGACCGCAGGCAATTTGAACCCCATTAATGATAATAGACCGGAACATAATATGTTAACTGAAACGTCAGATCAGGATGCTGTATCAGTTGTACATATATACGATATTCCAACCAACCCAATAGGGTTGAGAATACAGGTGAAAAAAGGCAAAAATGCTGAAAATAGTGAATTCATATCTATTAATAAAAACACACTGTATTACATAAGACTTGAAAGGAGAAGTAATTATTATTTTGTTCTTTCTGTTTTTTCAGATCTTTCGCGGTCGGAGGGGTTTCTTGTAGGTAGAGTCTGTTTTGTATCTCAATATAATCCAAAAAACTTAGCATTTTTACAACATAGTAATGGACCACAAGGTAATATCAATAGAATGCTCACCGGTTTCATAGATAATACTTGCATCACAAATGGAATATCAGATATCGATCCGTGTTGCCATTGCGGAAATTTTGAGGATCATATCGTTCATGTAACTGCAGCAAATCCAAGTTTGAACTTAGATTTAACTTGCGGTAATACGTATTCCTTTGATGTAAATTTCCCTATGACAAGAACAATAACGCTTCCTGATTATACATGCAATCCTGCAAATAGCTGCACTCCCCAATATGAGTACGAAATAATCGGGCCAAACTCCGGTAACAGTATAAGTAGACAACCCAGCAAAACTTTCACTTTGACTGCTAATGATCCTGGATTATATATTTTGAAAGGATATGTATATTGCGGTGGTATTTATTGTGATTCGTGTATTGTTAATGTCAATTTGTCAGAAACCGGTAATTGTGACTGCTCAAATCCAAAACAGTGGGCTCAACCTAAAGTAGTAAATATATCTGATGCTGGCACAGGTGGAATATTTTATACTATGAACTGCAATGATCTATTTTCTTATGATGGACAAAGCCCGATAAATATAACTTTCCCTGACTTTATCTGTAATCCTTCAAAATGCGAACCGCAATATTATAAATGGGAAATATTTTTTAATAATAATAATAATCCTATTGATTTTTCGTCCCAAACCAATAATTTGTTTGTACCTTTTTACTATACTGCATACGGATATTACAGGGTTAAATTTTATGCATATTGCGGTGATAAATTTTGTGATACTATTGCAATATCAATAAATCTGACTGCGCATCCATGTAATTGCGGCAATGACTGGGCATCAGCAACTCCAATTAAAGTTACATCAAATAACGGCAGTATTACCAATTATGCTAACGGTGGTACTGATTACTCGTTCATATCGTCAATCGATTTTTCGGGATTTCAATGTAACCCTAATACACCAAGCTGCCAACCTTATTTCACATGGGAAATTAAGAGTCGGGGCAACCTTATAACTTCCGGGAATGGTACACATATAAACATTCCGAATAGTTTCTTTTACTCGGGGGCATATGATGTTATAGTCACACCAAACTGCAATGGTATCAATTGTAAGCAGTGTATTTTGCACCACAGAATTGGAACAATTTATGCACAAGTTAGTGATGGTATGAAAAAGGCTTCGAAATTTTTTCCGCTTGCAATTGAGGAAGATAGTATCAAAATATATGATAAAAATATATTCTTCGCATTAACAAACATTAAAGAAATTGAAAATTACACTATAAAAGATTTGTATTCGGGTAAAGATATAGCTTTTACATATATCAAATTAAATGACAGTACAGATGGGTTTTATAAAATAAAGATTATAAATGAAATCGCGGAACTAATTGACTTTGACGGTAAAACAATAGAAACCGGCGAAGCCAAAATAGCTGAGACAAAAAATACGACAAACCAACGTGGTATAAGAGTTACGTTAGAGCAGGATCCCGGAGGAGCATGTAGGATTGCTTGGCCAGATAGCAAAGACCAAAAGAAACTGATTACAATTACTATTCCATATTCGGTGATGAAGATTAAATAATAAGTGAGATGATTTTTATATAAAATAAATACGAAATGGCAATTTAGTAAACAGAAAAAATAAACTTAATATGTTATCAGGGGTGAATACTCCTGATAACATAATTTAAAAGATGTATTGTTAACTTAAAAAAATGAAAAACAAAACATTACTTGTTTCACTCATTATCATTTTATTTTCTACATTTTCTTACGGGCAAACAGTGATTGTAAAACTCTCACCTGCCCCGCAGGGTAAACTGGGTGTTGCTGATTTATGGAATGTCTCTCTTACTAATGCTTCAAATGAAACATACGAGATTTATCTATACGGAACTCTCACGGAAAAAAGTGAAGGTCTTATTGCAACAGCAACAACGTCAAGCTTTGATCTAAAAAAAGGTACCAGGAAGATTAAAGCAAGTGATTTCCCGGCAACACCTGAT
>DATCHW010000306.1:0-3027 GCA_036508135.1 Ignavibacteria bacterium
ACAGTGCTCTTCTTGGAGGAAAACATATCAGCTTCCTTGGAAAATATGGCAGTGTACAGAAAGTTCTGTAAATTTTGAATTACTCTGTACCTCTTTTTCTTCACCACAAAAACCAGGGTTTATCATCTTTACTGATACAGAGATTTTAAGGTAAAAGCTCTGCATTTTAGCGGTTTTTAGCTCTGAAATTGGGGTAAAAAGTGCCTAAAAACTCATAAAATGCAGAGATTTTATTTTAATCTCTGTATAGTTGTGATACTGGAATAATTGTACTACTCCCGAAGACTATGCAAAGCCTCTCTAAGCCGGTATAAAATCTTTATATTTCGCATAATCCGGATCGCTGTAAAGAATGTTTTCTATTACTTCAGATGTGTTTTCCCCATACCCTATTGCAACTATGCTTGTAATGCCCTCTTTGTTAATTCGGATTTTGATTAAGCCTGCCAGATCTAATATTTTCAGAGGAGCAAGTACCTGTCGATGTACGATTTCAAGATCGTATTTTCGGCAAATTTCATTATAAATGCGTGTGACTGTTGAGAGTTTGACAATTCTCTTTGGGGACTTGTGCTTTGCTTTTAATACACTTATGAGAACTAAAACCGTGTGTTCAGAGCAATATGATTTTATCACACTGGCTGTTAACATGCTAAAATCACCCGATAATTAATCAAATAATAAGGACTTGTTTTCATCAATTGGATCATATAACTCTAATTCTTCCTTAAAAAGTTTATCCTGAAATATAGCACGGAGCATATCTTTTTTGTCCTCTTTATTGATGGTTATAACGCGCGTAGTGCCTCCTTTTTTTCTCCCTCTATGGACCGTGTTTGTTATTATTAAGGATTGTAATTCAAGGGCGGTTATTGCATTAGATACTACTTTGCGATCTCTGACATCAAGATCTATCCTAGGGCACATTAGATCATATATCTTAGTCACTTGACCTGTCGTTGCGCTTTCTCTGTAATCTAACATTTTGATAATAGACAGTAAAACGAGTTTATGCCTGTCGGACAATAATAAGACGTTCTCATAGAGTTGATTTTTCTGCACTTCATCTTGTGCTGTGTGCAAATCGTCTACCGTTATTAATGTACTGCCTCTTTTTTCTGCAAATTTAGCAGCCATTTTTAAAACTTTAATAGCTTTTCTCACGTCCCCTTCAGCTTTAGCGGAATCCCTGGCACAATGCGCTAGCGTATCAATTTCAATAGAATTAGGTGCAAAAGCTAATTCTACACGGTCTTGTAGAATATTTATGATATCATCGGCATTATAATGAGGGAAATTGAGTTTATCGAATCCTGCTGAAGATAATACTCTTGGATCCAAAGATTCTTCAAATTTAACGCTATTAGACAGCCCAATTACACTAATGAATTGTCGTCCTGTGATTTCTTCATTTGCTATCGCTCTTGAGAAATTATACAACACGTTATCGCTTTGTAGGAAATCAATTTCATCGAGAATCAATATTATAGCTGCGTTTTTCATTTTCATTATATTAAACAATTTATTATAATAAACATCAAGAGGAACTCCTTTTCTAGCGACGTTATTATTTGGGTCTAATGTAGTAATTAAGTGAAAAAGGATAGAAGATGTAGTATGATATTTTTTGCAGTGAACATATGTCCACTGGATGTTGATATTAGGATTTGTTTTATAAAGATTATTGAGCTGTTTTAATTCTGTCTCTTCAAGTTCAAGACCTTTATTGTGCAATTCATTTTGTTCTTTGATAAGTGTTTCCAATACTGTTTTATCATCTGCTATTTTTTCCAATAAAGATTTTAAAACATATTTTGTGACTACTGTTTTACCACTCCCAGGCGGACCGAAGACAAGACAATTAGTAGCCGCACCGTTTATGAATAACGGTTTGAATAAATATGCCACTTCCTTCATCTGTTCATCTCTACCATGTAAAACCGGAGGAATATAATCAGGAGATAGTATCCCTTCATCGATTATGATAGGAGTGTCATCTGTATATTCAAATAATGTCAACTTAATTTGTTTTCCAACCAAGGATTAATCACCTGTGAAGTAATTAGCACATTAAGAGCATTTTGCACGTAATTGGGATTATGCACATTTACTATATAAATTATGCGTTTATGTGAGGCTATTTTAATGACAATAGAGGAACGTAACAGGGATACAAGACAGGCAAAAGAGCTTATACAGGTATGTTTGGGTATATCCTACATTCGGCAGGTCGACATTTTGAATGAGTTATTTTTACTGATGGCGTTTTTAAACATCATTAAATTTAATATCGTATCTAAAATTGGTTAACATCTAGCTCAAATCTCACAACGTATATAAACAACAAACCATTCTTGCAATAACGTTCAGTGTGGAAATTAATGCGTTTTCACACAAAAACGCTACCCGTAAAAATATTCAAAAAAACCAAGGTACCTGCCGAATCCAGGGTATATGGTAGTTTGCACGTTATAGACTAATGGATGTTATACAAAACCAATCTCTACAAAAATACTTTCGTTAACTATAAATACTAAAAATTACAAAACATCAATTATACCCTTTGCTTTTGTAAATATAAACTTTGCTTATCTTTAAGAAAGAAAACGATGGCGGAAGCCCCTTGTTTTTTAGTACACTTATTCATCTAGAATGTGCGTATTAGGCTTTTTTCCTGTAATGTTTCTTTTTTTCTTTTTTTGTATAACATTCATTAGTCTATAACGTGCAAATTGCTTTACACCTAAATACTTTTATTTCCATTTCCGTTACATCCCAGGTATTAGTCTATAACGTGCAAATCACCCTATTTATATTAATGTTCATGTCCACAGACCTCCTGCAGTAACACTCAATGAAACTCCCGAGGAATTCCATATTTCCACCGGACTTCGATAGTTGAATGATGAATGCTCACGTAAATTGTATCCATTTTTCGCAATCACAAGAAAGTTCTGAAAATCATTAAACGTTGCATGGTATTGTAAATTTATGAATTCATATTGCAAAGTCTCTATTGCTCGTTCA
>DATCHW010000307.1:0-1114 GCA_036508135.1 Ignavibacteria bacterium
ATTGGATGGCCTGGTTTTAAATGATTTCACTTAATCTCAACATCGGCATTGGGATCAAAAGGGTTTGTTCTAACGGAAAATGAATAAAGAAAAGGATAGGATTTGCGTAAATAATTCATATATTGGAGCCATTCGAAGAAAAGTAATTTGTGCACCCGCTCTATATCAAGTACAATATGGTCATGGTCATGGCTGGGTAAGTTCAAAACGTCCTCTCGATTTGATAATTCCTGTTCTGCATGAGAAAGTGCCAGAATTAAGTCTGTAAAGGTTTCATGTTCAATTAAAATGGGATTCTCCAGGAATGTTAAAAAGAGATTCCGTTTGGAAGAAAGAAATTCCCTGATGATAACCAAACGAGGTCCGTCAAATTCTAAATGATAGTCCGATTTTTTTATGATTTTAATCGAATTTTTGTAATCTTTATTGGTCCATTCGGGTTGAATTAATAATGCACCCTGGAATTGCTTGGGATTCTTATCATTTTGTGCAAATAATTTCATCAATTCCACACCGGATTCAGGAAAGAACACGCCTAATATCATATTTATTTTCTGTAATGTTTCCTTTTTATCTCGATCATTTATGATCTTAGTAAAAACTACTGAAACAAGTAAAACTTCTATGGGGAGAAAGGCGAGATCTCCCAATAAATAGATGAAGATGTGATGAGGATCTTTAAAAATATAAAAGTGAATTGTGTAAAGAATAACGGATAGAGAAATAAGTGCAAAGCCAATAATAACACCTTCGGAATACTTTTTCATAAGGAGCCTCCCATTATTTATTATAAGCTTATATTATAGTTATTTTGTGAGAAAGTCAATGGTTTCATTATAATAATCAATTGAAATGTCAGGTAATCTGTGATACACTTCCACTAATTAAATAGAGCAAGTAATGAGGAAAGGGGTGTAATCCCCCTACAGCCCCCGCTACTGTAATTGCCGACAAAATTCTCAAAAACCACTGTCTCATAGACGGGAAGGGAGAATAGCGGATGAAGCAAAAGTCAGGACACTCATCTATCATTAAATTTCTTCGGTGGGAAGAACAGGATTAAACCTTTTGTTAGTTATCCAGCCTCCACAG
Source organism: Ignavibacteria bacterium (assembly GCA_036508135.1). Classification (GTDB taxonomy): domain Bacteria; phylum Bacteroidota; class Ignavibacteria; order Tepidaquicellales; family Tepidaquicellaceae; genus DATCHW01. Next base: position 1,093 of record DATCHW010000307.1, read on the forward strand.
GAAGCTGGATTTATTTTTTGCT
>DATCHW010000308.1:0-144092 GCA_036508135.1 Ignavibacteria bacterium
AACAGGATAAAAAAATAAGATTAACAGGAAAAAAGAGACGGGATTAACTGGAAAAGAAAAGAGCATTTCACAGAGGGACACGACGTAGCAAAGCTACAAACAAAAAAAGAGATAAAAAATATTTTAACCCCCCAAAGAGACAACGGGCAGGCACGAAGATCTGTATGAAACCCCGTAGGGGTGAAATATTTGTAGCCAAAGAAATTCTCTCCCATTCCTAACCCCGTCGGGGTGACATTATTTAAATAAAGAGCCTTCACCACGAAGTTCACGACGTAGCAAAGCTACAAACAAAAAAAGAGATAAAAAATATTTTAACACGAAGGCCACGAAACTCACGAAGAAGGACCGGAGTTAAATTGTGTAATTTTTAGAACAAAAGATCTTAGCATAATTGTAAAATTACTATAAATGTTTCTTAAAAAGTTTGCTTTTTTTACAACATTATTTTATGTTGTAGCACGAAGAAAACACGAAGACACACGGAGAAGAAGGTGGACAAAATGAACAGGATAAAAACTTTATGATGATTAATGAATAATGAGTAATGAAGAATCCTTATTTAGGCTAAAGCCCGATTACAGTTTGTATAACAACCCCCGTCGTAAACGACGGGGTAACTAAATTAAATTTCCATTTTCCCCACCGTTTACGGTGGAGTATAATTCCCACAAAAAAATCGGCTTTAGCCAAACAGGAAAGCCTAAAAGAGAAAAATGGATACTCTTTATCAAGGGGGCAAGCCCCCTTGTCTAAAATAGAATTTATTTTACTTTTTCAAATTTCCGACCATTTTTTTCGGGTCGACCTTTGCGGTGAATTCCGCATCATTTAGTAATCCTAATTCTATAGTTGCTTCTCTGAGGGTTTTATTTTCCTTATGAGCCTTTTTTGCAATTTTTGCTGCATTTTCGTATCCAATATGCGGGTTCAGGGCAGTAACCAGCATCAATGAATTTTCAAGATGTTTATTGATATTTACTAAATTTGGTTCAATGCCAACCACGCAATGTTCGCTGAAAGATTCGCAGGCATCTCCGAGAAGCCTTGCAGAATTAAGAACGTTGTGAATCATTACAGGTTTAAATACATTGAGTTCGAAATGTCCGTTAATTCCACCGACACTAACCGCAACATCATTACCTATAACCTGGGCACCAACCATCGTAAGAGCCTCGCATTGTGTAGGATTAACTTTTCCGGGCATTATGGAAGAGCCGGGTTCATTTTCAGGCAGATTCAACTCGCCCAATCCGCATCGCGGACCTGAGCCAAGAAGCCTGATATCACTGGCGATCTTCATAAGGCTGACAGCGAGGGTTTTGAGTGCACCTGAAGTTTCTACCATTGCATCGTGTGCCGCAAGTGATTCAAATTTATTTTCTGCTGTCTTGAATGGAAGACCTGTAAGTTCTGCGATAATTCTTGCGACAATTACATCATAATTAACCGGGACATTCAATCCGGTTCCGACAGCAGAACCGCCGAGAGCAAGTTCGGACAAATGATTCAAAGTATTTATAATTGCCTTTCTGCCGTGGTCAATCTGGGAAACATATCCTGAAAATTCCTGTCCGAGCGTAAGCGGAGTGGCATCCATTAGATGAGTCCGTCCAATCTTTACGATATCCATCCATTTCTTTGACTTTTTTTTAAGTGCCTTCATCAGAATCTCGGATTTCGGAAGAGTATTTTCCCAAATCAGTTTATAAGCGGCAATATGCATTGCAGTCGGGAAAGTATCGTTCGAAGACTGTGATTTATTAACATCATCGTTCGGGTGCAATATTTTCTTAGCATCTTCGAGTTTTCCGCCGTTTAATACGTGTGCCCTGTTGGCGATAACCTCATTGAGATTCATATTAGACTGTGTACCTGAGCCGGTCTGCCATATTACAAGCGGAAACTGGTCATCAAGTTTTCCGGCCAGAATCTCATCACACACTTTAGCAATAAGTTCCATTTTTTCTTTTGGCAGGACTCCGCATTCGAGATTTGCCATAGCTGCAGCTTTTTTAAGAATTGCAAAAGCATAGATTACTTCAACCGGCATTTTCTGATTGCCGATTTTAAAATTTTCTTTTGACCTCTGGGTTTGCGCCCCCCAATATTTATCGGCAGGGACTCTGACATCACCCATTGTGTCATGTTCAATTCGATAGTCCATAACTGTGTTTTTTTAAGTTAATTAAAATTTACATTTTATTTATTTCTTTCCGTGCGCGGCTATTACTGTACTGGTCAATCCGCCTCTGACTGTAAACTCCCCTTTCACTTCCATCCATTTAGGTTTAAGGATGGAAATAAGGTCATCAAGAATTCTGTTTGTTACATTTTCGTAAAAGATACCGTCATTACGGAAAGACTGAAGATATAATTTTAAGGATTTCAGTTCGACACATTTTTTAAAAGCAATATAAGTTATTGTTATTACGCCGAAATCCGGCTGACCAGTCTTCGGGCAGACTGAAGTGAATTCGTTTGTCTTGTGGATGATAGTATAATTCCTGCCCGGATGGGAATTATCGAATGTTTCAAGCAATTTTATTTTATCAGATATTTTATTCATAATTTTTAAAGTAAATCTATTTTCACTTATTATTTGTTTGTTTAAATTCTTTCGGGTCTATCCCGAGTTTAGTAATTTTCTGTCTCAGAGTTACAGGATGGTAATTTATTTCACGGGAAACAGCCGTTACATTTCCCCTGTGGATTTTTAAATACTTGATTAAAAAATTAGTTTCGAACTCCTTTACAATAGCTTGTTTATTTTCCAAAAAATCTTTCGAGGTGACCAGCTCTTTAATTCCATCAACATTGCAAATTTTTGCAGGCAGGTGTTCTTTCATAATCATATTATCTTCGCATAAAATTGTGGCTCTTTCAGCTACATTCCTCAGTTCCAGGATATTTCCGGGCCAACTGTAATTAATAAGTATTTTTTGTACCTGAGGTGAAACAGTTTTTAATTCTTTATCATTTGTATTACAGAATAATTTCACAAAATTGGAAAAGTAAAAAAGAATATCTTCCGGTCTTTCCCTGAGGCTCGGAAGATGAAACTCAAATACGTTAATTTTATAATATAAATTCTGATTAAATTTACCTTCGGCTGCAAGCTTAAGAAGATTTTCCCCCGATGATGCAATAATTCTTGCACTCGTAGAAATTATCCTGTTATCTCTTGGTTTAGTAAAATACCCTTCTTCGAGAACCTGCAGAAGTTTCAACTGCATTATCGGATTCAACTTAGTTATCTCATTCAAAAATATTGTACCGTTATCGGCAATCTCAAGGTATCCGGAATGATTTATGCCTGAATTATCATTATCATTTTTAAATGAACCGAATAATTCATTTTCAATCATATCCTCTGGAATAGATTCACAATCCATGCTAATAAATTGATTATTACTTCTTTTGCTTTTATTGTGTATATATTTCGCAAGATATTCCTTGCCTGTTCCCTTTTCCCCTGTAATTAAGACCATTGAGTCAGAATTAGCAACTGCATTTGCTTCATCGAAGATAACTTTGATTCTGTCATTTTCAGAAATAAATTCAGGTTCCGGCTTTGTTTTCTTAAGCTGCTTTTTAAGCAGGATATTTTCCTTAATGAGGGTTAACTTATCAATTCCGCGATTGACCGATAATATCAGTTCGTTATTATCAATCGGTTTTGTTAGATAATCAAATGCACCTAATTTAATAGCTTCAACGGCTGAACGGATTGTTCCGTATGCGGTGATGAAAATAACAATGAGTTCGGGTTCAACTTCTAAAACTTTTTGCGTGAGTTCAATTCCGTTAAAATGAGGCATATTCAAATCCGTAATCAGGACATCAAATTTCATCTTCTTCACTTTTGTAAAAGCTTCTTTACCATCTGATGCCGTAAATACTTCGAACCCCGAATTCTCGATTACATTTTTTAAGATTCTTTGAATCGTTAAGTCATCATCAACGACCAATATTTTTTTCATATTTAACAGTTTTTTTATCGCTAAATTTTTATTTATCAGTGCATTGAATAAGTAAATATACTAATATCTTTTTCGGTTTTCAAGTATTATTACTGTGTTTTTATAGAGAAAGTTCATTTTAAATAAAAAGTTTAGGCTAAAGCGTGTAAACAGAGGTGTATATTCTAAATTGCTGTTCAAAATAATTTAGAATCATCATTTTAATAGATTGTGCAAATAAACCAAACCCCTTATTCAGCAAATAAGGCAATGATTGATGAAATTCCCTGGTGCTTGCTTTCCACCCCACCCTTAATCCCTCCATCCGACAAATCGGATTCCGAGACCTTGAATGGGGAGGGAAAGTGATGTCATAATGACTTTGAAAAGTTTTATTTTGGGCAGATACATATATTCTATTTGAATCATAACAATAACTGAATTGCAAAAGAAGGAAATCCTTATTAATTTCAAAACTAACGCGGGAGTAATTCAGTGGTAGAATGTCAGCTTCCCAAGCTGGACGTCGCGGGTTCGAGCCCCGTCTCCCGCTCAATAAAATTAGTAATTAATAATTAGTAATTAATAATTCTGAAAACCTCAAAAAGCAAAACTTATTTCACGGTCGGTCCTACACAACTATTTCCTGAAGTAGAAGAATATATAAATTCAGCAATCGAAACAGGTATCTGTTCTATTTACCATCGTTCTGAAGAGTTTATGAAGATTTATGAATCCGTTTATTTATCTTTGAAAATAATGTTAAATTTACCCGAAGGGTTTAAGGTTTTCTTTCTTGGCTCTGCAACGGAATGTATGGATAGAATTATTCAGAATACCGTAATTGGGAGAAGTTTTCATTTTGTTAACGGAGCATTTTCCGAACGGTTTTATAATACAGCTATTGAGCTGAATAAAGACGCTCAAAAAATAAGTGCTGAATACGGAAAAGGGTTTTCGGATTCAGATATCAAAATACCGGACGAAACTGAGTTGATTTGTTTTACACAAAACGAAACAAGTACAGGTGTACAAATTGATTCGAAAAAAATTCATCGGGTAAAGGAAGAGAATCCGGGGAAATTAATTGCGGTAGATATTGTTTCTTCTTTCCCTTATGTGAATTTAGATTTTAAACTGATAGATGCTGCTTTTTTTTCCGTTCAGAAAGGATTAGGATTACCTGCCGGTCTTGCCGTGCTTATTGCCAATGACAGGTGCATTGAAAAGGCAAGATATATTCATGATAACGGAAAAGGAAATATCGGAAGTTATCATAATTTTATTAAACTGAATGAAAATGCCGGGAAATTTCAGACCACGGAAACTCCCAACACATTAGGGATATTTCTTTTAAGTAAAATTTTAGAACAAATAACTGATTCCGGAATTGAAAATATCAGGAACGAAACTGAAGAGAAATCAAATTTACTTTATCAGTTTTTTGATGACTATGAAAAAGCAAATCCTTTTGTGAGAAATCCGGAAGACAGGTCGAAAACTGTTATTGCTGTTGAATCAGATGTGAAAGATATGATCGTGAATAAATTAGATGATGAAGGATATAAAGTAAGTAACGGGTACGGAAAATTTAAAGAGAAACAATTCAGGATAGGAAATTATCCCGTTCATAAAATTGACGATGTAAATAATATTATAGAAATTATTAAGGCGTTATAATGTTTTCATTATTTTAACGGCATCTTTCACTTCTTCCATAGTAACATCCAGATGGAAAACAGCCCTCAACAAATCATAACTTCCTGAGGAAATTAAAACACCTTTTTCTTTTAAAAGCGGTATATAATTCTTTTTAGGGATTTTAGAATATGAAAAGATTACAATATTTGTATGAACATTTTCAGGTGAAACTTCTATACCATCAATTAATGCAATTTCCTTTGAAAAATATTTTGCTTTATCATTATCTTCTTTCAACCTTTCTACATTATTCCCGAGAGCATACATTGCTGCTGCCGCAAGTATCCCGACCTGACGCATTCCTCCTCCGATGATTTTTCTCCATTTATGTGCTCTATCGATAAAATCAGCATCACCGCATAATATTGAACCAACGGGAGCTCCCAATCCTTTTGAGAAACAGAATGATATAGAATCGGTGTAAGAAGCATAATCTTTTACCGATATACCGGTTTCTACACAGGCATTAAAAATTCTTGCCCCATCCATATGAACTTTAATCCCATTTTCACGTGCGAATGAGGAAATTTCTTTAATGTTTTCGATAGGCTGAATCACTCCTCCTGCCCGATTATGAGTATTCTCAAGACAGATTAATCTTGAAACCGGGAAATAGTAATCTTTAGGTCTCATGAATTTTTTAATGTCATTTAAATCCATCACACCATTTTTCCCGGAAATTGTCATTAGCTGAACTCTCGATAAAACAGCAGGAGCGGCCGTTTCATAATTAAATATATGCGACTCCATTTCACAAATAACTTCATCGCCGGGATTTGTATGAGATTTAATTGCAAGCTGGTTGCCCATACAACCGGTAGAAACGAATAATGCTTTTTCCTTGCCGGTGATTTCGGCGCACTTATACTGCAATTCATTGACAGTAGGATCCTCTCCGAATACATCATCTCCGAGTTTTGCATTCATAATTGCTTCAAGCATCGCTTTAGATGGTCTCGTGACAGTATCACTCCGGATATCTATAAATTTCATTTTATGCTATTTTAGATATGAATAAAACACAGGCCGGATATAAAACCAGGCCTGTGTTCTTAATTTAAAATCAAAACAATTTTCCGTTACCGTTAGTTTCTTCTTTATCTTCTTCCGCAATTCTTGCAACTGCCGAAATTATATCGCCTTCTTTTAACCTTATCAGTCTAACGCCTTGAGAATTTCTACCAATCACTCTTATATCTTTCATCTTTTGCCTGATGAGCAATCCTTTCAAAGTAATTATCATAAGGTCATCAGAATCTGTTACTTCTTTAATAGAAATCAGTTTCCCATTTTTTTCATTTGTCTTAATCGTAATAATTCCTTTACCTCCGCGTTTTGTAACTCTGTAATCCGAAAGATCGCTTCTTTTTCCAAATCCTCTGTCGGTAGCAACAAGAATAGTAGCGGACTGCCTTACTACAGCCACGAGTCCGATTACATAATCATCTTTTCCCATTCTTATTGCTTTTACACCCGTCGCCGTTCTTCCCATATCGCGAGCCTGAGATTCATTAAAACGGATTGCCTTGCCTTCGTGAGTTCCTATAACGAGTTCCTGTGAGCCGTTTGTAATTTTTACATCAACCAGGACATCTTTTTCGTTAAGGTTTATTGCATTGATACCGTTTCTTCTGATATTGGAGTATGCTTCGAGTCTTGTTTTCTTTATTAATCCTTTTCTTGTAACCATAGTTACGTATAGATCTTCGGAGAAATCTTTAACCATAACGAATGATGAGATAATTTCATCTTTTTCTTTTTCGATAAGGTTCAGAATTGATTTACCTCTTGATGTCCTTGTACCTTCAGGGATATCATACACTTTCAGCCAGTAACACTTGCCCTTATCGGTAAAGAACATTATGTACTGATGAGTGGAACCTATAAACATATGTTCGACGAAGTCATCATCCTGTGATCCCGTAGTTGCGGCAGTGATTCCCTTGCCTCCCCTGCCCTGCGATTTATACGATGTAACAGGAATCCGTTTAATAAATCCCTTATTGCTGATTGTAATAACAACGTCTTCTTCCTTAACCAGCTCTTTCATCATATCTTCATCGCTCATTTTTCTTACGTCGTATACAATCTGGGTTTTTCTTTCATCACCAAATTTTTCTTTTATCTCTTTTAATTCATCGGAAATGATTTCTCTTCTTAATGCTTCACTTGCAAGTATTCTTTTCAATCTTTCGATTGTTTTAATCAGTTCTTTGTACTCTTCTTCTATTTTCTTTCTTTCAAGTCCGGTAAGTCTTTGCAGTCTCATATCAAGAATTGCCTGCGCCTGCAATTCAGACAGCTTGAACTTCTTCATCAAACCTTCTTTTGCAGCAGGAACGTCTTTCGATTTTTTAATGAGTTTAATTATCTCATCAATATTATCGAGAGCGATAATATAACCTTCTAAAATATGAGCTCTTTTTTCTGCGGCATCGAGATCGTATTTTGTCCTTCTGACAATAACGTCTAATCTGTGCTTAATAAAATGCTCCATCATTTCTTTAAGTGTGAGAACTTTCGGGATACCTTTCACGAGAGCCAGAGAAATAATACCGAAAGTAACCTGCATTGAAGTATGCTTGTAGAGATTGTTAATAACAACGTGGGCATTTCCGTCGCGTTTTAGTCCCACGACAATCCGCATACCATCCCGGTCACTCTCATCATTAATACTTGCAATATCTTCTAACTTTTTATCTCTGACTAAATGTGCAATGTTTTCAATCAGTGTAGCTTTATTCACCTGATAAGGGAGTTCCGTAATAATTATATTTTGCCTGTTATTTTTTTCTGTTTCTATAGAAGCTTTTGCTCTGAGTATAAGTCGTCCTCTGCCTGTTTCATAAGCTTCTCTCACGGGTTCATATCCGTAAATAATTCCGCCTGTGGGGAAATCCGGAGCAGTCACATATTTCATTAATTTTTTAATATCGCACTCAGGATTTTTAATCAGATAAATCAAACCATCGATAATTTCGCTGAGATTATGGGGGGCTATATTTGTAGCCATACCGACGGCAATACCGTTAGAACCATTCACGAGGAGATTTGGAAGTGTTGAAGGAAGCACGGTCGGCTCTTTCAGCGTCTCATCGAAATTTGGAATAAAATCGACCGTATTTTTTTCTAAATCCCTTAAAATTGTTTCCGATATTTTTGCGAGTCTTGCTTCCGTATAACGCATTGCTGCAGGGGAATCTCCATCAACCGAACCGAAATTTCCCTGTCCATCGACGAGCGGATAGCGAAGCGAAAAATCCTGAACCATACGAACCATAGAATCATATACAGCTTTATCTCCGTGCGGATGATACTTACCAAGGACCTCTCCAACTATGCGGGCAGATTTTTTATAAGCCCTGTTTGATGCAAGCCCGAGATCATTCATACCATAAAGGATTCTCCTGTGAACTGGTTTCAATCCGTCCCGGACATCCGGCAAGGCACGGGAGACAATAACTGACATCGAATAGTCAATATAGGACGTTTTCATTTCGTCTTCAATATTGACGGGAATTATTTTTTCTTTGAGCATAAATTACTTTAATTAAACATTTGTGGAGATAACAGGATTCGAACCTGCGACCCCTTCATTGCGAACGAAGTGCTCTACCAACTGAGCTATATCCCCGGGCAATAATATGCTATTTAAACGGTAAATTTACCAAATTTTGAGAAGTTTAACAATGATAGTTTTATTGACTTTTCCGATTTTAAGGGATGTATTTCAGGGTCAGAACAAAAGAATTACTTATCCGGAAATTGTAATTCAAAAAAAAGCCCGCAAAAGCGGGCTTTCAAAACTGAATTTACAACAAAAATTATTTCTGCGGCTGCTCTTGCTGCAGGTTTTGCTGCATATTGTTCATATCCATAAATTCTATATCTTTTGGCGGTTCAAAGATGTCTTCAGCGATTTTGTAATCCGGTTCGAATACTGTTGCTGTCATTGAAACATCTTTAGATACTATTTTCAAAGGGACTTTTTCTTTATAAACAGAAAGAAGGTCGCCTTTTTTATCTTTATAGATATCGCATTTATATCCCATCACATCTTCGCTTCCTGTTTTTTCCATTTCTTTGATTTTATCTTTCGCATCCATCAAAGCGTAGAAATCTTTCATGCTTTCATCATTTGTAACATCGGATTTAAAGCCCATTTTTTTGCCTTCCTGTTCCATTATCGTATACATTGTTTTATCTTTAAGAATCATACCCATATTCATAGATTGTCCGTCTTTAGTCATAGTGATGTTCATTTTTGCATTTTTCCCTTTGTAAATCACGTCGAGCGTTCCGGGTTCTTTTCCAGCCACATCATATTTAATGTGAACCGGAGTATTTTCAGTTAATTCAACATTTGCGCCTTTTTTACCGCAGCCGGTGATGAAGGCAAAACTTAAAACAAAAATTGCCAATAATGTTGTAATGCTTATTTTTTTCATTATGATAAGATTTTAAATTAGATAAAATATTTTAGATGTCGATCTTTTTGTAAAAATAGTTATAATAATTGAATAAATAAATATTAATTTACCGGATATTTGCCCTTGAATAAAAACCAATTTATTTCGTTGTTTAATTTCATTAATGAAAAGATTAATTTTTATTTAAAAATAATATATGGAAATATTTAAACATCTGATCGAAAACCTGAATTTGAAAGAGCATCCCGAGGGAGGATTTTATAAAGAGGTTTTTCGTTCGAACTTAAAGATAAAAAAGGAATTTCTTCCGCTTAAATATAAGAATGACAGATGTTTATTTACTTCTATTTATTTTTTACTTTATGGTAATAAGTTCTCTGCATTTCATAAACTTAAATCTGATGAAATTTGGCATTTCTACGAAGGTACAAGGTTACTGATTCATATTATTGAAAATAAATATTCAGTTAAAACAATCCGTCTCGGAGACGATTTGGAAAATGGTGATACATTCCAAACTGTGATAAAATCCGGTCACTGGTTTGCTGCCGAAGTAGAAGACAAAAATTCATATTCGCTGGTAGGTTGCACTGTATCCCCCGGATTTGAATATGATGATTTTGAATTAGGAAAACGTTCAAGACTTATCAGGTTATATCCAAAACACAAGAAGATAATTGAAAGACTTACCAGGTAAATTAATTTTATTATGTTATGGATTATAATTATTCTTTGATACTTTTCGACGGAGTATGCAATTTCTGCAACTCTTCAGTTAACTTTATAATCAGAAGGGATAAGAAAAACATTTTCAGGTTTGCTTCTCTGCAATCGGAGACCGGTCAAAAATGTTTATCCGAATACAATTTTTACAATACAGAATTCGATACAATTATTTTAATTGAAAAAGGCGAATTATATACCCGTTCGGCAGCAGCATTACGGATTGCAAAAAGTATAAGCGGGATATGGAAGTTATTTTACATATTTATTATTGTTCCACGTCCAATAAGGAATTATTTATATGATTTACTATCGAGAAACAGGTATAAATGGTTCGGGAAAAAAGATGCATGCAGGATTCCTTCTGAAAGTGAAAAAAAGAAATTTATATAATACAATTTCACAGGAGTATAATCGCATTATAAAACGCCTCAAGTTCCCTGTTTTCCGCAAAATAATATTATAGTTAAATTTATAATAATACATTTTTATAAATTTTGATATTAAGTATATTTACAGATGAAAAAGAGAAAAAGATATTTAATAACTGCGGCACTGCCGTATGCAAACGGTTACCTTCATCTTGGACACATTGCGGGAGCATACCTTCCTGCTGATATATTTGTGAGGTTTAAAAAACTGAACAATGAAGATATTATTTTTATATGCGGTTCTGATGAACACGGAACAGCAATAGAAATCTCTGCAATGAAGGAAAAAGTATCTCCGAAAGAGATTATTGACAGATATCATTTTGCAAATAAAGATGCTTTCGAAAAATTAGGGATAAATTTCGATATATTTTCAAGGACTTCGAATGAAATTCACCATAAGACCTCACAAGATTTCTTTTTAAATCTTTACAATAAAGACTTATTAACTCAAAGATCCGAGAAACAGTTATACTCCGAAAAAGATAACCGGTATTTAGCGGACAGATTTGTAGAAGGCACCTGTCCTATCTGCGGATATGAAGAAGCCAGGGGCGACCAGTGCGAAAGCTGCGGGAGCAACCTTACACCGCTTGAACTTATAAATCCGAAATCAAAAATATCAGGCGATACACCTGTGATTAAAGAATCCATTAATTATTATTTTCCTCTTGAAAATTTTCAAAAAAAACTTGAGAACTGGTTCAGGGCAAATACTAATTGGAAACCGAACGTAAAGAATTACTGCGAAGGGTGGTTTAAAACAGGTTTAAAAGACAGGGCAATTACAAGAGACCTCGATTGGGGTGTGCAGGTTCCGATAAAAGGTCAGGAAGGTAAAGTGATTTACGTATGGTTCGAAGCTCCGATTGGCTATATTTCAGCCACAAAAGAATTATTTATTCAAAAAGGTGAACCTGATAAATGGAAAGATTATTGGTGTAAAGATGATACGAGTCTCATACATTTTATAGGAAAAGATAATATAATATTCCACGCAATTGTATTTCCGGCGATGCTAATGGCTCACGGAGAATTTGTCCTTCCGGAAAATGTTCCGGCAAACGAATTTCTAAACCTCGAAGGAGGAAAGCTCTCAAAAAGTAAAGGGCACGGAATACTTGTTAAAGATATTGTAAAGGAATTCAATCCTGATCTTATCAGATATACGCTTGCCTCTAATCTTCCCGAAAATAAAGATTCGGATTTCAGCTGGGATGACTTCCAGATAAAAAATAATAATGAACTTGCGGCTATACTTGGTAACTTCATTAACAGGACTGTAGTATTTGTTAAAACTAAATTTGAAAATATAATTCCCCCGGGGATAGAGGACGAAGGCAAAGATATCTTTGGATATATTAATTCTCAGAAAAACCTGATTTCAGAGTTATATGATAGTTTCAGATTCAGAGATGCTTTAAATGAAACAATGAATATTGTAAGAGCAGCCAATAAATATTTCAATGATTCGGAGCCTTGGAAAGTGATAAAAACTGACAAAGAAAAATGCGGCAGTATAATAAATAATTGCCTTGAGATATGTCATTCAATCGCAATTTCAATATTCCCGATACTGCCATTGACATCAGCTAAAATTCTGAAAATATTAAATAAAGACAAATCGGATTTCAATTGGGACAGGATAGGTAAGTTTTGCCTTCATTCCGGTATTAAGTTAGGAGAAAATGAAATTTTATTCCCTCAATTAGAGATAAAAGCTGAAAAACCTGCTGATACAAAACGGGAAGAGCCGGATAATCTTATTACAATTGATGATTTCAAAAAAATCAATCTAAGAACTGCCGTAATTCTTGAATGCGAGAGAGTGGAAAAGAGCAGGAAATTATTAAAGCTGAAAGTTAAATCCGGTGATAAGGAAAAACAAATTGTTGCGGGTATTGCTGAGCATTATTCCCCAGAAGAACTGAAAGGAAAGACAATAATAATAGTAGATAACCTGAAACCTTCAAAATTAATGGGTATCGAGTCGCAAGGAATGCTGCTTGCAGCCAAGAAAGACGGTAAATTGACATTAGTAAGTACTGAAAAAGAGATTGAAGACGGTGCGGATGTGAGTTAAATGATTTATACATTCCGAAATATTGAATATGATTTAAGTGCACGCACTTACATAATGGGAATACTGAATATTACACCGGATTCTTTTTCAGGTGACGGAAAATATATCGATGGCAAGCTTGATTTGATTAAAGTTATTGAAGATGGAGCGAAGATGGAGAGAGATGGAGCTGATTTTATAGATATAGGAGGAGAATCGACCAGACCGGGAGCAAAAGAAATTTCGATTGATGAAGAACTCGAAAGAGTAATACCCGTAATTTCGGAATTAAAAAAGAGAATTAAGATTCCGATATCGATTGATACTTATAAGAGTGCAGTGGCTGAGGAAGCATTGAAAGCCGGTGCCGAAATAATAAACGATATAAGCGGTTTCAGATTTGACAAGGAGATGCCTGAAATTGCCGGAAGATACAGGGCATCATGCATTTTAATGCACATCAAGGGAATACCAGGAAATATGCAAATAAATCCGGTTTATGAAAATGTTATAGAAGAAATAAAATCATATTTACAAGTATCAATTAATGATGCAAATGAAGCCGGAGTAAAGCAATTAATAATTGATCCGGGAATTGGTTTTGGAAAAAAACTAGAACATAATTTAATAATTTTAAAAAGACTTAAAGAGTTTAGTTCTTTAGGCTTCCCGATTATAATTGGATTATCAAATAAAAGATTTATAGATAACATATTTCCAACACCCGTGAACGAAAGACTTGAGGGAACGATAGCCGCCAATACAGCGGCAATCTTAAACGGTGCGAACATTATTCGGGTACACAATGTTTTAAGCAATAAGAGGGCAGCAAGAATTGCTGACGCTCTCAAAAAATAAAATGGAAAAAGAATTAGAAAAAGATAAACAAACATTAGAGCTTGATGTGCTCGGAATGTCCTGCATTGGATGCGCCAATAGTATCAAAACATATCTTGAAAATACTAAAGGAGTATTTTCTGTAAATATCAACTTTTCCACAGAAGTTGCAGTAATTGAACACAACCCTGATACGAAATCAAAAGACAGCATAATTGCAGATATAAAGAAATTAGGCTATGATGTGATAATGGAAGATGATGAGGAAGCAGCAGAAATTGCCAGGAAGAAACAACTTTCCAATCAGAGAATAAAAATCGGGACTTCAATAATTCTGACAATCGTGATAACTTTTTTTAGCATGTCGGGTCATTTTGATTTTATAAAAAACCTTAATATTCCATATGATATTACATTAGTACTTCTGTTTTTCCTGAGTTCATTTGTTATTTTCTGGTGCGGAGATAAATTCCTGAAAGGTGCGGTTTCTGCATTAAAGAATAAGACTTCGGATATGAACACACTTATTACCGTAGGTGTGATGGCATCATATATTTATAGCATTATAATATCCGCCAATCACCTGTTCAGGTTAAATATTCAAGTTCTTAACAATTCTCACGAAGTGTATTACGAAACTGCAACGATGATAATATCATTCATACTTATAGGAAATTATCTTGAATCAGTATTGAAATCCAAAACACAGACTTCTATTAAGAAACTAAAGGAACTTCAGTCAAAAGTAGTGACTGTAATCAGAAACAATGAAGAGATACAGATATCTTTTAAGAAGGTAAAAGAAGAAGATATAGTCATTATTAAAACAGGTGATAAGATTCCCGTTGACGGTGTGATACAGGAAGGATATTGTGTGGTTGATGAAAGTGCTATGACGGGAGAAAGCCAGTTAATAGAGAAAAAGCCGGAAGATAAACTCATAAGCGGTACCATTCTGAAAAACGGATTCGTAAAAATGAAGGCTGAAAAAGTCGGTAAAGATACAATGCTATCCCGGATTATTACACTTGTTAAGGATGCTTCGAACTCAAAACCTCAAATACAGAGGATTGCAGACAAGGTATCGGCGATATTTGTTCCTGTTGTGATAACAATTGCAATCGTGACATTTTTAATCTGGAATTTAATAATCGGTGCTCCTTTTGACAGATCTCTTTTATATGCAGTTTCGGTATTAATAATTGCCTGTCCCTGTGCATTAGGATTAGCATCTCCTATGGCTGTTGTGATCGGAGTAGGAAGGTCTGCTGAAAACGGAATACTCTTCAATAATGTAGAGGCAATCGAAAAGCTTAATAAGATAGATACTGTGTGCTTTGATAAAACCGGAACATTGACGACAGGAAAGATGGATATTAAGAAGATTACAGTTCTAAATGGATATTCTGAAAATGATTTTATGAAATACGTATATTCAGTAGAAAAGTATTCTAATCATCCGATTGCTAAATCAATAGAAAATTATTGTTTAAATACGGGAATTGATTTAATCGAAGATGTTAAATCTCTTTTGAATGAAGAAGGAATGGGATTATCAGCTGATGTAAACGGAATTCATATTAACATCGGGAATGAGAAGATGATGGAATCTAAAGGAATCAAAAAGACAGATTCATATACCGGAGATAAATCTAATTTATATATTTCATTCAATAATAAACTTGCCGGATATATTGAATTCGAAGATAAGCTTAAACCTGAGTCTAAAGAAACAGTAACCAGATTACTTAATGACAAGAAAAGTGTATTTATGATATCGGGTGATAATGAAATAACTGCCGGAAAAATTGCGGGTGATTTAGGCATTAAAGATTTTTCATTCAAAACCCTTCCGGATGAAAAAGAAAAGTTAGTTTCTTCACTTCAGAATAAAGGTAAGAATGTGGCTATGATTGGAGATGGAATAAATGATGCACCTTCTCTTGCAAAAGCTAACGTTGGTGTGGCTATTGGTACGGGACAGGATATTGCGATTGACTCTGCTGATGTGATTTTAGTAAAGGGTGATTTAAGGAATTTCATAAAAGCAATTAATATTTCCCATAAAACGGTATCAATAATAAAGCAGAATATTTTCTGGGCATTTTTCTACAATGCTCTTGCCATACCTCTTGCAGCAGGAGTGTTGTCTCCGGTTGGAATTGTCGTAACTCCGGTCATGGCTGCAATGTTTATGGCATTCAGCGATGTAATAACTGTAATGGTAAATTCTTTACGTTTAAAATTTGTAAGTATTGACTAATAATTTTCAACTTAATAAATAATTCAAATTATGAGAAGAAACATTTTTGTATTATTTTTGCTTTCATTTTCTTTATTTTTGTTCAGCTGCGGAAAAAGTAATAAGACTACGGCTGATACAAAAAACGCAGGTAACGAAACAGTGGAAACTGTTGAGTTTAAATGTGACGGGATGTTCTGTTCGGGATGCGAGCAAACAATAACGAAGGAAGTAAATAAACTGGACGGAATAAAAGAAGTTGTTGCAGATTCCAAAGCCAAATTCGTCAAAGTGACATTTGCAGGAAATGTAACTAACAAAGATGCAATCAGGAAAGCAATAAACGACGCAGGTTATGATACTGAAGATTCAAAATCTTCTAATCCTCACGAATGCGATACCGACAAAATGAAAGAGAATAACCAATAAAATGTCTGAATGGAAAAAGTAGATTTCGATAAACACGCTGAAGATTATGACAGAGTGCTTGCTGAAGATTTGAGCATGTTTGGAGAAGAGAGCGGATACTTTGCAGAGTATAAGATAAAACTCGTAAGAGAGAAATTATCTGATAAGCCACTGAATATTCTTGATTTTGGGTGCGGTATCGGAAGGAACCTTAAATATTTTAAAAAATTCTTCCCGGAGTCAAATATTTCCGGTTGTGATATATCTGCAAAGAGTATCGAAGTAGCTCTAAAAAATAATCCGGATACGGACTTTTTTATTCTGAATGATGAAAATATAAAAAAACATATTAATAAATTCGATTTGATTTTTACATCATGTGTATTTCATCACATACAACCTGCTCTCCGGACAGTCTCTATGAATCAAATCGACTCAATGCTGAAAACAAAAGGAATATTTTTTATTTTTGAGCATAATCCTTATAATCCGTTAACCAGAAAGATTGTTAAAGATTGTATATGGGATGAAGATGCAATTCTTCTAAAAACCAGCGAGACGTTGGCTTTGACTGAAGGTACAGGATTTAAACTGAAAGAAAAGAAATACACACTTTTTTTTCCTGCATTTCTCAGATTTTTCAGATTTTCAGAGAAGTATTTAGGATCACTACCAATAGGCGGACAATATTACGTGATGGCAGAAAAATAATACAACTTATTGAGTGGATTTAATTTTATTCATTTCAGCCATATATTCTTTCCTGTATTGAAATATTTCTTTTATTGTCCTTATAATGACCGAGGGTCTTGCAGCTGTTGAAATACCATCGACACGGGGCAAATGCATTACTCCTAATTCCGTGGATGAATATCCAAGCAGTTTTGCTTTTAACATTATTTCAGCATCGATAAAGGCATCAATAGAATTAATTTTTATTTTTCTAAATAAATCTGTCTTAAACAACTTAAAGGCACAATCAATATCCCAGTACCTGATATCGAATACCAGCCTTAAAAGATAATTATAACATAGCGAAGTAAATTTCCTGTATAGAGAATATTGTTTTGTTTTTCTATATCCTACGACAATATCCGAAAAAGGGATTAAGGCAACAAATTTTTTCAGTTCATCAAGATCAAATTGATTATCCCCATCTGTATAAAAAACATAGTCCATTTTTGCACTTATAAAACCATCCTTTAATGTAGCACCATATCCCATATTCTTTTCATGGTGAATAACTTTCACTTTTCCGAATTTTCTTGCAAGTCCGTCTGCGATTTCTCCGGTTTTATCCGGGCTTCCGTCTTCTATTATAATTACTTCATAATCTTTTAATTTAAGTTCTTCGAGAACCTCAATTGCTTTTGTAACAACTTTATCTATATTTTTCTCATCATAATAAGCAGGGAAAAAAACAGAGAGTGTAATATTTGAATTATCGGACATTTAAAATAACTATTTAATAACTTTTTTTAAATAATTGTAAGTATTTTCAATTCCGATTTTAATATCCGTAACAGGATGCCAGTTAAATGTTTCAACGGCCAGAGAATTATCAAGAATACTGACAGGTACATCAATATCCCTTCCTTTTTTATGAATTACTTCAGGGTTAACTTTTGTGATATTTTTTATTATTGATATAATCTGATTCAGAGAATAACCAATGGAAGAAGAGAGGTTAAAAACTTTTGAAGATGAATTCATATTAATTGATTTTACAATCAGTTCGACAGCATCTTTGATATAGATATAATCGCGGGTAACTTCCCCGTCACCCCAGATTTCAATTTTTTCATTTTTAATAATTTTTCTCAGGAAGACCGGAATTACACCCTGTGCAACGAATGGATTTTGCCTTTCACCATATGGATTAGACAAACGAAAAACATTATATTCCAAGCCATAAATTTTATTGAACATAAAAAGATAATCTTCAATTGTCTTTTTGATAATTCCATAAGAGCAAATAGGATGGAGGGAATGTGTTTCCTTTACCGGAAGTTTTTCCGGAATTCCATAAATAGTACCGCCGGAAGAGATAAAAATAGTTTTTTTTACATTATTCTTAATGCATTCGTCAAAAAGAAGCAGAGAAGATATCAAATTTGTTTGGATATCATATACAGGATTATCATTCGAATTAGCAGGGAGAGTTGAGCTTACAAGGTGAAAAACTATATCCTGTCCTTTAATAGATTCTTTTAAATCAATTTCGTTGTTGAAATCTCCTTCTATAATGCGAATTTTATTAAGTAAGGGGGATAAGTTGGATTTGTTGAAGTATAATTTATCGAAGACTGTAACATCATACCCTTTATCAACTAATTCTTCAGATAGATGGGAACCAATAAAACCTCCACCCCCGAACACTATACATTTTTTCTTATCTTTACTATTCATTAGTTATATCTTTTGATAAATATTCGTCAATAATAAAAACAGGACGCTTCCTGGTTTCATCCAGAATCCGCCATAAATATTCCCCAATTATTCCCAGCATAATCAATTGAATACCTCCTAAGAAAAGAACAATCACAATTAAAGCGGTTATACCCTGAATTAAGTTTTTATTTATCAGGCGATCATACATTAAGAAGATTGCATATAAAAATCCCGTTATAGATATTATAAATCCTATAATTGTCATAAACCTTATCGGTGTAAAAGAAAATGCAACAAATGAATCAATAAAATATTTCAGTTTTTTGGTAAATATCCACATTGACTTTCCATAAGGACGTGCTTTCCTATTATAGTATAATATACTTCGTTTAAATCCCGTCCATAATATTAAACCCATTAAAGAAGTATTTTTTTCTTTAGTTTCACACAGGATATTAACAATTTTCCTGTCAATCAGAACAAAATCAAATCCTCCTTCAGGCATATCCTTTAAAGCCAATTTTCTAAGAAATTTATAGTATATCTTAGCAAACAATTTAGTAATAATCGGATCCTGCCGGGAATTTCTTGCTGCCATAACAACCTGATTACCTTTTTTCCATTCAGATATCATAGTTGCAATAAGTTCCGGCGGATCCTGAAGATCGGCTGCAATTATTACAGAACAATCTCCTTTGGATTTTGATAAGCCAGCGAGAGCAGCATTAAACGAGCCGTGGTTCTTGGATAATCTTATGATTTTTATGTTTTTATCAGATGTATCAAATATTGTCTTTAAGACAGAATAAGAACTATCTCCGGAATTATCATCAACAAAAATGAATTCAAAATCATACAGTCCGTTTTCTTCCGCTAACTTACAAAACCTTGTATATAATTCCAGCAGACTGCCTTCATTATGATAAACAGGCACAACTACGGAGACCATTTTTTTTGTATCAATCATAAAATTCTCTGATAGTTTCTATAATATATTTTATTTCTTCCTCTTTCAATTGTGAAGAGATAGGGAGACTAAGTATTTTTCCGGCATTCTCCTCTGCAACAGGGAAATCACCAGTCTTATATCCAAGATATTCGTATGCTTTTTGAATATGACAGGGAACGGGATAGTGTATTAAAGTATCTATACCTTTTTCTGACAATAGTTTCTGCAACTTTTCTCTATCTTTTACTTTTACAATATATAAATGATATACAGAACTTGTATTCTTATCGAATACAAGAGGAATTATATTAGTATTATTAGAAAACCCTTCATCATATATTTTTGCGATCTCCCTCCTGCGCTCATTCCATCGCTCCAGATATTTCAATTTTACATTCAATACAGCTGCCTGAATTTCATCGAGTCTTGAATTCAATCCGTGAACGGAATGATAATATCTTTTATCCTGACCATAATTTCTTAAAAGAATTAACTTCTTATAAAGATCAGTATCACTGGTAATCACTGCTCCGCCATCTCCGTAACATCCAAGGTTTTTAGTAGGATAGAAACTGAAACATCCCATTATACCGAAGGTTCCTGTATATCTTCCACCATATGACGAACCATGAGACTGAGCGCAATCTTCAATAACAGGAATTGAATATTTCCCGGAAATTTTCATAATCTTGTCAAAATCGGCACTTGCTCCGAAAAGATTTACCGGTAACAATGCTTTCGTTTTATCGCAAATTTTTGATTCAACATCAAATGGATTTATCATTAAGGAATTTTCAAGCACATCACAAAAAACAGGTTTGGCTCCTGAATTTACTATTCCACATACAGTCGGAACGCACGTGTTGGTTTGAGTAATAACTTCATCATCCTGTTGTATACCTAATGCCCTTAACGCGAGAGTGATTGCTTCTGTACCGTTTGCACAACCAACAGTAAACTTTGATCCGGTATATTCTGAAAAGTTTTTTTCAAAAAGCTCCAGATTCTTACCAAGTATATACCAACCGGAACGTACCGTTTCAGAAATGACACTATCTATTTCTGATGATATCTCGTTATATTCTCTTTTTAGATTCCCAAAAGGAATAATCATAATTTTACCGGATTTTATCCTTCAATAGTTTATATATTTTTTCCAAAGAATTGCCGGAATCTATCTCATCTGTACTGAAATTTACTCTAAAAGACTCCTGTAAAGCTAAAAAAAGTTTAAGATGTGCAAGCGAATCCCATTCGTCAAGATTTGATTTTGATGCAGATAATGATATTTTTTCTTTCTTCACATTAAAAGTATCACTCATTATATCTATTATGCTTTTTTGTAATTCTTTTTCATTCATTTATAATTTCTCCGTCATATAGTGTTTTATTTTCAAGAAATATTATTAATTTTTCATAATCGACAGAGTAATCTATTTTATTTTCTGTAAATAATCCTGCATCGCTATAAAATGATTCCGCAATACCGTTTTTTTTCGTTTTGATATATACTGCATTTACTTTTTTAATATTTTTCTCTTTAAATGTTTCAAGAACTTTTAATAAAAATACAAATTCCGCATCCCTCCCGATTATTCTACAACTTAAAAGAAAAGTATCAATTTCAAGTGATTCGCCGTCATTTAAAATTATTACCAGACCTACAATCCCCTCATTATTAAATTTATCTTCATATCCAAGTGCAAATACTGTATAATTGTCACTATTAATAAATCTTTCAATATCAGTTTCAGTATATCTTTTAGTTCTGAGGTTAAACTGATTAGTTTTTTGAGTAAGTTGAGCAATTCTTTGCTTATATTTAGAGAGATTAATATAAATTTTTATTTTAATATTTAAACTTTTAATAAAATCTTCAATAGACAGCGATTTTGAAAGTTTTTTTCTTTCAGCATTAGCTAAATACTGAAAAGTTTTATTTTTATCCTCATGCGTAAAATAAACTTTAGCAAAATATTTATATATAACTTCTTCAAGAAACCATGACTTCACGTAAGAAATATCGGATGGAAAGTCAGGAACACAAACTTCCGGAAGATTTTCTTTAATTAATTGGCGTTCGACCGGATTATCATCTATAAACACAAATGAATCAAGACCGAGGTCGAGATCCGAGGCGATTTCAATCAGGTTTTGAACTTTATTATTCCAGTTAATTTTACGCACTATAAAATCATCATATTTAAGAATCATCATATTATTCTTTTGGAATATTTCATCGATATCTGATTCATTATTTTTAGAGTTTATAGCAAGTATAACTCCAATTTCTTTGAGAGATTTAATGAGTTTTTGAAAATCCCTGAATGCTTTACCGATTCCATCTTCGGAAATTTTTATACCATTTAATCCATCCTCCCCTGCAATTCCTCCCCAGAGAGTATTATCAAGATCAAGGATTAAAACTTTTTTGGTTTTCCCTTTATAGGAATTAATGAGGTTAGAAAATTCGTCTGATAATAATTTAAATGCTTTATTATTAAGTTTCATTCTTCCGAGATACCAAAACTTAGGGTCAAAAAGGTTATTAATTCCTTCATTCAGGACAATTCTTTCCCAGTCAAGAACAAGAGCATTAGAAAAATCTGATTTTAGTTGTTTTAATTTATTGTTATAAATTTTGACAAAATCTCTAAATGTAACATTGGGTGAATTAGTATCGAGATAAGAGATAAAAGTAGCGGAAATAAAAGGCACATTATTAATAACTAAAACTGCATTATTTCTTTTTATCAAAAGCTGATATATGAAGCTGAATATTTCATCCAAATTATTTTCAAACACGGATAACGAGTTATCAGACGGATACTTAAATAACATATCTCCTAATAGTTCTTCTATATCAAGAAATAAAAATATTTTATCAATTTCATCACTGTATAAAACTGATTTATGGTTAAGAATATCGGCTATATAAGTATTATAACCTGTAAATATAGATTCATCACTTTTTAAAAATCCCCTTATAGGTTCAATATTTATATTACTTAGCAGAGCAATCATGTTTTTTCTTCTAAAAGTTCTATCAAACCGGTTTCCGTGAACAGGAAGGCAACCAATCTATTGCCAAATAAAGGTGCTGGTTTAGGAGAACTGATTAATAATACTCCATTGTGTACGAGTTTGTTAATTTCAAAATAAATATCATTTACTTCAAAACAAATGTGATAAATATTAATCCCTTTACTAATAAGTCCTTCCACCTTCAAACCGGAAATAAGTTCGATACAGATGCCGTTCTCTGTTTCAACAAGACAAACCTTGGCATTCTGGTTTTCATCAAAAAGTATTTCACTAATAAATTTAACATCATAAATCTTTTTAAGATTATCGATGCTTTGATTAATATTCTTGCTTACTATGCCAATATGATGAAATTTCATTGAGAAGTTAGTCTTTTAATCAATTCAAAATTGATAGATCTGATCTTTTCATAAGATTTATTATCTGTTTCATAAATTATTAATTTTTGATCGTCCTTAAATACATTGGTTTTATTTTCTATCAACTTAGCTCCAAATCTTTTGTGGAAATTGAGAACTTTTAAGTTTTTTTCGAGAGTTCGAGAATATATTTTATTTAATTTTAATATTTTGAAACCAAAATCATGTAATAAAATAACAGATTCAAGCGATTGCAGCGACGATCCCGTACATATCCATCTTCCAAATTCACCGCTATTACCGTGAATATTATAAAGAGAGATTGTTCCTTTCGGAGTTCCCGTTAAATCTTTAATCAGAAAATAATAATCTCCTTCTCTTTTTTTTTGCTCTGTAATCCAGTTAGTTTGTTTTGATACATCGTTGTCAACCTTATTCAAAAATTTGGAGATGTAATTATCGAGCCTCAAACTAAGTATATATGAAGCATATTCTTCGCTTACAATTTCAAGTTCTACAGTAATACCTGTAATTTTTTTCTTATATAACAAAATTTACAATTATTTCGAAGCAATTATATAAATCATAGCAGCAATATCGGGATACCTTTCTCCCAACATCATAAAAGAATTCACCATATCATCAGTCCAATATTTTTCAATTTGAATGTTAGAAATTGGTTTTAGCCAAAAACCGCCGAAATAATCGATTTTTAATCCGGATTTTTTAAATTCGTATCTAAACATTTCGGGATTATAGATTCTACGATGACCGTGGTGGATATCCATTTCATTTAATGTATCCTCATTATCAAGAAGGTTTATAATCACTGCTGCCTGTCTATGAATACTTCTTGAGTTAGGAACTGCAACTAAAACGACACCATTATCATCCAGCCAATCTCTGCAATTTTTCAATAATAAATGGGGATCTAAGACGTGTTCTAAAATATGTCCTAATATAATATTTTTAAATTTTCTATCCGGTTTATAGCATTCAAATAATGAGTTTTCAACTTTTATTGACGGATATTTATTTTTTAGATTATTGCAGAATATCTCAGAACCTTCAACAACTGTAACATCGGAAAAATCATTTATTAATAAATTAGTCATCACGCCTTCGGCAGGTCCCAATTCCAGTACGGAACCTTTATTTAAAAATCGTTTGAATACTTTGTAACAATATTTAATTGTTTGTTCATTCACACCAAAGCCATAAAGACTATTTTGAGCGATATCTTCAAGTCTTTTATTTTCTAGTTTACCCATAAAAATAAAATTATTTCACCAGTAATGTTTTTTATTTAATTTGTAATACTTAATAGTTTCCTTTAAACCGTCCTGAAGTTTAACTTTTGGTTCCCATCCAGTATAAGATTTTATTTTGGAAATATCCGAATAATAATCCCCGGGTTCTTGAGCTGCTCTCTCCGATGAGAAGGGAGTATATTTCCATTTTGCATCTTTTTCGAGAATGCATAGTGTCTCGGCTAAATCAAGAAAACAAGATGGTTTATCATTACCAACATTAAAAATTTCACCATAACATTTTTCTTCTTTTGCTGTACAAATTATTGCATCAACCGTATCGTCAATATTTAGAAAATCTCTTTTGATTTTCCCGTTTCCGAAGACTTTGATGATTTCTTTATCGATTGCAAGGCGAATAAACCAATTAACAACTCCATAATGAGAATTTTTCATCTGTGCCCGCGGTCCATAAATATTAGTTAGTCTTAGCATTACACATCTGATACCATGAATATCATTATATACCTTCATCATTTTTTCAGATGTCAGTAAAGATATTTCATAAATTCCTTTCGGATTAGTCGGGGCATCTTCTTTAACCGGCAATATCTTAGTATCTCCGTACTGCCCTCTTGTTCCAGTTCTTATAATAACAGCTTTTTTATTATATTTTTTACAAGCTTCAAGAAGTATTGCTGTTCCTTTAATGTTAATATCAATATCCGGAAAAGGGTCGGTAAGACTCATAATGTGAGAGACTTGTGATGCAAGATGAAAAATAAAGTCCATATCTCTGACAATATAATTCATTACATGATGATCGCGGATATCTGCGAAGTTAATTTTTACTTTATTTTTTATACTTTCAACATTAAATAGATTACCGCCATAATCTTCTATCATTGCATCTAAAATCGTAACATCGGCACCGAGTTTAACTAATTTAATGGCTAAATTACTACCAATAAAACCAAGACCGCCGGTAATTAACACTTTTTTATTTCGGAAGTTCATCTTGTTTATCATTATTTTCAATTTTCTCAAATATTGCGGTATAGAAACGATTATCGGATGCAGTAAAATCCTTTAATAATTTAAAATTTGAGTTGTTTTTCAAATATTCCAGTTTTGTATCTGTATTAAAGAAATCAGTCCTGTTGCTATATTGCGAATCCCAGATAAATATTGATCCTAAAGGAGCATCTTTAAGAGTAATTAATTTTAAAGTAGTTCTGTTTGCTACTCTACCACCGTTAATTATATAATAGAATAGAAAAGTACTATGATTATTAAAAAATTTTCTATCCTTATACTCGGAATTTGTAATCCATACTGCGGCTGATTTATTAGCTAAGTTATTAGGAGACAGTTTTAATGGTTCCAGCTTTTGATTCAAGTATACGATACTTAATAAGATAATAATTATAAAATAAAAACCCTGAGTTTGTTTATTTCTTAAGAAATTTAAAACGAAGAAGGATATCGTGATAATAAGTATGATAAAAAATTTTAAGTATTCTGTTCGACCTGTCATCATCCAGTTGTCGTAATCTTTTGACGTAATTGCTAACGTAAAAAGAGACAATATAATTAATAAACTCAGATTAAATAATTTATACTCTTTTTTGAAGAAATTATTAAAACCAATTAAAGCAAAGATTGAGGCGAAAGGAGCTAATGGCACGAGATATCTTTGAGCACCCCCGTTTGTTCCGTGCCAGACAAGAAGACATTGCGTAAGAAAGTAAATACCAAAAACGATATAAACGATATCGTATTTAAAGAAGATGGATTTCAGTTGTTCCTTTTTTCTTAATAGTGAAAAGAATCCAAGTATAAGAAAAGCAAAAGTTACAGGTCCTACAATAAAAATATACATCTTAAAATAGAAAAAGAAATCCCGTTCAGTACCTTTGTTAAAATCTATTGAACTCTGCATCCCAATATCTTTAACCATCCACATAAAATTATTATGTGCAATTGTTCCTGCTATTTGAAGCAAAATTGGAAATATGGCAATAAAGAGAATAGGAATATATTGTTTTTTATAAAAGAAATAAATAATCAAGACGATAATTATTAGAATAGTTTCCTGCCGAAGCAGAAAGATGTATCCGCTTAATAACATCACCGTTTTGTATTTTTTATTAATGAAGAGCAAACAAATTAAAAGCATTATCATTGATAAAAATATTTCCGCATAACACCTGAAAGAAATAAGTACGAATGTATACTGAGCACCCAGAAAAAAAACGATTAAAAAAGTATTTTTTAATCCGAGTTTATTAGCAAGTATAATCGATAAATAAATTGTAAGACCGGCAAAAAGACAATTTATGAATATGACGAAATTATAGCCTAAAAGTGCCGGAAAGGCCATTAGAATCTTCCATCCGGGTTTATTCCAGTTATCAAATATAGAGGCCGGGTCGTTCCAGAAGTTAACCATTGTAACAAAATGCCCTACTTCATCATCCTGATAAAAACCGGTTGAATAATAACTATAAATAAAATAGATAATTGTGAATAAAGGAATAGCTACCCAGTAAAACTTACTATATTTTTCATCAATGTTTATCGAATTAATAAATTTATCCGATTTGTTTATCGTATCTTTTTTGTTTTTTGACATTTCGGTTATGGAAAATTTCCTTAATTGTAAATGAATTTAAGGTTTTTTTAATAAAATAAATATGAAATTAATGATATTACTAGATTCTCGCATTGCCTCATTTATAATGTAAACATGAGTCAACTGGTTCGTTCAGAATTTATACCTATGTTTCCAATATCAACGATAAATGGAGAGTGTAAACTTGACTTATATAGCGATCTTAAATCGATTGACAAACAACTTTGAAAGTAATTATAGAGGAACACAAAGGTATTTTCAAAACATATATTGAATTATTAGAACTTGGGAATATGTTAGAATAATTATCCAAAACAGACAAAATTTATCCCTGTAATAGAGTGATAGGATAAACCGGGAATTTGGAAAAACTACGGTAAATATAATCCTAATATTTCTATGTGTGTTTTTCTATATATTCTCGTTTTTATTTTTTGCTAATAATTATTACCGGTTTTCACTGTGATTTTACTGTTATATTAATCATCAGGTAAGGATTAATTTTTCATATTCTACGGTTAATTTATTTATGATGCAATGCAACAATATAATATTATCTTGCATTCCATTATTATTTTGATTAAAATCTTAATACATTAATAAGATACCGGGTTTTGTTTTAAACATTTTTAAATGTTTTGCAAAAAAATTCAAGGAGAAACAAATGAAAAAACATTTACTTTTTTTGTTTTTAACACTTTTTCTTTCAGGTTCTTGTTTATCTCAGACCGGGTGGTATACACAATATAGTCCAACATCTGATGATTTGCGTAGTGTTTTATTCGTAAATCAACAAACCGGGTGGGTTGGAGGATTTCTAAATACATTATTAAAAACTACAAATGCAGGAAATAGTTGGTTGACCCAAAACTGGTTTTCTCAGCAAAGTGTAATGTCATTTTATTTTGTAAATGAACAGACAGGTTGGGCTGCAGGTGGAACAGGTAATCAAAATATAACCCTAATTACTAAGACTTCAGATGGGGGTCAAAATTGGAATACACAGTATTATTCTATATCGACAGGAATGGTAATGAAGTTATCATTTTCGAATGCAAATACCGGATGGGCTGCGACTCTTAATGGAAATGTTTTGAAAACAACAAATGGAGGTATGAACTGGAATGTTATTTTTACTCTTACTTCAGGTGTATTTACAAGCTGCTGTTTTGTAAATCAAAATACGGGATGGGTTATTGGCATTTCAGGTACAATTCTGAAAACCACAGATGGCGGAAATTATTGGACTTCACAAATTAGCAACACTACTCAAGACCTTGAAGGAATGCATTTTATAAATTCTACTACGGGATTCATTGTGGGTTATAATGGTATAATACTTAAGACAACAAATGCAGGTATTAATTGGATATCAAAACCAAGCGGAACAAATTTATGGATAAATTCTATATTTTTTGTTAATGACAATACGGGTTGGACAGCAGGTGGTAATTACGGTAATTCAGCTTCCTTAATATTAAAGACCACTAATAGAGGAGATAACTGGACACCTCAAAGTTCCCCTACTAATAATTGGTTAGGTGATGTCTTTTTTATTAATGCTCTGACAGGCTGGGCTGTTGGGAGAAATGGAACAATAATTAAAACAACAACAGGTGGTGTATCTCCCCCAGCTTTACCTATACTTGTATCTCCTCCAAATAATTCAACAGATATTTCAGTTACTCCCACAATGGTATGGAATGCTTCTTCAGGAGCAACAAATTATAAAATTCAAATTTCTACGGTAGCAAATTTTTTAGTTGTTACTGATTCAGCCACTATTTCAAATACTCAGTATATTGTTACACCTGAAATACTTTCAGGCGGATATACTTATTTTTGGAGAGTAAATGCTTCGAACTCTCAGGGAACAAGTTCCTGGTCAAGTGTCTGGAGTTTTTCAACTGCTTTATTACCTTCTGCTCCCACACTTATATCCCCTTCGAATGGCACGATAGGAACTAGTACAACTCCAACATTAACATGGAGTAATCTACCAAGTATTATTAATTATAAAATTCAAATTTCAAGAGTTCCAAACTTTACCATAATAATAGATTCTACTTCAGTAGTTACAAACCAGTATATTGTTCCACCGGGTAAGCTATTTGATAATATCACATATTTCTGGAGAGTAAATGCAACTAATGCTTTCGGTTCGGGACCCTGGTCATCGGTCTGGAGTTTTACACCACAGCCTACGAATTTTAGTTTAACAGGGAATGAAATACCTAAGGAAACTAAACTGTACAATAATTATCCAAATCCATTTAATCCCGTGACAAAAATCAGATTTGATGTATCTATTTCGGGTCCGGTGAATTTGAAAGTGTTTAATATTCAAGGCAAGGAAGTTGCAATACTCGTGAATAGTATGTTATCAGCCGGAAGTTATGAAACGATTTTGAACGCTTCATCTTTTCCAAGCGGAGTTTATTATTACAGAATTCAAACCGGTGAATTCAGTATGACAAAAAGAATGGTATTAGTGAAATAAGGAATTTTATTTCACCCTAATTTTGAATTAAATTATTTTTTAGTGACCCTATACTTTCATTAAGTTTAGGGTCATTTTTTTTATCAATTCACGTTTAATCTTACAAACTTATACTCCATCGATTACTTGTAATTCTCAAAAGGTAAATTAAAAATGTATATTTATTATTCACTTTAATAAACTTATGTATAATGCTATATTTAAAGGTTATAGTGGATATGAGTATATTATTATTAGGAAATTCAATACAGATTAAAGAACTCAACGAGACCATCAAGCAGGTGGCTCCTACGAATATCGGTGTTCTGATAACCGGAGAGAGCGGAACAGGCAAGGAACTCGTGGCGAATTCTATTCACTTTTTCAGCAAGAGAAAGAATAAACCTCTGGTGAAAGTAAATTGCGGAGCAATTCCTGAAGGTATTATAGAAAGTGAACTATTCGGACATCAGAAAGGTTCATTTACGGGAGCGATTGAGGACAGGAAAGGGTATTTTGAAATGGCTGATGACGGAACAATCTTTCTTGATGAAATCGGGGAAATGCCGTTATCTACTCAGGTGAAAATATTAAGAGTGCTTGAAACAGGTGAATTCATGCGCGTTGGAGGAAATAAGAATATGACAGTAAATGTGAGGGTGATTGCAGCAACAAACAGGAACCTCGAAAAAGATGTTCTGAACAATAATTTCAGGGAAGATTTATATTACAGACTGAAATCTATAAATCTCCATATCCCTCCGCTGAGGGAAAGAAAGTCCGATGTAAAATTACTTTTTAATTATTTCGTTGAATTATTCTGCAAGGAAAATAATATTTCATTCAAAGGCATCAATGAAGAAGCGATGGACTTTCTTATTAACTTTGACTGGAAAGGAAACGCGAGAGAATTACGTAACTTTTGTGAAAGCGTGATAGTTTTATACCCTGAAAAAAGATTGGATATTGAAGACATAAAAAAACATTTACAGATTGAAAGCAGCGGTTCAAGGCAACTGCCTGCATTAGCATCATATATGAAGAAAGATGATTTTGAAAAGGATTTTTTATTCAGAGCATTATTGGAAATTAAATCCGACCTGGTGGAAGTAAAAGACCTGTTCCGGAACAGAGACGAAACAGTACATAACATACAAACAGTGAATGAAGACGACTTTCAATTAAAAAAGAATGAAATAAACAATATGAATTCCGAAGATATAGATAAAAGGATATTGGAATACCTGCTTAATATAAATAACTGGGATATAAATTCAGTATCAGAGAAACTCGGACAAACTACAAGAAATATTTATAGAAAAATCAGGAAGTATAATTTAAAAAGAAACAGATTTTGAAAATTTTTTATCAATTTTTTTTACTGTTTTCCCTCCTGAATATAAGCTGCGGAGTATATAGTTTCAGAGGTAACAATCCTCCTGAGGGGATAAAAACAATTGCTGTTCCCCTCTTTAATGATATAAGCGGCTTTGCAGAAGCGAGATTAAAAGAGAATTTTACTGATAAACTGAAAAGTATAATCATCAGTGACAATACTTTTTTAATTACCGATAAAAGCAAAGCTGATGGAGTACTGAACTGCACTGTTGTAAGTGTAAAAGACGATCCGCTTGTAATAAGCGGTAACGATAACGTAACAAAAAGGAAGATTACAATTTCAGTCAGAGTTGATTTCCAAAATATGAAAAAGCAAAAGCAAATATGGGAAAGGACTTACGAAAACTGGGGTGAATATGATTCTTCGAATAATACTTTTTCCGCAAGAGAGACAGGGGTTACCACATCCTTAGATAAAATTTGCGAAGACATTTTAAATGATATAACATCTAACTGGTGAAAAAGACAGAAACATAAAAATATGAGAATCGAAACAATTATTTTAATAACATACATAGTTTCACTATCGATACTTTTTTTCTTTGGAGCACATGGATTTTCAATGATTTATTATTATTTTAAAACATTCAAAAAGAGAAAAGAAGATCTCTCACCGGAGGAACTTACTTTAAAAGAATTTCCGTTAGTAACAATTCAACTTCCTTTGTATAATGAACGATATGTAATTAACAGATTGATCGATGCCGTAATAAGGATAGAGTATCCGAAAGACAGAGTTGAATTTCAGATATTAGATGACTCGACTGACGATTCGACAGAGATAATTCAAAAGCACATCAAAAAGTATCTCGAGCAAGGATATGATATAAAACATATACACAGGACGAACAGAAATGGATATAAAGCAGGAGCACTAAAAAAAGGTCTTGAAGTAGCAACAGGAGAATTTGTGGCTATATTTGATGCCGATTTTATTCCAAGAAAAAAATTCTTGTTAAGAACACTTCCTTATTTCTTCCAAAATCCTAAGATTGGATTAGTTCAAACAAGGTGGGAGCACTTAAATCAGGATTACAGCCTGATGACAAAGACTGAAGCGATAGCACTTGACGGACACTTTGTGATTGAGCAAGCAGTTAGAAACAGGGCGGGATTTTTTATTAATTTCAACGGTACCGGTGGGATATGGAGAAAGGAATGCATTTTCGATGCAGGTAATTGGGAAGCTGATACGCTAACTGAAGATCTTGATTTATCTTACAGGGCTCAGATGAAAGGATGGAAATTTAAGTACCTGATAAATTTCACTTCTCCCGCAGAACTACCCGTTGAAATCAATTCTCTCAAATCCCAGCAATTCCGATGGACAAAAGGAGCCATTGAAACCTCGAAAAAGATTTATCCAAAAGTTTTGAGATCCAATATGTCACTGAAAATGAAATTTCAGTCATTCATCCATTTATACAGTAATCTGGCATATCCGTTTATTTTACTTGCCGCAATATTGAATGTACCAATTTTACTTATAAAGCAAACAGGTGAATATGATGATGTCTTTAAGTTTATGTCAATATTTATCTTTGCTTTTGTAAGCTCATTTTTATTTTATTTGTACTCACAGAAAGATGTTTATCCTGATTGGCAAAAAAGAATTATGTATTTTCCTGTATTTATGGCCGGCAGTATGGGCTTTTCAGTCAATAACACAAAAGCGGTTTTTGAAGGATTGATAAATAAGAAGAGTGAGTTTGTGAGAACTCCCAAATTTAAAATAACGAGTGATAAACATTCCTGGCAGGATAAGAAATATTTGACCAAAAAAATTTCTATATCAACTATTATTGAAGTATTTCTTACTTTATATTGTTCCACAGGTGTTGTACTTGCAATTGCTTTTGTGCAGATTGCGGCTTTACCATTTCAATTAATGTTCGCTTTTGGATTTGGAATGATCTCTTTTTTGTCAATCAGACAGGTTGTCTTGTATAATCGTGCTGTAAAGAACCGAATTAAATAATGGTCAATAGCTTAGAAAAATATATTGAAGAATTAAAATCGCAGCTGAATGAATCAGTTTTTTCACCTCATTTTACACGACTCGCTAATTTATATTATCTAAACGGACAGTATGAAGAGTGCGCAGATATTTGTAAAACAGGGCTGGATATTTACCCTTATTATTTAACTGCAAAAATAATTCTTCTTAAAGCACTAATAAAGCTTGAATATTTAGGCGATGCTGAAAATCTGCTGAATGCTATTTCTCTGAAGATTAAGAATTATCAGATTTTGAATAATTACAGAGTTACATTATCCGAGTTAAAGAAATTAGCAAAACAGGAAAAAATAAACTACCCGACTAAGATATCTTCGATCACAGAATATGAGGAGATACAGATGGAAAAAACGACCGAGGCTAAATCTGATATAATAATTGATGAATTATTAAATCTGTGGTCTAAGAATGAAGAGAGCAAATTAATTGATAAAATTGAATTTAAAAAATTTGAGGACAAGTATAATAATTACAAACTGAAAAGAACATTCCATAAAAAGAATGAACCTTCATCAAAACAAATTAAATCCAACGGTATCGAAGAAACCCTGCATTTTCTTAAGATAAAAATGGTGACGGAAACATTTGCTGATTTACTTGCAGGGCAGGGATTTTATAAAGAAGCATTCAATATTTACAATTCATTGATGGACAACGAGAATGCAAACAAGAAAAGACTTCTGGAAAAACTCACAGAATTGGAAAGAAATTTTATCTAATCAGAATTTAATACCGGTCAAGGAAACTTATCATCTCTCAGAACATTAATTAAGAAATATCATCAAAACCTTCAGGTAATTTTGGCTTTACAAAAATTACTTTTTCCCGTTCCATCACTACAGATCCCTCCTTAAAGCCTTTTCTCTTTTTTATAAATTTCTTAAGGCAAAAAGCTACAGGTACTGTTCCTGCATTACGCGCTTTTGAATAATAGGCACAGATTGATGCTGCAGTTTCTATTATATGTTTATCAATATTCGCGTTCTTATTACCTGTTTTTAGAACCGTAT
The DNA here is from genome assembly GCA_036508135.1 of Ignavibacteria bacterium. Lineage (GTDB taxonomy): Bacteria > Bacteroidota > Ignavibacteria > Tepidaquicellales > Tepidaquicellaceae > DATCHW01. The sequence goes on from DATCHW010000308.1 coordinate 34,330, forward strand.
GCGAACCGCTCGTACCGCGGATATGGAACCAAAGGTCATTCGGAGCAGTATATTTCACGGTGAGAAGGTCGTTAGACTTGCTGTCTTTTCCAACCCATACCTGATAATCTTCGTTTAGGATGAATTTTCTGAACTTTGATGTTTCGTCAGGATTTTTATCTTTAATTAATGATTTAGATATTTTTTTAATTTCTTTTAAATCCGACATTGAATTAAATTTATTTATTTCAGCAGATATAGTTTGTTTTTCTTTTTTTAATTTATCAATTTTAGTTTTTAACAAAGAAATCGACTCCTTCTGTCTTTTATACTTTTGATAATATTTCTGTGCATTCATTGAGGGAGAAGCAGAAGTATTTAATCTAATTTTTGTTTTAGAATCACCGCTATATACTTCAAGAAATTCCTGACCGGGAAAAATATCATTTAAATGCTCCAGAATAGAATTACCATAATCCATAAATTTTACCGAACCGAGAGATTCATTGTACCTTACTGTGAGATTGTTTATCTTAGAATCAATTTTCCTGAGTTTTGACTCAAGTTCGGTTAACTTCTTATTTTTTGTATTTGTTAAAAATTTCTGTTTTTGTTTTCTTTTATAAAATTCACTAATGAGATCAATAATATTTTCAAATTGGATTTTTTTGTAACTATTTTCATAATATTCTAAAGGAGTCAAAGACATTATCATATCATTTTGATTCGTATATATAATAAATTCGGGAGTACAAAACCTATCGAGAAGGATTAGAAATTCAGTATCAACATTACTTTTCAATGTATCATTTAAAACTGTTTCAAGGGTTATTTTCAAACGAAACGATATTTCTTTGAAATATGATTTTCCAAATCTGATATATTTATTTTTAAAATATTCTTTAACTGTTCCCGACTCCGGTATCGTTGCCGGTTGAAACAAAAAATGATTATTCAGAGAAGTTCCTTTTAAAGCTGAATTTTCTTTAAAAGACTCCAGAATAATATTATTATCCGTTATAAAGAAATTCTCTTTTCCTGAAGCGAAAGAGCATATAAGATTCAAATTATTTTCAGTTTTAAAATAAATCAGTCTATCGGATATATCAATAAATATTTTAGATACCGATATTTCTTTCAGAGATTGAAACAGAGTTGCAGTATTTTGTTTAGCTTTGCTGTAATTATCTCTCAAAAGGAGAGAGGAATTATTTCTTATACATGAAAACAACAGGTATTTTGTATTTCCATCTTTTGAGAAAGATATTACGAGTTGATCTTTCTCCTGTGAAAAACATCCGGATATTTTAAAATAAGATAATTCTTTATCGAGATGATTTGCTAACTCTTTTAAGATGTAATAATTATTCAGCATTTAATAATTATAGTCAAAAGGAATAAATTCAGAAAAATTAAGTCGGAATATTATCCTTCTTTAAGAGCTTCTGCACCCGAAACGATTTCCAGAAGTTCTTTTGTAATAGATTCCTGTCTTGCCTTATTATAGCTAAGCTCCAGGAATTGTATCATATCCGATGCATTATTTGTGGCTGTCTCCATGGCAGTCATTCTTGCGGCTTCTGCGGCAGCATTGGATTCAAGAAGGGTTTTGAGAAATTGAATATTCAGCTGTTTAGGAATTAAATCATTAAGAATCTCTATTTCCGATGGCTCATAAATATAATCAACCATGGAAGATTTTGTTTTTTCTTCAGGTTTGATTTCAAAATTAAGAGGAAGGAATCTTTCAGAAACTAAATTTTGTTTTGCAATGGATTTAAATTCATTAAAGACAACATCAACCGAATCATATTCATCATTTAAATAACCGTCAATGATATGCTTAACAATGTCATTCACCAACTGGGGAGAAAGAACTCCTAAAATATTATTATATGAATTGAGAATATTATAATTATATTTTTTAAAATAATCCGTTGCTTTTTTTCCGATAGTGATTAGTTTAACCTTTTTTCCTGAATTTTTAATTAGGTTTACGGTGTATTTCATTATATTAGTGTTAAAGGAACCGCACAAGCCTCTATCAGAAGAAATCACTACGATGAGATTAGAATTTATTTCACGGGGTTGCATCAAAACATTAATATTTTTATCTGCAACTTTCAACAAATGAGATAATAATTCGTTCATTTTTAAAGCATAAGGTCTGGTGGCAATGATTTTATCCTGAGCGCGACGAAGTTTTGCAGCTGAAACCATTTTCATGGCTTTAGTTATCTTCTGAGTGCTTTTTATAGCTCCGATTCTTGTTTTAATTTCCTTTAATGTGGCCACTTATATAAAAAATAATATTTATTAATATCAGCTCTTTACAATTCCGCGTTCTTCAAAAAGTCCGGATATTTTTTTTCCGAGTTCGGGATAATCCATTTTAGAAGACCTTGGATCTGCCTGATCTATTGCATCCATGAAATCCGTAATTTCATTATCCATATACATATTAAGACAGAAACCCAGTCTGTACCTTTCGTTATCGACTGGAATAATTTCTTTTAATTCGTCAACTACTGAATATATTTTTTTAACGAGGCTATCTTCACTCGCATAGTTTATTTCAGACGGCGGTTTTGTTGTCATATCAGTAAATTTTTTATTTTAACGATGTTTTATATCTTTGAGTAAAATCAGAGATCACTTCATCCAATTTCTTTGTTATTTCAACAGTTAAATCTTTTTTTGCAGCGATATCATTTAACAGATTCTTATGGAGGTTTTCCATTTCACTTAAGAGATCTGATTCATATTTAGAAATGAATTCTACTGCAATTTCATCGAGATGACCATTAGTAGCAGCATAAATAATAACTACCTGCTTTTCGACATCCATCGGAACGAACTGGTTTTGTTTTAATACTTCGACTAACCTTTCACCTCTTTTTAACTGCTGTAAAGTAGATTTATCAAGATCTGAGCCAAATTTTGCAAATGCTTCAATTTCACGGTACTGAGCAAGATCCAGTCTTAAAGTACCCGCAATTTTTTTCATAGCTTTAATCTGAGCATTACCGCCCACTCTGGAAACCGAAATACCCACATTGATAGCCGGTCGTACACCCACATTAAATAAATCAGGTTCCAGATAAATCTGACCATCTGTAATCGAGATTACGTTAGTCGGGATATAAGCTGATACGTCCCCCGCTTTCGTCTCAATTACCGGTAAGGCTGTCAGACTTCCTCCTCCGAGTTCGTCTGAAAGTTTTGAAGCTCTTTCCAGAAGCCTTGAGTGAAGATAGAACACGTCTCCCGGATATGCTTCCCTTCCGGGAGGTCTTCTCAAGAGCAAGGATACTTCACGGTATGCTGCTGCCTGCTTGGTTAAATCATCGTAGATACAAAGCGAATGGCGTCCACTATCACGGAAGTATTCCCCTAATGCAGCTCCGGAATATGGAGCAATATATTGAAGCGGTGCCGGGTCCGAAGCAGTAGCAGAAATAACTGTGGTATATTCCATTGCTCCTGCATCCTGTAAGTTTTTAACAACCTGAGCTACAGTAGAACCTTTTTGTCCGATTGCAACATAAACACAAAAAACATCTTTTCCTTTTTGATTAATAATTGTATCAATAGCAATTGCAGTTTTTCCGGTCTGTCTGTCGCCGATAATTAATTCTCTTTGTCCCCTTCCGATAGGAATCATAGCATCAATTGCTTTAATACCTGTCTGGAGAGGTTCTTTAACAGGTTGTCTTTGTATGACACCGAGAGCTTTTTTTTCTATAGGATTAAATTTTACACCTTTAATTTCACCTTTCCCATCAAGAGGAATTCCGAGGGGATTTATTACTCTTCCAAGAAATGCTTCCCCTACAGGTATCGAAGCAATCCTTCCCAATCTTTTAACCTGATCACCTTCTTTTACCAGTGAAGTTTCTCCGAACAGAATACATCCTACGTTATCCTCTTCGAGGTTGAGGGCAATTCCAATCACCCCATTAGGAAATTCAATAAGTTCGCTTGCCATACAGTTATTCAAACCATAGACTCTTGCAACTCCATCCCCAACATATAAGACCGTTCCGACTTCATAAATATCTACTTCATTTTCAAAACCTGTTAACTGCTGCAACAAGATTGCAGATACTTCATCGGGTTTTACCAAATTCATTTAAATTTCTCCTATTATAAAATATTTTTTCTTTTAAATTAATTTTTTGCAAAAATATTTGCCTCTTTAAACTTAGTTTTAAGGTTATCAAGTTGTCTTTTAATGCTTGCATCGACTATCGTGTCTTTCACCTGGACAGTAAATCCACCAATCACATTTTTATCTATTACAAAATTTGCTATAATTTTTTTCTTTGTAAATATTTCCATCTCCCTGATGATTTTTTCCTTCTCATAGTCATTCATTTCAACGGCTGTACGGATATTGATATCAACAATTCCCTTTTTTTCTTTAGTAAGAAAAATAAAATCTTCAAGTAAAGTTCTAATAATATTTTCCCTTTTATGCTTAATAAGCAGGAATATAAATTCGAGAGATAATTTTTCAATTTTATTCCCGAATAATTCCGTTACTGACTTTTTTTTACGAACAGGACTGATAATTGGACTTTTGAAAAAAAGTTCAAGCTGTCGTGAAGAATTCAAAAGGCTGAGAATCATATCAACATCAGCGATTACAGATTCAAGCCTGCCGCTTTTCACTGCGGCATCATAAAGTGCCAGAGAATATCTTCGGGAAACTCTTAATACCATTATTTATAATTATTCAAAATTATATGTTAAATCAATTTTTACTTACACGCGTTAAAAAATCATCTATGATTTTCTTTTGCTTCGGCTCATCAAGATTCTCATTAATTATTTTCCCGGCTGCTTTAATTACGAGATCAGATATTTGATCTCTCATTTGCTCAATTGCGGATTCTTTTTCATTTTCAATATCCTGCTTTGCCCGGACAATTAATTTATTTGCTTCCTCCCCGGCTTTGGAAATAATACCATCTTTTTCTTTCTTCGCCATTTCCTTAGCTTCGTTTATGATTTCCATAGATTGCTTTGTTGCCTCATCAAGATTCTTTTTATTCTGTTCCATAAGTTCTTTTGCTTCTTTATTAAGCCTCTCAGCATTATCAAGGGCATTTTTAATAGTATCTTCCCTGTTATTAAGAGCTTTCAGAAGAGGTTTCCATGCATATTTACGAAGGACGAGCAATACGAGAATAAAAATAATAATCGTCCAGATTATCAATCCGGGATTGACCGTAAGTAAGCCGAATTCCTTATGTCCTTCGCTTCCGGAAAAAAGGAACACCAGATTATGTCCTACAAAAGATAAAATACCTGTCATTATATTTCATTAAATAAATGTTCTAAAATAAACCTTAATAAATTTACGAAAGGTTTACAGAATTAAATTATGCTTTAATTGCAAGCAAGATGCAGATTACAAGCCCAAAGAGCGCAACACCTTCAATAAGTGCGGCAGCAATAATCATTGAAGTTCTTATATCCCCTAATGCTTCGGGATTTCTTCCGCTTGCATCCATTGCAGAGCCTGCTAATTTACCGATACCGAATGCTGCACCGATAACTACAAGACCCGCTCCAATACCTGCTGCTAAGTAAGCTAATGCTAAATTTGTCATAAGTTAGATTTCTCCTTTTAAATTAAAATGAATTCTGTTTGTTAATTAATAAAATTAATGTTCCTGATGAACCGCCATATTAATAAATATGACAGATAGTATCGTAAAAATATAAGCCTGTAAAACGGCTACAAAAATTTCGAGCATATAAATAAAGATTGCAAAAGGTACCGCAATTATGATTCCCGCATACGACATTATAAAAATAAGACCTATTAAAGATAAAATAATAATTGAACCGGCATTAATGTTCGCAAATAGACGCATAAGGAGTGCAAAAGGTTTTGTGAACAACCCTATAAACTCGACTATTATCATGATAGGCAAAACGAACACGGGAATTCCCGAAGGAACCAGCCCTCTAAAATATCCCCACACACCGTATTTCTTCATCCCGGATACCTGAATCATTGAAAATGCGATTATGGCAAGAGCAGACGTTACATTAATGTTTTTAGTAGGCTGAGCCATAAAAGGAATTAAACCAAGAAGATTAGCGAAAAGAATAAAGAAAAAAATTGTGAGGAAGAAAGGAAGCATTTTAAGACCTTGCTTTCCCATATTCGGCATTACAATTTCGTCTCTAATGAAAATAATTATTGTTTCAACAAAATTACCGATACCTTTAGGCACCCTGTTCTTAGTGTTAATTGATGCAGCTCTCAGGAGCACTAAAATCAAAATTACAGATGAAACTAACATCATAAACATACTCTTTGTAACGGACATATCAATCGTTAATCCACCTAAATGAATAGGTTCAAATTGAGGGAGAGGTAATTTACCGAAGAAATAGAAATCGACATAATCGTGGTCAACTACTTTCTCAATAATGTCAAACTTCTCTTCTTTTTCTATTTCTTGTCCACTTTCTGACTTAGCAGAATCTACAGTGTGCGGAACATTTTTTGTATCCTCGGTTGATTTTTCCTGTGAATGCTGAGAATAAACAGAACTGTACAATAAAAGAAAAATAACAGTGACAATAAGAGTTAAAATTCTATTATGAATATTCCTGTTTAAAGGTCTCAAATTTTCTATGCAGATAATTTTTTTATTTTCGAAAAACAGTTAAGAAAAATAATTTCAATTGCTATAAATGCAAAATAAAAACCGAATAAAGAAAAAACGAAGAACATTTCATTCAACTTAAAAACAAGCAACCCGATAAGCACAAAAATCAATGTTACAAATAATCTCACTACCATACTTCCAAAAAGAATGGTAAAAAATCTTTTGTTATCTTTATCTATCGCTTTAACAATAAACTTTGTACCAAGTAAAACATTTGCAAGACTTAAAATCCATCCGGAAAAAACAGAAATCGGTTCAATTTTATATTGAGTAAACAAGTTAAGCAATACAACTGTTAAAAGTGAAATAGAACTGAGAATCACAATAGAATAGATGAAGTTCCTTTTACATACGAAATTTACCATAATTACATCTTCTTTTGCTTATCTTTTTTATCATCTTCAGTAAGTCTTTTAATCGTAAGATAAAAGCTATAAAAGCCGCCTCCGAACCCCATGAAAGTGAGTATAAGGGTAAAGATAAACTCAGTTTTAAATGTTCTATCGAGCCATACTCCGATGAATAAAAACACTAAAATTGTAACGGCAAGCTGAATACCAAGTCCGGAATACTGAATCGCTTTAGAATCAGCTTTAATTAAAGGTTTCGTTAAAAAATCTTTAAAAGAACTATTTTTTTTATCATTTAGCATCAAAAATACAATTTTAAAATTAAGAAAATTTAGACTTAAAATCAATCCAACTTAAAGCATGAAAATTGAAAAGTGAGAAAGTTAAAAGGACAAAGGGTAAGAAAAGGAAACCTGAACCTGAATTTAGATGATTAAGGGATTGGTATGTTTAAAAGAAAAGGATTCCCCCCTCCACGGAGCGCAAGTGCTGTGAATAACCAGTGAGATTGCATTCCCAATGATGACTTAGGGAATGAGGGGAAAGAAGAGGGAAAAATAAAATAGATTTATAATGGAATGTTGCCGTGTTTTTTCATCGGATTTGTATCCACCTTATTTTCAATTAGTTCGAAGTATTTAATTAATTTCTTTCGTGTGTCTTTAGGTTCTATAATATCATCTATATAACCTTTTTCGGCTGCAATATATGGATTTGCAAACTTTTCCGTGAATTCCGAAATCTTTTCTTCTAGTGCTTTTTGTTTGTTTGAAGCAGACTCAATTTCCTTTTTAAAAATTATTTCGGCTGCTCCTTTCGCACCCATAACTGCAATTTCTGCATTGGGCCATGCGAGATTTACATCGCCCCGGACGTGTTTTGAGTTCATAACACAATATGCACCACCGTAGGCTTTCCGGACAATGACCGTGATTTTCGGGACTGTTGCTTCACAGAAAGCATATAATAATTTAGCGCCGTGTCTTATAACTCCTCTCCACTCCTGATCTGTGCCGGGTAAGAAACCGGGAACATCTTCAAGTACAAGAAGCGGAATATTGAAAGCATCGCAGAATCTCACGAAGCGGGCTCCTTTAATAGATGAATTAAGACAAAGAACGCCTGCAAGAACGAGAGGCTGATTTGCAACAATACCTATCGAACGTCCTCCTAACCTACCAAATCCGACTATGATATTATCCGCATAATCTTTGTGAACTTCAAAAAAACTATCCGGGTCGAGAAGTTTATAAATCAAATCCTTCATATCATACGGTTTATTCGGATTATCAGGAATAAATGTATTCAGTTCTTCAAGATCAGTTTCATTAGAAAGATCATATACATAATTAGGTGGATTTTCAGAATTATTAAGGGGCATATATGAAAGTAATTTCCTGATCTTCTGGAAACAATCAATTTCATTTTCACAGGTAAAATGGCTGACTCCGCTTTTCGTAGAATGTGTAGCGGCTCCGCCGAGTTCGTCAAATGTAACATCTTCATTAGTGACAGCTTTTATTACATTAGGACCGGTTATGAACATATGTGATATTTTATCAACCATAAAAATAAAATCTGTTATAGCCGGAGAATATACTGCACCTCCAGCACATGGACCTACAACAGCAGAAATCTGGGGAATTAAACCGCTTGAAAGAGTATTACGAAGGAAAATATCAGCATAGCCTGCGAGAGAGAGTACACCTTCCTGAATACGGGCACCGCCGCTATCGTTGATTCCAATGACAGGGATTCCTACTTTCATAGCAAAATCCATTATCTTTACAACTTTTTTTGCATATGATTCAGACAACGAACCACCGAGTATTGTAAAATCTTGTGAGAAAACACAGACATTCCTGCCATCAATCTTGCCGGTTCCTGTAATTACTCCATCTGTGTAAAACCTCTGTTCCTGTAATCCAAAATCGCAAGACTGGTGTTTGACAAATAAATCCCATTCCTCAAAAGTACCTTTGTCGAGTAATAATTCAATTCTTTCTCTCGCAGTAAGTTTTCCGAGCTTATGCTGTGCTTCAATTCTTTTTATACCGCCGCCCTGCTGGCCTTCGTTCCTGAGTTTTCTAAGTTCTTCAATTTTATTTTTTTCCATATTAATAAATTCTATTTAGTTTGGAACTTATACAAGATTCGATTGAAAACTGAATTATATTGGAAATATTTTAAGCTCTGATTATATCAACACCGAGATATCTTAACTTAGCATCAATATCTTCATATCCCCTGTCAATATAGACTGCTCCATTAACAATTGTTTCACCCTTTGCAATAACACCGGCAATCAGATACGAGAAGCCGGCTCTTAAATCCGGGATATCAATTTCAGATGACTTTAATTCTGTAGGTCCTTTTATTACGGCACTATGATAATAATCTGAATTAGCAAACCTGCATTGAAGTCCTCCAAGACAGGTATTATATAATTCGATTTCCGCACCCATTTTTTTCAGGGCTTCTACATAACCAAATCTTTTTTCATATACAGTTTCGTGGATTATTGATATTCCGGTTGCCTGAGTGAGAAGTATCACGAATGGCTGCTGCCAGTCAGTCATAAATCCAGGATGAACATTTGTTTCAATTGCGATTGATTTGAAAGGACCATCATAATAAAACCTGATGCCTTTATCTTCAACCTCAAATTTACCACCCACACGCCTGACAGTATTGAGGAAAGTGATTAATTCATCTTGAATGGCGTTTTCGACAAATACATCACCTTTTGATGCAAGTCCTACACAGGCAAATGAAGCCGCCTGATTTCTGTCGGGTATTATGGAGTGACAGGCACCGGTCAGTTTATCCACTCCTTCGATTGAAATTTTTCTATCAGTACTGATCTCAATTATAGCCCCCATTTTCTGGAGAAACTTAATCAAGTCTAGAATTTCAGGTTCGACAGCAGCGTTAGTAAGCACGGTTCTTCCTTTTGCAAGAGTTGCGGCAATAATAATATTTTCAGTAGCGCCAACACTCGGATAATCAAGATGGATATTATTTCCTTTCAGGGTGTCTGCATTTAAAATATAATAAAATTCATTATTCTCAACATGACATCCTAATTTTTTCAAACCCTCGATGTGAAAATTCACCGGTCTGCTTCCGATTTTACAACCTCCGGGTATAGGGATTTCTGCTTTGCCGGTGCGATGTAACAGAGGACCTGCGAGGAGTACTGCTATTCTGTTAGCGTTTCCCAGTTCACTCGGGATTTTATGAGTTTTAATTTTACCTGTCTTAATAGTAAGTTTATCTTCTCTAAATGAAATATCACTACCCAGATGAGTGCAAATCTCTTTTGTGATAATAACGTCGCTGATTTTATTCGGAGAATTATAAAAGGAACATTCATCGGAAGTTAGCAATGAGGCAACTATTATTTTAGTCGCTGAATTTTTTGCCCCTGTCACTTTCACTTTTCCGTGAAGAGGATTCCCGCCTTTAATGATAAATCTGGAATTTAATTCATTCAATATAAATACGAAAATTTAATTTAACACAAAATAAAATTACTCTTTAAAGTAACCCATTTTATCGAATTTTTTTATCCTGTTATCGAGTAATTTATCTTTTTTGATTTTCTTCACCGATGCGATTTCCTCAATTAAAGTATTTTTTAAAATATTTGCTGCTTCCTGGTGATTCCGATGAGCTCCTCCTGCGGGTTCTTCAACAATTCTATCAATGATTCCAAGTTTTAAAAGATCTGTTGCGGTTAATTTAAGGGCTTCAGCTGCCTGTTCTTTGAAATCCCAGCTTCTCCATAGTATTGAAGAACATGATTCCGGAGAAATCACAGAATACCAGCAATATTTCAGCATAAGAACTCTATCACCTATACCAATACCTAATGCTCCGCCTGATGCACCTTCACCGATAATTACAACGATAATTGGAACCTGAAGCCGGGACATTTCAAGCAGATTACGTGCAATAGCTTCTGCCTGTCCTCTTTCTTCCGCTTCAATACCCGGGAATGCTCCGGGAGTATCAAGGAAAGTTATCACGGGTTTATTGAATTTTTCCGCAAGTTTCATCAGTCGAAGTGCTTTTCTATACCCTTCCGGATTCATCATACCGAAATTCCTGTAAAGATTAGATTTTGTATCTCTTCCTTTTTGTTGTCCTATAATCATAACAGTATCATCACCTAAATTTGCAAAGCCTCCGACAACGGCTTTATCATCTCCGTAATGTCTGTCACCGTGAAGTTCAATAAAGTTATCGGTCATAAGGTATATATAATCCAGAGTATAGGGTCTTTCAGGATGTCTTGCGAGCTGAACAATTTGCCATGGGGTAAGGTTATCGAATACATTTTTTCTGAGTTCATTTACTTTCGATTCGAGTTTGTTTATTTCCGCAGAAATATCGAGAGTATCTGCCATTTTTCTCATTTCATCAATTTTTTTCTCCAAATCAATGATCGGCTTTTCGAAATCTAAAATTGCGTTTAACATAAATTAATTAATATTTTTAAAAATTGAAAAAACTGTTTTTAATAGAATTTCTATATCTAACATAAGTGACTGGTTCTTTGCATAAAAAAGACTATAAATTTCCAGTTCTTCACCTGTTATGCCTTTATACTGATTCACCTGAATTAATCCGGTCAATCCTTTCTTTCCTAGATACTCATTATTCTTAGCTTCTAACCATAAAGGTATCCCCACAAGGCTGTACTTTCCGATAAAAACTTTTGGAAGAAGCATAAGTTTCGAAACGTTTCTTGATGACCTATTTCGAGAGAGTATACTGTATAAAAATACAAAAGGATAAATAACAATCAAGAGAATAAGAGAAATGGATAAATCAAATACCCTTTTTAAAAATATATTCATTTTATTATTAATATTGTACTCAATTTCTATTAAAGAAATATCCTCGAGATTTGAATGTAATTTTGATAAAATAAGCTCTTTTCCTGTGGGAAGAATTTTAAAATGCAGGTTTTTTTCCCTGAAATTCCACATCAGGCTTAATATTTCCTGATTTGAGAAATAATCACCGGAAAAAATAACTTCCTTTATATTATTAATTTGTATTATTTCTTCTAATTCAGACAGAGTTTTTTTACTTGAAATCCGGTTGAAAAATAACACGTTATATTTTGAAACAAGCTTTTCTTCTATATCCTGGTTTAATTCCTTATCTCCTACTACCAGTAAATCAATTTTATGAAGCATAATATTCTTCTTTTTAAAGAAGACCGAGATATTAACTATCCCTCTCCATAAAATCATTATTAATAAAGAAAGGACTGTAGAAGTTAGGATAACCTCTCTTGAATAAGCATACTGATTAAAAAAATATGTTATGGAAGAGTTAATGAAAAATCCTGAAATGATTGCATTGAAAGTTCGCTTTATCGAGAAACGGTTCTTGACAATATAAAGACCAAAGAGAGCGAGTAATGAAAGCCAGATCAGGACATATATTGATATAATTAATAAATACCCTTTGTTGGGAAATATATTAAAACGGATATACACTGATGCAACTAATGAGAGATAGATAATTACAGCATCAATCAGGGGGAAGAGAAGAATTCTTAAAATTCTTTTTATGTAACCAAAAAAAGAACGGTTATAAATACCAAACTGAGCAACTAATGAAAGTATCCTCGGAACTCCAGTGAAATTTTTCTGAATAAAGATTCGCATCGCTCCATAAAAGTTATTAACATAAGACAGGTGCGTTTTTCGTGTACTTTCACCCTTATAATGTATTGTTGTCACTTCCGGATAATAATATACTTTAAATCCGTTTTTTTTAATTTTGAAACAAAGGTCAAGATCCTCTCCATACATAAAATAATCTTCGTCGAAAAATCCGGTTACATCGAGGATTTTTTTGGGTATAAACATAAAAGCACCGCAAATAGAATCTACTTCGTAAGTTTTATTTTCATCAAGATATGTGAGATTGTATTTACCAAATATTTTACTTTTCGGAAATAATTTTGAAAGTCCAAAAATGCGAGGTAAAGCAACCGGAAATGTCGGAAAACTTCTTTTACAGGCAGAATCGAGTTTACCATTTGATAAAATCAGTTTTGAAGTAACTGCTCCGGTGTCTTTATTCTGTTCACAAAAATCAATCATTTTGCTGAAAGTACCTTCTTCTAAAACAGTATCAGGATTAAGTATCAAAATGTATTTTCCCGAAGCTTGTTTTAAAGCAATGTTGTTTGCTTTAGAAAAACCGATATTTCTGTCATTTGATATTGCTTTTACCTCAGGATATTTTTCTTTTATATATTTAACACTACCATCAATTGAATTATTATCTACAAAAAATATTTCAATTTTGTGGTTTTTATTATTTGCAGAGTAAATTGAGGAAATACAATTATCCACAAGATCTCTTACATTGTAGTTTACAATAACTATCGATACATCATACATATATCCGATGTTTGTATTCATAATTTATAAATTTCCGAATATAGATTTGAATTTTAATTTCCAAACCATAAAATAAGCTTCATAAACGACTTTACGGGACATTTTGGATTCTCCTGCTCTTCTATCAATGAATAAAATCGGAATTTCAAAAAGCCTGAATCCTTTTTTGTAGAACTTAAATTTCATTTCAATCTGGAAAGAGTATCCATTTGATTTTATATTATCAAGATTCAATTGAGATAATGCCGTAACACGGTAGCATGTAAAGCCGGCTGTAGTATCCTTTACGTGAAGTCCTGTTACAATTCGGGTGTAAATATTTGCAAAATAACTGAGCAATAGTCTTCTTAATGGCCAGTTTACTACTGAGACTCCTTTAATATATCTAGAACCAATTACAAGATCATATCCTTCATTAATTTTTTCAACAAACTTTTTCAAATATTTTGGATCGTGTGAAAAGTCGGCATCCATTTCGAAGACCATATCATAACCATTTTCTATGGCATATTTAAAACCGGTAACATAAGCAGTTCCCAGCCCCATTTTCTTTTCTCTTTTTAGTAATCTAACAGATGGATTATTCATTTTTTCAACGAGCATAGCAGTTCCATCGGGTGAGTTATCATCAATAACCAGAATATTGTAACTATTTTGCACATCAGAATTAAGCAGTACCTCAGGAATTATTTTCTCAATATTTTCCGACTCGTTAAAAGTTGGAATTATTACTAATATTTTATTCATTAATTAATGTCCCTTCATTAATAATACAACAAAAACTGTATTTATCATTATTTTAAAATCAAGAGCAAGGCTCATATTTTCAATGTAAAAAAAATCATATTGTACCTTTGTTTTAACATCATCAATCGAAGAATCATAAGTATGTTTAACCTGTGCCCAGCCGGTAATGCCCGGTTTTAGAGATAATCTTTTAATATAATATGGCAATTCTTTTTTCAATTGCTCAACAAAATAAGGTCTCTCCGGTCTTGGACCTACGACACTCATTTCGTTTTTTAAAACATTGAAAAACTGGGGTATTTCGTCCAGTCTTGTTCGGCGCATAAATCTCCCGAATGGAGTGACCCGCGGATCATCGAGTTCAGCCCAGATAGGATCACCTTTTTCGGCATCGTAAATCATAGAACGGAATTTATACATTTTATAGATTTTGCCTTTTCTACCGACTCTAATTTGAGAATAAAATACTGAACCATGGGAAGTTATCTTAATTATAATAGCAGAAATAATTAATATCGGAGAAAGAAGAATTAAAATAAATGATGAGAAAGAAACATCAATAATTCTTTTTATAATTCTGGAACTAATTGGTAAGAGTTCCGGTGTTACTTCGATTAAAGGAACACCGTATATTTGACTCGTCTTTGCCATTCCGCTTACAATTTCATACATATCCGGTAATATTTTGAGATGCACATTCAGTTCCGAGCAATAATTGATTATCTGAATTAAAATATCCTTATCTTTTGATTCAAGTGCAACAAGAATTTCAGTAATTTCCTGTTCCTGAACTATTTTGGGGATTTCATAGACCTCACCGAGTTCATTTTCTACTTTCTTGTCTGACTCTAAACCAATGAATCCCAGAATTTTATAACCCAATCTCGGATACCTTTTGACCATTTCATTCAGATATAAAGCACGTTCACCTGTACCGATAATCACTGTATTTCTTAACCCTATTCCGTTCTGGAGCAGTTGCATCTGAAATCTCCGTATAAATATTCTACCAAGTGAAGCAAAAAAAACAAGTAGAAACCAATAAATTAATATTAAGAATCTTGATACTATAACAGCATCTTTGGAAAAGTCATCCAAGAATATCGCAAAGAAAAGTATCAGACATCCTAACGAAATCACTTTTAAAATCGAAGAAAATTCATCAAATCTTGAACGAACAAACCAATGCTCATACATACCTGTAAAAGAAA
The DNA here is from genome assembly GCA_036508135.1 of Ignavibacteria bacterium. Classification (GTDB taxonomy): domain Bacteria; phylum Bacteroidota; class Ignavibacteria; order Tepidaquicellales; family Tepidaquicellaceae; genus DATCHW01. Next base: position 49,740 of record DATCHW010000308.1, read on the forward strand.
AAATCAGAAGCCAATAAAAATATATTACGATCATAGGCATAAGGAAATTCGGCGGATTCGTGTATAGAATCCATCCAGATTCAACCCTGATCAAGTAATATAAAGTCCATGCCAGATTAATAGATATTAGGTCTGAGGCTAAGAGTAATATTTTTTCTTTCCTTTTAGTCACAAGATTCCGGAATCGTTTTTATTATTATTAAATTTTATAACCAGCTTTATATGCATCGTTGTAAAACATTTTAACAGTGTCAAGGGAAAGTTCTTTTAAGTCTTTGCCGACCATTTTAAGTTTTTTCAATATATCATTTGTGATAGTTATAATATCGCATCCGCATTCTTCTGCCTGAAACAGATTAAGTAATTCCCTTGAGCTTGCCCATAGAAGTTCTACATTCTTCTTTTTCGAGACTAATTCCTTTGCTTTTTGAATATAGGGCACAGGATCTCTTCCTGTATCGGCAATTCTTCCTGCAAATACCGAAATTATTGAGGCAATTTTTTCATTAAGTACTTTCATAACCTGTTGAACCTGCTCCAATGTTAAGATTGCAGTTATATTAAGAGATAAACCATCATTTGATAATTTTTCAATTAATGGAACTGAAGATTCCCCTTTTGTATTTGTTATTGGAATTTTAACTACTACATTTTTGCCCCAGGAGGATATCTTCCTTGCTTCCTTTTCCATAGATTCAAAATCATCGGAAAACACTTCGAAAGAAATTGGAAAATCCTTTATTTCTGATAATATTTCTTTCGCAAATTTTTCATAATCGTTAACTCCATCTTTTCGCATTAATGTAGGATTAGTTGTAAATCCCTGAACTATACCGGAACGGTATAATTCAACCATTTCTTTTACATTTGCACCATCAGCAAAGATCTTAATCTTTAAATTTTTTGAAGAATTCATTTTTGTTAATTAATTAAAAAAATCACCTGATTTCTGTCTAAACATATAAAATATATTATATTTAATATTATTAAAACTTATAAATTCAATTATCAAAAAAAAACCGGAATGTTGCTATTTGACTATTAATTCGACAGCTTCTCTGAGATTGTTGGCTACAAAGTCAGGATTTGTATTTCCCGTAAAATTAGCACTTTCAGGATTTAATATAAGAATTGTATTTAATCCTGAATTTTTACCGCATAATATATCGGAGTCCCTGTCTCCTATGAGCCAGGAATTATTTAAATCAATATTGAATTCGGTCGTTGATTTATCAATAAAATATGTTTTGGGTTTTCTGCATTCGCAATCAAATGAAAAATCTTCCATAATTCCCTGCGGATGATGATAACAATAGTTGAAAGAGCTAAAAAAAATTGCATTTTTTTCCAATTCTCTCTCGAAATAAGAATGTACTGATTTTAAATTTTCTAGTGAAGTTTTTCCTTTTGCAAAATCAGGCTGATTTGAAACCAGAAAAAGTTTGAAACCATTTGTGAAAAGTAACTTAAGGGAATCTATTGTAAATTCAAAGAATTTAAAATCTTCAGGAAAATGAGGCGGTTCATATTCTTTAGTTTGGGAATTAAAGACAAGTTTGTTTATGACTCCATCCCTGTCAAGGAAAACAGCTTTGTTCACTTAGTTGACTCCCACTTCATCTCATTTGCTTTTATATCAGGATGCGATACAATTAAATGCCATATCACAGCCTGAAAAGCTTCTGAATGAGGAGTAATTGAATCGTGATTGACGACAGGAATGATCAAACAGTAATCTGCGATTTTAGCAGTATAACCACCGTCTTTCCCAACCACACCAACTATCTTCGTACCTTTTTCCTTCGAATAATCAAGGGCATGAATCAAATTAACACTTAAATTCTTTTTTTTATTACCTCCACCTACAGAAAAAACAAATATACAATCGTTTTCATTTATCTTATTGCATTTCAACCAGTTTACGAATACAGATTCCCAGCCATCATCATTTGTTCTTGCCGTTAATTCCGAGACATTATCTGTAGGAGTGTAAGATTCAATCCCTGCGATTTTCCTGAAATCATTAACAGCATGGGAAGCATTTGCTGCGCTTCCACCAACACCAAGAAAAAATATCCTGCCATTATTTTTCTTAATATTTACTATAATTTTTATGATACCTTCGATATTTTTTCTATCAATCGAATCAATAATTTTTTTTGATTCTTCAAGATGTTTTTCGATATAATCCATATTAATTTTTTATTTGTTATTAAAATAATCTCTGGTTTCATTCAAGCCTTCGAGTGAACCAATTTCATAAAATCTTTCAAACACTTCGTATCCTCCAAGTTCATTATTTTTAATCAAGGTCTTATACACTTCTTCAAGATCGAAGTGTGATTTTCCGGAAAAATACCTTTCAAATACAGATTTCTTAAGAATGCCAAGACCGTAATCAATGTAATGCATTTTTTCATTCTTATCTTTTTTGTCATATTGAATAATCTTATCATCTTCAAACCATACATTGCTTTTATCCCATTTATTTTTATTTTTAAAAACAGTCATAAGCCCTGAAAAATTCAAAGGCTTAAAACTATCTATTATTAATTTATAATCGACATTGAGATAAGAATCCCCGTACAATACAAAGAATGTATCACTTACAAGATTGGATGCTTTTTTTAAAGCGCCTCCGGTTCCGAGAAGAGTCTTTCCATCGAAAGAGTATTCTATATTAAGTTCATATTCTTTTCCATCTTTAATAAACTCTTTTATTCTTTCACCGAGAAAACCGGCGCAAATTATGATATTTTGAAATCCTTTATTTTTCAATAACTCGAGTTGTCTGGTGATAAAAGGTTTACCTGATATATCGAGAAGTGATTTTGGTATTTTTTCCGTTGCAGGACGTAACCTTGTTGCAAGCCCACCTGAAAGAATAACTATTTTTTCTTTTATGTAACTCAAGAGAGGTTATTTTGATAATACAATTTTCGCACCTTCGTTCTCAAAGGATAGATATGATGGATGCAAATTTAACTTCGACATTGCAGAAATCAATTTTGATTTACTTTTGGGGCAATAGAACAAAAGGAAACCCCCTCCTCCGGCACCTACAACTTTTCCTCCGGTAGCACCATTTTTCAATGCCAGTTCATAAGCTTCATCTATAAAAGGATCTGATATTTTATCTGAAAGACCTTTCTTCGTTATCCAATGATTATGCAGTATTTCACCAAACTCATCAATTTTACCTTCTTCCAAAATTTTCTTTGTATACTGTCCGATTTCTTTTATTTTATGAAGTCTATCAATTGTATTTTTATCTTTTTCCTTACTCTTTTTGTTCTGTATTTTCAGTACCTGACTTGCGGACCTTTCTTTGTTCAGATAGAAAAGGAAAAGATTGCTTTGCATTTCCATTAATAATTCTTCGCGTATATTTACAGGTTCAATATTTACCGAACCATCCTGATTAAAGTAATATGCATTGAATCCTCCAAAAGCCGATGCATATTGGTCCTGCTTACCTATTGGTTCTTTCAGAATGTCAATTTCGATATGACAGGCGGTTTCTGCTAGTTTTTCAAGAGAATGATATTTTTTCTTAAAACTAAAAAGAGCATTAAGCAGAGAGACAGTAAAAGTAGAAGAAGTTCCAAGACCGCAATTTGAAGGTACATCAGCAACAGATGCAAGTTCCACCTGCTCATATATACCTGTTAATTTGAGTGCTTCACGAAAAATATTGTGTTCAATTTTATCAACACTGTCAACGATTTCGGTTTTAGAATATGAAAGACGGATTGATCTTTCAAATCTTTTATTACATAGGACATAAACATATTTATTTATGGCAGCGGAAAGCAGGAAACCTCCGAATTCTTCATAATATGATGCGAGATCGGTACCGCCTCCTCCCATTGACAGCCTCACCGGTGCACGGGATATGATCATTTCACTTCCCCTTTCCAGCCGAATTTATTGAGAAGAGCATCCTGATACATCGACTTAACTGATTCATTAATCGCCTGATATGCATTAAACCTGTTTTTCCATCCAAGTTTTCTTATCTTTTCCGAATTAAGACGGACTATTGGAACATCGCCTTTCCATCCCCTATCCCCGCCTGTATGTTTGAACTTTACATTTTTCAGATTCATTATATTTATTACTATATCGGCTATTTCATTTACAGTAATATAGTCTTCGGTAGCTACATTGTAATATGAATAACCTTTTAGATAATTTCCCTCAACTGTTTGCAAAGCGTCAATTATATCATAGACATAGATATACGACTTGCTCTGACTTCCATCACCTAAAATTTCGAGTTGATTTTTATCATCTAAAAGTTTTCTTATAAAATCATAACCAACTCCATGTGTCTGATGAGGTCCTACAACGTTAGCGAACCTGAATGCAGCAGCGTTTATATCGAACATAAAGCAATAAGAACTTATTAACGCCTCACATGCAAGCTTGCTTGCACCGTAAGTAGAAATAGGAAGTAATGGTGAATAATCTTCAGCAGTTTCTATATAGCCTATATCTCCGTAAACGCCACTTCCGGAAGCATATATAAGATTTTTCACTTTATTTATCCTCATAGCTTCAATTACGTTATTCGTAAGATATGTTCCTTCCCAAAAATCAATATCCGGTTGTTTGATTGCTTTTGAAATATCCGGATTCGAAGCAAAATGAAATACTACATCCGAACCCTTCATAGAATCGGTCAACTGCTGTAACTCTTTTACATCGGCTTTTACTATGTCAAAATTCGGGTTGCCAACAATTTCTTCAAGATGGAACATCTTCCCGGAAGAAAAATTATCATATATTCTGACGAATACATCGGCTTCCTGTAAAAGTTTTTTGGAAAGATGGCTTCCTATGAATCCTGCACCTCCAACTATAAAATATTTTTTTAACAATTTATTCCGATTTTATTAAAAATAATTTCTTTTAAGATAAATCATAAATGAATGAAACCGTAACTTAAAACTTTTTGGTAAGAATGAATAAAAATATTGGGTAGAATTTAGTAAGAATCCTTTTGCATATTTGGGGTAATCTTTCCTGTATTTTTTAATGATCCTTAATATTTCTCTCGATTGTGGTCTTTGCTTAATGAAAGAAGTATTTTGACCTGCAGAAAGATAGCAAGTAAAATGTCTCTGAAAATTATACATTTTCCCAATCTTACCCAGTTTCAACCATAAATCCCAATCTTCTGCATATGGTAAATTCGCATAACCACCTATAGACATAACCACATCTTTGCGGAACATCGCTGTAGTATGAACGAACGGATTTGCCATTAATGCATTATTTCTGATATCTTCATCCTTTTCACATTTCGTATATTTAAATAAATGGTCGCCATTTTCATTTACAATTATTGCAGCCCCCCCAACAACAATATAGTCTGCATGTGAATCGAGAAACTCAACCTGAATTTTAAGAACATCATTATCCATCCAGTAATCATCATCATCGAGCCGGGAGATATATTTACCCTTCGCAACTTCGAGCCCGTAATTCAGATATTTTGTAATGCCCGGTTCTTTGTCGACAGGAATTCTATAATATTTGATTCTTGCGTCCTTTTTTGAGTATTCATTCATCATAGCTTCAGTATTATCTGTTGAAATATCATCAACAACAATCAGTTCCCAAAGCTGATAAGATTGGGTTAATACGCTATCTACCATTTTCTTAAGCAAATTAGCTCTGTTACAAGTAGGCGCTACAATACTAACAACCGGCGTATTATCTGCTATATCCAACAATTATTATACGATAAATATATAAATTTAAAAATATTCAAATTTTAATACAATTACTATATAAAACAGTGAGATACGAAGGCTGCACTAATTATATATATTGAAAGGAAAATCCCGTCAGGCCTAATTATTACCTGCAACTACGCAGAAAAGCTTTCCGACTTTGTCAATTTTAATTCGTTTAAAACCGGCTTCATTTAATAATTTTTCTACTTTAGATTTCGTATAAAAATTCACACTGCATCGTTTGAATGATAGGCGTATTTTTCTGATTGGCGCCCTCCATGTCCAGAATCTTGGGAAAGCAAATATCGCTCTGTCCTTTGAAATTTCACGCATTTTTTTTATGACAGGGAGTGGTTCTTTTATGTAATCAAACAAGCCGATACCAAAACTGACATCAATATCCTTATCCGGATTATATTCTAGTAAATCAGACTGGAGGAATACACATATTTCCTGAACATTATTCTTTTCTGCTTCTTTTTTTGATATCTCCACCATATTTTCGGCGATATCTATTCCGATTACTTTGCGTGCTCCTTTTTTTGCAAGTTCTATTGAATATAATCCAGTACCGCATCCGATATCAAGAAATATTCTGCCACTAATCGGCTCGCAATTTTCTATTGTATATTCAAATCTTTCAAACATATCTTTCCTGAAAACTTTATCAAGGAATACGGAGAGTCTTGATTTCTTTTTAGAATATATCGCTTCAAAATCATCTGCTGTTTTATTCCAATAATCTCTTTGAGCTTTTAATTCTGTGTCCATTTTGAACATAAATTTTTTAATGTGGTGAACTGAAAGTCATTTAACAAACGATCAAATCTTTTCTCGGTTTTATTTAGATTATTATAATGTCTGAATTTATTAAGCATCGGTAATTTCATTTTCGGCTGCCCAGGGTCGATTTCCCAAGGATGAAGATAAAATATTACTGGTCTTCCTTCCCTGTTTACTTTTCCGAAAAGATATTTTGTAATGAAGTAAGGGAATAATCTGAAGTACCCTCCGCCGCCGAATGGGATTTTTTTCCCGAAAAAGAGTGCTACACTCATTGGAAATTCAAGAATTCCTTTTGTGATTTTATATGGACTTAACGGAACATCTCCTATACCGTAATCCGGATGAAAACTCACGGGAAAAACAGATGAATCATATTTGAAATTATTTTTCTCGAGTATTTCAAGTGCCCATTTTGTTTTATCGACAATAGTAAAGGAGGGCGCCCTGAATCCTAAAATCTCCTGAGTTACACCTGTTTTTTTAATCGCTTCAACTCCTCGTTTCAAATCTGATTCGAACTCTTCAGGTGTTAGTGAAGTAATCAGTGTATGATAATATCCATGTGAAGCAATTTCGTGTCCACGATTTTCAATTTCTTTGATTAGTTGCGGGGATTTTTCTGCAATCCAACCGAGGACAAAGAATGTCGCCTTTGTATTATACTTATCCAGTAAATCCAATATTTTCGAGGAATTCTTTTCGACTCTGTATTCGCATTTATCCCAATCTTCTTTTTTGATAACTGAGCTAAGGTTATGAACACAGAACCAATCTTCGAGATCTATACTTAATGCGTTAAGCATAATTAACTATAAATAATTAAAATTAATTGGATATATTATACAGAGAATTGTATTTAAATACCATTTCTTCTTCGGATAATTTTGTTTTTACAAATTCTCTTCCCTTCTTTCTGATGTTTCCAAATTCATCATAGTTACTTATTACATATTTCAGAACTTTTGTTAATGATTCAACATTTTTATTTTCAAAAATAAAGCCGTTAACGCTATCCTCAATGAGTTCTTTGAATGGAGCAATATCAGAAAATATGCAAAGTTTCTCGGCAAGCATAGCTTCATAAGCCGCCAAACCAAATCCCTCAGTAATCGAACACATCACGAACAAATCAAGCATATTATATATTTTATTAACTTCTTTTATTGTATCAACAAATTTAACATATTCGCCAAGATTATTTTCCTTAACAAAATTCACCATTTCCTCATAAACATTAAGTTCGTGGTCTCTAATACTTCCGACTAATGCTAGTTTTAAATTTTTTTGGTTTACTAAAAGATTTTTAAAAGCATTAAGCAAATATATCTGACCTTTTCTCACTGAATAAACTCCGACATTACAAAGCACAAAATCGTTTTCAGCATAGTCTAAAATTTTTCTTTGAGAATCTCTTAAATTTCTATCTGGAAAAAACTCTGCAGAATTAAGTCCGTTGTATATTACCACAAATTTATCTTCTTTAATTTTTTCTCTTATTATCGCATAATCCTTTACAGATTTTGTAACACAGACAATATTATCAGTAATACGTGATAACTCTCTGTTTATAAAATGATGTAAAGGCTTGAGCCAGTAATAAATATTGTGATAAGTAATAAATAATCTTTTAGGTTTATAAAAGAAAAGTCTGCTTATTATCACAGAAATCCTTGTTATAAGGGCGGGGAAAAAGTCATGAGAGTGTATAATATCAAACTTATTCTTTGCTATATAGCGGGCAAGCTTAAATGTAAAATGAATATTTCTGATGAAATCAAATATTCCTACATTTTTATTTTTAAAATTTAAGAACAACCAATTACTGCAAATCTTTTTAAAACCCTGAGTGATAAATTTATCAGGCGGGATAGTCAGCGAGCAGATATTCAGGTCGTACTTTTCCCTGTCTAGTGATTTATAAATCCTGTAAACCAGGATTTCCAGCCCACCGTCATCTATAGTCGAAACTATATTTAAAACTTTAATTTTTCTTCGCATTGATATTCAATTTGTTCCTAAGCGTTTCTAATATTTTAAAATGTTGTGAACAAACTTCATCCCAAGGAACAAAACCGGATGCTTTTTTAAGAGCATTTAATGACATTTGTTTTCTTAATTCGTTGTCATCGAGTAGTAAATCAATTTTTTCAGTTATTTTATTTATATCGTTTAAATCAACATAGTATCCGTTATATCCATCATCCAGTAAAGGTTCAAGCGAAGGAAGTCTGGAAGCAATCACAGGTACTCCAAAAGATGATGCCTCCGCCACTACCATTCCGTATCCCTCCCAGATAGAGAGAAAAATAAATAAGTGTGATGTTCTGTAAAGTTCTTTTAATTTTTCATCCGATACTTTACCAAGGAAATTAACTTTATCCTCGATATTATATTCCCTGATTTTTTCAATTAATAAATCATAATATTCATTACTGAATATTTTACCGGCAATGTTTAACTCAAAATTTCTGTGTTTTAATTTGTTCATAACTTCAATCACATAAATTAATCCTTTTCGTTCCTCTATAGAGCCAACACATAATAACTTATAAATATTTTCGTCTCTTTCAGGAAGATAATAGAGTGCTTTATATTCAATTCCCGGAGGAATCACTTCGATTTTTTTATTGATCAATTTATTTTCAAAAAGGGTTATTTCAGTAGTTTCGCTGATAGTAGTGAGATAATCAGCTTTTCTAATAAAAATATGTTCCACGAAATCCCTGAGAAATTTTTTGTTTTCCATGCTCGTCAGGTGGCATATGATCATATAATAAAAATGTTTTTTCCAGAACCCAAATAAAATCCGGGGAAGCAGGAAGTAAATATGCTCGGTATTTGTTGCGACAATTATTGATTTTCGCGGTATTTTAGAAATATAATGAAAGCCGATAAGTAATTTGAGTATTCTGCTTTTTCTTGTAATCTTGACAAACCTGAATTCGCCAAACTTTTCAATGCCTCTCGCTTTCTTCTTTGCATACTCATAAATCTTCTGCTGATACATTATTCCGCCCGTGGAATATTCAGGATAATCAGGCAGAAAAAAATAAATATCTCTCATTTAATAATTTCTTTTACAATTTGATAATCATGCATTGAGAGCCGGACAACTCTATAACAGTTTCAGGTTTATCTTTAAAAAAATCATCAATTGCTTTTTTAACACTTGCAACATCTATATAATCGTGTGAAAGGATTATTCCTCCTTTATTCATTCTTTCATAAAAAAAGTTTAAACAAGATTCTGTCGATTCATATATATCTACATCAATATTTACAAACGAAAACTTTTTATCTTTAATTAGATCTGCAGTATTTGGGAATAACCCTTTATAAAAATATACATCCGAATAATCTTTAAGATAATTTTTTACTTCATCAATATTCACCTCCATTGCTCCTTTTTGAAACATTACTTTATCATCCATTTCGAATAATTCAGGTAAACCTTCAAAAGTGTCAAATAAATGCAAGGACTTATTTTTTTTGGCTTCACAAATTAATTTTGCTGAACCACCCTTAAATACTCCGACTTCTGCAAAGTCACCATCAATTTTATTTGAAGCTTTTGCCAACATATAGACTTGAGAAGCTTCGTTTAATCTTAACACAATTTTGTCTTCTTTCTTAATTTGTTTTATCAAATCAATAACTTTTTTCTAAAAGGTTCATTATAAAAAACCAATGCACCATTCATATTTGTAAAGAAATTTGCAATTTTAACACGAATAAATGTGTATTTTCTATTACCAATTAGCCATTTGAACATTTTCAAAATAAATTATTTTATACAAAAATATTGTTTAACATCACCTTTATCAACAGATTAACAAATATTGATATTGATTAACTTTTCAGCTGTTTATTTCTTTACACTTATACATTCATTGAATATTTCAAGATGCTCTTCCAGAGCTTTTTGCAGATTAAAATTGGCTCTGAATGTTTTCAAAGCATTTTCTTTTATTTTATCATAAAGAATTTTATCAGACATCAATTCTTCTATAGCTGATGAAAGAGAATAAGGATTCTGTGAATCAACAATAATTCCGTTTTCCCCATTTGTAATTATTTCAGGTATTATACCAACTTTAGTTGAGATAACGGGTTTTTCGAAATACAAAGCTTCGACTAATACAAGCGACATCCCTTCTTCTTTTGAAGTAATTACGACAGCATCAGAATTAATATATTCTGAGATAATCTCTTTTTTCCTCATCGCTCCATGAAATTCTATGACATTATTAAGCTCATACTCATCAATTTTTTTTAATAATTTTTCCTTATATTTATTATCAGCAACGAAACCAATGAATTTTACTAAAACGGATTCTTTATTTTTCAGTTTATTAATTGCCTCCACGAGTAATATCTGATTTTTTAGTCCGTATATCTGACCTACGTTTAGGATTACAAATTTATTTTTGTTTTTCTGAACATTAATATCTGATTTATACTTATTATAAATGTCTTCATCTATAGAAGTTCTGATTATTTTGATTTCTTTTTTCTTTATTGTTTCTTTTAACAATTTGTAAAGGAAATTCGAAATAACTATTACTTTTGATGCGGAGTTATCAATTAGTTTGTGAACATATTTTCTCACTAAACCCGGGTTAATTTTTTCTTTTACAGATACTACATAAGGTATCTTAAAAAACTTAAGCAATCGCATTTCAACAAAGCAAACAGAAGAATTCACAAAGCACAAATTAATATTTTTTTTATTCTTTCTGAGAAATGGAATAAGTACGAATAATTTCTTAATTGTAAAGTATATATAAGCCAGAAATTGTTTAAAACGGAATTTATTAACCGGATAAGGTCTATTTGGAATAATTAAATACTTATTGCTTAACGGTATAAATTCTGCTGCCCGAGCATCATCAGGAAAAGCAGAATAGATAACGAATTTTCCCTGCAGAAACTTCAGTAATCTGAAGAAATCGTCTTCACCCCCGCCTACTGCGGCGCTTGAATGCGAAATTAATAATATTGTCTTCAATTTTTTTCAGTTTTTATTATGAAGCTTTCGGGTAATATCAATTTTTTTATGTTTTGTTTGTTCAATTTAGAAAATAACTTTCCACAGTATTTTCGGGATATTTTAAAAATTTCAAGCGATTGTTTCCTCAGATTTTTTCTTGTTAGTGTATTTTCATAATCCCTGTAAAATGCGAAATTCTTATCCACAAAATAAGGATCAGTAATCTTTAACATTCTGATAAATAGTTCATAATCAAATGCGAATTTAAGATCCTCATCTAAAAAGCCTGTTTTTTTCAGAAGCCTCTTAGTAAAGAAAGTAGAAGGCTGCCTTACTACATCAGCTGAATAATTAATCAAATAGTCTAGATCATAATTATGAGTCTTATCTTCCAGAAGAATATTTTTATTTTCATCAATATATGTCAGATTACCGCAAATAAAATCTAATTCACTTTTTAGTGAAAATAATTCATTTACTTTTTCAAAAACACCGGAGTCATAATAATCATCGGAATTTAACCATGTTACAACATCGCCACTTGTTAATTTTAATCCTTTATTAATAGCATTTGCGGCTCCTTTGTCAGGTTCGGAAATCCATCTAATATGTTTATACGATTTAAGTATATCTAAAGTACCATCATTTGAATTGCCGTCAATAACAATGTGCTCGAAATTTTTATAATTTTGATTCAAAACAGATTCAATAGTATCTGTGATATACCGAGCTTGATTCAGCGTTGGGGTAACAATCGATATTTTAATGTTGTCTTTTATCAATCTTTTATCAAGAAAGTTTTTACTCTGTTTATGATCATCAAATAGAAATAGGAAATGAAATTATAGAACAAAATACAATATAAGATGAAAAAACCTGACAAAATGTAAATGAAATAATTCTGAAATGACAAGATAGCAAATACTTCCATAATAAGAATTATGTTCAATAGAAAGAGTTTGTTCATTTTGACTTTCGAAAAGAATGGTTTTATCCGGAATTCGTATTGTTTTACAAAAATAATCAAAATGATTATTATACTCAAAATTGTCGCAACATAATAGCCAGCTAATCCAACGTAAGATTTGACCATAGACAGAGAAAGATAAAGTGATGAAGAAATAAGTATAAGATTCAGTGTCTGAATAATTAAAAGTTTTACTCCTTTACCTTCAACCATAAGAACCGTGTATAAACATCCCCCGAAATTTATCAAAGAATAAGGGAGAAATAAAATGAGCATTATTACTGCCGATTCAAAACTTTTGAACCAAACGAAAGTGAATATAAATATTAGCGGATTTAATATGCCATATATAAGAATTGAATAATAATTTGACATCTTTGAATATACAAATATCTCGTTATTAATGTATTCTTTAAGTTTACCTACCGCATTGTTTTCACTCAGTTTATTTATTAAACCTTTTTGGATAGAAAAAATAAGTCCATTTGACAGATCAATAATTTTCTTTGCTGTTTCATAAAAAGTCACATAATTTAATCCAAGAAAATTACCGCTGAGAAATTTTATAACCGGATCTACAAAACTTCCGATCAGAAAAGATAACTGCAAATTAATGCTGTAAGCTGCATATTTTTTTAGAATCCGAAAACTGAAAAATGATAGTTTGAATTGCAGTTCAGGCAACTTTAAAAGAGATATCGTGAAAAGAGTACTTAGAGTTAAGAAACTATTAATGAACATAAATAACGCCAGGTAAGTAATATTAAGTTTAAATGTGAAGATAGCCACGACTGAAAAGAAATAGGAAAAAGCCAATACAAGATTTATTTTACCCAACAGTACAAACTGTGCATATCCTTCAAATATTTTAGTAACAAAATTAGAAATATATTTCAAAAAAAATGAAACTGTGAGAAGAACATAGATTATGTTTGTTTTATCTCTATCATTATTAAGAAAAAAATCTGTTTTTGAGAAGAATAAGAAATAATAGAAAACATATACTCCAACAAGAATTGTTGATATCATAATAAAAAATCCAAAGAACGAAATAAAAATAGAATTAACAAGTTTTGGATCATTATTTTTGCGAGCTTCAGATATAAGTTTTATTGTAGATACTCCGAATCCAAAATCCAAAGCATATCCGATTCCGAAAATAGAATTAATAAGAATAAACAGCCCGAATTCAGAATTCGGGAAGGAATTGTAATTTAGTGTAAAATTTACAAAACTTAATAAAGATATCAGAGTAAATGTCATTCCATTCCATAATGCATTAATTTTATCTGTTCTGTTTAACATAGTAACAGTTAATTAAGATTTGTTGTAAAATCTTTTTCTAAATATTTATATTTAAGAATTGAATAATTTGCAACTGCCAGTGCAAGCAAATAGTAAAGTAAATATGCTATTTGTGCCAGAGTAAAAGCTCCTGAATATATACTGTGCAAAATAATAAAAAAAAGATAAATATTTAATATTACACTTACCTTTTTTTCTGAAATAGTTTTTGAAAGTTTTATCGATTTAAAAGTCAGCCTGTAGATTATGACAAGAAAAGTAATAAAAGAAAGAAATCCTACAATTCCTGTTTCTGTAAGAAAATTCAAGTAGGTTGTATGAGCATCAAGATTTTTTACAAAAATATCGAAAATAAAATCAGGAAGGATATTATAATTGCTCGATACTTCGCTGAACATAAGGTAACCCACACCAGTAACCGGATTAGAAAGAAATGCATTACCTGCAACAATCCAGATAAATATTCTTGACTCCAGAGAATTGGAAACCAATGTTTCCGAATCAGAATCAAATTGGAATAAATTTGTACTAAAATCAGAGAGCCTGGATGTTATTATATTAAATAATCCAAAAGCAATAAACAGGATAATTACAATGATCGATACAAAAACAAAAAATGAAAATTTTTGTTTAATAAAAGCACGTCTATCTTTATCATACAGGGTCGATATTATCAGTCCATACACAAGTGAAACAGCCAAACTAATCCACATAGTTCTTGTTAGTGAAGTTACAATAACAATACTGATCACACCGAAAATAATATAAATTTTTAGTTTAGGTTTCCCAAAAATAAAATAACTAAATACCAATGTAATCATTGCAAAGGCACAATAATCAGCAAATCCTATTCCTGCATAAACAAATGAGCGTAATCTTCCTGTATAAATAATTTGCAGAATAATTAATACTCCGGTAATAAAAGTGAAAAAGACAAAAAAATTCAACAGTTTCTCTAAATTTTCAGTGGTTTTAATAGTTCTGAAAACCACATAAAAAGTCAAAATCATCGAAAGCATAATAAATCCGAAATAAACACTTTGAAATGATACGTGAGGAGAGTTAATTTCAGAAACAAAGACCGCGATTATAAGAATAACAGCTGAATTTCTAACGGTTTTTGGTAATGATAACTTAGAAAAATAACCTGAATCGTAGGCAGTAATAAAAAAAAAAATCATAGCATAGCTGATCAATGAGACAGGCATTATTCTTAAATCCCAAAACAGATAATTTTTTAAAAATAATGTAACAATGAAATAATAGATAAAATACTTTTCAAAATAAATCAGTGCGATTAATAGCACAGGAATAGAAAAGAGTGCAATAAAGATTAAATTTTTTCCGGAATAAAGAAAAAATAACGCAGATAACGAAATCAATGCAAAAACTATAAAATAAGGTAACTTTAGCTTTTCATGTAATTCTTGATAATTCAACTGCTAATGTTTTTGTAATTTTCTTTAAACTTTTTATAAAACGTATGGTAAAAAATTGAAGCGACTGACGCCATTATTAACGTAACAAAAATACTTATCAGGATGCTTGTTACTCTTTTTGGTTTTATTTTATGCTCAGGAAGAAAAGGATTATCAAGTACAATTATTGAAGGAGTTTCTCTTTTTTCTTCAATTTTACCCTGTTCGAAAATTGGGAGCAAAGTTGCAAGAATTTTATTCTGAATTTCAACTCCCCTTAACAGCCGATAATAATTCAAAAGGACATCCGGTTTACCCTTGAGTCTTAAATTAGTAGAAAGATCTGTTGAAGTTTGAATTTGAAAAAGCTGTTCCTGCATAGCAGAGATTTTTGCTTCCTGCTGTTTAACTTCAGACTGATCCGGGGATAATATTTTTTTCAGTAATTCGAGTTTCACTTTTTCGGCTTGAATTTCGGCTTCCAGTGTAATTTCAGATTGGGCGACAACTTTCACCTGAATATCCGGAGCCATTCCATATATATCCTGAAAATTTTTCAAGCTGTCTTCAGCTTTTTTTAAGTCCGCAATAGCCATATTGTATCTGGTTTCAATGAATTCCTTATTACTTTTGGCATTTTGAATATTCATTTCTGTATTAATCTTATTCAACTGATAAATAAGGAAATCGGTAATATCTTTTGCCCTTTGAGGATCAACATCATAAACACCAAGTAATATAGTACCCGCGATTTTATCTCTTTTAACATCCAGAATTTCTTCCCTAAAATATTTTATTGCATCCTGCATATATTTATAATCCCATTCATCCATAAGTTTAAACTTAATAATCGTTTCTTCAAGACATCTTCTGCTCATAATAATATTTTCATAAAGTGCGAGTTCTTTTGAAGAAGTGCCACCACCTGTCAAATCACTTAATCCCCCAATATCCGGTACACTTCCCCCTCCAAGCATTCCAGCCAATCCTGATGAAGATTTATTAGTAGTTTTTATCGTTCCCGAGGAATAGAAAATGGGCATAATAATGAAAAACACTATAAAGGCAACTATGAGACCTACCGAAAGTGTAGAAATGAGAATAAACTTTTTATATGAAAAAATAATTTTCAAATACACAACTAACTGCATCGTTGATTCCTGCTTACCAGAGTCAGTATTTTGTTTAATAATATCGGTCATTATTATTCTATATTGCTATTTATTTTTTAAAAAGTAAGTAAGTTGTAAGGACTCCAAGTATCACTCCGGCGATCTGGGCAATAAGTGAAATTTTTTCAGTAAATGTTTTTTTCTCATATTTCGGAACGTAAATATAATCACCTGAATTAATCCCGGTATCTTCAGGTTTATACCAACCTCTTGAATTAAATTTAATTATCCGAGTATTTCCATCATCTGCGCTTAATGAGTATCCACCGGCTTTTTCAATGTAATATTCATATTCTTTACCTGCTACAAAGGGAACATATCCTTCATTATTCACTTGACCATAAACATACACAATTTTCTTGTCATCATTGATGTAGATAATATCTTTATCCTCTAAAAGTGCATTCTGGCTCTGGTCATTGTTTATTATTAATTTTTCGAAATCAACTACCACTCGATTACGTCTCGAGAATATATCTGTTTCAAAATTCCTTTTTTCAACCGGAGTAATCAATACATCATTTGCCCGCATATTAATCATAATTTCCGTAGAATCTCTCCTTGTATATTCCTCATCATATTTTCTAAATAGTATGCATAACGGCAGATATGCATTTTCCCTGAATCCACCTGCCATATCTATGACATCTTTTAATCTTGTATTTTTGAAGGAAATCGGATAATAACCGGGTCTTTGAACTTCACCCAAGACAAGGACAGAGATATTTTTCTGGTAATCGGTTTTATTTTTAACAAATATTCTGTCAAAATTATTAATTTGATAATTTTTATCCGCAGGATAAGAAAGATTCACAAGATCAAATCCTTTAGAGTCGCCATAAGGTCTAAATAATATAATACTATCTTGTTCTGCATTTGCTTCAAATCCTCTACCTAAACCGATTGCGGTTTCAAGGTCATCACCTTCTGAATACTCATATGTGCCGGGTAATTGGACTGCTCCATCAATGGAAATAAATGTCTTAGCGATGAGATTATAAGGTATTTTAAGAAAATCGCCTTCAGACAAAAAAGGATTATATTTATCCTCTTTGGTCATATAGAATTTATATAAATCAACCTTTACTACCGACCCATTTTTTCTTTTCAGTTCAATGTTTCGCAAAGAAGGACTACTATCAAAAAACTTTTCCGGACGGGTATCGAGCTTCGTCTGTAAATTATATATTAGATTTGAAGAATCCAACATCAATACATAATGAACAAGTGACGAAACCCTCATTACCGGGCTTGCTTCGTATGTACCCTGTTTTAACCCGGATACTGTAATCAGGAATGTCCGGGGTACTGTAAGTGTCAAGCTTACATCACTCGAATAATACCGCTTTTTAACTGCTGACGTAACATTATTTCTTAATTCCGTAATTGTATATCCGGATGCTTTTATCTGACCGATAGTCGGTATGACTAAATAACCTTCCGGGGATACTACCAATGGTAATTGCTGATTAATATAACCATAAAGTCCTACCTCAAATTGATCGTTCGGGCCTACTAAATAAGTGTCAGAGTTAATGGCACCTTCAAGAGCGATTAACTTAAAATTTGCAGAGTTATATGGATTTTGATTCTGAAGATTGCTTAATATATCGAGTCCATCAGAATTAATTTTCAAATTAGAACTTGTATTAGTGGTTTTTTGGTCCTGAGCAGTTAATGATGAAATTATCAGGAAAAAAACAAAAACAAATATTTTAATTATTTTAAACATTTAGTAATTACAAATTAAAATTTTCAATTACAGAATTTAAAATTTTAACAGTTTCATCTTTATCATACGTTTCACAATAAAATCTTAGAAGAGGTTCCGTTCCCGAAGCCCTGACGATTACCCAACCGTTGACAAAATTAAATTTAAATCCATCCAGATTTCCTATTTCGAGAATGGTTACTGAACCGATTTTATCTCCCTTATTCAATGATTTGCATTTTTCAAGTGTGGCTAATTTTTTTTCTTCTGTTGTATGAACATCTATTCTATTATAGAAAAATATTCCAAATTCATCTTCAATTTCCTGCTTTAATTGACAAATACTTTTTCCTGTCGCAGCAAGCATTTCAAGATAAAGCAGGCCGTTAAATATTCCATCTCTTTCAGGCAGATGACCTTTTATTCCTATACCTCCGCTTTCCTCAGCACCAATCATTACATCTTCGTTTATCATAAGATTGGAGATATACTTAAATCCTATCCGGACTGTATCCAGGGCAAGATTATATTTATCGCAGTATTTTTTAATCAAATCGCTTGAGGAATATCCCCTGACTACTTTACCGGTAAATTTTTTATACTGGTGTAAATATTTAAGAAGAAGTGCAAATGTTTTTTGTGCATCAAGGAAATCTCCTTTTTCATCAATAATCGCAATCCTATCAGCATCTCCATCAGTAACTATTCCGATATCATATTTTCCATTTTTAATTACATTACACGTTCCTATTATATTTTTGAAAACAGGTTCAGGAGCACCGCCTTCGAAATATGGATTTACAACTCCGTGAATTTCTTCAACTTTCAACAAAGTTGATATTGTATTCTGTCCGGCTCCGAACATAGCATCATATAAGACAGAAAGTTTTGCTCTTTTAATTTTTTCTAAATCAATTTTTTTTATAAGATTATTGATATAATATTCCCTGCCGTCAATAAATTCAACAACTCCCGACTCAATTAATTCCTGCAAAGATTTATAATCTTCAACTTTTTTTATACCCAAGAGTTTTGCTTCAAGTTTTGCAATTTCAACCGGGCTCATAGAACCTCCGAATTCATCTTTAAGTTTATAGCCGTTGTATTTATATGGGTTATGAGAGGCGGTAATTATTACTCCAAAAGCAAGATTCTTATCTCTTGATAAAAGTGATATAGCAGGTGTGGTAACAAAAGAATTCGTGAGAAAAACTTTTATATTTTGCGAGCCGAAAATTTCCGCGGCACAGTGGGCAAACTCTTTTCCGAGAAAGCGTGTATCGTAACCGATCACTATACCATTTCTAATCTTAGGGTGGTCTGCAAATGCAAGAGCGGCTGCCAGAGATACTCTTCTTACGTTTTCAAAATTATAGTCTTCAGCAATGACAGCCCTCCAGCCATCAGTTCCAAACTTAATTGGCTCAATCATATTTTGCATCTAAATATTTTAATTTTATATTCCAGGTCTGCTATTAGTTGTTTCTGTTTTTACCAACCCAATCTTTAACATAATCAATAGTTTCAAATGTTGGTGTACCGGGAGTGAAGAGTGTTCCGACTCCGATTTTCTTAAGATCTTCGATATCCTGTTCAGGAATGATTCCACCCCCGAAAAGAAGGACATCATTTAAACCTTTTTCTTCCATTAACTTTTTTATTTTTGGGAATACAGTCATATGAGCTCCGCTTAGAATGCTTATACCGATCGCATCTACATCTTCCTGCAAAGCAGCTTCGACAATTGTCTCTGCTGTCTGCCTTAATCCTGTATATATAACTTCAATTCCTGCATCCCGGAAAGCTGCAGCAATGACTTTTGCACCTCTATCGTGACCATCCAATCCGACTTTTCCAATCAGAACCCTGATTTTCCTGTTAATATCCTTATTTTCTTCCATATTTTATTATTTAATATATAATTTATAGTATATATAAATATTCTTCAAGTGATTTTGAATTCTGTTTTTATCTTACGTTGAATCAGATTAATAATTAATAAATTTGTCTTGATAATGTAATAAAAAAATTTGAATTTATTATAAATTACAGTTTTTCCTAAAGAATAATTTTTTTATGAAAAAAACAAGCTTGATTTCCTTTTCAATATTATTCATTTTATTTATTTTACTGACACAATGTTCATTTTCTCAGTCAAACTCGCGAAAATCCAGGAGATTTTTTCAGAAAACTCAAAATCCAAATTCTTATATCTATCCAGCCGATTCATCGGTAATCAGTAAACTTGATTGGTGGAAAGGTCTTAAAGTTGGATTAATGCTTACATGGGGAACGTATGTAGAATGGGGAATCATTGAGTCGTGGACACTTATTTCAGAGGATATGAGCTGGAATCACAGAGTAGGTCCATATGCTGATGATTATGCTGTATACAAAAAAGAATACGAAAGGAATCAAACCTTTTTTAACCCTGTAAATTTTAATCCTGATACATGGGCTACGGCAGCAAAAAATGCCGGAATACGCTATGTGGTTTTCACTACAAAACATCATGACGGCTTTTGCATGTTTGATACGAAACAAACTGATTACAGCGTTACAGACATTAAATGTCCTTTTTCAAACGACCCACGAGCAAATATTACAAAAGAAGTATTTAAGGCCTTCAGAAATAAAGGAATAGGCATAGGAGCATACTTTTCGAAACCTGACTGGTATAACAATAATTTCTGGTGGAGATATTTTGTACCCGGAGAGATTTATCCGAATTACAGCACTACCAAATATCCGAATGTTTGGAAAAATTTTAAAAATTTTACATTCAATCAAATCAAAGAACTGATGATAGAATACGGTTCTATCGATATATTATGGCTTGATGGTGGCTGGATTTGTCCGCGCACACCTTATGACATAAATATGCCCGCTATTGCAAATATGGCGCGTTCTTATCAGCAAGGATTAATTATGGTTGACCGTTACGCTGTGGATTTTGAAGATTATCTTACACCAGAAGATACAATTCCACCTGCACCTCTCGGGGTTCCCTGGGAAACCTGCAGACCTATAGCCGTTTCGTGGCCCTGGACACCCTACAATGTTTTTAAACCAACATTCAGGCTTATACACAATTTAATAGAAGTCGTTGCAAAAGGAGGTAATATACTATTTGCAACAGGACCGGACCCTAACGGAGAACTTGATACTGCTACTTGTAACAGACTTCAGCAAATCGGGGAATGGATGGATGTTAATAAAAGTGGAATATATGAAACATCTTATACGACACCTTTCAGCAGCCCCCCAAAGATTTATTTTACTGCTAAAAATGACACAATGTTTGCATTCTATCTGGCAGATTCTTTACAAAATATAATTCCACCGCAAATAACCTGGAATAATATATACCCTGAAGCAAACTCTCATGTTTATTTGCTGGGATACGAGCAACCGTTACACTGGACTATAAATGGAAATACCACTACAGTAACTATTCCTCCTAATCTGCAGACAAATCCTCCCTGCTTATACGCTTGGACTTTCATGTTTAAAAGAGGAACAGTTAATATAAGAAACATTACTTCAGAAATTCCTAAAACATATAAGTTGTATCAAAATTATCCGAACCCGTTTAATCCTTCTACGAATATTAATTTTGATTTACCTACCGGTAAAAATGTCCAGATTAAGATATTTGATATCCTTGGTAAGGAAGTAACAACATTAGCAAACGAAAAATTAAATGCAGGTTCTTATAGTGTTATATGGGAAGCTGTAAATTATCCGAGCGGAACCTATTTCTGTCAGTTAAAGTCGGGCAATTATTCAGAGATTATTAAAATGATATTAATAAAATAAAAATTATTCAATCTTAAAAGAACAGTTAAAGAATAAAACCTAAGTCAGATATCCTCTAATTTGTGATGAGATGTTTTTTGATAAATGAATATTGCAAATATCCCAATTATAACTGCAAACCATAGTGTTGCAACTCTTATAATGATTGTTGAAGCTACAGAGATATCCTTCGGAATCTTAAGAAAAACAAGCAAGCCTGTAATCGACGCCTCAGTTGCGCCGAGACCTCCCGGCAGCATAGCAATTGCCCCTATCAAAGTTGAAAATCCATAAATAAAGGTGGCAATCAGCAAACTGATACTGACCATCTCCACCGAATAGGAAAAAACTTTCAATACAACATAAAATCCCACGCATTCAAAAAACCAGGATACAATGCTTATGAGAAATGCTATTATTAAGGGTTTTAATTTCAGCATAAGATAAATGCTCTCATATGCAGTATGAAATTTGGAAATGAATTTTTTTAAAAACCTGATTCTTTCAAAAAGGCTTATAATTTTCAAAGATAATCTTTGTGAACTCAGGATTAAGACACATAATACAAATACCAAACCTGCGGTAATAATAATCTCGAGCCCATAATTGAAAACATAAGCTCCCAGTATGCAGAGAAAAACAATCGAAAGGAAATCTGTTAACCTTTCCGCAAAAATTATAGGTGCAGACTTACTTACCGGGGTACCGGTTTCTTCTTTCAGAAGAAATGACTTCAGTACTTCGCCCATTTTTCCAGGGGTAACACTCATCACAAAAGAAGAAAGAAAGATAAGAAAACTTCTTCCTGCCCGAATTTTAATATCAAGCAGTCTTGTGTAATATTGCCATTTTAAAAAACGAAAAAAATAATTACCAAATGAAAGGAGCAGAATGACGGGAAACCACCACCAATTAAATTTACCGAAAGCGGAAATCAGTTTATCGAAATCGGCATAAATGCTAAATCCAAGAAAAACGATTGCTCCGAAAGCAGCAGACAGCAGTATTTTCTTTTTATATTTCGAGAACAATTATTTTGATTTAATTACTTTCAACAGCATTTCATATAGTTTCACCAGCGGCAAACCTACGACATTATAATAATCGCCGTTAATTTTATCGATGAAGAGGCAGCCGAAATCATCCTGTATTCCATATGCTCCGGCTTTATCAAGCGGTGAATGATTTTTGATATAATAACTGATTTCTTCAGGATTTAATTTTCTGAAATAAACATCAGTTTTAGTAAAATCGAACAATGATTTTTTGTTAATAGTATTTATTACTGTAATACCGGTATAAACGATATGCTTTTTCCCGCTAAGAAATCTGAGAAATTTGGCAGCCTGTTCTTTATTTTCAGGTTTATTCAATATGTTTCTGTTAATAGTAACAATCGTATCCGCAGCGATAATAATATTTCCCGGATATTTCTTTGAGACAATTCCTGCTTTAGCGGAAGAATTATGTTCAATCAAATTAATCGGTTTATATTTGTTTCCCTGTATTTCGTCATAATTACTGTCAACTGAAATAAAATCAAGACCTATTTGTTTTAATAGTTTTACACGTCTTGGTGATTTAGAAGCGAGAACATATTTATAATTAAATATATCGGAAATATTCAAATGCTAAAATAATTTTATGTTATATTAATAATTTTTTTACTTTTGACAGTAAATCAGACTTATTGCAGAGAATCCTTTCCTGAGTTTTCCGTATTTTTATTTCGATATTATTGTTTTTCAAATTTTTTTCTCCTACAACAATCTGTAACGGAATACCTATCAAATCAGCATCTTTAAATTTAAATCCCGGACGAACTTCCTGTCTGTCATCATAAAGAACCTCGATATTATTATTGATTAATTCAGTATAAATTTCTTCAGATGTTTTATATACAGTTTCATTCTGAGAATTTACTGATACAAGCATTACCTGAAAAGGAGCTATCTCCCCATTCCAAATAATACCATCTTTATCGTTATTTTGCTCTATATGCGAAGCTGCAATTCTTTCAATGCCGATTCCATAACTTCCCATAATTAAAGGATTTTCTTTCCCATCTTTATCAAGAAATATTGCATGCAGAGCTTCAGCATATTTTGTTCCGAGTTTGAATATATGCCCAACTTCAATCGCGCGGGTTACTCTTATTTTGCTTTTGCCATCGGTTGTAAATTCACCTTCTTTGACGACTCTCAAATCGTAATATTTAATGTCCGGCACATCACGCTTAAAGTCGATATTTTTTATATGATAATCGTTTTTATTTGCTCCGCTTATTAGTTCATCAGAATCCTGAAGCCTTAAGTCTGCAACAATAGTAAAATCCTTATTTTTTAATCCAATCGGTCCGATGCTGCCGGCATCAGCGCCTGTAATATCTAGCAGCTCATCCGGATGACCTGGACGAACTGCAGGACCAAACACATTCTGCATCTTGGAATCATTTACTTCATCATCTCCGCAAACAAATACAAGTATATATTCATCTTTTCCATCCTCTTCTTTTGCGGGATTTACAAATACACGGGATTTAGCAAGATGAGTTTTATCATTAACATTCAGAAAAACAGCCAGCTCATCTATTGTTTTAATATTTGGAGTGTGTAATTCTTCATAGGGAAGATTCAAATCTTTTCGCTTAACTATTTCAACTTTTGAAACTGCAACTTCAATATTTGAAGCATATGAACCATCTTCACTAATTACTACAATATCTTCACCGGCTTCTGATTCAACCATAAACTCTTCTGACTCGCTGCCGCCCATTGCTCCGCTGAAAGCAGTAACTGCAAAAAATTTCAACCCGCATCGGGTGAATATTGCTTTATACGCTTTATCTTGAAGCTTATAAGAAACATCAAGACCTTCCCAGGAGGAATCAAATGAATAAGCATCTTTCATCGTGAATTGCCTGCCTCTTAATACTCCCGAACGAGGACGCGCTTCATTCCTGAACTTGGTTTGAATCTGATACCACATCTGCGGAAGATCCTTATATGACATCAGGTTTGGTTTTGCTATAGAAGTAAACACCTCTTCGTGTGTGGGTGCAAGAACAAGTTCACGGTTCTTTATCCTGAAAATTGTATCGCCATAATCATCAAGTCTCCCGGTCGAAGCCCATAACTCATTGGGTGAAAGTGCGGGAAGGTA
This sequence comes from Ignavibacteria bacterium, assembly GCA_036508135.1. Taxonomy (GTDB): domain Bacteria; phylum Bacteroidota; class Ignavibacteria; order Tepidaquicellales; family Tepidaquicellaceae; genus DATCHW01. The sequence goes on from DATCHW010000308.1 coordinate 74,793, forward strand.
AAATTCATTACCTCCTATGGCATTCATTTCCTCACGGATTATTTTTTCTATTTTTTTAAATACAATTAATCCGAAGGGCAAATAAGAATAAACTCCGGAAGTTAGTTGCCTTATCATTCCCGCTCTAAGCATTAGTTTATGCGAGGTTACAACAGCGTCAGCCGGGTCCTCTTTTAAGGTCGGCAAAAAGAATTTTGTCAGTCTCATAAATAGTTAAAATATTTTATAAGTTAAAAATATAATGCATTCAATACAATTCAATTTTTGGATATGTTTTCACTCTGGTTACTATGCTCCAGCGTAGTGACCCGTCATATTCTCGTTACGAAGCCCCTGCTTCGTAACGTTTCCCCATTCATTCGTTACAACGCTGGAGCATTGTAACGAGAGTTTAAGGAAACTAAAAAATAATCTTCCCTCTCCTTTCCAGGTCTCGGAATCCCGACTTGTCGGATAGAGGGACTGAGGGTGAGGTGTAAATTGTCATTGAGTATATTTGTTATGATATAAATACCAATTTTTTAAATATTTCACACCCCACCCCTTCCCCTCCCCTTGAATTGGGAGGGAGCATTTAGGTATGCCCCAACGAGTAATAAATTTGTTCTAAGCAACGGTTTCAAATGCAGGTATAATTAGTCGGAAGAGTATAACAGTTTTCCAAATAAGAACTTTGATTTGAAGGGTTTCTTATTTACTAATTTTTATATATAAGAACATCATTTATTATTTTGTTCAATAATTTTTTTCGTCGTTTCCAGGTATTGGGTACCCCAAATTATATCTGGTTCTAAATAGTTGCCTTCAGCCCATTCGTTCCAGGATTTCAGAAATATCAGTTTTTTATTATCAGGTTTTTTCTCTAATAATTTAACTGCATCCGATAAGTGTTTGCCGAATGATTCTGGTGTTGAGCCCTGCAAAACAGTCCCGTTTCTTCCACAGCGAGGTGTATTATCCCAGTTTGGAAGTACAGAAGGAAAGTGGTCATCATCCAATTCATAATCACTGAAAGCATATTTAATACACTCTTTATAATCTAAGATATTCGGTTTTATTTGGGCTTTATACAAATAATTTCTGATTTTTTCAACCGGTATAATTTTTTTGACATTCGATTTCATTACAGGTACAAATCCATCAACTGAAATTTTTTTTCCCTTATAACGTGAAGTCATCTGGTCAGGATTAGTAGCAATAAAACCATCAAACCCTGAATCTCTTTTATTGACCTTCAATACCTCCTCAGAATTCAAAGAACCTATGAAATAGATACCTGAAAAACCAATTTTAACAGCCATTTCTCTCCAAAAATCCAAAATAAATTTTGAATCCGGAAGGTATGAAGGTCTGTAGATTACAAATATCGGTTTATTATCTATTTTGATATATCTTGAATCGGTAAAAGCTTTTTCGAGATATTTGAAATGGTTAATAAGGTCATTTTTACCACCATAAGTTTGTTCAATTAATAACTTATCATGAGCACCATACCAAATTCCTGTCCAAGATTCATTCGCCCAGGCGAGGCAAAAAGGGAAATCCGGTTTCCCGCTTTGCAAAACTTCATCAAAAGGTCTTTCTAAAAGTCTTTTTCCATTAAACCAGTAATGCCAGTAACAAAATCCATATATACCGTTTTTCCTTGCCATTTCAGCTTGCTGTTCCCGTATTTCAGGAAGTCTTAAGTCATAAAAGCCTAAATCAGCAGGTACTTTAGGTTGTTGATGTCCTTTAAAAAGCGGTTTTGCTTTTGCTACATTTGTCCATTCTGTAAAACCTTTCCCCCACCATTTATCATTTTCAGGAATTGGATGATACTGAGGTAAATAATGAGCTATGCATTTAATTTTCACGAAATTCTACTTTAAATTATTTTATTATTCAAAGATATAGTAAGATTTACAGATAGAGGGAGCAAATACTCCCTCTGTCTGTAAAATAATTTTTAATTTCACGATAGCAAATAATCTTTTATCAACTATGAGAAACTATCTTTCATCAAAAATCCCATCGACTTAGTTATTCCAATCTGTTTGAATAACTTCTGTAGATTATAAATTATTATTACTTTTCTTTTAATAATTTAAAAATAAATAAATTTCAAACAAATATCTATTCTTTAGATGACTGATAATAAAATTTTAGTACACGACAGTAAATTAACAGGGTTGTGAAATTCATTTAAATAATCATTTATACAAAAAATTATTTTTTGCAGATATTTAATACCTTGGTCAAAACTAATCTTTATTCCTAAATTATTATGAATTGAGTCATCTAATCGTTTGAAATTGCCTTGCATGATTAGTACTCCTTTCGATATTAATCTTTAATTTTTGTATTAACTTATAACATTTGAGTACTTTTTTTTTATCATGTGCATAGATAACAAAGTTAGACATCAAAGTTCACTTTCATATTTTACACCGGATGATTATATTATTAAAAAGAGAAGGGAAAAGTTGGATGAAAGGAGAAAGAAATTAGCTTAAAGCAAAAATTTAAATATATTTATTTCATATGACAGTTTCAAAATACCTTTAATTCAACTGACCCATTTGTCATTTTTGGCTGAACCAGTATACTAATTTACATTTTATGTTAAAAATTCTGAGGAAAACAAAAAATATTATTGTCTCAAGCGATTTATTTAAAAGAATTGTTAAAAATTTTATAGGGGGAATTAACTTTAAAATCAAAATTAAGGTTAATAATAAAAAGTTTATCATTCCGATAATCAAAAATATTGGTTTAAGTAATCTAACACTTGATGAAATATGGTTTCCGGATTTAATATCTAAATTATTAACACTAAGAAATGGTGTCTTTATAGATATTGGCGCAAATACAGGACAAACTTTACTTGCGTTAAGGTCTGTTAACTCAGATACTGTATATTATGGTTTCGAACCAAATCCTTCGTGTGTATTTTATTGTTTAAATCTTATCAAATCAAATAAAATCAAGAATTCTTTTGTAATTCCGGTTGGTATATTTTCAGAGAATAAAATATTAAATATTCATTTATTTTCTGATGCAGATTCAGGTGGTACAATCATAGAGGATTTAAGGCCCGGATATCCAATCAATGAAAAATATTTTATACCTGTTATGAATTTCAATGATGTTCAAAAAACACTTAATCTTACCGGTGTTTCTGTAATCAAAATTGATGTTGAAGGTTCTGAACTCAAAGTTATAAATAGTTTGGAGAATATTATATATGAGTTTAAACCCGTAATAATATGTGAAATTCTATGGGCTCATAATGAAGAAAAACTTTTATATAACAGAGAAAATAATATGAAAATATTAGAAATTATGAAAAGTTTAGAGTATAAGGTTTTTAGGCTAATCAAATCTGATAAAAATGATAAAATATTATCTTTAGAACACATAGAAGAAATTGAAAATTTTGTTTATTCTCGAGAAAACATGGAACTTTGTGATTATATTATGATTCATAAAGACGTTGAAATTAAAGTGATAAATATTATTAACAATTAAGTTTTGAGGAATCAATTTAATAAACCAATATTCGTTACATAGATAATTGTTAAATTAATAAATCAATTTTACCGCATTTCAAATTTATATTTGTAAAATATTAACAACTCGATTTTTGATAAGGAAAAGGCGTAAATCTCTTAAAAACGCATGTTGTACAAAATTTTAGACAAATATTTAGATAAAAATTAAAATTAATTCTTTTACCTATACACAAAACAATAAATTAACAGGGTTATGAAATTCTTTTAGTAATTATTTATACTAAAAAATTATTATTCGCAGATATTTAAGTCCTTGGTCAAAACTGTTCTTGATTAAGGTTTGTAACGAATCTGATCTTATATGAATGTTTCGATATCTCTCCTAAAAAAAATGACCACGCAAATGCTATGCTTACTAATCCAATCAATTTTTTCTAATTTATTAAAGCTTTTCATCTGGGTTACTTATAAATTAAATCCTCTGGTTTTGAACTTATTAAATAATTTCTCAATAAGAGTACTTTTTTTTATTAACGCATCTTTTCCGTCGCGTGCATAGATTGATTATTAATAAAACCTTAGTTCACGAAAAATATTGATATTTATTAAAATCACATGTAAATTGACTCAAAATTATGTGTTCAAGATTTGAAAATAAAGAAACCGGCATTTCAATATTCGAAAAATTGAAAAAAGATTCCATGGGTAACTTTGTATATGAAGTAACGGAAGATACGAATAAAATAAATATATCTCCTACAAATTCCATAATTTCAGTCATAAGGAATAAAAAGACGGAATATTCGATAAAAAATATATACTGGGGTATACAGTTTGACAAGCAAAACGAATCTCCTCTCATATTTAATTCAAGAATAGAAACTATCTCCGGGAAAAAATACTGGAAGCAGCTTTTTGCAAAGAACAGGTGTATTATACCGGCTACAGCATTTTATGAGTGGAAAGAAATTGAAAAAACAAAGATACCTCATAGAATATCACTTAAAAATAAGGAATTATTTTTCATAGCATCAATATTTTTAATACAGGAAGATTTGACTTTTTCTTCGATGATAACGACCGTTCCCAATAAATTTGTAAGACAGATTCACAATAGAATGCCTGTACTATTAAATCAGAATGAGGCTATTGATTTCCTGAATGCGGATACAGAAGAAGCATTAAAATTCTGTAAACCGCTGCCGGATAATGACGAAATGGATATTTCTGTTGCGGAAGATATCCTGACTCAAAGGCAGAGGGACTTACTTGCAAAGCATAAATAATAAAATTACTTTGAAAAATAATTTTTTTGTATTGAATTATACAAATATATTAATCATTATTGAGACGGAAAGGATGGCATATATTAAACGAGAATACACTTTTTAAAATTAAAATAATTTATTTTAAAATGCGTAAGCTAAAAAAAATAAAATATCTGTTCTTAGCATTAGCTCTGGTTTCTTTTGCTAATGTATATTCACAAGGTTCAGGTAATAAATATGCAGGGGAGTTTCTTGCAATTGGAGTAGGCGGAAGACCATTAGGTATGGGAGGAGCATTTGTGGCACTCGTGAATGATGTAACAGCCGGATACTGGAATCCTGCTTTACTTTCAAAACTCAACTATCCTCAATTATCCTTGATGCATGATGCGAGATTTTCCCAGCTTGTAAATTATGATTATGGTTCCGTCGGAATACCATTCGGAAAAAATGCATCATTGGGATTTAGTATTATAAGAATGGGTATTGACGATATTGCCGATACACGAAATGCCCTCATAGATTTAAACGGAAATGGAAGAATAGACCCGGGTGAAAGGCTTGATCCGGATAAAATTACGAGATTCAGTACAACCGATTATGCTTTTTATCTTACTTATTCAAAAAAGCATAATGATAAAATATCTTATGGCGCAAACCTGAAAGTTATCAGGAGAAATATAGCAGAAGAATCCGCCTGGGGATTAGGTTTTGACGTGGGTGTAGCTTATAGTCCTTTCAGCAGATTACTTCTCGGGGCAAATCTAATGGATATAACTACAACATATTTATCCTGGAGTACAGGAAAGAAAGAATTAATTTCCCCTACAGCAAAAATAGGAACTGCTTATCAGATCCCGTTTTTCAAAGGTACTATAACTCCCGCTGTAGATTTTGATGTCCGTTTCGAGAACAGAAAGTCGTCAGCAAATGCCCATATTGGTCCGGTTTCATTTGATATGCATGCGGGACTTGAATATAACTTTCAGAACCTCTTTGCTATCAGAGTGGGACGTAATGAATTAGGAAATCTTACACTCGGTGCCGGTGTTAAATTACCAAAAATTAATATAGATTATTCTTTCGCAAAATTTGATGGTGATGAGTCATTAGGAAATACACACAGGATATCATTGGTATTCACGCTTGAAGAAGATAAGTATATGAGAAAGTAAATTTTTCGTTTTTAAATTTTCAAAAAGGGATATGAGAAATCATATTCCTTTTTTTTATTTTCTTTTCAGGACTTCAGTATTGACTAATCCTTCGGGGATTTTGCCATTGAAATAATCTATAATATTCTGAGCTGCTTTATATGACATAAGCTGCCGGGTTTGAATTGTTGCACTTGCAATATGCGGTGTCATTACAATATTATCGAGTTTTTCCAATCCTTTAACAAACCTTGGTTCATCTTCGTAAACATCAATCGCCGCACCTGCTATTCTTTTTTCTTTCAGAGCATTGTACAAAGCATTTTCATCTACAACCGGTCCGCGGGATGTATTGATCAGGAATGCAGTCTTCTTCATCATATTTAATTCCCTTTCTCCAATCAAATGATAAGTATCTTCTTTAAGCGGTACATTTATTGTTACAAAATCAGATTCAGTAAGTAAAGTATCGAAGTCAACATTTTCAGCACCGAATTTCAGTTGTTTTGTATCAATGAATTTATCGCTGTAAATTACTTTCATAAGAAACCCGTAGTAAGCGATTCTACCGACCGCCTTGCCAATGTTACCCATACCGACAATACCGAGTGTTGAATTATATACATCGAAGCCCAGGAAATCCATGGCTCCCCAGCCCCCGAACTTACCTGTTCGCATAAAATTATCAGATTCAACTACACGTCTTGAGATTGAAAGGATAAGGGCAAAAATAAAATCTGCGGTCGTTTCATCGAGTGTGCGGGGGGTATTTGTAACATATATTCCTTTTGCTGTGGCTGTTTTCAAATCTATATTATTAAATCCTACAGCATAATTAGAAATGATTTTCAAATTTCTGCATTCTTCTATTACTTCAGAATCGATAGAATCGGATAACAGAGAAAGGAGAACATCTTTATCTCTTGCCATTTCAATAAGTTTTTTTTTATCCAGGATGCCATGATAGTCATTAAGTTCCACATCATATTTATTTCTGAGCATTTTTATTCCGCTATCCGGTATGGGGTGCGTAATTAAAATCTTAGGTTTCATAAAACAATTATTTTTTTATTTACATCTGCTGAATTTATAACATCACGGCAAAACTTTTCAGCCGCTTCTTTAAGTTTATTTTTTGCATTTAATTTCAGATATTTTAAATCATATTTTGCATTTCCGAAACAACTGTAGATAGTATCAATCTCTTTTCCGAGAAATTCCGATGCACTGTCATCAGTTCGTCCGTTAATTGCTATAACTTTTTTAGTAAATTTTTTTGCAAGTTTTGCAATACCAAGCGGAGCTTTTCCGAAGGCAGATTGGTGATCCATAGAACCCTCACCTGTAATTACAATATCACAGTCCTTAATCTTCTTATCTATGTTTAGAATTTCAATTATACCGTCGATACCGGAAATGATTTCTGCATTTAAAAAAATCTTCAAAGCAGCACCCAAGCCTCCGGCAGCTCCGGCTCCCGGAAAATCCGGATAAATTTTTGTTTGTTTGTATATCACATCGCCAAAATATTCAAGAGAATCTTCAAGTTTATACATCATATTCTCACTTGCTCCTTTTTGAGGCGAGTAGATGAAAGATGCTCCGTTTTCACCGTAAAGAGGATTAGTCACATCGCATAGAACGATAAATTTAACATCACAAAATAAATCTTTTAATATCCTGCTATCGAAACTGAAAATTTTCTGCAAAACACCGGGACCATATCCTTCCTTTTTTCTTTCAGATATTTCTTTACCTGCATCATTATAAAATTTTACACCAAATGCCTGAAGCATTCCTATCCCGAGATCATTTGTGGCTGTTCCGCCGATACCTAAATAATTTTTTTTTGAACCGTTTGAAACAGCATCTAAAATTAATTGTCCGAAACCATAAGTAGATGCTATCCACGGGTTCAATTCACTTTTATTAAGCAAATTTAACCCTGAAGCCTGAGCTGCTTCGACAAAAGCAATTTCACCCTGAACACCATAATAAGCATCAATCTCTCTGCCGAGCGGGTCTTTTACTTTTATCTCCTTTTTTTCGCAGTCAATACCGAATAATATCGAATCGAGCGTTCCTTCGCCTCCGTCACCAACAGGAACAGAAACAAAATCAAATCCGTTTTGTGATAAAATTTTACATATTGTTTTTGAGACTTCCAAAGAAGATAAAGTCCCTTTGAAAGAATCCGGTGCTACTAATATTTTCATATTAAATAAAAAAACCACGAAAGATAGTTTCTTTCGTAGTTTTTAACAAAAATAATTAATTAAAAGTTAATCAGAAATGTGAAGGTTTCTTTTTAACAAGATAATCAATAAAAGCTTTTGCATCTTTATATATGCTATCTGCATCTAAACCTGCCTGATGCATGACACTTTCTGCATTTCCTGAACCGAGATAGAATCCTTTTTTGAAAGGATGTAATATTCTGTTTCTGGACTCAGAACTTTTTACCCATTTATACATTGTCGGCAAAGTGAAACCCGTTATTCCCATAATTTCATTTCCAATCTCATCGGGGTAGATTTTTTCTTTTTCTTTTTCAGGAAGAAGATCGAATAATTCTGAACTTGCTACATAATAAACGTTTACATTAATTCCTTCCGCATCGAGTTTTGGAAGTACTTTTGTAATAAATTCGATTGTTACTCCGCTTTCCTGCAATATGAAGTTTGCATCAACTTTATTTTTTTTATTAGCTTTTCTTAACAGATATAGACCCTTTACGGAATCTGAAGCCGGAGCGAGATTCATAGCTTTTCTATCCGTAACTATTTCATTTGGTCTTGTAACAAATGGTGAAAGAACTGCCGGTCTCTTTTTTAATCCTGCGATAAGCAGATTCCATACTTCTGCGGGTTCCCATGGTGTTAATGTTATCATGACACCCTGAGGAAAATTTCCCTGTAACAACTGCAGGCATTGAGGATCAGCGTGTGTAGGTCCATCTTCTCCGGTTTTTAATCCGGCGTGAGCATTAATGAGAATCCAGGTGTTATAGTTACCGCCGAAATGCTGCGTTTTATTCTGTTCACCTATACCGTGCAGACGTGCAGCGGTGTGTTCCATTGCGGAGATAAATGCTCCATAAGAAGAACTTACTCCGATATTTTTTCCGTAAGCAGAGAGTCCTGCCATCATGCCGCCCATTGCATCTTCGCAAATACCACCTATTGAAAGTATTCTTGATTCAGAATTATCTATTGAATCGAAGAAACCTTCAGGAAAGCCTTTATCCAACAGATTAACACTCGTTGAGCCGAGTAAGTCTGCTGCAACACCAAGGAATGCTCCTTCAGTAATTTTATTAAGATATCCGAGTGATGAGCCAAGAACTGCCCTGAGAGTTGTGGATGAACCGACTTTGACGCCGAGCTCTTCGGGTATAACTTTCTCAGAAATCTCCTTAGATGTATACAGGTTTTCAAGTTTCGGATGTTTTTCGCGAGGTATGCGTTTTAAATCCTGATATCTCCTTTTTGATTCTAAAATTGAAGTTGAGAAATATTTTAATTCATTATGATTTTCAATTACATTCCTGATAGTCATCAAAGTATCATAGAAACATTTTTCTACATTCTCCGGAGAAGCGTCACCGGAGAAGTGCGGAATAGTAACTTTGAATTCATTTTCGAATTCTTTCATTGCATTATAATATCCTTCAGATGCAAACTTATGTCCGGCACCATGTGAAGCCCTTCCTTCAATTCCATATTTCCAACCTTTTACAGTTCTATAAATAATCGCTGTCGGCATTTGATTTGTCAGAGTTTTTGCAAAGGATTGTGCTGCAAGAACTTTATTGAAATCCTTTCCATCATCAACGGAAATTACATTGAAATCGTGAAGATAGCAAAGTTCAGCAGGATTCCATTGGACATAATCTCCTTTTAATTCGCCTTCACGGCAGACTCTATTGCTATCAATTGAAGCCTGATTAAAATCCAAATGGAAAAATACGTTATATAATCTCATTGCAGATGCGGCGGCAAGAGCTTCAGCAACTCTACCCGGAGTCATTCCGCCTTCGCCTTCTATAACGTGAACTTTCGGTGCATTTTTTCCATAATAATCAAGCGCTCCAAGAGCTAAACCGAATGAAGCGGGATCACCTACTCCACTGGCACCTGTTGCAACTTTTACAAAAGGAACAGCCGGTGTAGGATGCCCGTCAAGTGCTTTAACATTGAATTTTTTGAACAAAGGTAATTCCGTCGTCGGGTTTTTTCTGAAACCAAGAAGGTCTTCGAATCTCATCTGGAATTTTTCTTCAGATAATTCTTTTATTGCGAAAGCTCTGACCAATTCATTTCTTAAAGCCCACATAGTGTATAATCCCAGAGCCTTATGTCCAGCAGCATATACTACCATATCATTGTCATCTGCGAATGGATTCTTTATATCATAATCTGCGATTTTATATAATATAGATTCTACGATTCTTCCTGAAGAAATTGAACCTCCCGGGTGACCGCTCGTCGGAACAAAATTATACATAACAGCACAAAGAGTTCTGTAAATCAGATCAAGTTTTTCAAAACCATTCAATTCTTGTGATTTAAGAAAAGATTTTCCTTCCATAATATCGTTTATATCGTAAAAATTTCCTCTTCTCGGTCCGTAAGTAAATGCTTTGGATTTTACGTTTTTAAAATCAAAATTTATCATTTTTTTCTCCGTGATAATTTTTTAATAAAACTTTTTTTTAGAAGTAAGTTTGTATCCTAATCGCCAAAAGATGATGTAAATCTATATAAAATTAAGTGAAATTTAATGCAAATAAAAGATGAAAATAATTCAAATTTCCCTCAAATAATTGTAAAGGGGAATAAAGTAGTATTATAATTTCTTTTGTTCTTTAAGTTTCGAAACAATTTTTTCCATTTCTGAAACCATACGGTCAAATCTGTTAAAGGCGGCTGAATATGGTTCAGGTTGAGTCATATCAACTCCGGCTTTTTTAAGTATTTCCATAGGATAATCATTTCCGCCGGATTTTAGCATAGTAAGATATTTATCTCTGTATTCTGCCGGATTATTAAGGACATAATCACTCATAGCCATAGAAGCTATAATACCTGTGCTATACTGGAACACGTAAAAGTTCATATAGAAATGCGGAATACGGCTCCATTCATTTTGAATATAATCCCCTACCTCACATACCCCTTCATCGTGTCCGTAATATTCACGAGTAAGTTCCAGATATTTGTTATTAAGCCAGTCTGCGGTTAATGTCTGACCTGATTCTACGCGTTCATGCATAGCAAGTTCAAATTCAGCAAATAATGTCTGACGATATAAGGTACCTCTTACCTGGTCAAGGTAGCTGTCGAGTATAAAAAGTTTGAACATATCATCATTATCATTTTTCAGGAGATAATCCATTAGCATATTTTCATTAAATGTAGATGCAATTTCTGCAAGGAATATTGTATAGCCGGATAAAGGAAAAGGCTGGTATTTATTTGAAAAATAAGAGTGCATCGCATGTCCGAGTTCGTGCGCTAAGGTTGAAATTGCATTATAACTTCCGTCGTAATTAATTTTCACGAAAGGATGAACTCCGTAAATTCCTCCTGAGTAAGCACCGCTTTGTTTACCTTTATTTGGATAAATATCAATCCACCTGTTATCAAATGATAACTTAAGAGCATCCTGATACTCGCTTCCCATTGGTTTCATTATTTCGAGGACTGTCTGTTCAGCTTCGTCGAATGTAAAAACTTTTTCGACTGAAGGAACTGCCAAAGCATAAATATCCTCATATAAAAATTTGTCCAATCCGAGAAGTTCTTTTTTTAGTTTTAAATATCTGTGCATCGGAGAAAGATTTTCCTTAACCGATTTTATCAGCTGAAGGTATACTTCTTTAGGAATATTATCCCCGAAAAGTTTTGCAGACAGGCAATCAGGATACTTTCTTATTTTTGAAGAGAACAGATGCTGTTTTATTGCTCCATCCTGAAGTATAGCGAGAGTATTCTCAAATTTCTTTTGATTTTTCCAAAACTCGTTCATTACCATTCTGCGGTCTGCTGTAATTTTAGATGCTCTGTATTTCATATAATTTGCATAGTTCAAAATAACCTTCTGTCCGGTGCTGAGCGTTACTTCTGCTGAGGGAAGTTCCATATCATTAAGCATATTAGCTGCACGGTTTGTCGAGCCGGAAAAAAGACCTGTAAGAGATGCAATTTTTTGTTGGTCTTCCGGTAATATATGGTCTTTGCTTCTGAAAATATCTTCTGCCATAAAGCGATAGATTTCCAGCTTCGGTTCTGTCGTTACATATTCACCGAATTTTTCATACCCAAGTGCGATAATATCTGGATTCAGGAAAGAGAGTTTTGAACTCATCTGCACAAAAATTGACTGTAATTCTCCCTGCATACTTTGATATTGTGTGTTACTCATATCGGTATTTGCCTGATGGCTTGCAAAAGAAAAAAGTTTTGATGACTTAAGATTAATTTCATTAAGCAAGTCAAGTAAAGCAAGCATTTTCGAGGATGAGCTTGTCCATCCCGCAGCGGTTTCATCTATTTTTGAAATTAGTTCAACAGCCGCCTCTTTATCTGTTTTCCAGGCTTCCATTGATGGATATATATCCTCGATTTTCCATGTATAGTCAACAGGAATATCTTTTCTGTCGGTAAGCGAATAATCGGGAATCTTTTTTTCCTGTGCGAATATAGCGGTAGAAATCATAAATATTAAAATAAATATATAAGTAAAAAGTATTGAGTTTTTCATAAAATAATATTTAATTATCAGATATAAGTAAAATCCAAAAAAAAATTATTATTTAAAATATAAAAATTTTGAGCAATAAAAGATTATAGACCAAAATAATTGAATCTTAAATGGATAGAATTCATTAAATTTAAAAAGAAAAAAGGAGAGAAAAATGAATTTAAAAAAATTCAATAACGTCCATCATCAAGGAAATAAGCAGAAGAACCAAAAAGAAATAGAATACGGAAGATTTTTATAAGAAAGTGTTACCTGATTGATATCCAATAAAACCTATCTTATATATATTTAACGCTGTTATAGTGTTATTCAGGGGTTAGTTCCCCAGATTTCAATATCTTTTATTAAGGCTCTTTGAGGCAGAGCGATTGCGGATACTATTGAATCCGCCACATCTTCTGCTCGCATATATATTCCCTTGCCGGTTTCCTTTTGTTCCTTGATTGGTTTTTCTTTTGTATCCACCATCGAGGGGCTTATCGTGACCACTCTAATATTATGCTCTCTAACTTCTTTAATGAGGCATTCCGAGAATCCGTTGAGCGCAAACTTGGATGCAGTATATGCCGAGCCGCCCGGATAGCCGCGCTTTCCTGCCGTTGATGAAATATTTACAATCGTTCCGCTGCTTTGCTTAATCATAAAAGGAAGAGTGAGTTTTGTGAGTATGAAAACTCCTCTGATATTTGTTGCGAATACCCTGTCGAAATCTTCGATATCCATTTTTTCGATTTTACCGTGTGCAAACTGTGCCGCATTATTTATCAGCACATCAATCGTTCCGAACTTTGCAGCAGCTTCACTAACGATTCTTTGGCAGTCTTCTTCGACAGATACATTTGCACCGATAAGCAGCAGATTTGAATCAATAACGCTGAATTCCTTCCTGATTTTTTCGAGGTCATTAATATTTCTCGAAACAAGTATGAGTTTCGGGTTTAATCCGGATAATTTTTTTGCGGTAACTTTGCCAATTCCTTTTGATGCTCCGGTCAAAAGTATGACTTGATTTTCTATTCTATTCATAATCTAAATTTTTATTTATATCAAAATATATATTTACAATTAAAAAAAAAACATTTAAGTTTGATTAATCTTCATTCATAAAGTGTAATCGAAGCAAGATGAAAATAACATATATTATTTTATTTGCAATCCTGATAGGGATTTTAATAACAGGTATTATTTTGAGTTAATAAAAAAGTCTCAGGTATCTAATATTTACATATTAAGAGATACCCGAATCAAAAGAAATAAAAGTCTTTAAAATTTTTTTGCAATATTTCCAAGGTGATGATCAAATTATTTGAAAATCCGGATGTCATTTCTTTAAAAATAAACCCGGAGATAACTATCAGCATTTTGGGAAATAATACCACAAAATCCTTCAAGAAAAAAAAATCCAGATTTATTAGGGGTCAATATAGTTTATTTTACGAATTTCTTGAGACGAAATTTGCAGATTATGAAATAAAAATCGCTGACGAGAAAGAATTGGTAAGTTGAAAAGTTTGACTTACATTTGCAATTAAGTAAACAATCCTCAAATAAACCGGCTGAAATATTTTTAAACGAAATCTCCGAATTTTGTGGGCACAAGTTCATCCAATGCAATTTTTCCCTGTTCGTCATCAGGAGGAACGCCGTGCCATCGGTAATCACCTTCCATAAATGAAACTCCTTTTCCCATTATTGTATGTGCTATTATAACGGATGGTTTTCCTTTAAATTTTTTTGCCTGCCTGAGAGTTTCGAGAATTTCTTCCATATTATTTCCATTAATATCAAAAACTTCCCAGTTAAAAGCTTTAAATTTATCAGCGAGAGGCATAATATTCATCACATTGTGTACATTTCCATCAATCTGGCAATCATTAGAATCAATTATCATTGTAAGGTTATCCACTTTATGATGAGCGGCTGTCATTACAGCTTCCCAAATCTGACCTTCCTGCAATTCACCATCTCCATTTATACAATAAACATAATTTTCTTTTTTATCCAGTCTCAAGCCGAGGGCAGCACCAACGGCAACGGATAAACCCTGCCCGAGTGAACCCGAGGCAATTTCAACACCGGGAACACCGTGAGTTTTAAGAGGTGCAGGATGCCCCTGTAATCTGGAATTTATTTTCCGGAGTGTTTTTAATTCTTCCAGAGGGAAATATCCCCTGCGAGCAAGAGCAGCATACCAGACCGGAGCAACATGACCGATGGAAACAAACAGATAATCGCGTTCCTTCCAATATGATTTTTCATTATCAATATTAAGTAAATTAAAATATAAGGCTGTGAATACGTCTGCAAGCCCTAGCGGTCCTCCTGAATGACCGGATTTTGAGATAAGAAGCATATTGATAATATCACGTCTTAACTGGCGGGACATTTCATTCAGTTCTTCTATACTATCTAACTGTGGATTTTTACTCATTTATTATTTCTTTTTTATTTTTCGTCTCCCTTATCAGCTCTATCAAAGGTTTTATATGCTTAATCATTATCAAAATACAAATAGATGCACTTAAAGTGAAAAGCAAATTAAAATTATAATGGACATCATCATTATATAATCCAAAATCGTAATTGTACTTTACAATAAAATCTGAAATAAAAATTATCACAAGAGGCATCAGTATGGTTGCGGCAATATTTCCTAAATGGACATTTCTCCTTACTGCAAAAATTACGAGGAATAAAACACCCCAGATTATGAAAATCCAAAAATTGACGACCACAAAAATACCTGCAGTTGTTGCAAGTCCCCTACCGCCTTTGAATTTAATCCATATGGAAAAATTATGTCCTGCTACAAGAAGCAGCAGGGGAAAGATTGCAAGGTACAAAGGCATTGTAAATATTTTTGCCAGCAGAAAAGCCGGAATAAATCCCTTTAGGAAATCGAGAACCAATACCAGAATACCGATTGTTTTTGATTTCGTAACTTCATAACTATTAAGTGCCCCTACATTTCCCGAACCTGCTTTAGTGATATCTATTTTCCTGCTTCTTACAATTAGATATGCACTCGGTATCGAACCTATAATATAAAAAAGGAGGCATATTAAAATGTAATTTAGAATAAAAGGAGGCATACTTTAAATCATTATAAATTTAATTCCATAGGGCGTGCAACGATAATCCCCGTTTGCTTTTTATTTCCCATTAAGTATTCTTTCAATTCAACCTCCGTGATAATCACTTCTTTTTTAACAATTGAAGCGTGAAGGAAATATGTTCCGGAATCATCTTTGTAAATATAACCGGTATGTGTGACATCGAGACCGTTTATATCAGTGGTAGTAGCAATTATATCACCCGTCTTTAATGCATCATAATATTTATCAACCGAACTTTTGGGAACATAATACAATTGCCTTTGATTAATTTCATCTTCTATTGCCTGCAATGAGTTTACATATTCGGGATTATTTTTTAATTGCTTATAAGAACCGGTATGGGTAGTCATAAAATTAATATTCTTATCATATCTTTTGCCTCCAATTTCTTTAGTAATATCTTCCACAATTCCTTTCCTTTGGTTATCGTAAATCCAGTCCGTAAAATAATGAAGGCGTGAAGGGTAATTATCAATAATTCCATCCCTATATCTTATCAGTTTTAATTCGTTTTTAAATACATCAAAGCTTGCATCCCCTTTTTTAATAAGCCGGGACATAGCAAGAGTGTTTTCTACAAACGTGACACAATCGAGACTTGTAACTTTTATTATCAGTTCTTCATTATTAACATTAACATCCAGAGTTCCTGCTTCGTATGGTATGCCAATAAAGCTTTTCCCTACATATGATATAATTTCGTTTACAGGAAAATTTTTATATGATAAATCCAGCGAAGCAAGTTTTTCCTTGCATTTTTTGATTTCATAATCATCGTCTAACCCGAGTAAACCTCGGAAGTTAATTGACTTCGGCAGCAGAAAGCCGGCTGAAGAAAGGAAAAAAGATGATTTTAAAAAATTTCTTCTGTTCATTTACATTTAATTTTCATAAATTTATGCAATATTAAATTCATATAAAATTGTAAAATGAATTATTCGATAAGAAAAGCAATTAGAAGTGATTCAAAAGAGATAATTAATTTGATAAACGAACTTGCTCATTTTGAAAAGTTAACCCCTCCGGGTAATGAGGCATCGAGAAGACTTATAAATGAAGCATTTTCAAGAAATCCACGGTTCAGAATTTTAGTGGCTGAATATGATAAAAAATTAATTGCATATGCTTTTTATTTTTTTTCATATTCGACATTCCTGGCAAAACCCACACTTTATCTCGAGGATATTTATATTTCGAAAAATTTCAGAAGCAAAGGACTTGGAAAAAGTTTTTTCACAGAACTGAAGAAAACAGCAAAAAAAGAAAAATGCGGAAGAATAGAATGGGTAGTACTCGACTGGAATAAAAGTGCAATTAAATTCTACGAAAATCTTGGAGCCAGAGCTATGAAAGAATGGATATTTTTCAGATTAAGTTTATGAAAGTTAACTTCCATCCTTTGGCTTTATTAATGCCGCCTGAATAAAATAATTATGATTTTAGAAATTACGGTCATCATCGCCTGTATCAACAGGTAAATCAATTACCGGAGCAACTATAAGGTTCTCAAATTTTGCATATTCGTATTTGAATACAAGTTCAAGATCTCCGACAGGACCGTTTCTTTGTTTGCCAATAATTACTTCTGCTTTTCTAGACATAGTTGAATAATCAGGATCCTCTTTTTCCATCTTCATCCCCATAATAGGTCTGTGGATGAATATTACTACGTCCGCATCCTGCTCTATGGCACCGGATTCCCTGAGGTCTGATAACTGAGGACGTCTTTCTTTCCCCCGCTGTTCAATTCCTCTATTAAGCTGTGAACAGGCAACTACAGGAATATCGAGTTCCTTTGCAAGGGCTTTCAAACTTCTGGAAACATAAGCTACTTCGAGGTCCCTTCTTTCATGATAATCCTGACCTCTCAAAAGCTGGAGATAATCGACAATAATCATATCAATATTATATTCCTGCTTCATCCTTCTTGCTTTGGCACGAAGTTCAAGGATTGAGAGTTCGCTTGTATCGTCTATATATAAATTTGTTTTAAGGTTAGGGTAAAATTTTGCAACTTTTGCCCATTCTTCGTGTGAAACTCTGCCGGTTTTTAATTTCTGACCATCAACTAATGCTTCTGAGGCGAGAAGCCTGAGTATTAATTCCCTGAAAGCCATTTCAAGAGAGAAGAATGCAACACTTTTTTTATACTTCACGGCGGCGTTTCTTGCTATATTAAGGGCTAAAGCTGTTTTTCCATGCGAGGGTCTTCCAGCGATAATAATCAATTCTGATTTCTGGAAACCTGATGTAAGGTCGTCCAGCTTGTGATAACCGGTTGGCACTCCGATAATATTATCCTTTTCACCTCTGCGCTTTTGCAGATCTTTGATGACATCATCCAATACATCCTTTAACGCTATATCTTTTTTCTTTGAATAAATTTCATTCACTTCCATTATTTTGTGTTCGGCATCATCGAGCACAGAAAAAGGACTATTGGTAGGATCAAAACATTTTGTCGTGATCTGTCCTGAAATCGAAATTAGGCGGCGCAGGATATATTTTTCAAAAACAATTCTTGTATAATGTTCCGCATTTGCTGAACTTGTCACATTAGTAGTCAGATCAATTATATATTCCACTCCTCCGACTTCGGCAAGTTTCCCCATCCTTTGCAGTTCTTCCTTAACTGTATTTGCATCTATCGGTTCATTTCTGCCGTCAAGCTGAATCATTGCCTGAAAAATAGTTCCGTTTGCTTTTTTATAGAAATATTTCTGACTAAGAAGCTGTAAAATATCATTGATGATATCATTATCAATCAGTATAGCCCCTAATATCTGGTTCTCGACTTCTTCTGCATTCGGCGGTATTTTTCCGCCGTAATCTTCAATTGTTTCATTTACAATTTCCAGTGACGATTTTTTTGGTTTTCTTGGATTCATAAACTTTTATTTTGAATATATTAAATCGTATTCTTTTCTGAACAGCTGAACATCTTCCCAGGTTGGTCTTCTCCAGTTCGGGTTTCTTAATAAAGCAGCCGGGTGGAAAGTTACAAGTAACTTAATCTTATTTCCGTTACTTTCAAAATCATGAAATGTTCCTCTCAGTTTTCCGAGGGGCAAACTGGTTTTAAGCAATGTTTGAGCGGCAAAGGTACCGAGAGCAAGTATAAGAGATGGTTTAATTAACTCAAGCTGTTTAAAAAGATAAGGTTCACATTTCTGAATTTCATCAGGCAGAGGATTCCTGTTATCAGGTGGTCTGCATTTTAGAATATTACATATGAAGACATCCTCCCTTGCGAATTTTATAGCAGCAAGAATTTCCGTAAGTTTTTTCCCTGCCCTGCCCACAAAAGGTTTACCTTCTCTATCTTCATCTCCACCGGGTGCCTCACCTACTACAACAACTCTTGCTTCAGGATTTCCCGTACCAAATACAAAATTATTTCTTAGTTTCCCGAGGCTGCATTTTTTACAATTGCAAATAAGGCTATTCAGTTCATCAATGTTTTTAGCTTTTTGCCATAGTTCAGAAGATTTTACGGAATTGTTACTTTCCTTAACAAAACTTGCTTCGGATTTTTTTGGTTTCACAGTTTCATTTGTTGTTTCAGTTTCAAAGATTAAATTATCGTTATCTGATAATACAATTTTTTCATCATAGAAATATAAATTTCCGTAATCACGCTGAAATTTCAGGTAGTCAACCGTATTTTTTAAAATTTCAGATAAACTTTTGCTCATAAATTATGTAAGAGAAAAAAATGAATGTTCAGGAAAGAAAGTTATAAATTATCTTTGATAAAACAAAGATAATATTTTTAAGATTTATTTTTAATATAATAGTCTAAGATTGCATTTCCAGCTTCATATTTCGAAAGTAAAGGCAGCTTTTTAACAGATTTCTTATCAATGAGAGTTATAATATTTGTGTCTGTTCCGAATCCTGCACCTTTTTCTTTAGGGTTATTGAGGACTATCATATCGAGATTTTTTGAAATGAGTTTATCTTTTGCATTTTGAATGCCTTCATCTGTTTCAAGAGCAAAACCGATGAGGAAAATGTTTCTTTTATTTTCACCAAGATATTTCAAAATATCCTGAGTGCGGGTAAGTTCAAGATTAAAGGTCTTTCCTGTTTTTTCTTTTTTAACTTTTTTATCAAAAACTTTAACGGGTTTAAAATCGGCAACAGCGGCGGACATAATAATGATATCTTTGTTTTTCATATTCATTCGGACAGCATTGAACATTTCTGAGGTTGAAGATACATCAATTCTTTTGACCGAACCGGGGGTATCAAGATTCACCGGACCTGTTATGAGTGTAACATCGGCACCCCGTTCTGCAGCTGCACGGGCAATTTCAAAGCCCATTTTACCGGAAGAATAATTTGAAATGAAGCGGACGGAATCCACGGGTTCAACAGTGGGACCTGCGGTTATTAGAATTTTTTTACCTGAGAGGTCTTTTTTTTTTATCAGTTTGTTTCTTACAAACTCAAATATCGTTTCCGGCTCAGCCATTTTTCCATATCCAAACAAGCCGCTTGCAAGTTCACCTTCAATTGGGTCTATAATATCGTAATTCAATTCTTTTATCTTTTTCAGATTGCTTTGAGTCACTTTATTCCTGTACATATCTTCATCCATAGTGGGAGCAACTATCAAAGGACACCTTGAAGCAAGAACTGTTGACAACAAAAAGTTATCACTGATACCGCATACAATTTTAGCAATTGTATTTGCGGTTGCAGGGGCGATAACAAATATATCTGCCCATAGACCATAACTGATATGCCATGTTTTTGCAATAACTGATTCTGCTTGTTCCAAATTATCTCCGGCGGGAAACATATTAATAACAACTTCATTTTTTGAGAGTACAGATAATGTCAGAGGTGAAACAAATTTTGCGGCAGAAGGAGTCATAATCACTTTTACTTCGGCACCTGCTTTAACGAATAAACGGACCAAATTGCAAATCTTATAAGCCGCAATTCCGCCCGTTATTCCTAATAATATCTTTTTGCCCTTAAGCATAGAAAAGATTACTTAGCGTCTCTGTACCTGAAAGTTATCTCATCATTGAGTACTTCATCGATAGCCTGGATAGAAGGTTTATTTCTTTTTTCAAATTCGAGAGAAATATTCATCTTATCCTGGTTCATAATAGTATCATCTTCGGTTTCCTTTGCGATAATCGGTTCCAGGCGCTGATTAAGTTCCATCTTAATCTCATCATTCACCTGCCTTGCTCTTTTAGAAGCGACTACCACTGCTTCGTAAATGTTTGCAGCACCTTTTTCAAATTTTTCTAAATCTATTGTTTTTACAGACATTTATTGCTCCTTTATATTTTACTTTCTTTATTTTTAAACTTCACGATTAATTCATTTACATGCTTTACAGCATCTATTAAGTTATCATTTAAAACAATGTAATCAAACTCATTTATTTTGGACATTTCTAATTCGAATCTTGCCAGTCTTCTGTTAATCTGTTCATCAGTTTCCGTTCCCCGATTTCTGAGGCGATTTATCACACATTCTTTATCAGGCGGAGTTATAAAAATTAAAACAATAAAATCTTTATAATAATTTTTGAGGGAAATCGCACCGTTTACATCCAAATCAAATATAACATTTGTTTTGTTTTTAATAAAACCATCAACAACGGATTTCAAAGTTCCGTAATAGTCATTGCCGAAAACAACTTCATACTCAATAAATTCACCATTTTTAATTTTTTGTTTAAAGTCATCTTCGCTGATAAAAAAATAATCTTTTCCGTCTATCTCATTTTCACGTTTTATCCTCGTTGTTGCGGAAACCGAAAAAACCAGATCCTGATTTTGAGACAAAATCTCTTTAACAATAGATGTTTTTCCGGTGCCCGAGGGCGCTGCTACAGCAAATAACATTTTACCTAATCCGTATTAAATTATTCAACATTTTGAATTTGTTCTCTTATTTTTTCGAGCTCTTCCTTGAGCAGAGATACTTTTTGAGAAATTTCCGCATCCATTGATTTTGAAGCCATTGTATTAATTTCGCGGTTCATCTCCTGCAACAAAAAATTCAGCCTTCTTCCGGAGTTTTCATTTGATTCAACACACTCGGAAAAGAATTTAAGATGACTTTTTAATCTAATGGATTCTTCCGTGATATCAATTTTTTCAGATAAAAGTATCAGTTCCATCTCAAGACGATTTTCATCAATCTTGCTTTTATCCGCAATCAGAGAATCAATTTTTTCCTTTAGTCTTATCCTTTCCTGAGGTATCCTGGATGAAGAAATCTCCCTTATAATTTCATTTTCGGAATCAATATGATTCAATCTGGTAAGGATATCATTTTTAATATAATCACCTTCTTTATTTTTCATTGCCGTCAGATCATCGATAGCAGTATTCAGAATGCTTTTGATAAAATTGAATTCTTCTTCGGAAATTTCTCCGCTTGCTTCCGTTGTGAAAATTTCAGTGAAATGAAGAATATGCTCGAGCTTTATTTTTTCCTTAGAGCCGATTTCTTTTCTTACAGTTTTAAGCAGTTTAGTATAACTCTTCAGCACTTCTGCATCTATAGTGAGTTGATTCTGAACAGAAGAACCATTTTCAACGTTCAAATTTACATTTACTTTACCCCTTGAAATTTTTTGCCTGAGGATTTCTTTGAATTCATTATCCCGGGAAGTCATATACTTCGGATATTTAAAAGAAATCTCTGCAAATCTGCTGTTAACAGACCTTATTTCGATAACGAATTTTTTATTTTCAAAATTTCCTTCGGCTTTGCCGAAACCAGTCATACTTAGTATCATAAGTTGTTTTTACTTTAAGATTTAACGTAATGTTTACTTAATTCTTTTTTAAGATAATTAAATGCTTCCTGAGGTGTATTAGCAAATTTGAACAGATTCAAATCTGCCTTAGAAATCATATTCGTTTCTACGAGCACATCAAGATTGATAATTTTATCCCAGAATTCTTTTCCGTAAATTACAATGGACATTTTCTTTCTCAGTTTATTAGTTTGAACTAATGTAAGCACTTCCATTAATTCATCCAGAGTTCCATATCCTCCCGGCATAATGATTATTGCTTTCGCAAGGTAAGCGAACCAGAATTTTCTCATAAAGAAATAGTGGAATTCGAAATTCAGTTCGGGGGTAATGAATTTATTAGGATATTGTTCAAACGGAAGGGAAATGTTCAGACCCATTGACAGACCTTTGGCTTTATGAGCGCCCTTGTTAGCGGCTTCCATAATTCCGGGTCCGCCTCCTGAGCATACAACAAACTTATTTCCTTTTTTCAGCTTCTTCGACCATTTAGTAATAAGATATGCGAGTTCGACCGTATCCTCATAATACTTTGACATCTGGAGATGCTGCTCCGCTATAAAAAGTTCATCTTTAATTTTCTTTGTTAATTTGTTATTCTTCTTCGCGGAATTATAGCGTTTTTTTACATCTTCATAATCTTTTTGTGCCTGTTCTTCCGGTAAAATTCTTGCACTTCCGAAAAATACGATAGTATCTTTTATATCGACATATTTCATTCTTGCATAAGGTTCTATATATTCAGTCAAGAGCCTGACCGGACGGGCAAAAGGCGAATTCATGAAATCCAGATTATGATATGCCTTTGGTGCTTTTTCTAAGTGATCCATTAAATTTATTCTTTTTAAATTTATTAATATTTATACAATGCTTCTGCCTCCATCGACCACAAAAGTCTGTCCGGTAATATATTCATTTTTATCAACCAGATATTCAATGAGGGATGTAATGTCATTAGCTTTAGCAAATCTTTTCAGAGGATATTTTTTTTCCTCATTAAAATCCACGGTTTCATTTTTATCATTCTCAATCAGTATTGTACCGGGAGCGATGGTATTTACAAGAATTTTCGGAGCCAACCTTTTTGCCATAAGCTGAGTAAGTTTAATAACACCGGATTTTGAGACAGAATAAGGGATATAGCCCTGCCAGTTTAGTATTCCTCCGAGAGAAGCGATATTAATTATCCTGCAGGTTTTTTCCTTAGACTTCAGCATAATTTTTGAAGCTTCAATAGAGCAGAACAGAACACTTTTCAGATTAGTACTGATAAATTCGTCAAATATTTTCTCGTTAATTTTTAGAAAATCAATATGTTTAAATATCGCAGCATTATTTACAAGAACATCAAGAGTACCGAACTCTTTTTTCACAGCAGAAAACATCTGGTTTATATCATCAACACTTTTTAAATCTGCTTTTAAGGTCAGGATTTTCACACCTGTGAGCCTTAGTTTTTTCAAAGTATCATCAAGAGCTTTCGCAGGTGAATTATTATAATGTAATGCAATATCAAATCCGAGATTTGCGAGAGATAATGCGATAGATCTACCGAGTCTTCTTGCTGAACCTGTAACGAGGGCGACCTTATTTTTCCCTGATTTTCTTATCCTTTATTGTCTTTTTTTTAACAAAAAATACTTAAAATCGTGCCCTTGGGATGACTCGAACATCCGACACGCAGTTTAGGAAACTGCTGCTCTATCCACCTGAGCTACAAGGGCAATAAAGCTAATTAACATATAATTTAATCAAAGGGTTAAAGAAATTCAATGTAAGTATAAATACAATTAATAATGAATAACGAAAGAGAAAAAAAAGAGCAATTATAAGTTGTTACACGAAGTTCAAGAAGAAAAACTGAAGATAAATTTTATAATTTATAAGAACAAAATAACTTAGCATTAATGTGAAAATCACCACAGTAGTTTGTTGAATAGTTTGCTAAAAAAACAAACTTTTTTTATGTAGTAGCACGGCGTAGCAAAGCTACAAACAAAAAAAGAAATAAAAAATATTTTAACACGAAGGCCACGAAACTCACGAAGAAGGACCGGAGTAAAATTGTATAATTTTTAGAACAAAAGATCTTAGCATAATTGTAAAATTACTATAAATGTTTCTTAAAAAGTTTGCTTTTTTTACAACATTATTTTATGTTGTAGCACTAAGAAAAGATGAAAACCTCGAAGGGGTGGAATAAGAAACAATTTACAATTAGAAATTAATAATTAACAATAAAGAACAAAGAAAGTGTCACTATTTGGTGACAAAACATAAAAATAGATTTATTAGAAAAACAAGAGTTTATGTCAAAGAGTGATTTTTTTTGTCACCGGCGGAAAAATAATTAGTTTGTTTTATCAATTGTTTATCGTTTTATGTGACAGGGAAATTTCATTGGTGACAAAACAGTTCCCCGATTCACAGGTTCATCGGGATCTACGCTTCGCTTCGACAATGCGCAATTAATAATGAAGGAGAAAAATATAAAAATAAATGTCTGAACCTTGATTAAAGGATTAAAAGATTTACTTGACATTATGAAAAACCCCGATGGGGTGGAATTATTGTAGCGAGAAATATTGCCCTTTGCTCTATTAACCCCGACGGGGTGACATAATTCACTGACATTTTGAGAAAATTGTTATTCTGTAAAAAATAATAGTTTATGTTAAAGAGCTTTACAGAAATGTCATAGGAAAAAGACTAAATTAAAAAATTACAGGAGTTTACAAAAACAAAAAAATATCATGACAAAAGGATGACAAAACAATACACAAAAGTCAAAAGTAAAAAGTCAAAGGTCAAAAGTAAAACGAAGACCGGATTAACGGGATAAAGAACCGGATTAACTGGAAAAAAATTTAAGAACAGGCACGCAGATTTAACAGATGAAACAGATTTACTCAGATAATTAATTTGGGTTAAGAACAAAATAAAATAAAACGGAAAACGTAAGACAGGATTAACGGGATAAAAAAAGTTTATTGAGTTTATTAAGTTCATTAAGTTTGTTAAGCATATAGAATAAAAATTAATCATCTTTTCTTTGTTTTTTGTTTGTCATTCTGAATTTATTTCAGAATCTGTTTTGCAAATATTAGACCCTGAAACGAGTTCAGGGTGACAAATATATCGTTTGAAATCATTTATCATCGTCGGATTCTTTCTGATTAAAGAGATTTAGTTCTTTGTTCAGTTGTTTTTCGGAATTGATTGCATCGAGGATAAGAGGGTTTTTGGTTAAATCCTTTTCAGTACTATTTATAATTTTTTCAATATGTTCATCGGAATCATAGTCATCATCAGGACCTGAATTAGGATATTCATCGGAACTATAGGTACCATAATAAGAATCAAATTTTGATAATTCGTTAATAAACTTTACTTTAAGATTCAGCATATCTGAAAGATGAAGACTACTAAATGATTCTTTTTTAATTGCTTTATTGAGTTCCTCTAAGTCAGAGGCGAGCATACGCAGTCTCCCACCTGAATTAACCTTGAGTGATTCCATAAGAGCTTCGAAGGCAGTATCTTTGAGTATGGTTATAGCTTCGGAATTATTCTTAGCCCACCTGAAGAGGGTTCTGACGGGTAAATTCAATTTTTGGCTGATTTTTTCGAAGGAATGCCCCTGAGCACGGAGGATAAGGAATTCATTTTTTTGATTATCGGTATACATAGTTAAAAACCCTTATAATTTAACGTTTACCATAATTATCTATGGCTAATGCAAATATAATATGAATAAACTAAAAAGTCAATAGTGCAGTAAAATAAATTAAACACTTAGGACACAAGGACACTAAACAATTAATAAATCAAGAAAGTAAAACGTCAAAAGTGAAATCCCGACTGGTCGGGACAGGCTGTGAGAGGGAAAATTTGTCTGAACCTTGATTCATAGGATTGAAAGATTAAGAGGATGGATCTTTGACAAGGGGTTCCCGACAAGCCGGGATTTTCAACTCGACCCCTTGCGTTTTTGTCATTCCAAACTTGATTTGGAATCCAGAAGGTATGTTGGTGATCCCGAGGAAAAAGGAATGGGATTCCGATAAATCGGAATTTCACTTCGTTCAACAGGCTTCTATGTTAAAACCTCAGGAAAGATTGGAGGACTGTGAGCACCAACAAAGGCACTGAATGGTTTACATAAACTCAAAGTTTCATTAATTGTTTTGCCTTCTCATATGAATATTATTATCTTTCATTAATTTTTCCACAAGAAATGTTAATAACGGGAAAGAGCTTTTCACAATTCTATCATCATTTTTATCCCAGGGGGGTTTCTCACCATGAAATATATTACATCTGATTTGGTATAGAACTTTTTTTATAGTTTTTAAATTATTTTCTTCACATAGAATAATGATATTTCTTTCATTCATTTCCTCAATATTGTTCCATGAACTATATTCCTTAATTCTTGACATATCGTTTACATAACTTCTTTCTATACCATTCTGTGATTTAATTAATGATCGTTTTAATTCTAAAAACAATGGGAATGTAATTTGTTGTTCTTTATTATACCAAGTTTGATATTCTTTAACAAATAAATTATAAATGATATCCTCAGTATATTTTCTTGTAATAGAGAAGAATATTCTCTCAGGAAATTCTAAATCAATTTCCAATTTACCATTCTTCGCTTTAATAATTGCAGTTCCTTTTTTAATATTATTTAAACTCAACTGTTCTTCAATTTCCGACAATTTAGATTTATCTCTATTGATATTTGCTCTTTCTATTGTAGCGGCCTCATAATATAGATTATAACAAATAGCATTAAAGGCTATCCATTCTGACATAAAAGCCATATAGCTACCATCTGTTCTTTTCGATATTTTATGCCAAGAATTAATTAAATCTTTTTGTTTATCATCAAAAGATCTCATAATATAAATTATATTTTATAATTTTAATTAATTTTATGCGGCTTCGGTAGTCCAGATGTCGGCGAGCATTTCTGCCTGCTTTAATACTGTAATTACTGCTTTTTCCTGTTTATCGGGTGGATAGCCGTATTTTCTTAATATACGCTTCACTATCACACGCATTCTTGCTTTTACATTTTCCTTGATTGTCCAGTCAATCGACGTGCTTGCTTTTACTTTATCTACTAATTCATGTGCAATGGTTTTAAGTATATCATCACCCAACACTTTTACTGCACTGTCATTAACTTCGAGAGCATCATAAAATGCAAGTTCATCTTCGCTAAGGTTCAGTTTCTCTCCTCTTGAATTGGCATCTTTAATGTGTTTTGCTAATTCAATCAATTCATTTATTATTTCCGTTGCTGTCAGCAGGTTATTTTGATATTTCTTGACTGCATCGGCAAGCATTTCAGAAAATGTTTTGCTTTGCACAATGTTCCGCTTTCCTTTGAATGTAATTTCATCAGATAATAATTTTTTTAATAATTCGATTGAAATATTTTTCCGTTTCATATTGCGGATTTCGTTCAGAAAATCTTCTGAGAGTATCGAAATATCAGGTTTTTTTATTCCTGCGGCATCAAAAATATCTACTACACCATCGGCAACTACCGCTTTATCTATCAATTGTCTGATAGCTGTTTCTATTTCTTCATCGGTTTTTCCCTGTCCTTGTGGAGTGAATTTTGTTAGTCTTGCTTTTACTGCCTGAAAAAATGCAACTTCTTCGTTTATTTCTGCGGCTTCTTTTGTTGATTTCGCAAGAGCAAAAGCACTGGATAAGGCTGTTACTTCATTAAGGTATCTTTCTTTCCCCTTTTCCAATCCTAAGATGTGTTCTTCGGCAGAAAGAATAATATTTAATTTTTCTTTTATATTTGCTTTGAAATATTGAGTATAATCATATCCATGGAAAATTCCTTTTACAATTTCATATTTTTCAAGCATAACATTTATGGCTTCTCTGATATCAAAAGTAGGATTTCCCTTTCCGCCATTTTCCGTATATGTTCTAAGTGCACTTCTTAGTTCAGAAGCAAAGCCTATATAATCAACGATCAATCCACCGGGTTTATCTTTATAAATCCTGTTAACTCTTGCAATGGCTTGCATCAGATTATGACCTTTCATTGGTTTATCGACATACATAGTATGAAGACAAGGTACATCAAAACCTGTCAGCCACATATCCCTTACTATTACAAGTTTAAGTTCATCCTTCGGATCTTTCATCCTTTCGGCAATTGCTTTCCGTCGCTCTTTATTTCTTATATGGGGCTGCATTTTTTCCGGGTCGGATGATGAACCTGTCATAACAACTTTCAGTACTCCTTTATTGTCTTCTTCGTTGTGCCATTCGGGACGGAGTTTGATAAGTGCATCATATAAGTCAACGGCAATCCTTCTGCTCATTGATACAATTAACGCTTTACCTTCGAATGCCTGCTGTCTCGATTCGAAATGATTAATTATATCTTTTGCTACTTCTTTTATCCTGTTTTCATTTCCGACAATTGCTTCAATCCTTGCCCATTTAGTTTTTGCTTTTTGTTTCTCAGTTAATTCTTTATCCTCTGTGATTTCTTCAAATTCGTCATCAATCAATTTTCTTGAATTTTCATCGAGATTCACTTTAGCAAGTCTGCTTTCATAATAAATCCTTACTGTTGCTTTATCTTCAACTGCCTGTTGAATATCATAGATGTCAATGTAATCACCAAAAACTATTCTTGTGTTTCTGTCTGTAAGTTCTACCGGAGTCCCTGTAAATCCAATGAAAGTAGCATTCGGAAGTGCATCTCGAATATGCTTTGCAAATCCGTAACCGATTTTCGAACCTATAACATTTCCATTTTCATCTTTTACATCCTGCATTTTGGCTTCAAATCCATATTGAGTTCTGTGAGCCTCATCAGCAATTACTATTATATTTTTTCTTTTTGAAAGTTCAGGGAAAGAAATTTCTTCGTTGTCGGGAAAAAATTTTTGTATGGTTGTAAATATAATTCCTCCGCCTGCAATTCTAAGTTTATCTCTTAAATCGCACCTGCTATCCGCCTGTAAAGGGTCCTGCCTTAATAGCTGTCTGCATCCTGCGAAAGTATCAAATAATTGTCCGTCAAGGTCATTTCTGTCTGTGATGATAACAATTGTCGGATTATCCATATTCAGAACAAGTTTACCCGCATAGAAAACCATAGAAAGAGATTTTCCGCTTCCCTGAGTATGCCAGACAACTCCTCCTTTTCTGTTCCCATCCATTGCAGATGCTTCAATTGTAGAAAGAACGGCTTTTTTCACAGCAAAGAACTGATGATATGCCGCAAGTTTCTTTTCTGTTTGTACAAGTGTAAGTTTTGTATTAGGGTCTTCCTTTTTTGTTTTTTCGAATACGGTGAAATGCCGTATTAAATCAAGCAGGTTTTCTTTATTCAACATACCCTGTATCAATGTTATCATTTGACTTACAAGGTGTGATGCTTCTTTAGTTCTGTCAACTGATTTCCAAGCCATAAACCGGCTGAACTGTGAAGAAATTGTTCCTGCTTTTGCCTCTAATCCATCCGAAGCAATGAGAAAAGCATTATAATAAAATAAAGAAGGAATTGCAGATTTGTAATTTTGTAGTTGAGTGAAAGCTTTCTGAACAGTTGCCTTATCATCAGCAGGATTTTTAAGCTCAATGATAACTAAAGGAATACCATTTATAAATAAAACAACATCAGATCTTTTATTATTTTGGTTTTCAATAACCGTAAACTGATTAACGATAAGAAAATCGTTATTACTCAAATTTTCATAATCTATAAGATTTACTAAATCCCCTCTGATACCATCAGGAGTTTGATAATCTACATTAATTCCGTTTGTCAGATAATCATGAAAAGTTTCGTTGCTTTGAATTAAATCAGTCGAAGGAATTCGAAGGACATTATTAAATGCTTCATCCAGAACCTCTGTAGGAAGTTTTTTGTTTATTCTTTTGATTGCAGATTTAAGCCTGCCTTTGAGAATCACATCCTGATAATTCTCTCTTTCAGGATGAGCACCATCAAAGGCTATATCGGGACCGTAAACATAGTTCCATTCGAGCTCTTCGAGTTCATCAATTGCTAAGAGTTCTATGTCGGTTTCGGTGATTTTAGACATCAAATATTGTCACATAATAATAACATAATAGAAAATGTTTATTGAATTATATAAATAATTAGATTAAATATAAGGTTCTTCTAATATTTCGTTAAGTTTATTAATTTCCTTTTCTTTTTCAGATAAATATCTTTTTTGAATTTCTAAATTAGATTCAAATTCACTTAATTTATCTTTTAATAATATTTGTTCCTTTCGTTTATTCTCATAATCATCATTATCACTTTTTGATGTTGGGTTTTCGCTTATAATTGATTTATTTTTTTCAAATTTGAAATAAACAATAATGGACAATATTGTCAAAACAATAAATCCCATCACTGAAAGAGAAAGAATATCTTTGTTGAAAAAACCAAAAATCAGTGATAACACTGAAAGAGCAAATATTATTATTGTAAAAATCGGATAGTTTTTTGTTTCGGCCTTTTTTACTGTTATGCTATTGATAATCGGTTTTAATTCTGGTTGATTCAAATTTGTGGATAATTCCTGTAGTTTTTTTGTCAATATGTAGATTTGTTTATTATCATTATCAATCGATTTAGTAATGTTTTCTCTGTCTTTTTCTAATAAATCAATTTTATCACTTAATTCAGCTTTCTTTTTATCCCATGCTTCACTTATCAGTCTCAATTGATCAGTTAACCAAATCGGTTCGGTATATTTTTTATACGCTAAAAATTTATTCCGATAATCAACTAACATCGAGAATGAATGTTTGTTTTTTCTGAAATAAATATTGTTTTGATTAACAAAGTCATTTATTTCGAATGCATCTATTTCAGATAAAAGACTATACGATATTTGATTAAAGTTTTTAAACAATGAAAGATTAGACATTTTTTTCCTAATTGAAATATCATTAAACTCTTTAATGATGTAATTGTGAAGCTCAACTTTTTTATTGTACTCCTGGAATAAGTCAGGTGACCTTAATTCGGTAGATCTACGTAAAACCATTTTTATAATTGGATGAATTGATAGATTTTCTGACGCTTTATCCGATAAATGTGTCACTTCATGGCATTCTTTTAAAAATTCAAATACTTCAACTACATCATTTGGAAAAAATAATTTTAGTGAATCAACATTAATTGAATCCAAAAAAGCAGAAGCTCGAATCCATTCCTTTTGTTGTTCAGTTTTCCACCAGAAAATTCGATTTTCTGCCTGAGAATAATTCAATGAATTATTTCCTTTATCACACCACATTTCTACAAGATACGGTAAACCATCTGTATCATAGGAGATTTCATCAACAAGCTCTATATTCAAATTTCTTTTTTTGAGATATGCTATAATTTCGTCTGTATTAAAATGTTTTATATCCTTTTCAAGTAAATCATTTTTATAAATATCCCATCTTCTATAATAATCTGTTAAAATCAACGGTTCACGACCGGAAATAACAAATCGAAAATCATATTCTATTTTAAAACTATTAATATTTTTCATAAATGTTAATAGCCATTCATTTACATCATCACTAATTTTTTCATAAGTGTCAATAATAATAATGATTTTTACAGGCATTAAATCTTTATTTCTTCTCCATATTTTTTTAGGATATACAGATTCTTTAAGTCCAT
This sequence comes from Ignavibacteria bacterium, assembly GCA_036508135.1. Taxonomy (GTDB): domain Bacteria; phylum Bacteroidota; class Ignavibacteria; order Tepidaquicellales; family Tepidaquicellaceae; genus DATCHW01. Next base: position 107,074 of record DATCHW010000308.1, read on the forward strand.
CAATAAAACATCTATTTATTATAGGAATAGGATTTATTAAAAATTTTTGAGTTTCTGCATCGTCATATCTCGATTCAATAATTCGCTTCTTTTCTTGTTCATATTCTTTCTGATAAGCTTCATAAGATTTTTCTACGTCTTTTTCATTTTTTTGATAAGACCCTAAATCAAATTCCGCATCACCATACTTAAATTTACCTATAGTCCATTTTCCTTTTCCCTTATTTTTAATTGCTTTATCCATCTTTTTCGTTATATCATCTAATCTTTTCTTTTCTTCGGGACTTATTCCACTTTCAATCTCCCCGACAGCTTTTTGATAAAAAATAGTTTTTTCATGTAAAAATCTAAAATCATTATCTATTTTTAAGTTATTAGAAGCTATCGTTTTCGATAGTTCATCAATAAAAACAGGAATATTTTTATATAAAATATTCTCATTTACTCTAAAAAAAACAAATCTATGATACCCCAAACAAAGATTTTCCATTATCTTATCAAGCAATGTCGTTTTTCCAACCCCACCGATACCATATAAGTTTATTATTCTTTTAAGATTTTCGCTTGAATAAGATTTTTCTAATTCAGTTAAAATCTCATTGATTTCTATTTCTCTGCTTACAAAATACGAAGTTCCCATATTATATATTAGATTTTATTGATTTAATTTTATTCTCTAAAATTATTCACCCTAACCTCACCACTCATCGACTTAGAAAATAATTTATCACGAAGTTGTGTGAGAATGGTGATTAAATTTAATTTTAATTTTGATTCTGATTCTGATTCTATTTTTTTCATTTCGACACATTCCCATTCCTGCGACTGTAAAATTTCAATCATTAATTTGTCAGTTTTATTTTTTATAATGGGATTCATTTATGGAATAGGTAATAATTGAATAAGAGAGTTTATAGAATTAGTTAATTCTGTTTCAGTAAACTTAGGATTAGTCGTATTCTCAGGATGATGAATTGAGTTTCTTATGTAAGTTGGTAGAGTTGCATTTTCAGGTGGTTGTGGGTTACCATTACTTATTTTTATCCAACTTTTATTTTTTTGAATACCTCTTTGTAAAAGATAAGTTTCCATATCACTGATGGTAAAATTTTGAGTTGTCTCTTGAATAAAACCATACAATTCATTATGAAATTCTATAGTCGCTAATCCGTAAGCATGATAATTTATTTCACCCCAAGAGGGACTCCATGGAAATTTACCCCAACCACTTATATTGGCATAATTTAAAAGAATTTTGTTATCTTCATCTCTACTAAGTATGATAAAGTTAACATCATTCATCATACAATTTTTAAATATATATGGGGATTGAGTAGAAAGAATAATTTGCTTATCTTTTGACTCCTTCAATAAAAGTTCAAGTAATTTATCTTGTGCTCTGGGATGAAGATGTAGTTCGGGTTCATCAATCAAATATATTATTGAACCTTTTGATTCACCCGCAATGCTTTTAAGAAGTAAAAGCGTAAGAATCATTTCTACGCCTGAACCAAGGTCCTTGGTTTTTATTTGTTTTAGCTCATCATCTTTTCTTAAAGCAAAAAATGCATTTGAAAATGGGTGAAGTAAATCAACCAATTCAATTTTCAAGTTTTTATATTCATCGTCGCTGAAAAACTCACTTAGTTCTTCCGCTAACTTTTCGCCTGTCCCTTTTTGGGCTGTTTCAATTATATTCTTGAAATACTCTCCGCTAATATTTGCAACTAACTTATCAATCGTTGTAGCATCAACTTCTTTAGAGAACTTCCAGTTCAAATCTTCACAAATTCTATCAAAAGTTGTTTTGAAAGTACCTGTATTTATCTGTCTTGTTCTATTTTTATCAAATAAGAAAACATGGATTTCACCATCCTTTATATTTTCATTTGAAAACAACTTATACAAACTTTGAATGTCCTTTCCTGAATCTTCCCCTTTATTGTTTTTATAATGAGGAATCTTATTCATAAATGAGTTACTTATTTGAAAAGGTGGTGATAGTAATTTTCCAGGTGCTTTTCTTTCTCTGTTTTTAGCTTTGAACTCAATTCCATTTGCATCGAAGTAATTTTCTGCCCAAGGCATTTTACATTTAAAATCATCTGTCTCGGCCTTAATAATTATATCTTTATTCTTGTCATAAAAATCATTGATGCTAAGTTTATTTTCAGATGAGTAAGTACTTTGTGTTATATAATTTATTGCTTCTAATATAGTTGTCTTTCCATTACCATTTTCACCAATTAGAATATTTAATCCACTTCCTTCATTTGTTCCATCTGGAACATTCAAATCGATGTCTTGATTTTCAAAACATTTGAGATTCTGTATCGTAATTTTTTTGAAGAATAGGTTTGCCATATCTCTAATTAATTTTTACCCTCACCTCACCACTCATCAGCTTTGGTAATAGTATATCACGAAGTTGTGTGAGAGTGCGGATTTGGACTGTGTTTGATTTAATTTTTTGAAATGAATCTTTTGTCCTTCTATCATATTTTTCAATTAAACTTATTGGAGGTTTTCCGAAAGTGAGATTGAATATATCTTGTGGATTTACTCTTTGATGACTTCCGCTTGTACCACTTGCGGCTCCCGTTAATTCTTGGGTTACTTGATATGATTTGAGAAAGCAGTATATAAAACTAAACCATACAACGTCTTTTGGTTTTACAATTTGAAATTCTGTAGAACAAATTGCATTTTCCTCATCAATACTTCCGAATAATCCCCAAATTCTTGGTGTTCGAGGATTTAACTTTGATACCAAAATTGAATTTGAAATAACTTGATACTTTCCACTTAAAATATCTTTTCCAATTTCTTTTTTTGGTTCTTTCCCCTCATCAAAAGATGGTAAACTGTAATGCTTAAAAATTATATCAGGGCTTTTTGATGGGTTAACATTTTGTTTAAAATGAATTGCAATATCAGAAAGAGAAACATCCGTCCAACTATCCTCCGCCTCTTCCACAAACCACTGCCGGAAAAGTGTTTCGGCTAATTGCTCAAGGGTTTTATTTTGGCGGTGCAGCAAATCTATTTTATCATCTAAGCTGCTAAGGATGCTGGCGATTTGGATTTGTTCTTCGTTATCAGGTAATTCCAAATTCAAATTATCAAAACAATTTTTCGGAACTCTTTGTCTTCCCGATGTTCCTTCAAAATTTCCTTCTGCAAAACCTCTTACTTCGTCCCATCTTGATAAATAAAAAACAAAATCATTATCAGAAACATTTTCTTTACCCCTGAAAACCAAAAATTCAGTTGAACCAAAACCGATTCCATTTTTTAATCCTCTTACCTGACAAATCTTTCCGTTCTCTAAGCATGGAGTAATTTTTGCAAATAGTGTGTCTTTTTCTTGAAATCTTGCTCCGCTTGTAGGTTTACGTTCAGTACTTGGAAAACAAAATTTATTTCCATCTTGCAAATCTTTCATTTCAACAAATGAATATTCATTACCCGCTTTCAGATTTACAGATGGGTTAATATTTACAAAATTCGAAAATTTATATTCTTGCCAATCTCTCATAATATTATTTAATTTTTAGATATACAAATAGCGGATGTTTTTTCTTGGATTTCCAACATCTTATTTTCATTACTTATCCATTTATCTTTATCCCAATAATATATTTCTAATTTTCTCATTACTTCATTAAGAACATTGGAGACTATACAAATTCGATAATGTTTTTTATTTATTCTACTATTACTATACTCATTAGGCGTTAGTTCAATAGCTGTAAAATCTGCTGAAAGCCCTTTTACTTCAAGTAATAATGCTTGGTTTCTTAATGAAGCTTCTAAATCCCACCCTAAATTATCTTTACATTTATTTTGTACAATAAAGTTTCTATCTTCAAAATATTCAGTAACTGTGTTGATTGCTTTTATTTCAACTTCTTTTTTTAATTCAATATCTTTTTGCCAAGGCTGATGAATATGTATATACCTTTTTTTCTTTCTAAAAATATAATTAACTGGGTCATTAATATAATTTTGAACTTCTTTTAAATATTCTGGGTTTTTGTAGTTTTCTATATACCATGCATTTGTTTGACCAGGACCATCAACAGGTATCTCAAAAAATCTATCATAATCAGGAATTAAGTAAGAATCATTCTCTAAAGTTTGAGCAAGATATTCAACTCGATTTAGTCTCAATCCATTTTGTAATCTTTGCACTTCTCGATATAATTTTGCGTTTTTATACCAACCTACGATATATTGACCGCCTGTTTGGGGATTTTTGGCAAAAAATACTATCGTAATATTATCTACATAATTTTCTTGGGGCTTTGCTCCTAATCTTTCTAATGTTAATTTTCTATCATTTTGAATTCTTGCAAATCCGTAATATCGACCTTCGAAGGGTAAAAAATTATATACTTCTCCACCATCATGATGTTCCTCAACCCAAGAACCAGCTCCAGTGGGAATATCATCAACTTTAACTCCTTGATAATATTTCATCCATGCAATTCTTAAAAAGATATATTTTCCCATATTTTTAAAATTTTATTTATAAAACATTTTTTATATATAAATTTTAATTAATATTGTTATTTTACAAATCCTTTTTGAGGTCACATTTTGTGACCTCAAGTTTAAGGTAGCATCTTGTGAACTTAGGAATTCCCATTCGGTTTTAGTCAATTGAAACATGAAATCCTCAGGAAAACGGTCAACGTTACGCTTTACAGCCTGATTTAGTACCTTAGTTAAAACCCCATAAATCATTGCCAAATCGCTATCAAGCATTACTCTTTGTCCATGGATAACATAAACTAAATGTTCTATTTGTAAAGGAATAGATGAAATCTTTTTCATATTTTCTTTATTTAAAGCAAAAAAATTATTGTTTTAATGTACATCCAACTTAATTGTCTCTACACTGTGGAGACAATTTGCTTTTCCGTAAAAACCTTAGAAAATTGTATCATTCTGAGTAAATTTTTCTCTTCAAAACTATTACCATATTCAAGAACTAATTGTCGTGACAGCGTAACGACAATTTGATTATCATATTCTGCCCTATTAATTCTTAACTTGATGCCGCATTTTGCGACCTCAAGAATACATCATTATCTAAGGTCACATTTTGTGACCTCAAAATATTATTCTCTTTTAAGGTGCCAAATTGGAACCTCAATGATTTCAATTCTTTCCACTCACTCATTATCATTGTTAATGTCGAATATTTGCACAATTTTTATGATATATTGTGCATATAATAATATATATGCACAACAAATGTGCACGTTTACATATTCGCACACAGTATTTCTTGTTTTTTGTGCATATATCCAATGTCATGGATAATGATTGTGCACGTTTAAACATTGTTGCACAAAATAAAAGAATTATTGTGCATATTTTTAACTATCAGATAATATTTTAATTAGAGAAACGTTTTTAAAAAGTTTCTCTTTTCCGACGACTTCTGAGCTTAAAATACCAATATCTTCAAGTCTCTTCAAATATTTACTTGCTGTATTTCTGGAAGCGATTTTTTTCTGCTCAAGAATTGCTATTTTACAATATGGTTGACTGAAAATAACTTCTATTAATTCATGAGAATAAATATCATTCGCTTCTTTTTTAATTTTTTCAATTGTTTCTATGTAATAGTCATAAATTGCATTTACCTTTTTAAGGGTTAAAATTGAAGTTATTCTTATTGCTTCAAGCATATAAATAATCCAATTTTTCCAAATTCCAGCTTCAGTAACTTCTCTGATTAAACGATAATAATCACTTTTATTATTTAAAATATAATTTGAAATGTAAATGACCGGAATATCAATAAGTTTTTCTAAACAAAGATATATAACATTCAGAATTCTTCCTGTTCTGCCATTCCCATCACTAAAAGGATGAATAGCTTCAAACTGATAATGTAAAATTGCCATCTTAATAAGCGGATCTATTTCAATACTGCTATCAATTGCGATATCAAACCAATTATTTAGTTTATCGAAAAGTATTTTCCCGGGTTCGGGAGGAGTGTATATTACTTGCTGACTATTTCCGATATAAACCTGGCTAATCCGAATTTCTTCTTCTTTTTGTGTTAGAGTTTTAAAAATTTTAACTGCAAGTTCTTTTGAAAAATCTTCTTTTTTATGCAAGCCGGAAAATGCAGCCCATAAAGCTTCTCTATAACGTAATACTTCTTTAGTAGCGGGGTCAATATTGTGTAAATTAGATGAAAATGCTTTATATAATTTATCATTAGTTGTAAAAATATTTTCTATTGTCGAACTGTCTTTGGCTTCCTGAATCACAAGAGTATTTATTAGCATAAGAGGATTTGGGATAATATGCATTCTTCCTTTTAATTCCGCTAATGTAGCACGTGCATCTTTAAGTTTTTTATAAATGCCAATTTCTTCCCATACATTCTCAGAAGGAAGCAGTAATGGTAAATCATTGTATGGCAGATTTTTATCGTAACTCATTTTTTTGCAATAAATATTTTTGAAAGATTTTCTTTAATTTTATTATTAAGATTTACTTCCTCATTAATTTGTTTTTCTAATTCCGTTTTTAATGATGTAAAGCGTTCTTCAAAATTAAAATCGTCTTCATCATCAGGTAAGCCAACAAACCTTCCGGGTGTAACTACATAGTTCAGTGCTTTTACTTCTTCAATACTTACGCTTTTGCAAAAGCCCTGTACGTCAGAATATTCTTCCCACTTGCCCTCTCCAGAGGGGGAATAACGCCAGTTATGGTAAGTGCTTGCTACCTTTGCAATATCCTCATCGGTAAACTCAAGATTTTTCCGTGTCTTTAAAAAGCCAAGGTTGCGAGCATCGATAAAAAGAATTTCGCGTTTGCGTTTTTGTTTGCTGCGGCTCAGGAACCAAAGGCAAGCGGGTATCTGTGTATTCAGAAATAATTTTGAGGGAAGATTTACAATGCAATCAATCAAATCATTTTCAATAAGTGCTTTTCGTATTTCGCCTTCGTTGCTTGTTTTAGTAGTTAGCGAACCTTTCGCCAAGACAAAACCTGCTTTACCGGTTGGTGATAAGTGATAAAGGAAATGTTGAATCCAGGCATAGTTGGCATTTCCTGCGGGTGGAACTCCATATTTCCATCTGCCATCTTTTGCAAGGAGTTCACCGCTCCAATCGCTGTCATTAAAAGGAGGATTTGCAAGAACGAAATCTGCTCTTAAATCCGGATGAGCATCACGCAGAAAAGAACCTTCGTTATTCCAAACTACCTGTGAGCTTTCCATATGCCTTAAAGCGAGATTCATCTTACATAAACGCCAGGTTGTCTGGTTGCTTTCCTGTCCGTAAATATGGATATCATCAATTTTTCCCTGATGAGCTAAAACAAACTTTTCACTATGAACAAACATACCGCCTGAGCCATTGCAAGGGTCAAATATACGTCCTTTAAAAGGCTCAAGCATTTCCACAAGAAGTTTCACAACACAGCCGGGAGTATAGAATTGACCGCCTTTTTTACCTTCGGCAAGTGCAAATTCTCCGAGGAAATATTCATATATATGCCCGAGTAAATCCCTGCTTTTTTCTGCTGAAGCTCCGAGTGTTAAATTACTGAATAATTCTATAAGTCCGCCAAGTGATGCAGGGTCAAGACTTGCTCTGGCATATTGTTTAGGTAAAACTCCTTTAAGCAAATCAGGATTAATTCTTTCAATTTCATCCATAGCAGAATCAACAAGCAAACCTATATTGGGTTTACGCGCATTAGCAAGCAGAAAATTCCACCGTGCATCAGCCGGTACATAAAAGACATTCTCAGCTTTATATTCATCGAGGTCTTCCGGGTCTGCACCTTCGTGAACTCCCTCATTAACTTTAAGTTTGTAATATAAATCATCAAAATTATCGGAAATGTATTTCAGGAATATAAGACCCATAACGATATGCTTATATTCAGCGGCATCCATATTTTTTCTGAGCTTATCGGCGGCTTTCCAGAGTGTTTTTTCGAAGGACTCCTGTTTATTATTATTTTTATTGTTTTTGGGCACTTTAGAAAATTAGAAATTTTGAAAGAAATTCTTAATATTAATTGACAATATATAAAAGATATTTAGGCTTTTCTTCATAGATATTCCGAAATCATTTCTCTTGAGTTAAAATTTTTCCTCGCGAAAACCCTAATGTTAAGTTATGAATAAAGATTAATTTAATAAAGGATTTAAAACAATCTTAAGAACTGAATTTCAACATTCCAACGCTGGAGCATTGGAACGAGAAGGGGAATGAGCAATAAATAATGAATAATGTAAAAATTATTTTTTTCCCCGATAAAAATCGGGATTTCACTATGCTCAACATAATATTAAATTTATTTAAGCAAGATTAATTTTTTAGTCTCAGAAAAATCTTCTGTTTGTAATCTATAAAAATACACCCCGCTTGAGAAGTTTGTGGCATTCCAATTTGTTTGATATGTACCTGCCTGAAGTTGTTCATTCACGAGCACTTCAATTTCTTTTCCTGTTACATCGTAAACTGCTATTTTCACATTTGATAATTTTGGTATATCGAATTTAATTGTGGTTGTTGGATTGAAAGGATTCGGATAATTTTGATCAAGAATAAATAAAGTTGGGATATCAGTAGTGATATTTCTTACATTAACTAGTTCAGAAAGAGGACGGCGCCACAAACCATTTTGATATGCCCCTGCATAAACAAAATCATTTGATATAAAAACCGATCTTATATAAACTCCCGATAAATTCTGACTGCAATTAGTCCACGTATTTCCGTAATCCTGCGAAAAAACCAACCCATAAAGACCACCAACTAATACATAACGATTGTACGAATGAATTTTATAATAATTTCCTGTATCTAATGTAGATTGAACCCAGTTTTCACCCTGGTTTGTAGAATAACAAACTCCGTGTGTTGTTAAAGCATATAAATTTGTACCATTACTACTTAATGCCCGAATAGATCCGCTGTTTAAGGAAGATTGGTGCCAGTTATCACCATTATTTGTTGAAACCCAAACTCCGCCAGCACAACCTGCGATTACTCTATTACCGAAAACTTCAATTCCATAAACATAAATTGAATCTATTGAGGTTCTGGACCAATTATTTCCGTTATTTGAAGATTTCCACAATCCACCCCCATCCATACATCCAATATAAATATTATTATTATAAGCATTAATACAAGTTAACCTATAATTATTGTTTTGAAATATTGTTTGCCAGTTATTTCCCATATCTGTTGAACTATATGCTAAACCATAAGTACCTCCGTTTGCAGAATAATCACAAACATACAATGTATTACCAGACGATGAAAATCCAGTAATAGTTCTTCTTCTGATAGATAATTGATTAAAGCTAACTCCGTTATTTGTAGAAATGAATACACCCCCATCACCTTCGACCTCATGATTACCAGAAAATAAATTATTATTAAACTTATAAAAAGATTCAACACTCTCATTTGCATTTAAATATTTAGTCCAGTTCAAACCATTATTGCTGGAATGATATATTCCAAGATGTCTGACACCCGCATATACATGATTTCCGTCTTTTAGAAATGAAATAACATCATCCCAATTTAAAATGAGCGATATAGTCTGTAACCACGTTTGTCCATAATCTGAAGATACATAAATTTCACCTGAAGTACCTGCGAATATATAAGAATCCTGAGAATATAGAGTTAAAATTGTTTTATTATTCAAAGAAGTTTGAATCCAATTTTGACCATAATTTGTACTATAAAAAACACCACGGTTACTACTGCTGCAACCGGCAAAAACATAATTACCGGTCGAGGTTAATGCATTGGTCGAATATGAAAACTTGAGACTCCAGTTTGCTCCTTCATTCGAAGAAACATATATTCCTCCTTCAAAATAGGGGCTTTCAGGATTATAACCTGCAAACAGATATGCATTATTATAAGTTAAAGACGTTATTGGAATGTTGTTCAAACTCGTTGCAATCCAATTGGTTCCGTTATTAGATGTATACCAAACACCATAAGAACTTACACAACCAGCAAAAAGTTTTGTCCCATTATCTGCAAATGAACTAACATATTTATTAAAATATGTTCTAACCCAGTTATCTCCATTATTAGTAGAAAATAAAATATCTAAAGGATCTATCCCCGCAACAAATAATCTTGAATTAAACGAATATAATTTTTCCGCATCTTTTACTTCTGTAGAAGTCGAATCCCAATGAATACCGGCGTTACTGGTTCTATAAATATGTCCTTTATAGCCCCAAAAACCAGAGAATATAAATGAATTATGTTTAACGATTGATTGAGCATCCGTATTATCATATAACCCACAAGAAATATTAACCCATTGCGCATTTGCAATGATTAGTGAACAATGAATAATGAATAATGTAAAAATTATTTTTTTCATATACACCTTCTTTCAACATTCCAACGCTGGAGCATTGGAACGAGAGGGGGAAAAATAAATGAATTATGTTTAACGATTGATTGAGCATCCGTATTATCATATAACCCACAAGAAATATTAACCCATTGCGCATTTGCAATGATTAATGAGCAATGAATAAAGAGTATTGTAAAAATTATTTTTCTCATAAATATTTCTCCTAATTTTTACTTATATAATATTAATGAATTTATGTAATATAATATAGCTATTTTTGATTATGGTTTTAGTTTACGTTCCAACGCCGGAGCATTGGAACGAGATGCCGACTCGTTTCCAATTTTAGACTTTTGTTCAAGATGTATTTTCTTTAATTTGAATTTTAAAAAATCGAATTAATTAGTTGTCTATGGGCGAGGGACAAAGTACTTTACGATTTAAGTCTTCTATCGTTGTTCTTACCACTTTGTTTTTTATGTGGGGATTTATTACAAGTTTGAATGACGTATTAACACCTTTTCTGAAAGGAGTTTTTGAACTTACGCATTTTCAGGCAAACCTTGTTCAGTTTGCATTCTTCGGAGCATATTTTATAGGCTCATTGATATATTTCATATCATCAATTACAATAGGAGACCCGATTTCGAAAATAGGATACAAAAATGGAATAATCGGAGGACTGGTGCTTTCCGCTATAGGTTGCTTTCTTTTTTATCCATCAGCAGTATATTCATCATTTGGATTTTTTCTGGGTGCACTGGCGTGTATAAGTTTTGGTTTAACAATTTTACAAATAGCTGCAAACCCTTATGTTGCCTTGCTTGGAAAGCCGGAAACAGCTTCAAGCAGATTGAACCTCGCTCAGGGATTTAATTCCTTTGGACACACAATAGCACCGGTAATAGGAGGCTTTTTAATTTTTAAGTTTTTTCTTACAGATGAAAACCCGGGAGCAAATTCCGTTAAAGTCCCTTACCTGATTTTTGGAGGAGCATTTTTGCTTCTTGCCTTATTCATAGCGTTTGCACATTTACCTGCATTTACAGGAAGCGAGAAGATAGAAAGTAAACCGGAAGCACTGAAGCATAGAAATCTATTCTGGGGAATATTTGCGGTCTTTTTTTATGTTGGTGCAGAGGTGTCGATAGGAAGCAATATGGTGGCATACCTGAAATTGCCTGATGTTGCAGGATTTACAGATGCTGATGCAAGTAAATATCTTGCGTTCTACTGGGGAGGTGCGATGATAGGCAGGTTTATGGGTTCGATTTCATTGAGCGAAATAAAGGGACTTAAAAAATATTTCTCGATGGCAGGAGTAGCAGTAGTATTGTTTATAATAATTTTTCTTATTACTAAAATTGATTTCTTTTTAGTCTGGTACTTTCTGATATTTTTAGTAGTAAATTATTTTGCATTTATGCTTGGAAAATCATTGCCGGCGAGGACATTAACAATTTTTGCTTTATTTGTTATGGCTCTTTTAATATTGGGTATTTTCACGTCCGGAAAAATTGCAATGTGGTCTATGATTGGAATTGGTTTGTTCAATTCCATAATGTGGTCAAATATATTTACTCTTGCAATTGCAGGGCTTAAGAAATTCACTTCGCAGGGTTCATCTTTGCTTGTGATGATGATTGTGGGAGGTGCAATATTGCCATTGATGCAAGGACTTTTAGCAGATGCCGCGGGTGTTCATTATTCTCTCTTTATTCCATTGCTTGCTTATTTATATCTGTTATTTTATGGAATTAGCGGATATAAACCGGTAATGAAGGGTTCTGAAGTGTCTTTCTGAACAAAGTGAAAGATCTAGCGTAATGGTTATCGAGATTCTTCGCTACGCTCAGAATGACAAGAGTACGCTCAGAATGACAAGAGTACGCTCAGAATGACAGTGTGAAGTGGGTTTGAGATTCTTCGCTACGCTCAGAATGTGACTAAGGTATGGGAGATTAAAGTTACATTAATAATGAAAAATTATTATGTTTACATATTGACGAATAAGAGTAATAAAGTTCTTTACACAGGTGTAACAAATAATTTATCTCGAAGGGTTTATGAACATAAACATAAATTAGTTAAAGGTTTTACAAGTAAATATAATGTAAATAAACTTGTTTATTATGAAATTACGAATTATGTGGCTGCTGCGATACAAAGAGAAAAACAAATAAAGGGATGGCTACGAAAAAAGAAGATAGATTTAATTGAATCTTTAAATCCAAAATGGGAAGATTTGGGTAAATATGATGTTGAATGATGTTTATTAAAAAAACATAGAATTAAACTGAGTTCTTTCATTTTGGGATTCTTCGCTACGCTCAGAATGACAAGGGTGGGGTGGGTTTTGAGATTCTTCGCTACGCTCAGAATGACAAGGGTGGGCTCAGAATGACAAGCTGGGTTCTGTCATCCTGAACAAAGTGAAGGATCTGTTCAGTGACTATTGGGATTCTTCGCTAACGCTCAGAATGACAGTGTGGGGTGGGTGTTGGGATTCTTCGCTACGCTCAGAATGACAAGGGTGGGCTCAGAATGACTAGAGTGGAGCTGAGAATGACAAGCTGGGTTCTGTCATCCTGAACGAAGTGAAGGGTGACTATTGGGATTCTTCGCTACGCTCAGAATGACAAAATAAATATTAAAGAAATTAAATAAAATTTATGATTGAAGCGGCTATTGGAATAGATATCGGTGGGACGAATTCTGTATTCGGGATTGTTGATAAAGACGGGAATTGCCTATCCGAAAATTCTATTAAGACAAATAAATATGAAGACGTAAATGACTTCGTAAAAGAATTGTCAGACGAAATAAAGAAACTAATAAAAAATTTAAACGAAAATATTGCAATCAAAGGGATCGGAATCGGTGCACCAAACGGGAATTACTTCAAGGGAACAATCGAGTTTGCACCTAATCTAAGATGGAAAGGCATAATTAACTTTGCTAATTTATTCAAAGGTCATTTTAATTATCCTGTAATTCTTACTAATGATGCAAATGCAGCGGCAATAGGAGAAATGATTTACGGTGCTGCGAAAGGATTGAAAGATTTTTTCATTGTCACACTCGGAACCGGCTTGGGCAGTGGTTTTGTGGCAAACGGAGAGATGATTTACGGTCATGATGGTTTCGCCGGTGAACTGGGACATACTATTGCTGTATTTGACGGAAGACAATGCGGATGCGGAAGAAAAGGATGCCTCGAGCAATATGCATCAGCAACAGGTATAGTAATTACAGTAAAAGAAATGCTTGAGAATAAAAACATTGATAGCTTATTGAGGAATTCAGATATCGGGGAAATTACTTCAAAGAAAATTCACGAGGCAGCGAAAAAAGGCGATTTACTTGCACTCGATGCATTTGATTACACAGGTAAGATACTCGGAAGAAGTCTTGCAGATGCTATAGCAATCACGAGTCCTGAAGCTATAATATTATTCGGAGGTCTGGCTCTTGCGGGTGATTATATTTTTAAACCGACAAAAAAATATATGGAAGAGTATATGCTGAATATTTTCAAGAATAAAGTAAAACTATTGCCTTCAAGAATAGTCGGTAAGAATGCTGCAGTTCTCGGGGCAAGTGCACTGGTATGGAAAGATTTACTGTGATTTTAAGTTTTTAACTATTTTAATAAAGAAATTATTTTTTAATAATTATAATAATTAATCATGGAAAACAAACATGTAAATGTAAATTCCGCACATAAGAAAAGTCTTAGCACTGTAGAAAAATTTGCGGTTTTTATTACTGATAAAGTCGGCACGATGGGATTTTTCTTTATTATTTTTATTTGGACCGTCATCTGGATGGGATGGAATCTTTTTGCACCGGAAACCAGCAAATTTGATCCTTTCCCCGCATTTGTAACGTGGCTTTTTATCTCTAATGTAATTCAGATTTTTTTGATGCCGCTGATAATGATAGGACAAAATCTGCAGGGACGACATGCTGAATTAATGGCAGAAAGGCATTATAAGGCTGATATTACCGCGGATAAACATGTAGATGAAATCAAAAAGATGATGAATGAACAAACTAAACTTCTGAAATCAATCCTTGAGAAATCAGGAAAATAAAAGATGAAGCTGAAAATAAAATTTGTTTTCCTATTCCTTGTACTTGCATTCGCAATACAAGTAAGAGCACAGGATAACTCCCTTTTTAATATTATTCCCCTACCTGCTGAAGTGATAATGAAGCAGGGTGTTTTCGAAATTGACAATAATACTTATATCTGCATAAATGTAAAAGACCAATATTCAAATGCAATTTTTCTGAATGAATACTTAAAAAAAATTTCAGGATTCGAATTGAAAATATGGGTTGGAAGCATTCCTATAAGTGATAAGATTATTTTTCTGAATACAGATGAAAATGCCGGAGTGTTAAATGAGGGTTATACTTTTTCTGTTAATGAGAAGGAAATCAGAATCACTTCAATAAATTCTTCCGGAGTTTTTTACGGTTTACAGACACTTTTTCAGTTAATTCAGGGAAATACCAACAATAAAATCCCGTGTCTGGAAATAAAAGATTATCCAAGATTCAAGTGGAGGGGAATGCATCTTGATGTATGCAGGCATTTTTTTCCGAAGGAGTTTGTAAAAAAGTACATAGATTATATCGCGATGTATAAGATGAATACTTTTCACTGGCATTTGACTGATGACCAGGGTTGGAGGATAGAAATTAAAAAATATCCAAAGTTAACTGAAATCGGCGCATGGCGGAAAGGAACTCTGATAGGCAGTTACAGAGAATATCCGCATAAATATGATACAATAACATATGGTGGTTTTTATACACAGGAAGATATAAAAGAAATTGTTGAGTATGCTGCCATGAGGAATGTAACAATTGTACCTGAAATTGAAATGCCCGGGCATTCGCTTGCTGCACTTGCTTCATATCCTGAACTTTCCTGCACCGGGGGACCTTTTGATGTTGCAAGAGAATGGGGCACGTACGAAGATGTTTACTGTCCGAAAGAAGAAATATTTAAATTTCTTGAAGATGTTTTAACTGAGGTAATGGAATTGTTTCCGGGTAAATATATTCATATAGGAGGTGACGAAGTACCAAAAGATATTTGGAAGAAATGTAAGAATTGCCAGGAACTGATTAAACGGGAAGGACTGAAAGATGAAAATGGCTTGCAAAGTTATTTTATAAAGAGAATAGAGAAATTTATCAATTCAAAAGGGAAAACATTGATAGGCTGGGATGAGATTCTCGAAGGAGGATTAGCTCCCAATGCAACAGTTATGTCCTGGAGAGGAACTGAGGGCGGAATTGATGCTGCTAAACAGAATCACGACGTT
Source organism: Ignavibacteria bacterium (assembly GCA_036508135.1). Lineage (GTDB taxonomy): Bacteria > Bacteroidota > Ignavibacteria > Tepidaquicellales > Tepidaquicellaceae > DATCHW01. The sequence continues at coordinate 122,808 of DATCHW010000308.1, forward strand.
GTAATGACTCCCGGCGGTTATTGTTATTTTGATCATTATCAGGGTGACCCGAGATTTGAACCTCTTGCTATCGGCGGTTATACGACTGTTGAAAAAGTTTATTCTTATGAACCAATTCCATCTGAATTAAATACCGAAGAACAAAATCATATATTAGGTGCACAGGGTAATGTTTGGACAGAATATATTGATTCACCCCAAAAAGTGGAATACATGGTGTTTCCAAGAATCTGTGCTTTATCAGAAGTTTTATGGACACCTTCGGAATTAAAAAATTATCCGAATTTTAAATCCAGATTACTCGAACATTTTAAATTGCTGTCGAGATTAAATATAAATTACTCAAAGGCAATTTTTGATATTAAGACAAAAGTTTCTCCGAATGAAACTAACGATGGTGTATTATATAAGTTAACTCCTTCTTCAGATTACGGGGAAATTTATTATACTTTGGACGGCTCTGAACCTTCATTAAATTCATCAAAATACACACTACCTATCGAAATAAAAAATACTTCATTACTGAAAGCTGCATATTTTGAAAATGGAGAAAAGAAAGGAAATACAATTCAGCAGCAATTTTATGTTGACAAATCTACGGGAAAGAAAATAAAACTTTTAAAAGAACCGCATCGAAGCTATAATACCGGAGGGGCATTTACTCTTGTTGACGGTATAAAAGGACGCAGACCCTGGTATGGGAAAGAATGGTTGGGATTTTTAGGAGAGGATATGGAGGCAGAGATAGACCTTGGTTCAATTCAATATATTTCAAGTGTGGATGTGGGTATGTTAAATGAAGAATACAGCTGGATATATTTACCAAAGAAAATAGAAATATTTACTTCATCTGACGGATTAGAATATACTTTGAGGGGAGTAGCAAATGAAGATGAAATACAACGCTGGGGCGAAGATATATTAGTTCATATTGAAGAAACAAAAGCAAGATTCGTAAAAGTAAAAGTTCAAAACTTCGGAAAGATTCCGGAAGGAAAGCCGGGTGCAGGAAATGATGCATGGCTTTTTGTAGATGAAATTTTTATTAAATAATGAGTAAAGAAGTTAAGAAGGTAAGGAGTTAAGAAGGTAAGAAAGTAAGAAGGTAAAAATAAAAATATTAAAGATTAAAAATCAAAAATAAATAGAAAAAATAAAAAACACATAATGAATTGAGAAGGTAAGGAGGTAAGGAGTTAAGAAGGTAAGGAGTTAAGAAGGTAAAAAGGTAAAAATAAAAATATTAAAGATTAAAAATAAAAAATAAATAGAAAAAATAAAAAAACACATAATGAATTGAGAAGGTAAGGAGTTAAGAAGGTAAGGAGTTAAGAAGGTAAGGAGTTCAGAAGTTAAAAAGGTAAGAAGTTAGAAATCAGGAGTCAGAAGTCAGGAGTCAGTAGTAAAGGAAGTAAGAAGTCAGAAGGTAAGGAGTTCAGAAGTTAAGGAGTTCAGAAGGTAAGGAGTTCAGAAGGTAAGGAGTTAAGAAGGTAAGAAGTTAGAAATCAGGAGTCAGAAGTCAGGAGTCAGAAGTTAAGAAGTTCAGAAGGTAAGGAGTTCAGAAGGTAAGGAGTAATGAAGATAGTAGTTAGTAGAAAATAGTGAGTAGAATTAGATAATTGTTTAAATAAATTATTTTTGAATTATGGGGAAAATTCATTCGGTTTTGTTACAATTTAGTTTTTTGTTTTTATTCTTTCTTATTCTGGGAAATATTTCCATTGCACAGCAAGATACATTAGTTATCGGGAAGAAATATAAAATCACTCTTTATTACGGATTTGAAGCAACGGGATTTGTCCGAAGTGTAACGGATGACACTGTAAAAATTGAAACGGAGTATAAAACTTTCAGTCTTCCAAGAAAAGATATTTCGAAGATAAATGGTATATCTATAAAAATTTCCACTCCCGATACCACTCTCTTATCCCACGACCAAATTGAAGCTATTCGCGTATCTCCCGACCCTAATGACTCGCGATTACTTTTTGGACCGACCGGAAAAACGCTGAAAAAAGGGAAAGCATACATTTCCACTGCAGTTTTTTTTCCGTGGATAACTATATTATTTCTTCCTTACAGTTCATTCGGAATAACTGATTATATTAATATCGGTGCCGGTGCATCACCATATCCGCCTGTATTCTATATTACTCCCAAAATACGTCCTCTGCACTTTGAAGGAATTGATGTCTCGTTTGGCTTAGCATACGCACAAACATATAGTTTTCAAGGTATAAATGATGACTATAATGTCGGTCTTTTTTATTTGGCTTCTACATTTGATATTGAAAATAAATATTCATTAACTATTGGAGGGGGATTATTATATAATATTGATTGGCAACATACAAGCAAAATATATACATACCGCAGTCCGCATTTATTGCTGGGCTTTGAAGCTCGTTCAGATAAAAATTTCAAATTTATAACAGAAAACTGGATTGATTTAGGCGGTGAAAGAGGAGCAAATTTTTCTGTGATTTCAATGGGAGGAAGATATTTTAAAGGTGGTTTTGCTCTGGATTTTGCTTTGCTGGGAGTTTTCACGAATTTTAATCCCGGGGGCAGCGGCGGAAAAACATTCCTGATTCCTATGCCATGGATAAGTGTTGCATATAACTTTGGATTATAGTAAGTAGTTAGTAGCTAAGTAGTTAGTAGAAAAGAAATAAATATATCAGAGTGAAGAAGATAAGAAGGTAAGAAGGTAAGAAGGTAAGAAGGTAAGGAGTGAAGAAGTGAAATAGATAGATACAATAGAAAGTAGTAGGTAGAAAATAAAAATTAAATATTAAATATCAAAAATTAAAAATACATAAAAGAATTCAGGAGATAAGAAGTGAAGAAGTGAAGAAGTGAAGAAGTTAGATTACAGTAGAAAGTAGTTAGAAGTAAGTAAAAAAGATAATTTTGGAATATTAATAAGCTGTCAGGAGGAAACTCCGACAGCACACTGAAATAAATATAGATGAAAGTATTTATTACAATAGTTTTTTTATTCTTTTGTTCACAAATGGTTTTTTCAAATACTAATAAAAAAATCTTATTACATTCTAATTGGCAGTTCCGGCAGGCAGGAAAAGAGAAATGGTATCCTGCTGAAGTACCGGGAACAGTGCATACCGACCTATTGAATAATAATTTAATTCCGGACCCTTTTTTCAGAGATAACGAAAAGAAGTTGCAATGGATTGAGAATGAAGACTGGGAATATAAAACTGTTTTTGATCTAAGTGACGATACTTTTGAGCGACGTATTATCAATCTTGTTTTTGACGGATTAGACACTTATGCAAAAGTATATTTGAATGACCATCTTATTATTACTGCAGATAATATGTTCAGGAAATGGGAATATGATTGCAAAGGTATAATTGATAAAAAAGGCAATGTACTCAGGATAGTATTTAAATCACCGGTAAAAACCGGGGATAGTATTGCAAATGCATATTACATGAAAGAAGGTATTCAAGGATTACCCGGCGGAAACAGGGTCTTTACGCGTAAGGCTGCATATCATTACGGCTGGGACTGGGCTCCAAGATTTGTTACAAGCGGGATATGGCGGAATGTTTATTTGGAGACATGTAGTACAAAAAATATTGGTGAATTGGCAGTTGATATCACCGGTTTAAATGAATCAAAAGCTGACGTAATATTAAGAGCAGAAATTTCAGAAGAAATAATAAAATATTTAAGCGAAGGAGACGTTTTAGATGAAGAGGAAATAAATTACTCGATTACTGATATGAAAGGTAATGAAATAAAATTTGAAACAATAAACAGAGGATATTTAGTATATACAAAAAGTCTTCCGGATTATAAGATTGAAGAGGTTCTATTTAAATTTGAGATAAATAATCCTAAACTATGGTGGTGCAATGGCTTAGGTGACCCTTATATGTATAAATACAAATTTGTTATTAAAAAAGGCGATGAGGTGATTGATGAAAAGATATTTAGTTTCGGTGTAAGAAAAATTGAACTGGTTCAGGAAAAAGATTCCGGAGGTGAAAGCTTTTACTTTAAGCTTAATGATGCTCCAATATTTATGAAAGGCGCAAACTTTATTCCAATGGACAGCTTCCTGCCGAATGTTACAAAAGAAAAATATCAAAAAATCATAAAGGATGTAAAAGAAAGCAATATGAATATGCTCAGAGTCTGGGGAGGCGGAGTATATGAAGATGATGAATTTTATAATCAATGTGATGAGAACGGGATACTTGTCTGGCAGGATTTTATGTTTGCCTGTGCGATGAATCCGGGAGATTCTGCATTTTTGAATAATGTTAAACTGGAAGCTAAAGATAATATAAAACGATTGCAAAACCATCCCTGCATTGCACTCTGGTGTGGGAATAACGAAATTGATGAAGGCTGGAATAACTGGGGCTGGCAAAAAGAATTTAATTATGACGGAAAGGATTCTGCTTTTATACGGGATGCTTATTTAAAATTATTTAACGATATACTTCCCGAATGCCTGAACGTCAAAGGGAAGGAAAACAGAATTGTAACAGATATTCCGGGCGGAGAATACCCTTATAATTTTATCAGGGATAATAAATATTTTTGCAGAAATTATATTCCGACATCTCCTAAGATCGGATGGGGACATCCGGAGGCGATGAAGGAAGGTGATTCCCATTACTGGGGAGTATGGTGGGGAATGGAGCCGTTTGATGTTCTGGAAAAGAAAATCCCGAGATTTATGAGTGAATATGGTTTTCAGGCGTTTCCGAATATGGAAACAATAGAAAAGTTTACTTTACCTGAAGACCGATATTTATATTCTGATGCAATGAAATCGCATCAAAAACATCCCGTCGGATATGAAACAATTCAGAAATATATGGAAAGAGAATATTTAATACCAAAAGATTTTCAGGATTATATAAACACAAGCCAGATGTTACAGGCATACGGAATAAAAAAAGCAATCGAAGCACAAAGGCGGGCAAAGCCTTATTGTATGGGAACACTTTACTGGCAGTTAAATGACTGCTGGCCAGTTGTATCGTGGTCATCAACTGATTATTACGGCAGATGGAAAGAATTGCAATATAAAATAAAAGATTTATATGCAGATGTATTGGTATCCCCTATCGTTGAAGATTCTTTGCTGAAGGTATATATTATATCAGATAAACTTGAGGATTTTAAAGCAAATCTAAAGATGCTATTAATTAATTCTGATTCAGAAATTACAGTTTGGAATAAGGAAATTGAAATTGCTATTCCTGAAAATTCCAGCAAAGTATATTTTTTGATTTCGGTTAATGAATTGCTGGAAGGTTATGATAAAAGTAAAGTTTATTTTTATGGCAGTGTACAGAATTTAAAGACAATGGAATGGTATCCGGCTAATACGTACATATTTGTTCCGATTAAAGAGAATGTTGGATATTATAAAAAAATATTTGACCATTAATCATAAATTATGTTGTTGGTGACACTTCATTCAAACACCAACAACGGCACAATTTTAATAAAGATGAGTTAGTGCTGAATTGTAAATTTATTAGCTCTGATAACTCTGAAGAATATAATAATAATTTAATTTTTGTAAAACCAAAAGAATATAAGGGTGTTGTGAAATGAAAAAGATAATTGTTTTATTTATTGCATTGATATCACAGATTTCCTTTGCTCAAAACTCTGACCTGACGCAATATGTCAATCCTTTTATTGGCACGGGAGGCCACGGGCATACATATCCGGGAGCAAGTGTACCTTTCGGAATGATGCAGCTGAGTCCGGATACACGCCTTGAAGGGTGGGACGGATGTTCCGGTTATCATTTTTCGGATTCGATTATATTCGGTTTCTCTCATACGCATCTGAGCGGAACAGGAGTGCCTGATTACTGCGATATACTGATAATGCCTTTTACCGGTGATACTAAGCTGAAAAATTCCGATTACGCTTCAGGCTTCAGTCATAAAAACGAAGCTGCTTCACCCGGATTTTATTCAGTCCTTCTTGAAAAATATAATATACTTGCAGAATTTACTTCTACAAAAAGAGCTGGTCTTCATAAATACACTTTTCCCGAAAGTAATTTATCGGATTTCATTATTGATTTAAAACACAGGGATAATGTAATTGAATCGTCGATAGAAATTGTGAACAATAACGAATTAAGAGGTATGCGGCATTCGACCGGCTGGGCAAGAAATCAATATGTATATTTCGTGATTAAGTTCTCAAAACCTTTCGAGCATTTTTCTTTTTATACAGATGATGAAATGGTGAGAGGTTTTCAGGGTACGAATGGAAAAAACGTAAAAGCAATAGTAGGTTATAAGACAAAACAAAATGAAGTGATATATGTTAAAGTTGGGATATCGGGGGTCAGCATTGAAGGAGCGTTGAGAAATCTTGACAGCGAAATACCTGACTGGAATTTTGAAGGAGTAATAAATCAGGCGAAAGAGGAATGGAACAAAGAGTTAAGTAAAATTCAAGTCGATGGAGGGACAATAGACAAAAAAACAATATTTTATACTGCACTTTATCATTCGATGCTGACTCCGAATACATATATGGACGTTGACGGAAATTATCTGGGGAGGGATTTCAAGATTCACAAAGCAGATAATTTTGTTAATTATACTGTTTTTTCATTATGGGATACTTACAGGGCTGAACATCCTCTGCTTACAATCATTGACCAGAAACGGACGAATGACTTTATAAACACTTTTATTGCACAGTATGAACAAGGCAAACTTCTTCCCGTATGGGAACTATCAGCTAACGAGACATATTGCATGATAGGGTATCACGCAGTACCTGTGATTGCTGATGCTATGATAAAGAATATAAAGGGATATGATGTATATAAAGCATATGAAGCTATGAAACACAGTGCTGATACAAGCTTATTTGGTCTAAGTTATTACAGGGAGAGCGGTTTTGTTCCGCAGGATAAAGAGCACGAATCAGTTTCAAAAACTCTTGAATATGCTTATGACGACTGGTGTATAAGCCAGGCTGCAAAAAAACTTGAGATAACGAACGATATGGATTTTTTCAGATTCAATCAAAGGGCTCAGTATTATAAAAATTTATTCGACCCTTCAACGGGGTTTATGCGGGCAAGAATGAACGGAGGCTGGTATAAACCATTTGACCCTCAGGAAGTAAACAACAATTATACCGAGGCAAATGCATGGCAATATAGTTTTTATGTTCCGCAGGATATGACAGGATTTATAAAACTTCATGGAGGCAAAGATAAACTGTCCGGGAAACTCGATGAATTATTTATAACAGAATCCAAAATGTCAGGAATGGATTTGAGTGATATCACAGGACTGATAGGACAGTATGCACACGGTAATGAACCATCACATCATATGGCTTATTTATATGATTACGTAAATCAGCCGTGGAAGACACAGGCATTAATTCACAAAATCAATACAGAGTTTTACAAAAATGACCCTGACGGTTTAATCGGAAATGAAGACTGTGGGCAGATGTCAGCATGGTTCGTTTTGAGTGCAATGGGTTTTTACCAGGTTTGTCCGGGGCAGTTGCAATATGCTATAGGCAGTCCGCTTTTTGAAAAAGTAACAATCAATCTTGAGAACGGAAATAAGTTTATCATAAGGGCAGAGAATCTTTCAGATAAAAATTATTATATACAATCTGCTGAAATGAATGGGAATAAATACAATAAATGTTATATCACTCATAATGATATTATGAATGGTGGTGAAATTGTTTTTAAAATGGGTTCCGAGCCAAATAAAAATTGGGGAAGCAGGGATGAAGATGTTCCGGTAACATCCATTGATATTAAACCTATTGTGAAAGTGCCTGTTATTGTTTCTGAAAAACAAAGTTATCAGGGAAAACAAACCATTGAGTTGAAAACGGATATTGGTGAAGATAAGATATACTATGTTATATGCGGAGGGGAGCCGGATTTAAATTCGATATTATATACAAAACCATTTGAGATAAATGAATCTGTAATTATCAAAGCAATTGCATATAACTCAGAAGGTGAATGCAGCAAAATTGTTTCGGCTCAATTTTATAAAGTACCCGAAGGAAGAAGTATAAAAATAATATCAAAATACAGTCCTCAATATACAGGAGGCGGTGATGAAGCATTGATAGATTTAGAGAGAGGTGAAAAAAACTGGAGGCTTGGAAAGTGGCAGGGATATATGGGACAGGATTTTGAAGCAATTGTTGACTTAGGAAAAGTTCAATTTGTAAAAGAAGTAAAAGCAGGATTTCTGCAGGATGTGATGTCGTGGATATGTTTTCCGACCGATGTTGAATTTGAAATTTCAAGTGATGGAATAAATTTTACTAAAGCAGGTTTTGTAAATACTAATATGAATATTGAGAGCAAAGATTTAGAAATAAAAGATTTCGGAATTCCAATTAATAAGGAGGCACGATATATCAAAGTGATAGCAAAGAATTATGGTACATTACCAAAATGGCATCCGGGAGCGGGAGATCCGGCGTGGATATTTATTGATGAAATTTTAATCAATTAGTAAGTCGAAAAATCACCTCCCTCCCACTTCAAGGGGAGGGACTGAGGGTGGGGTGTGAATCAATATTTTTATTTTGCCATATGAAAAAATTATTATATTAAAATTTCCACCTCACCCCTACCCCCTCTCCTGGAAATGAGAGGGGAATAAACTTCTAGAGTGGCATCCGGGAGCCGGAGACCCTGCTTGGATATTTATTGATGAAATAATAATAAGCAATTAATAATTTCCAATTGTGTTGTTGGTGGCGCTAAGCTAAAACACCAACAACGGCATCGATATTCGATTGAAGACGAGATCCTGAAATCACCGATGAATCGGATGCAAAGAACGCACAAGTTCAGGATGACAAAATCAGAGATAAAAAAAAGCCGTCCCGATATATCGGGACGGCTTTTTGTAATTAAATCTGGCGAAACCTACTCTTCCACACAATTGCTCATGCAGTACCATCGGTGATATAAGGCTTAACTACTCTGTTCGGAATGGGAAGAGGTGTAACACTCATATTAAATCACCAGAAAACTTATTTATTTAGAACATTTGATGCTACAAAAATGCTACCTGATCAATATAAAATAATTAAGATAAGCCATTCGACTTATTAGTACTACTCGGCTGAATCTGTCGCCAGACTTACACCTGTAGCCTATCACCAGATAATCTTTCTGGAGTCTTATTTCCGTATTGCTACGGAAGGGAAACATAATCTTGAAGCGAGTTTCGCGCTTAGATGCTTTCAGCGCTTATCTCAACCGAATATAGCTACCCAGCGGTGCCACTGGCGTGACAACTGGTACACCATTGATTCGTTCACTCTGGTCCTCTCGTACTAGGAGCGACCCTTCTCAAGTTTCCTTCGCCTGTATAGGATAGAGACCGAACTGTCTCACGACGTTCTGAACCCAGCTCACGTACCGCTTTAATTGGCGAACAGCCAAACCCTTGGGACCTTCTCCAGCCCCAGGATGCGATGAGCCGACATCGAGGTGCCAAACCTCCCCGTCGATGTGAACTCTTGGGGGAGATCAGCCTGTTATCCCCGGCGTACCTTTTATCCTTTGAGCGACGGCAATTCCATACTCTACCGTCGGATCACTAAGTCCTGCTTTCGCATCTGCTCGACTTGTAGGTCTCGCAGTTAAGCTTCCTTATGCCTTTGCACTCTGCGCACGGTTACCAAGCGTGCTGAGGAAACCTTTGAAAGCCTCCGTTACAATTTAGGAGGCGACCGCCCCAGTCAAACTACCCGCCTAACACGGTTCCCGGCCCCGATTCAGGGGTCTGGGTTAGAATCCGAACAAGACAAGGGTGGTATTTCACATTTCGGCTCCACGATGACTAGCGCCACCGCTTCATAGCCTCCCACCTATTCTACACAAGCCTTATCCAAACACAATGTTAAGGTGCAGTAAAGGTGCACGGGGTCTTTTCGTCCATATACAGGAAACCGGCGTCTTCACCGGTACCACAATTTCACCGAGCCCGTGGTCGAGACAGTGACCAAATCGTTACACCATTCGTGCAGGTCGGAACTTACCCGACAAGGAATTTCGCTACCTTAGGACCGTTATAGTTACGGCCGCCGTTTACTGGGGCTTCGATTCAAAGCTTTGCTCCGATAAATCGGAACTAACCTCTCCTCTTAACCTTCCAGCACCGGGCAGGTGTCAGTCCATATACATCGTCTTAAAGACTTAGCATAGACATGTGTTTTTGTTAAACAGTCGCTTGGCCCATTTCTCTGCGGGTCACCATAGGTGACCACCCCTTATCCCGAAGTTACGGGGTTAATTTGCCGAGTTCCTTGACCACGGCTCACTCGAGCACCTTAGGATACTCTCCTCATCTACCTGTGTCGGTTTACGGTACGGTCATCTTAGTATACATTTAAGCTTTTCTTGGCAGCCTGATTAGGGAAAGTTTGTGGGCTTACGCCCTCCCGTTCGGGTTTCGACAAAGTTACCCTTGCCTACGCCCTTAGACCGTCTATTCCATCAGACGGCTCTCCTTTCACTTCTGCGTCACTTAAATTTAAATGTCGATGGTACAGGAATATTCAACCTGTTTCCCATTACCTACGCCTTTCGGCCTCGGCTTAGGGGCCGACTAACCCTGAGGTGATTAACATTGCTCAGGAACCCTTAGATTTTCGGTGATACGATTTTTCATCGTATTTATCGTTACTCATGCCAACATTTGCTTTTCTATCCGCTCCAGCATCCGTCACCAGACACCTTCTCCCGACAAGTCGGGACTGCGTTCAACCGCAGTCGCAAATAGAATGCTCCTCTACCAATTCCGACGAATCGGAATTCCACAATTTCGGTGTCATGTTTAGTCCCGAGTATTATCGGCGCTAAGTCGCTTGACTAGTGAGCTATTACGCACTCTTTAAATGAGTGGCTGCTTCTAAGCCAACATCCTAGTTGTCTTAGCAACTTAACATCCTTAGTCTGTTAACATGAACTTGGGGACCTTAATTGGTGGTCTGGGTTATTTCCCTCTCGGCAATGAAGCTTATCCCCCACTGCCTGACTCCCGAGAAACATTTAATCGGAATTCGGAGTTTATCTGGGTTTGGTACCGTTGTGACGGCCCTAGCCCAATTAGTGCTCTACCTCCGATAAACTATTACTCGAGGCTAGCCCTAAAGCTATTTCGAGGAGTACGAGCTATCTCTGAGTTTGATTGGTCTTTCGCTCCTATTCTCAGCTCATCCAAGCGGTTTTCAACCCACATTAGTTCGGACCTCCATATCGTTTTACCGATACTTCATCCTGGCCAAGAATAGATCACACAGTTTCGCGTCTACCGCATGTAACCATAATTTCGCCCATTTCGGACTTGCTTTCGCTATGGGTGCGTCTCTTAAAGACTTACCCGGCTACATACGAGTAACTCGTTGGCTCATTAAACAAAAGGCACGCAGTCATCCGGAATCACAGCAAGCTGCAATTCGAGACTCCTACCGTTTGTAAGCAAATGGTTTCAGGTTCTATTTCACCCTCCTGTTAGGAGTACTTTTCACCTTTCCCTCACGGTACTTGTACACTATCGGTCACTAAAGAGTATTTAGCCTTACCGGATGGTTCCGGCAGATTCACACAGAATCTCACGTGTTCCGCGCTACTTGGGATACTTTCGGGAGTCATAACTTTTTCGTTTACCGGACTTTCACCGTCTATGGTTGACATTTCCAAATCATTCAACTAAAATTATGTTTTGTAACTCCCTGACATACTGCAAATCAGTCTGAAAGTCCCACAACACCAGTAATGCAAGGATTGCAGTCTTATACACATTACACGGTTTAGGCTGATTCCGTTTCGCTCGCCGCTACTAAGGAAATCACGGTTGTTTTCTTTTCCTGAAGGTACTTAGATGTTTCAGTTCCCTTCGTTGGCTTATTCACGCTTATTTATTCAGCGGAATATGATTAGGCATTACCCTAATCCGGTTGCCCGATTCGGAGATCCCCGGGTCTAAGACTGTTACCGTCTTACCGAGGCTTATCGCAGGTAGCCACGTCCTTCATCGCCTTTTAGTGCCAAGGCATCCACCATTTGCCCTTAAGAACTTACCAAAAATCTTATATTGATTACAGATAGCATTTTGTGATAATTATAGCATCAATATAAATTTGTAAAAAAATAAATTTAATGGACAAAATGTTAAAGAACAATTGTAAAACTAATTTCAATAAAACAAAACTTTAAAATTCAGTGGAGTTAAGCGGAATCGAACCGCTAACCTTCTGAATGCAAATCAGATGCTCTACCAGTTGAGCTATAACCCCTAAATAAGTTTGAGCAGAACCTCAGATAAGTGGGCCTAAGTGGAGTTGAACCACTGACCTCACGCTTATCAGGCGTGCGCTCTAACCAACTGAGCTATAGGCCCAAAGGTAATATAAACTTAAAAGTGAGCAAGAGAAACCAGGAACTTTGGTTTTTAATATTCTCTTAGAAAGGAGGTAATCCAGCCGCACCTTCCGGTACGGCTACCTTGTTACGACTTAGCCCCAGTCATTGGTTTTACCTTCGGCGCTTATTAAAGGCGACTTCGGGTACCCCCAACTTCCATGGCTTGACGGGCGGTGTGTACAAGGCCCGGGAACGTATTCACCGCGCCGTGCTGATGCGCGATTACTAGCAATTCCAGCTTCACGGAGTCGAGTTGCAGACTCCGATCCGAACTGAGACTACTTTTTAGGGATTTGCTCTACCTCGCGGTCTTGCTTCCCTTTGTAGTAGCCATTGTAGCACGTGTGTGGCCCTAGGCGTAAGGGCCATGCGGACTTGACGTCATCCTCACCTTCCTCACTACTTGCGTAGGCAGTCTCCTTAGAGTGCTCAGCATTACCTGTTGGCAACTAAGGACAAGGGTTGCGCTCGTTGCGGGACTTAACCCAACACCTCACGGCACGAGCTGACGACAGCCATGCAGCACCTGTACTAGCTCGCCTTGCGGCACCCCGACTTTCATCAGGATTAGCTAGCCTTTCAAGCCTAGGTAAGGTTCTTCGCGTTGCATCGAATTAAACCACATGCTCCACTGCTTGTGCGGGCCCCCGTCAATTCCTTTGAGTTTCAACCTTGCGATCGTACTTCCCAGGTGGAATACTTAATGCGTTAGCTCAGATACTGATCCTTAAAAGGACCAACATCTAGTATTCATCGTTTAGGGTGTGGACTACCAGGGTATCTAATCCTGTTTGCTACCCACACTTTCGTGCTTTAGCGTCAGTATTGAGCCAGGCAACTGCCTTCGCCATTGGTGTTCTATCTGATATCTACGCATTTCACTGCTACACCAGATATTCCATTGCCCTCTCTCAAACTCCAGGCTTGCAGTATCAGAGGCAGTTCCGGAGTTAAGCTCCGGAGTTTCACCCCTGACTTACAAATCCGCCTGAGCACCCTTTACACCCAGTAAATCCGGACAACGCTTGCCCCCTACGTATTACCGCGGCTGCTGGCACGTAGTTAGCCGGGGCTTACTCTGAAGGTACAATCAATTCCTTAAAAAGGATTCTTTTTCCCCTCTTACAGAAGTTTACAAGCAAAAGCCTTTCATCCTTCACGCGGCGTTGCTGCTTCAGCCTTTCGGCCATTGAGCAATATTCCTTACTGCTGCCTCCCGTAGGAGTCTGGACCGTGTCTCAGTTCCAGTGTGGCTGATCATCCTCTCAGACCAGCTATCCATCGTTGATTTGGTGGGCTTTTACCCCGCCAACAGTCTAATGGACCGCAGGCTCATCTTTAGGCCCCGAAGGTTTAACAACTGTCTCGATGCCGAGCCGCTGCATTATCTGATATTAGTGCCGATTTCTCGACATTATGTCAGTCCTAAAGGCAGATTACCTACGTGTTACTCACCCGTGCGCCACTCTTCTTACAATATTGCTACCGTAAGACAAGTTGACTTGCATGTATTAAGCACGCCGCCAGCGTTCGTCCTGAGCCAGGATCAAACTCTCCATAGTAATTAAAACTATTAGAAAGTTATAAAACTCAAAGTTATCTGATTTCTTCTTGACTCACTATATATTCTTAATATTTGCTGGTATTTAAAAAGAACTGAAAGAATTATAGGAATTACAAATATATATAAAACTGTTTAATAAGTCAATGGATTTTATTAAAAAAAGTTGAAAAATTTTTGTTTTCTTAATGACTTACCGGTTGTTAGAAAACAAATAAATTGTGTTCCTGCTTTAAAGCCCTGTTCATAAGGCTTTCTGTGGCTACCTTCGGCGATTTATTTTTAAATAATATTTCATAAACCTGGTCTACGATTGGCATTTCGAGTTGATATTTCCTTGACAGATGATATGCAGATTTTGAGGTTGCTACGCCCTCTGCAACCATTTTCATTTCCTTAAGAATGGTTTTAAGCTTTTTACCTGAACCGATTTGCTCACCTACGAAGCGGTTTCGTGAGTGTTTGGATGAACATGTGACTATCAAATCCCCTATTCCAGAGAGCCCGAAAAACGTCTCTTTTTGAGCTTTCATTATAAGACCAAGGCGCATAATTTCATTAATTCCGCGGGTCATCAGAGCTGCTTTGGTATTATCCCCGAAACCTGCTCCATCGGATATTCCCGCTGCAATTGCTATTACATTCTTTAAAGCTCCGCCGATTTCTGTTCCCCTCAGGTCTTTACTCGTATAAACCCTGAAATAATAGTTAGAAAATACATTTTGAACAATTTTTGCAATACTAAGTTTCTCACAAGCACACACAACTGCAGTCGGAATTTTTTTGGCAACTTCTTCCGCATGAGAAGGACCGGATAAACAGGCAAAATTTTGTTTTTTTACCTTTTTAAAGATATCAGAAACAATTTCGGAAACGAGCATTTGTGAACCGTTTTCAATTCCTTTGGATGCACTTACAATTATCTGGTTTTTAAAGTCAAAATTCTTCAAAGGAGCCAAGCTTCCCCTTATAAACTGAGTTGGTGTAGTGATAAGTAAGAGCAGCTTTCCTGTTACAGCAAATTCAAGATTATCAGTAATTTGTATTGTTTTAGGAATTTTTATTTTCGGAAGGTAATAAAAGTTTTCTCTGTATTCTTTGAGAGTTTCTGCATATTCTTTATTAAATTCCCAAAGTGTGACTTTATGCCCGTTTTTATTGAGAAGAATTGCAAGAGTAGTTCCCCACCCTCCTGCACCTAATACGGCAATTTCCATAATAAAAAAGTTTTATGATTTCTTTTTACGAGATAGAGGAGCTTTTATGTAAAACCATCTGAAGACCCAAAGGTTTTCGAATCTATTTTCGTTGCCGTATAGAAGTCTTTTGATGTTAGAACGATGATTATATATTAGCAATATAGATACGGCTATACTGAAAAAGATAAGTGTTTTATAACCATATATTTCGACATCGAAAATGTTCTCCCTTATAAACATTGCAATCGGAAATATAAAAGATGCAACAACCGAGCCGAGGGATACATAACCTGAAAAGAGCAATATTATAACAAAAAATCCGCAACTAATAGAAACGTCTACAGGTGATAGAGATATGAGCATACCAAGAGCAGTATTGATGCCTTTACCTCCTTTAAAACCTACAAACGCTGAGAATGTGTGTCCTAAAACAGCGCTTACACCTGCTATAATTTTCAGGACGGTAATATCTTCGAAAGGAGTGATATTTCTAAAAGGAAGATTGTGATAAAAGAATGTTGATACAGACATTACAACTATTAATCCTTTTGCAATATCAAGAATCTGCACCAGCATTCCAAGCGGGATACCCATAACTCTGAATGCATTAGTAGAACCTAAATTTCCGCTGCCATATTCCCTGATATCGATATCTTTGAACAGTTTGCCAACTATGTATGCAAATGGTATTGAACCAATCAGGTAACTGACTATTATTAAAAGAATTAATGAAAGCATTATAATCTACATATTATACTATAATCAACAAAAAATAAAATTAAATATCAAGTCAACTCATTTATATTCGAATTTACGGGATTAATTGTGTTTTAATAAATCCTGTTTCGTTTTAATCAGGTTCGCTACGAAATTTTTATCTGATTTAAATATTTGTTTTATATCCGAGACCCTGATGAAGAAATAATCAGATTTCTCATCAGCAGGATAAAACTTTATTTCCGTAATTTTTCCCCAATCAATTTTAACAGTGTTCGAGGGTTTAAGGTCGTCGGATAAAACTGAATCGAGGAAAGTCTGCGTATTGAAATCGTTAAGAAGATTTAGTATTCCATCAAACTGGAATGAATTTACAGAGTCTTTCTCAATAAAATATTTCCGGGTGGAATCCCTGACAACTTTAAAACTTTCTTTCGCAGAAATATATTCAATTGAATTGACTAAATTTTTTGGAATAGAGATAATAGACTTAGTACGCCATTCATTACTTGTTTTATTGAAATTATTCAACAACAATCCGTCTGCAAGGTATATATCGTCGTTTGCACCTTCTTTTTTCACAAATGACTGAGAAGGTCCTCTTCCAGAATTTCCAATAAGCATAGAGCCGGCAGAAACTCCGTTATGATAAACAGTGACTTTTATGGTATTAGTGTCATTGAAACCATAAAATACTTTATTCTCTGCATTGCTTGAAACAATCTGGTCAAGTTTATAATTTTTCAAATCTGAAATTAATGACTGAACAAAGCCCGGATGTACAGAGTAGTTAACAGGTTCCGACAATCTCCACTCAAATCCTGCTTTAACCAATATAGTTTTCTTTCCTGCTTTTTCGAGTTCAACTTTATCAACGGTTACTGAGTCGACAGTGAAAAATTGTTTTTCGATATTTTTACCGGAAGTTGTTTTTTCTCCGCGGTCAGATATCAGAATCACTACAAGAATAAGAACAATAAAGATACCTGCGAGAATATATATTTTCTTTTTTGAATTCATAATTAAAATATTTTATAAACTTTTTTAATTTGACGATAGTAGTTTTCTTCTTGTTTTTTTCTTATTCCACCTGTATAAGCCAACCAGAAGGACAAGAGCCGGAGGTACTATCAAATTAAAATACTTAAACACTTTTTTTGTACTATCAGAGATATTTTCTATTTTAGATTCGGATGTTTCTTTGTTCCTTATTTGCGATAATCCCACATCATCCGCAAGGTACTCTACCAGATCAAGGAAGAACACCAGATTTTCTTTTGGCGGTCTGTTTTCTTCCCACGCAAAATCACCGTCACCGATTGCAATCATTTTTGATTCTTTTGTAGATTCATTAACCGGCGTAATATTCAGTACCGGTGCATCTTTTGAAGTATCCGAAGGAGGTGTTTTACCGGTGAAGAAGCTTTTGAATTTACCCTGATAAGTGGCACCTACAACAAGATTTTTCAACGCAAACATTGTGTCCAATGCTTTGGGAGTCAGTCCTTTGAATCTTTCAAAATTAAGAATAAAAAATCCTTCATCTTTCCCGGATTTATCGGATGAAGTTAATAAAGGTTTTGCAACTAATTCCTTACCCTGTGCTGCACCGAGGTCAATTGAACTTACATAAGGAAGAACAACACTCGGAAGGTTATTAAAAGCAGCAATTTGATTATCAATATTAGTAATAACGGGGAAGAACTGATTATCAATCGGCACAGAAAAACCTTCAATTTGGGAAGGTTGTAATATCTGTGCACAATTTAAATCCCTTACTAAATCATTATTTATTTTCACACCATAGGACAATAGCATATCATCAAGATTAGTTTGCACTAGTTCTCCGAGAATCATATTCTGCTGGACATTTGGAACAACCTTGTTCAACAGCCACGCTACATTTCCGCCTTTCATAATATACTGGTCAATGATAAATTTTTCATTTTCTGACAATCCCTGTTTAGGACCCATAATAATCAGGACCTTAATGGAATCAGGAATCGCCTGGTTACGGGATGCATTTATATTAGATACCTGATACGAATCATTTAACAATTTATAAATGGTCTGCATTTTTGTTATGTCATATTCACCATGTCCTGCAAGAAATCCGATTTTTGTTCTCTGGTCAGTTGATATTTTTTTAATTCTGGTGGATATTTCATACTCCATATTATCATTCGGCTGTAAGAACTGTGTTACTTCCTGTTTACCCTGATAGAGGTAAACCAAACCGATATATGCTTTTATATATCCGGCTTTATCTTTTTCAATATTCTGTATAGAGACTGCGGGGATACCGAATTTATTTGCTTCTTTTTCGAGCGAAGTATCACCTTCGCCTGTAGGGTTATAAAATTCGTATGTAAGATTTCCCTTTGAATATGATTTATAATCCCCGAGTAAATCCATTACATTTCTTCTTACATTATTATAAGGTGCAGGAAGATTATCGCTGATGAAAGCTTTTATTACAATCTTATCATTCAGGTTACCGACTAATGTTTTACTAACGGGAGAAAGCGTAAATGTTTTATTTTTTGAAATATCAAATCTCGTGAAATATTTCACTGAAATAATGTTCAGTACAATAATGATTCCGATAATTATTGCAATTCTGATTATTGTTTCTCTTTTTATATCTTTTTTATCCATTTAAAAACCTATTAAATTTTTTTGATTTAAAATATTTACCACTTACGGCGTTCGAGAGAAGTTTTCGTAAGAAGCAGCATAATATAAATTCCACTTATAAAATATACCAGATCCCTCGTATCAATTACTCCTTTTGCAATATTTAAATAATGATAATCCGAACTAAGATATTCAATAGTTGACACTAACGGCGAAGGTATAAATACTAAAATTTTATTGAACAAAAATAAAATCAGTATTATAAGAAAACTTATGATGAAAGCAATCACCTGATTTTCCGTCAATGAGGAAATAAATATACCTATACTAATATAAAGTGCGCTAATAAATATCAAGCCAAGATATGCGCCAAAAATTGAACCTAAATCAATACTGCCCAATCCAAATATTTTGAATGAAATTACATATACGAGAGTGGGAATAAACGTGAAAACCACCAGCAGAAGTGCCGATAGAAATTTTCCTACCACTATATCAAAATCCTTTAAAGGTTTTGTGAGGAGAAGTTCTAACGTTCCTGATTTTTTCTCTTCTGAAAAAGTTCTCATAGATATTGCCGCAGCAAATATCAGTAGAACGAGATGAATTATAATATTTTCCGTGATTCCCCTCATCGATACAAGTCCCGTCGGAAAGATAGTAGTAGTAAAAAACCATCCCGTAACAACGAGAAAAAGCAGAATAATTATGTATGCAATCGGAGAATTAAAGGATGATCTTAATTCTTTTTTGGTTACAGCTAAAATTTTATCCATAAAAGTTATTGTTTCCTGGTTAAATTTCTAAATATGTCTTCTAACGAAGTTTCTTCCTGGTGAAGTTCAAGCATAACTAAATTCATAGACATTACTTTCCTTGCAATATCTTCTCTCAGATCGGTATCTTTAGATGTTAAAATATCAACTTTCCAAACATCATCTTCCTGATCTACTTTTACTTTATCGACATTATTGATTGATTCAAGTTCTGAGACTAATTTTTCTTTGCCGATAGCCGGATTCCTTTTAATAACAACCTTAACATTAAACTGAGTTTTGAATTTGCTTTTAAGATCTTCGGAGGTATTATCCGCTACAATTTCACCATTATTTATAATTATAATTCTGTCGCATAAAACCTGAACTTCCTGCAGGATATGCGTGGAGAGCATAACAGTTTTGTGTTTTCCAAGATCTTTTATAAGTTTTCTGATTTCCGCTATCTGGTTTGGATCCAAGCCTGATGTAGGTTCATCAAGTAATAGGAGTTCAGGGTTATGAATCATCGCCTGAGCTAATCCCACACGCTGTTTAAATCCTTTTGACAGTTCACCGATATCCTTATGTTTAACCTCTATCAAACCGCAGACTTTCACCATTTTTTTTACTGCATCTTTAATTTCCGTTTTGGGAATGCTTTGGAGTTCAGCGGCATACTCAAGATATTCAAGAACATTCATATCCGAATACAGTGGATTTTGTTCCGGTAGGTAGCCAATTTTTTTTCGCACCTCGAGCGATTTTTCCGAAATATCGAGATCATCTACGAACACTTTTCCTGATGAAGGGCTAAGGTATGTAGTTATCATTTTAAGGGTGGTTGATTTACCTGCTCCGTTCGGACCAAGGAACCCTACTATTTCACCCGTATTTATTTCAAATGATATATCTTTTACAGCCGCCTGGGAACCGTAATACTTTGTTAAATTTTCTACTTTTATTGACATATTTTTTCAAAATTAATATGTAAGATATATTTAATAAAATAAATTTTCAAACCAAATTTTTAGTAAAAATTGAAAAATTAAAAGTCAAAATTAAAAATTTAATTTAAAATTTAAAAGTGGGAAGAAAATTTATTATTTGGTTAGTGAGTAAATCATTCCTCTTCCTTGAATAGAAAATTCCCCCTTACTAAAGGGGGAACAAAAGGGGGTTGTAAAAATAAAATTACTCGTAGAAGAAAATCTAAACACCCCCTACCAATTCAAGGGGAGGGGTTTGGGGTGGGGTGGAAAGTTTTGAAAATCTATTTTTAATATATCATTACAACAAAAATAATGATGATTCACACCTCACCCTCAGTCCCTCTCCTTGAATGGAGAGGGAGTTTCCGTGCCACTTACTACTGGTTCCCAATCCCCCGATTGGGACCCTCTTTTTCAAAATTATTTAAGTAACATCATCTTCTTCGAATCAATAAATTTTTCCTTTGTTGACTGACCTGTGATTTCTATTCTGTAAAAATATATCCCGCTTGGCAAGTTTGTTCCGTCAAAATCAAGTATATATCTACCTTTTCCCCATCTTCCGTTTACCAGTTCTTTTATTGTTCTTCCGGTTATATCATATACTTTCAGAACGATATATCCTGATTCATTCAGTTCAAACGGAATATTTGTAGAAGGGTTAAAAGGATTGGGATAATTCTGTCCAAGTGTATATCCCGATGGAACAAAGTTCTCAACTAATTTCATTCCTGTGAAAAAAGTGGTATCATTTCCACCAACTAATGTATGAACACCACTGGTTATTGGTCTATAAGACCATCCTATATGTTTATTTAAAAAATCTATATAAGCATATGCCATAAGTTTTATTGAAGTATCTGCCATTTGATATCCCCAAATATTTCCTCCATTCGTCGTCTTAAACATTATTCCATACTCGAATCCATTTATAATTTTAGTACTTCCACACATCCACAAAGAATCT
>DATCHW010000309.1:0-1445 GCA_036508135.1 Ignavibacteria bacterium
TCAACATCAACATCTTCATTTGAGAATTTACAGGCATTATCCAGCAAGTTTTTAAAAGCAATTTCAAGTAAACCAGAATTACCGATTACAAGCAGATCATTCTCGTTTTCCGGATATAGTATTCTTGGTATAATTTTTCGTCCCTGATATTTTGCTTTTGCATGACGGATTGCATTGTAAATTATTTCGTCAATTCGAACATTCGAAAGCTGAATGTTATTATCCCTGTTAATTTGAGCTAATTCCAACAGACTATTTATTAACGCATTTAGTGTCTTTAGCTCATTTACTAATCCGGAAATATGTTGGATATATTCATCCTCTTCTCGTTTACGACTTAATATATAATCGCTCTCACTAATCATTATTGTTAGAGGAGTCCGCAATTCGTGGGAAGCGTTTGACACAAAATCCTTTTGGTTTTTAAATGCAATTTCCAGATTGGTCAGCATTTCATTAAATGTTATTGCCAACTGGTCTATTTCATCTTTCCGGTTTCCTTCGTTAAGCCGATTATTCAACCTTAACGAATTAATATTCTTAACGCTTTTAATTATACGTGATATTGGTTGGATTGCCTTCTTTGAGAAAAAATATGATAAGAGTACAGATAACCATACACTGAAGAGAATACTCCAAAGAAGGATTTGCCTAAGTTCCGATAAATTTTCAGGTCGGGTATTATCGAAAGCCATAACAAACACATTATATGTCCGATTATTAAAATTGTGCTTATAACAGACCCCATCCTTTTCTCCGATAGTAAAGTAATTTATGTTTCCATTATTGGAATTTGTTCGCATAACTTTTTCTGAAAGATATTGAATGTTATTGCCGTAGACCAGATTGAAAGCGGAATCAGTTAATGCAATTTCCTCTTCTTCCCATGAAATAGTTGATTGGTGAATCTTTTTTAATAAAGATGAATCGACTTCAACCACGTTAATTAACAGAATTGCGGTATTCTTTGCACCGTCGAGAAGGTTTTCCCTGAATTTAGTAAGTTGACTTGTATATGAGAAATAATATACGAGTAATGAAAAGAACAAAAGAATTCCAGCGACAATAAGGGTAAATTGCAATGATAATCTTGTTTTAATGTTCATCCTTATAATTCTTTTTCACTACAGTAAAATCCAAATCCAAATTTTGTGTGAATTAATTTGGGTTCGTAATCTTTATCTATTTTCTTTCTAAGATAATTAACATACACATCAATAATATTGGTACTTGGATCAAAATCTATGCCCCATACATGTTCAATTATAAACTCACGGGATAGTAATTTTTCTTTGTTTCTCAGAAACATCTCCAACAAAGAACTCTCTTTTGCGGTTAAATCGATTTTCTTATTTAACCGTGTTACTGTTTTGGTGATCATATTCATTTCGAGATCCGCAATTTGTAACTTATCAATCGTACTGATTGCATCTGAACGCCTAAGG
>DATCHW010000310.1:0-1571 GCA_036508135.1 Ignavibacteria bacterium
ATGTTCTACTTTCCAGTATTTTAAAGAAACTCGTGTAAGGGGAGGACAGATCCAGGTTCTCCAGATAAGAAAGGATGAAATAAATATAAGTATTGTTGCTAATCCGACTTTTACCAGATAAGGCACAATATTGATTACTTCTTTAAATTTATTTATTAATTTATTTAAGAAATGTTGATTATGATCTGATTCAGGTTCATATATATCGAACCTATCTTTATTATCTCTGATAAATTTTTCTAATTCTTCTTCATCCAGGTTTTTCATGTCATTGTATTTTTTCGAACCAAAGTGAACCATTTAAGGTTATAATTCAAAGTGCAGGCATGTAAAGATATTTCAAATTCTCTTTAATTCAATTCTGGATTATTAATGATAGAATAGTTGCTTCTTTTTTAAGTGTGTTTTGTCATTTTCAACATAGACTTCTGAATAAGGGTGCATTATCTATAATTGGCAGGTCTGGTTTTACGCGCCATAAATAGCTAAATAATAACCATTTAACACCGACTTTTGTAGGTCAGTTTATTCAGGCAAATGGTATTCATTGCCACTGGCTTTTCAACCTTATGATGTCATAGTTATGATGCTCTCAGTTTCATTCAAATCTGATATTGCAATTACCGGGAAGATTAAGGAAGAAGGTAATATTACAGATCTTCAACATCTACTATCAGACTTTATATTACTGAGGAGAAATGTGATTCCTGTCTCCATATTCCCTGGAATCTTGTTGATGTCTTTGATGCCTGCTACCTTGATCTCTATTCCCCTGATTTCTATATCCACTTTGGTTAAGCGGGTAACAGGAAAAAGTGGCCAATGACAAGATTATAAGTAGAAGGAATATTTTTAATTTCTTTTTCATTTTTTTTAATTTTAATTATTGTTTTTTCCTTATCTCAGGACAAGTCTAAACTATTGTTTGATTGATTTTTCGTTGATTTAATACCTGTCAAAGGTATATCCCGCAATCATGAATAGCGTTACATAAAATAAGAATTAAGTTATATTATTCACATTTATTCGCAGGGCAAGTTAAGGCAGGAAACTTCCGGATGCTTAGAAAATATAACTGATTCCGAATTTGCCTTCTGAAAATGCATTCCCACCACCGACTTCAAGATTCAACGCAAACCTATCGTTTATATAATATCTTCCCCCTATCTGAGCACCCAGACCAAGACCCGAAGAACCGCTACCGGGATAATTTGACGGTGTAGACCAGAAGTAGTATCCAAGATTTAATCCTGCATAGAAATCCCAGTTTTTCGGAATTTCCAGAATCCTGTTAAAGTGATAGTTCACATTTCCCGATAAACCTATAATTGAACTATTATATCTTGATCCGGTATAGTTTTGATTAAAGGATCTGAAGGAACCCTCAATACCAAAAGAAACGTCTCTGTGAATACCAAAATCCAATCCGACATACACTGGAACACCCCACCCTGATAAGCCGATACCTGCATTTAACTGGTTCCTGTTTTCATGCGGATTTTGAGAATTGACTGTTAAAAGAGTAATGAACGATAAAAAAATAATTGTAATAAATTTTTTCATTTTTTGTT
>DATCHW010000311.1:0-4179 GCA_036508135.1 Ignavibacteria bacterium
TTTATTTATCTGATTTCTTTGAAAAAAACAGGACACATTACTTTGACAATCTAATGATATCCAGGACTAAAAACAATTTATCTCAATGGATAAAATTCTTTTTGGTTGGGATCATCGAGACGGCTTCAAGTTCAATTAATGTTTTCAAAAAGATAATAATCCTACGTGAAAAGACAGAGATCGGAAAAATTTCGAAGATGGGTAGTAAGTCTAAAAGAGGACTTATTCTTATTAAATCACTTTATCAAAATCCCATTACGGATTCAAATTCAGTCTGTACTTTACTGGATATAGCTCCTTCTACAGCGAACAGACTTATTGCTGATTTTCAAAAAGATGGAATCTTAGAAGAACTAACTGGATTTAAACGAAATAGAAAATATATTTTTCGAGAATACTTTAACATATTCCAAAAATAAAAACTAAAGAGTCTTGGGCAAAGAGGAGATATGAAAAGGCATTTGTAAATAAGCTGACAGACTCGCTGGGTGAAGAATTTGAAACAGAAAACTGGCTTGATTATTCTAAAGACTGTAAGTATATACAAGAAGAAACTCATGAACGAATTTTAAGTGAATATGATGAAGTCCGTAAGATGTTGATATCCATGATTTATAATCCTGAAAAATGGTTCTCATAAGAAGAAGTGTGTAGTGAGTCAAAATTACTCATTACTCATTACTCATATCTCATTACTCATATCTCATATCTCACGTCTCTACGCTCTACGCTCACTGTGATTAAAGTAGTCATAAATTTGATGAAGTTTTAGTTTTCATTGACAAGAAATTTGCTATTCCATCATTATTGAGATATCTTAGATTTATTAAATTTAATTAATTCATAAATTTTATGAAAAGAATTAAAATCCTTTTGATCCTTTTTTTCCTGGCAACTGGTTTCTCTGTAAATGCAATGAACCTTGAGACTCCGCATTCAGATAATAACTGGCAACAACACAGAGATAAAGACCATCGCAGCGGTGGGGGTGGATGCCCTATCGGAGCTCCATTAGATGGAGGCCTGTTAACTGTATTAGGGGTTGCTGGTGTTGCTTACTTTACTGCAAGGAAAAAGGGTAAAAAACCGGAATCTTAATTCCAGATTAAACCTCCACACACGGAGGTTTTTTTTATTAAATCCAAATACTTTTTATTTACTTCCGGAATGAAACTAAGAGATATTTTACTAAATAGGAAAGCTAAAATTTTTGCAATCTCAATCCTTATTTTACTTTTTACCTACATAATTTTAAGGTTTCTTATTTTTGACTCTGATCCTGTTATTCCATTTTTATCTTCTCTTGCAAATTCTTATTTATTACTAATAGAAAAGTTTGCCAATCAACTCTTACATTGGGCCGGGTCAATGGTTACCATTAAAAATCACCTGGTGGTACTGAATAACACACAATTAGATGGATTCATTCCAGAGATACGATTTAAAAAATGGATGGCTCTTTTTTTATTCCTCGTTTGGATCACTAAAACATCCATCAGGAGCAGGACTCTCTTCACATTTCTGTTGATAATTGCTCATTTTCTGGTTCTTTCAATATACAACGCTGTAGGGGCTCATTTAACCGGATTAGAAAATCAGGATTATTCTATGCTTTCAATTCCTGTAACCCTGGGTCTTTTGTGCATGATCACCATCCTTTTTTTCTGGTATAGGAAGTATAAGATGGCTCTTCTGACTGGTTTGTCTAAGCTCAAAATAAATACAAGCCTTCTTGAAAACGAGCTTCGTGTTATTATTGTGATATACATTTACATAATAGCATCTAACTTTCTGTTTGAGTTTTTTGATTATGACCTATGGATTAATTTTCTGTTTACATCTTCCCAAAAGATTCTTGCATTATTGGGTTATGAAGCATTTGTTGAAACTAAGTACCTGATCGGTGCGAATGGATCCATTGCCATGGCAAAGGGGTGTCTGGGTTTTCAGACCATGTTTTTATTTGCCATACTGGTTTTTCTGACCGGAGATAAAAACAAATATCGCTGGATTTATATTTTCGCTGGTCTTATCTTCCTCAACTTTGTAAATATTATGCGATTTGTATTCCTGTTTATCTATATCCAGAAACATGGTGCTTATCTGTTGGCAATGGATGTACATGACATGTTTAATTACATCACTTATTCTTTTGTTTTTGTTTTATGGGTAATCTGGTTTGAAAAGTTTGCTGATATTGGGGCATTCAGGAAGAAGTGAGAGATGAGATGTGAGAGATGAGATGTGAGATGAGAGGTGAGATGTGAGATATGAGAGGTGAGATATGAGATGTGAGAGATGAGATGTGAGATATGAGAGGTGAGATATGAGCGTAGAGATAAGAGATATGAGAGGTGTTAGAATTATTTGCTAAAGAAGCAGATTATGAGTAAAGTAGGAAGTTTTAAGGATTTGATTGTCCACCCTGTGAAATACATCTTCTACTTTAGGTGAGTGGTACTTTTCAAATAAATATATTTCACAGGGTAAATCAGAAAGCCTATAAATTGGCCATGGAGATCTTTGAAATTTCTAAAACTTTTCCGAAGGAAGAAAAATATTCTCTTACCGACCAGATGCGTCGTTCATCATGATCAGTAACAGCCTGTATTGTCAGCCCTGTGAAATAATATTCCCATGAAAAGCTATTATGTATATGTCTTGAAAAGTAAACTGGATGGAAAATTTTATACTGGTTTTACAACTGATCTTAATAACAGACTATCTGAACACAATAACGGTAAAGTTTTTTCTACAAAGAATAGAATTCCCTTAGAAATAGTTTATTATGAATTTTGCTTATGTTTGGAAGATGCAGTACATCGTGAGAAATATCTTAAAACCACATATGGCAAACGGTTTATTAAAAACAGAATAAAAAGCTACTTAGATTCCTTAAAATAATATATTTCACAGGGCAGAGTCATGGGCAAAGAGGAGATATGAAAAGGCATTTGTAAGTAAGCTGACAGACTCGCTGGGTGAAGAATTTGAAACAGAAAACTGGCCCTATGAAATACACTTAAATAAATTACATTAATTGGCTATGAGGACCATTCCTAATTGAAAACTATTTTTGTTGATGTGATGAATATTTCATAGGGCTGGCTTGATTATTCTAAGGACTGTAAGTATATTCAAGAAGAAACTCATGAACGAATTTTAAGTGAATACGATGAAGTACGTAAGATGTTGATATCCATAATCAATAACCCTGAAAAATGGTGTCTTTAAATACTCA
The DNA here is from genome assembly GCA_036508135.1 of Ignavibacteria bacterium. Classification (GTDB taxonomy): domain Bacteria; phylum Bacteroidota; class Ignavibacteria; order Tepidaquicellales; family Tepidaquicellaceae; genus DATCHW01. The sequence goes on from DATCHW010000311.1 coordinate 3,242, forward strand.
TATCTCATATCTCAAATCTCTACGCTCGTCCCTCACCACTCACGTCTCTACGCTCAAGTCTCTATGTTCTACGCTCTCCGCTCAAAACGCTGTCTCCGGACGGCTTTTTTTTCCACAAGATTATCCATGACCAACTTAATTATTGTAACTTGCAAAAAATGGACTCATGATAGAAAACTCAAAAATAAATGAGATTGTTAACAAGATTGCATTGAATTTCAATCCTGAAAAAATTTTTCTGTTTGGATCCTATGCATCAGGAAGTCCTAATCGTGACAGCGATTTGGACTTATTGATAATTCAGAACTCAAAACTACCTCGCCATAGAAGAGTTTTCGAGATAAGAAAATCATTGATTGGTAGCATGATACCTTTAGATATTATTGTTTACACCCCAGAAGAATTTGAGAGTGAAAAAGAAATCAAATTTTCTTTTATTAATAATGCTATAAAGACCTCAAAATTACTTTATGAGAGAATCTGATTCAGCAATTGTTAATACTTGGATAGAGAAAGCAGACCATGATTTGGGTTCTGCCAAATTGATATTTCAACACCTTCCAAGTTATTTTGATACTATTGCATTTCATTGTCAACAAGCTGTTGAGAAGTACATCAAAGCTTCCCTTATTTATCTGGAAATTGAATTCCAACGTTCACATGACTTGCCTTATCTTTTAGAAATATTATCAAGAAAAGTTGAAATTAAGCCTGAAATATTTGATAAGGCTATTCTTCTAAATGGATTTAGCGTTGAAATTAGATATCCCCTCTACGCTTGTCCCTCATCGCTCACGACTCACAACTGCCTCTTGCCATCTTGTTGATAAACCATTGAAATTAACTTTTTTGAATAATCTGATAAAAAAAGTGGAATATTTAATAATCCTTCGTCGAAAACAAGATTTTTTAATGAGTATCTTATTCGTACCGGAGAA